>DASSTS010000034.1:0-6237 GCA_035707805.1 Castellaniella sp. | reverse complement strand
TCCGGGGCCGCACGACGTCCAGATCGACATCGCCTATTGCGGCGTGTGCCATTCCGACCTGCACCAGGTGCGGTCCGAATGGGCGGGCACGCTCTATCCCTGCGTGCCGGGCCACGAGATCGTGGGCCGGGTCTCCGCCGTGGGCGAGCAGGTTTCCGGGCACCGGGTCGGCGACCTGGTGGGCGTGGGCTGCATCGTGGACAGCTGCCGGCACTGCGGCGATTGCGACGAGGGGCTGGAGAACTACTGCGACCATATGGTCGGCACCTACAACGGCCAGACCCCGGACGCGCCCGGCCACACGCTGGGGGGCTATTCCCAGCGGGTCGTCGTGCACGAGCATTATGTGCTGCACATCCGTCATCCCGAGGCGCAGCTGGCTGCCGTGGCGCCCCTGCTGTGCGCGGGCATCACCACGTATTCGCCGCTGCGCCACTGGAACGTGGGGCCGGGCCACAAGGTCGGGGTGGTGGGCATCGGCGGGCTGGGCCACATGGGCATCAAGCTGGCCAATGCGATGGGGGCGCACGTGGTGGCGTTCACCACGTCCGAATCCAAGCGTGATGCGGCCCGGGCGCTGGGCGCGCACGAGGTCGTCGTGTCGCGCAATGCCGACGAGATGGCGGCGCATGCCCAGAGCCTGGATTTCATCCTCAACACGGTGGCGGCCCCGCACGACCTGAACGCGTTTTTCGCGCTGCTCAAGCGCGACGGCACGATGACGCTGGTGGGCGCGCCGGCGTCGCCGCATCCCTCGCCCGAGGTCTTCAACCTGATCCGCAAGCGCCGCAGCCTCGCGGGCTCGATGATCGGCGGGATCCCGGAGACGCAGGAGATGCTGGATTTCTGCGCCGACCATGGTATCGTCGCCGACATCGAAATGATCCGCGCCGGGCAGATCAACGAGGCCTACGAGCGGATGCTCAAGGGCGACGTGAAATACCGTTTCGTCATCGACTGCGCGTCGCTGGCGGCCTGAGGTCCGGCTGCGCATTGGGAGAGGCAGTCATGTTTTCCGGCTTGAGCGCGTTTCCGCTGACCCCGCTGAACGAGGCCGCGCTCGACGAGGCGGCGTTCGTGCGGCTGGTCGAGCGGCTGGCCGCCGCCGGGGTGGATTCCATCGGGGTGCTGGGATCCACCGGCAGCTATGCCTATCTGACGCGGGAAGAGCGCCGGCGGATCGCGGGGCTGGCGGTCCGGCACGCGGGCGGCATCCCGGTGATGGTGGGGATCGGCGCCTTGCGCACCCGCGACGTGCTGGCGCTGGCGCAGGATGCCCAGGCCGCGGGCGCGCAAGGCGTCCTGCTGGCCCCGGTGTCCTATCAAAAGCTGTCCGAGGACGAGGTCTTCAGCCTCTACGAGACCGTGGCTCGGTCGCTGTCCGTGCCGCTGTGCGTGTACGACAATCCGGGCACCACGCATTTCGCGTTCAGCGACGCCTTGCATGGGCGGATCGCGCACCTGCCCAATGTGGCCTCGATCAAGATTCCCAGGGCGCCGGCCGATCCGCAGGCCGCGCGCCTGCGCGTGCAGCGGCTGCGAGCCCTGATTCCCGCGTACGTGACGATCGGCGTCAGCGGCGACGGTTTTGGCGCGTTGGGGCTGAATGCGGGGTGCGAGGTGTGGTATTCCGCGATCGGCGGACTGTTTCCCGAGCCCGTGCTGCGGATCACGCGCGCCGCGCAGGCGGGCGATGCGGCGCAGGCTGTCAGCCTGTCGGACCAGATGGCGCCCTGGTGGGCATTGTTCGCCCGGCACGGCAGCCTGCGGGTCATTGCCACGGCGGCCGAGCTCTGCGGCCTGGCAGCCGCGTCCTGCCTGCCGCTGCCGGTCAGGTCGCTGGAAGGCGAGGCGCGCTCGCGCGTGCAGGCCGCGTTGGAGACGCTGCCGGCCTAGTCAGCGGCCCCGCAGCCGGGACAGCTGGGCGCGGTTCAAGCGGGCGGCTTCTTCTTCGGCGTAGTCTTTTTCGCCGGGTTCGTAGGCGCCTTCGTAGCCGCAGTTGCCGAACAGCCAGCCGCACGAACTGCTGGCGCGCGAGGCGGTCGGGGTGGGCGCATCTGAAGACGCGCAGCCCGAGACGAGCGCGCCGAACAACAGGATGGCGCCATAGCGGCAGAGGGTCTGGATAGGCATGTGTCTGGATCCTGCGGGCTGCAACCTGTCCGGTTATAGCAAATTTCCGGCCGCCTATCCGCTAGGAAATGTATATCCGCTGCGCTGTCCGCGCTCATGCAAGCCGGTGGCGCCGGGTGCGAAGCGTTCAGTGCGCGCGCTGCGCACGCTGCCAGTCTCGCAGGACGCTGGCGGCATGCGCGAGGATGGTCTGGTAATGGTCCGGCGGCATGGCTTGTCCCAGCGCATCCAGCAGGGCCTGGGTGCCGCTGTTGGCCAGCGCCGGCAGCCCCGATCCCAGCAGGCGGATCTGGATGTGGGCCAGGGTGTCGGCCACCAGGCGCCAGCCTAGCGTCGGCATCCGGGTGTCCAGGGTCAGCAGCAGGCTGCCCAGGGTCCGGAGGATCGGCTGGACGGACTCCAGATCGTCGCCGCACGCCATGGCGTGCCACAGCGCCAGGTGGATGTCGCGGCGCAGGGCGATCTTGAAATCGATGGCGCTGCTTTCCTGCGCGTCCAGCCGTTCCAGCTGCTGCTGCAGGCGGGCGTCTTCGGCGGCGTCGGTGCGCATCCGCAATTCGCCGATCAACTGCGTCAGCGGCGGGATCCCGGTGATGCCGAAGGCCTGGCTGAATGCCAGGCCCCACTGGTCCAGGCCGACCAGCAGCAGCGCCAGCCGCAGGGCGGCGGCATCGGGGGAGGGCGCTGCGGCGGTCCATTCGCGGGCGCGGGCGGCCGGATCGGCGGGTTCCGGCGAGGCCTCGGCGGCGGCCTGGCGGAAGGCCTGGGTGAAGAGTGCCTGCGCCAGCGCGGCGGCCTGGCGCTGGTCCTGGGCGGGCGCCAGGCGGGCGAGGGGATCGGTGAACGGGGCGGTGTCTTGCATGGGGTTTATCCGGTCCAGGGTTCCGAGATTTCGATCAGGTTGAGATCGGGGTCGCGCAGGTAGATGGAGCGGATCGGAAACTGGGCGCCCGTGCGGCGCACCGGTCCCTCGATGATGGCGGCGCCCTTGGCCCTCAGGGTCTCGATGACCTCGTCCAGCGGGCGGGAGGCGATGAAGCACAGATCCAGCGCCCCCGGCACGGGAAGATGCGCCTTGGGCTCGAACTCGCGTCCCTTGACGTGCACGTTGATCTTCTGGCGGCCGAACTTCAGGGCCTTGCGGCCTTCGCCGAAGGTCTCCAGCGTCATGCCCAGCAGCCCGACGTAGAAGTCCACACAGGCCTGTTCGTCGGTGGTGGTCAGGACGAGGTGGTCGAGATGGTCGATCATGGGGAACCTCGGAAGGAATGGCGCCGCCCCGCGCGGGCGCACGAGGCGGAAAGCCGGGAAAGGGGGATCGCGTCGGCGCGCGTTCGCCGCAGGCGCCCATTCTATCCCGCCAGGGCGGCCGCCGCGTGATACATTGATTTCCCTCACAATGCACGAGGCGGAGCATCCGGCATGGCTTCCCGTTTCTATCCCATCGGCACGCCCGGCCTGGCCTGGGGCGCCGATGAAATCAAGGCCTGGCGGGCACGGCAGCAGCGTCGGCGCAGCTACGCTCGGCAGGTGCTGGACGTGGTCGACGGCCTGCGGGACCGTTTCGAGATCGTCCGGTACGGCCGCCTGGATTACGCACCGGACGTCTATCCCCTGGTGGCGTTGCGCAGCAGGCGCTGGGGGGGCGATCGGCCCATGGCGCTGGTCACCGGCGGCGTGCACGGCTACGAGACCAGCGGGGTGATGGGTGCGCTGCAGTTTGCGGCCGGGCATGCGGCTGCCTACGAAGACCGGCTGGACGTGCTGATCGCGCCCTGCGTGAGCCCCTGGGGGTTCGAGCGCATCCATCGCTGGAACCCGCAGGCCCTGGATCCCAACCGGTCTTTCCGTCCCGACAGCCCGGCGCCGGAGTCGGCCGCGCTGATGGCGCTGGTCGCGCCGATCGTGGACCGGGTGCGGGTGCACGTGGATCTGCACGAGACCACGGATACGGACGAGTCCGAGTTTCGCCCGGCGCTGGCGGCGCGCGACGGGCGGCCTTTCACGCCCGGCGGCATTCCGGATGGCTTTTACCTGGTGGACGACGCGCAATCCCCGCAGCCGGCGTTCCAGCAGTCCATCATCGAGGCGGTCTCCCGGGTCACGCACATCGCGCCGGCGGACGATCGCGGAGAGATCATCGGGTCGCCGGTCGTGGCGCGGGGCGTCATCCGCTATGCCCTGCGTTCGCTGGGCCTGTGCGCGGGCATCACCGACGCGCCGTACCGCACCACCACCGAGGTCTATCCGGACAGTCCACGCGCCACGCCGGAGACCTGCAATGCGGCCCAGGTGGCGGCCGTCTGCGCGGCCCTGGACTACGTGCTGGCCCACTGACCGGCGGCCGGCATGCCGGCTCCGTTCCCGGTCCCAAATCCGGGGCGGGATCAGGGTAAATCCCGATCTTGTCGCGGGGGATGCGGATGCCTATACTGGAATCGCTGCCGGATGGCAGCGATTCATCGCCTCACCGGCGTTGATCCGGTACTGCGCCCTTGCAGTGCTACTGCCCCAGTGGCAGTAGGGCCCCACCAGAAGGTGGGGCCTTTACGTTGGGGCCGCCGGCTGGTTTTTTTCGGACCCGGGCGCCTGTTCCGTCACGGCATCGCTGCGCACCACCCGGTTGCGTCCGGTCTGCTTGGCCTGGTACAGCGCCTGGTCCGCGGCCTTCAGCACGGCGGCGCCGTCCGCGGCGGATGCCGGCGTCCAGGCTGCCACCCCGACCGACACCGTGACGGTTTCCCCCGGCAGGATCACGGCCTGCTCGATCCCGGACCGCAAGCGTTCGCCCATGCTGGCGGCCGCATCCAGCGGGGTGCCCGGCAGCAGCGCCAGGAATTCCTCGCCGCCCATGCGAAACAGCGTGTCGCCCTCGCGCGCCAGGCCGCGCATGTGGTCGCCCACGTGGCGGATCACCTGGTCGCCGACATCGTGGCCGTAGGTGTCGTTGACGCGCTTGAAGAAATCGATGTCCAGGGTGACGACGGAAAAGGGCTGGCCCAGGGCCTGGCACGTCTGCAGCGCCAGCCCCAGGCCGCGCCGGTTGCCCAGGCCGGTCAGCGGGTCCTGGTAGGCTTCCTCCTGCAGCTGGCCCAGCTGGGTCCCGACCGTGTCGGCCCCCGACAGCAGCGCCTGCTGCAGGCGCTGGGCCTCGAAATACCAGCAGCGCACCGACTGGATGCGGCGCGCCATGCCATCCCCGTAGCCGTCGCGCACGATCTGGGACAGCTCTTTCAACGGCCGGGCGATCCAGCTTGCCAGGAACCACAGCAGCAACAGCAGCAGTCCCACCGGCGCGATCGACAGCAGCAGGGCGCGGTGCATCAGCTTGTCCAGCCGGTCCAGCGTCACGTCGGTAGGGCGTTGCACGACGATGCCCCATTTCGCGTCCGGCACGTAGGCGAATCCGGCCAGCATGTCCACACCCTGGGTATTGGTCACCCGCCGCGCCCCCGACCGGCCTTCCAGCACCGCATCGATGACCGGGTTGAGCCCGACCACGGTTCCGACCCGTTCCGGCTGCGGGTGGTACAGCAGTCGCCGCGCTTCGTCGACCACGTAGACATAGGTATCGTTGCGGAAATAGTGCTGTCCGATCAGGCGGGACAGGCCGCCGTCGGCCTTCAGGTAGACGGTGCCGGCCAGGTAGCCCAGATACTGGCCGCTGGTCGTGTACAGGGGCTGCGTCATCAGGATTGCCAGATTGCCCAGGATCGTGACGAAGGGATTGCTGATCGTCGGCACCTGGTGGCGCAGCGACGACCGCGGAGCGGACCGGTCCACCCGGCGGCCGGTAACGTTCAGGGATTTGGGCGAGTTGATCAGAATGACGCCCTGGCTGCCGGTGATGGTCACCGCATTGAAACCCGGCCCCTGCAGATGCAGGCGATCGGCCTCGGACTGCAGCACGGCGGGATCCATGCCGGACTGGACGATGCGCGCGGCGGAGTAGGACATATCCTGCTGGGCGTGCTTGAGCAGGTCCGAGGCCGAGGCGGCCAGCTTTTCGGCGAAGGCCTGGTTGGCCGCCAGGGTGTCTTCCATCAACTGGTCGCGCTGGATCCGGTAGGTCCCCACCAGACCCGCCACCAGCATCGTCAGCAC
>DASSTS010000033.1:0-78463 GCA_035707805.1 Castellaniella sp. | reverse complement strand
GCGACCTCGTGCGCGAAGGCCGGATCGTAGGCCACGCAGTTGGGGATCAGGGAGGCCTGGATGTGGCTGTGGCCGTCCTCGTGCTGCAGGCCTTCGCCATTGAGCGTGGTGCGGCCCGCCGTGCCGCCCAGCACGAAGCCGCGCGCCAGCATGTCGCCCGCCGCCCAGGCATGGTCGCCGAAGCGCTGGAACCCGAACATCGAGTAATAGATGAAGAACGGGATCATGATGCGGTTGCTGACCGAATACGACGTCGCCGCCGCGATCCAGGAGCAGAAGCCGCCCGCCTCGTTGATGCCTTCCTGCAGCAGCTGGCCGTTCTCGGCCTCGCGGTAGTACATCACCTGGCCCTTGTCCACGGGGACGTATTTCTGGCCTTCGGGCGCGTAGATGCCGATCTGGCGGAACAGGCCTTCCATGCCGAAGGTCCGCGACTCGTCGACCAGGATGGGCACGACGCGCGGGGCGAGGTCCTTGTCGCGCAGGATCTGGTTGAGCACCCGCACGAAGGCCTGGGTGGTGGAGATCTCGCGACCCTCGGCGGTCGGCTCCAGGACGGCCTTGAAGGTCTCCAGGGCCGGCACCGGCAGCGATTCGTCGGCCTTCACGCGGCGGTGCGGCAGGTAGCCGCCCAGCGCCTTGCGGTGTTCGTGCAGGTATTTCATCTCCGGCGAATCCTCGGCCGGCTTGAAGTACGGGATTTCTTCCAGCTTGTCGTCGGGGATGGGGATGTTGAAACGGTCGCGGAATTCGCGCACCGACTCGACGTCCAGCTTTTTCTGCTGGTGCGTGGGGTTCTTGGCCTGGCCGACCTGGCCCATGCCGTAGCCCTTGATGGTCTTGGCGAGGATGACCGAGGGCTGGCCCTCGTGGCCGGCGGCCGCGGCGAAGGCGGCGTAGACCTTGTGCGGATCGTGGCCGCCGCGGTTCAGGCGCCAGACGTCCTCGTCGCTCATGCGGCTGACCATCTCCAGCAGCTTGGGATGCTTGCCGAAGAATTTCTCGCGTACGAACTTGCCGTCGTTGGCCTTGTAGGCCTGGTATTCGCCGTCGACGGTCTCTTCCATGACGCGGCGCAGGATGCCTTCCTTGTCGCGGGCGAACAGGGGGTCCCAGTAGCCGCCCCAGATCAGCTTGATGACGTTCCAGCCGTTGCCGCGGAAGGCGCCTTCGAGTTCCTGGATGATCTTGCCGTTGCCGCGCACCGGACCGTCCAGGCGCTGCAGGTTGCAGTTGACCACGAAGATCAGGTTGTCGAGCTTTTCACGGGCGGCCAGGCCGATGGCGGCCAGGGTCTCGGGCTCGTCGATCTCGCCATCGCCCACGAAGACCCAGACCTTGCGCTGGTCGGTCTGCGCAATGCCGCGCGCCTGCAGGTATTTCAGGAAGCGGGCCTGATAGATCGCCATCATGGGGCCCAGGCCCATGGAGACGGTGGAGAACTGCCAGAAGCTCGGCATGAGCTTGGGGTGGGGGTAGGACGACAGACCCTTGCCCTTGCCGCCGACTTCCTGGCGGAACCAGTTGAGGTTCTCTTCGGTCAGGCGGCCTTCCAGATAGGCGCGGGAATACATGCCGGGCGAGGAGTGGCCCTGGAAATACACCAGGTCGCCGCCGTGGTCCGGGGATTCGGCGTGCCAGAAGTGGTTCTGGCCGCATTCGATCATGGTGGCCAGCGAGGCGAAGGACGCGATGTGCCCGCCCAGGCTGCCGCCGTCGGCCGGCTCGTGCTTGTTGGCGCGCACGACCATGGCCATGGCGTTCCAGCGGATGTAGGAGCGGATGCGCTCTTCGAGGACCATGTTGCCGGGATGCGGCGGCTCGAGCCCCGGGGGAATCGTGTTGACGTAGGCCGTGTTCGGCGAGAACGGGATGTGGGCGCCGGAACGGCGCGCCAGGTCGATCAGGCTCTCGATCAGGAAATGGGCACGCTCGGCCCCTTCCCGGTCCAGCACGGCTTCGAGGGCGTCAAGCCATTCCTGGGTTTCCTGTTGATCGGGATCCGCCGCCTTGGCGTTCGCTTGTTCAAGAGAGGACATTGTGCGTGTCTCCTGGGGTGTGGTTCGAGGACGCGACCACACATCGCGCCTGCCTGAAATCGAGCCGGACACAGGGGATCCGGATGCGCGCGCATCCGGGGGTCCGGCACCTGTGCCCATTCTAGGAAAGACCCGGGCCCAGCACAAGCAAAATTTCACCTCGTGGTATGAATTTTTATTATGTGAAAAATTGAATACTATTTTCGCGTCTAAAATGGCGCAATCGCAAGACCATCACGGCCATGGCAAACCCGAACCGCAAGTCCCTGATTCCGACGACCTTCTATGAGCACGCCCGCCATAGCCGCCGTCTGTATTGGCTGACCCCGGCCGTCGTGCTGGTGCTGTATCTGTGCGTGATGGGCGCGTTCCTGTGGCTGCAGCGCCTGCAGAGCGACAGCGTGATGTTCGTCACCATCGATCAGGAGACCCGCCAGCAGCGCCTGATGATGGTGGTCTTCGCCCTGTCGCTGGTGATCGTCTTCAGCCTGCTGGCATTATGGCGCTATACGCGCTTTCGCACACAGGCCGAGGCCGCGCTGATCGCCGAGACAGGCTTTCGCCGCGCCATGGAAAATTCCATGTCGACCGGCATGCGGGTGTTCGACATGCAGGGCCGGATCGCCTACGTGAATCCCGCGTTCTGCCGCATGATCGGCTGGAACGAGGCCGACCTGATCGGCCGCACGGCGCCCTTCCCCTACTGGCTGCCCGGCCGCCACGACCACCACCGCGAAACGCTCGCCCAGCTGCTGTCGGGGCGTACGCCCAGCAGCGGGCTGGAAATCGAGGCGCAGCGCCGCGACGGATCGCGGTTCACGGCGCGCATGTACGTGTCCCCGCTGCGCGACCCGAATGGCGAGCAGATCGGCTGGATGACGTCCATGACCGACATCACCGAGCCCAAGCGCATCCGCGAGGCCCTGACGGCCGCCCACGAGCGGTTCATGACCGTGCTCGAGGGCCTGGACGATGCGATCTCGGTCGTGGCCGACACGCCCGAGGGCCTGGAACTGCTGTTCGCCAACCGCACCTACCGGCGCCTGTTCGGCGCCCAGACCAGCGGCCACGCGCAACTGCTGGGCGGACGCCTGGGTCGCTTTACCGACGAGACCATGGAGCTCTACTCGTCCACGGCCGAGCGCTGGTTCGAGGTCCACCATCGCATGCTGGCCTGGACGGATTCGCGGCGCGTGCGCCTGCAGGTCGCGCGCGACATCACCGAGCGGCGCAAGCACGAGGAAGAGTCCCGCATCCAGCAGGAAAAGGCCCAGCTGACCAGCCGCCTGACGACGATGGGCGAAATGGCCTCGTCGCTGGCGCACGAGCTCAACCAGCCCCTGACGGCCATCAGCAACTACAATATGGCGGCCGTCGCCATGGTCAAGTCCGGCAAGGCGCCGACCGAATCCCTGCTGCAGGCGCTGGAAAAGGCGTCCCGGCAGGCCGAGCGCGCCGGCAAGATCATCAGCCGCATCCGCGAATTCGTCAAACGCAGCGAGCCGCGCCGCCAGGCCGTGGGGCTCACGCGCATCGTGGAAAATGCCGTCGGGTTCGCCGACATCGACGCCCGCAAGCGCCGGATCGACATCGTCCAGAGCCTGCCCGACCCCATGCCGGAGGTCCTGGCCGATCCGATCCTGATCGAGCAGGTGCTGCTGAACCTGCTCAAGAACGGGGTCGAGGCCATGGAACACAGCGAATACCGCAGCCTGCACGTCAACATCACCGACCAGGATCCGCAAGTCGAGATCGCCGTGATCGACCGCGGCCACGGCCTGCGCAATCCCGACCGCCTGTTCGAGCCGTTCTACAGCACCAAGTCCGAAGGCCTGGGCATGGGTCTGAACATCTGCCGTACCATTATCGAGTCGCATCACGGCCGCCTGTGGGCCACCCCAAACCCCGAAGGCGGGACGATATTCCGATTCACCCTGCCCAAGGCCCCCCCGGGCCTGCCGGCCCAGGAATCCACGGAGGAAACGCAAGCATGACCGACCCTCAAGTCTCCAGCATCATCTACATCGTCGACGACGACGAAGCGGTCCGCGATTCATTGCGCTGGCTGCTCGAAGCCAACGGCTACGCCGTGCGCAGCTTCGCCGGCGCCGAAGAGTTCCTGGACGCGTACAACCCCGACCAGGTCGCGGTGCTGATCGCCGACGTGCGCATGCCCGGCATGAGCGGCCTGGAGCTGCAGGAAACCCTGCTGGCCCGCAAGGCGCCGCTGCCCATCGTCTTCATCACTGGCCACGGCGACGTGCCCATGGCGGTCTCCACCATGAAGAAAGGCGCCGTCGATTTCCTGGAAAAGCCCTTCAACGAGGCCGACCTGCGCCGCATCGTGGCCGGCATGCTGGAGCAGGCCACCGAGCGCGTGCGCGAGGCCCAGGCCCAGCGCGACCAGCAGGCGGTCCTGGGCCGCCTGACCGCGCGCGAACAGCAGGTGCTCGAGCGCATCGTGGCCGGACGCCTGAACAAGCAGATTGCCGGCGACCTGAACATCAGCATCAAGACGGTCGAGGCCCACCGCGCCAACATCATGGAAAAACTCGAGGTCACCACCGTCGCCGACCTGATGAAGATCGCCCTGACCCGCACCGAGGAAGCCGGATCATGAGCGCTCGCCTGATCGACGGCAAGGCCCTCTCGGCCCGCGTCCGCGCCGACGTGGCGCGCCGCGTCGAGGCGCTGCGTCCCCAGGGCGTCACCCCGGGCCTGGCCGTGGTCCTGGTGGGCGAGGATCCCGCCTCGCAGGTGTACGTGCGCAACAAGGCCGCCGCCTGCGAGGCCGCCGGCATGCTGTCGCGCGTGATTCCCCTGGGGGCCGACACGGCCGAGGGCGAGCTGCTGGACGTCATCGAGACGCTGAACCAGGACCCCGCCATCCACGGCATCCTGGTGCAGCTGCCCCTGCCCGGCCACATCGACACCGGCCTGGTCATCGAGACCATCAGCGCGGCCAAGGACGTGGACGGCTTCCACGTCAGCAACGCCGGGCTGCTGATGACCGGACGGCCGCTGTTCCGCCCCTGCACGCCCTACGGCGTGATGAAGATGCTGGAATCCGAGGACGTGCCGCTGCGCGGCGCCGAGGCCGTCATCGTCGGCGCCAGCAACATCGTCGGCAAGCCCATGGCCATGCTGCTGCTGGCCGCCGGCGCCACCGTCACCCTGTGCAATTCCAAGACCCGCGACCTCGGCGCGCAGACGCGCCGCGCCGACGTGCTGGTGGTGGCCACCGGCAAGCCGGGCATCGTCCGCGGCGACATGGTCAAGCCCGGCGCGGTGGTCATCGACGTGGGCATCAATCGCCTGCCCTCGGGCAAGCTCACGGGCGACGTCGATTTCGATTCCGCGGCGCAGGTCGCCGCCGCCATCACGCCCGTCCCCGGCGGCGTCGGACCCATGACCATCGCCATGCTGCTGGTCAATACCCTCGAAGCCGCGGAACGCACCCTGCAGACTTGAAAAAAGGGGGCACCGCCCCCATGTGCCGCCCATGACTTCTCCCACGATTGCCGCGAATCCCCTCCTCGTACCGGCCGAGGCTTACGTCGACTACGCCGCCGTGCGGCCCGCCCACATCGAGCCGGCCGTGCGCGAACTGATCGACGCCACGCGCGCCGCCATCGAGGCCGCCGCCGCCTGCGAGGCGCCGCCCGACTGGGAAAACCTGGTCGAGTCCATCGAGGATCCCTCCGAGCGCCTGCACCGGGCATGGTCGATCGCGGGCCACCTGAACAGCGTGGTCAACACCCCCGAGTTGCGGGCGGCCTACAACGACTGCCTGCCGCTCATGAGCGAGTTCTCCACCTGGGTGGGGCTGCACCGGGGCCTGTACGAGCGCTACCGCGCCCTGGCGGCCAGCCCGGCCTACGCGGCGCTGTCCTCCACCCGCCGGCGCATCGTCGACCTGGCCCTGCGCGATTTCCGCCTGAGCGGCGTCGAGCTGCAGGGCGAGGCGCGCGAGACCTACGCCCGCAACGCCGACCTGCAGGCCCAGGTCTCGCAGAAATTCTCCGAGAACGTCATGGATGCGACCGACGGATGGTCGCTCCTGATCACCGACGAAAGCCGCCTGGCGGGCCTGCCCGCGCTGGTCGTGGCCGGCGCGCGGCAACTGGCGCAGTCGGCCGGCGAGGACGGCTGGAAGCTCACCCTGCACATGCCCTGCTACCTGCCGGTCATGCAGCACGCCCGCGACCGCGAGCTGCGCATGGCCGTCTATCGCGCCTACGGCACCCGCGCCTCGGACCAGGGCGACCCGGCCTTCGACAATTCCGAATGCATCGAGTCGTTGCTCGCGCTGCGCGCCGAGGAAGCCAGCCTGCTGGGCCATGCCGATTTCGCTTCGCTGCGTCTGGAAACCCGCATGGCCGACAGCGCCCCGCAGGTGCTGGAATTCCTGCGCGAGCTGGCGGCCAAGGCGCGCCCCAGCGCGCAGCGCGACCTTGAAGAACTGCGCGCCTTCGCCGCCGAACACCTGGGCCTGGACACCCTGGAGCCCTGGGACATCGCCTATGCGTCCGAACGGCTGCGCGAGCAGCGCTACGCCTATTCCGACGAGGAACTGCGCCCCTATTTCACCGAATCCCAGGTCCTGAAGGGCTTGTTCGAGGTGATCCGGACCCTGTTCGGCGTGCGTCTGGAGCGCTGCGACGCGCCGGCCTGGCACCCCGATGCCCGCATCTACCGGGTGCTGGACGCGCAGGACCGCGAGCTCGGCCGCCTGGGCATGGACTTGTACGCCCGTCCCGGCAAGCAGGGCGGCGCCTGGGTGGACAGCGAGCGCAGCCGCCGCCGCCACGGCGACACGCTGCACCAGCCCCTGGCCTGGCTGACCTGCAATTTCTCCGCGCCTCAGGACGGCGGCGAGGCCCTGCTGACGCACGACGAGGTCATCACCCTCTTCCACGAAAGCGGCCACGCCATGCACACGCTGCTGTCGCGGGTGGACGATCCGGGCGCCGCCGCCTTCGCCGCCGTCGAATGGGACGCCATCGAACTGCCCTCGCAGTTCATGGAGAATTTCTGCTGGGAATGGGGCGTCCTGAAATCCCTGACCCGGCACGCCGAGACGGGCGAGTCCCTGCCGCGCGCGCTCTTTGACAAGATGACGGCGGCGCGCAATTTCCAGAGCGGCCTGCAGACCCTGCGCCAGGTGGAATTCTCGCTGTTCGACCTGCTGATCCACACCCAGGATCACGGCCTGTCGATCAGCGCCGTGCTCGACACCCTGGACCAGGTCCGCCGGGAGGTCGCCCTGCTGGTCCCGCCCGCCTGGCACCGGTTCCCGCACGCCTTCTCGCACCTGTTCGCGGGCGGCTACGGCGCCGGCTACTACAGCTACAAATGGGCCGAGGTCCTGTCGGCCGACGCCTTCGCCGCCTTCGAGGAACGGGCGCGGCCGGGGTCGGATGGCACCCGCGACGTCTTCGATCCGGATACCTGCCGCCGCTACCTGGACGAGGTCATCGCCGTGGGCGGCTCGCGCCCCGCCGCCGAATCGTTCCGGGCCTTCCGCGGCCGGGATCCCTCGCTGGACGCCCTGCTGCGCCACAGCGGCCTGGTCGAGGCCTGAAAGTGAAGGTGCCCCCACGCTGCGCAGGCTTCGCCCGCTTGCTGCCCCCCAAGGGGGCACTTTTTGCCTTGGGACGGCCCGGCGGCAAAAAGACATTCTTGATCCATCATCGCTCTGCAGGGGTCGGTCGACGCCTGATGGCGGCGCTGGTCCTATGGGCATGCGGCATCGGTGTGGCGCTGGCGGCGGTCCACCCGGTGCGCGGCTTTCTGCCCGACCTGAAGTTCTCCCTGCAGGGCGCGGGCGGCGCGACGGTCACCGAACAGGCCTTTACCGGCAAGATCGTGCTGATGTTCTTCGGCTACGCCAGCTGTCCCGACATCTGCCCCACCACGATGGCGCAGCTGGCGCAGGTCACCGAGGCCCTGGGGCCGAAGGCCGACCAGGTGCGCATCCTGTTCGTCAGCGTGGACCCACACCGCGATACGCCCGACATGCTGCAGGCCTACGTGGACCAGTTCGACCGCCACGCCATCGGCCTGACGGGCGATGAATCGGCGATCGCCGCCCTGGCCCGCCGCTACCGGGTCGCCTACCAGATCGAGCGTCCCGATCCGGCGCACCCCGACGCCCCCTACGAGGTCTCCCACAGCCGGGGCATCTACGCCTTCGACCAGCACGGCAAGGCCGTCTGGCTGGCGCCGGACAGCGAGTCCCAGGAGGATCTGCTGGCCGCCATCCGCCCGATGCTGCGCTGAACGGACAGCGGGCCGGCATTCCGGCGCGGCCCGCTGCGCCCCCGTCCCGATCGCGCCGGCCTACCCGGCATGCCCCGCCGCGTCGCGCAGCGCCGTGCGGATTCCTTCCTCGATGGTGGGATGATAGAAAGGCAGCCGCAGCATGTCCGGCACGCTCAGTTCCATCTGCAGGGCCCAGGCCAGCAGGTGGGCGACGTGCTCGGCGTCCGGCCCCACCATTTCCGCACCAATGAACCGCTGGTCGGAACGCCGCATGTAGACGTGCAGCAGTCCCTGGTTGCGCAGCATGACGCGCGAGCGGCCCTGGCGGGTCCAGTCGACCGCGCCGATGGCCATGGTGTCCGGATCGAAGGCTGTGAATCCCCCGCCCACCTGCATGATCTGCGGATTGCTGAACACCACCGCCAGCGGCGCCCGGCGCGGCAGCGCCCGCACATCCGGCCAGGCGGCCGCGTTGCGGCCCGCCAGCCGGCCGTCGTCCGAGGCCTCGTGCTGGATGGCGTGCCGGCCGGTGACGTCTCCCGCCAGGAAGACCGGCTGCCCGCGCACCTGCAGCGTGCCGGGATCGACGGCCGGCAGGCCGCGTTCGTCCAGCGGCATGCTGGTGCGTTCCAGGTGCAGCGCGTCCAGGTCCGGCCGCCGGCCCGCCGTCAGCAGCACGCGATCGAAACGTTCACAGATCTCGGCGCCGTCGCCGAGCGTCCAGCCCACCAGCGCCTGGTCGCCCTCGCGGCGCACCGAGGTCACGTGGGCGCCCTGGACCAGGTTCAGCTCGGGCCCCAGCACGCCGACCGCCGTCTGCCGCACTGCCGGGTCGTGCAGGTGCGCGAAACTGTCGGACCGGTTCAGCAGGCGCACCCGCACGCCCAGCCGCGCCAGCGCCAGGCCCAGTTCGACTCCGATGACGCCCGAGCCCACCAGCAGCACGCTGCGCGGCAGGTCCTTCCAGTCGAAGACGTCGTCATTGACGATGGCCAGCTCGCCCAGCGTCCGGTAGGCCTGCGGCACCACGGGCCGGGTGCCGATCGCCAGGATGATGCGGCCGGCATGGATCTCGTGGCCCTGGTCGCTTTGCAGCACACCATCGCGCAGGAATTCGACGCGGGCATCCAGGCGGTGCTCGGGCGGCATGGCCTGGACGTCGTCCACCACGAAGCCGACGAACCGGTCGCGCTCGCGGCGCACCCGGTCCATGACCGCGACGCCGTCCACAACCGCCGCGCCGGGCACGCGAATGCCGAAATCCGGCGCATGGCGGATGGCCGCGGCCGATTCCGCGGCCGCGATCAGCAGCTTGGACGGCATGCAGCCGACGCGGGCACACATGGTGCCATGGGGCCCGCCCTCGATCAGCAGGGGCTTGAGCCCCGCCTTGACGACCTCTCGGTAGGCGGGCAGGCCGGCCGAACCGGCGCCGACGATGGCGACGTCGCAGTCGATGCGCTTGCTCATGGGCTCCTCCGCTCAGGCCGGCTGGGCGTCGTAGTCGGCATCCCGGATCGCCGCCAGCAGCGTCGAGCCGTCGGCGTCCGAGTCGATGGACACCCGATGCGAGGCCAGGTCGACGCGGATCTCGGCCTGTGGGGAGACGGCGCGCACCGCCTGCGTGATGGTCTGCACGCAATGGTTGCAGGTCATGTCGGACACGATGAATTCGGTTTTCATGAGGCAAGCTCCTAGGGAAAGATTCCCGCATGTTAAACCTTGACGCCGTGACAGGCTCAAGGGCCCGGACGCGTTTTGCGCCTCGTCGATCCGCACGGATCGAGCGGAGCCCGCCAATCGGCGTCCGCCCTGGCGGACCCGATATTTTGTAACGGCCAATAAAAAACCCTTTGACAGCCAAGGCGGCGCCCATTTAGTATTTTATATCGACCACTACATAAAAGGTTTGTCCATGTTTGCCTTGTCCGGAAAAAATGCTTTGGTCACCGGCGGATCCCGGGGTATCGGCGCGGCTATCGTGCGCCAGCTCGCCCAGGCGGGCGCGCACGTCGTGTTCACCTTCAACCAGTCGCAGGCCGCGGCCGACCGGCTGGCGGACGACATCCGCCGCCAATCCGGGGCCACGGGCGGCTTTGCCACCGCCCTGAAGGCGGACAGCGCCGACGCCGATGCGATCCAGCGCGTCGTCGGCCAGGCCGCGGCGCTGCCGGGCGGGCTGGACATCCTGGTCAACAATGCGGGCATCATCGAGGCGCGGCCCATCGAGGAATTCACCTTGCAGGACTACGAGCGCCAGATGTCCGTCAACGCGCGCGCCGTCTTCGCCGCCATCCAGCGGGCCTCGCAGCTCATGAACCCGCACGGCCGCATCGTCAACATCGGCAGCAACCTGGCCCAGCGCGTCCCGCGCGCGGGCCTGTCCCTGTATGCCATGAGCAAGGCCGCCGTCTGGGGTCTGACCAAGGGCGCGGCGCGCGACCTGGGGCCGCGGGGAATCACGGTCAACATCATCCAGCCCGGGTCCACGGACACGGACATGAACCCCGCCGACGGCCCCCGGGCCCAGGCCCAGCAGTCGCTGCGGGCGATCCCGGCCTACAACAGCCCCGACGAGATCGCGCAGATGGTCCTGTACCTGTGCAGCGACGCCGCCCGCTCCGTCACGGGAGCGAGCTTCCTGATCGACGGCGGCGCCAACATCTGAGTCCTCGGGGAACCCACCATGCATCCTGAAACTCTCGATCCGGCGCCGTCCGCCATGCGCCGCGCCCCCGCCTGGGGCGCAGTCGTCTCCCTGATGCTGGGCGTCTTCGGTCTGGTGACCGCCGAGTTCCTGCCCGTCAGCCTGTTGACACCCATGGCGGCCGAACTGCGCATCCCGGAAAGCCTGGCGGGCCAGGCCATTTCCGCCACGGCGGCCTCGGCCTTCGCCGCCAGCCTGCTCGCCGCCCCCCTCGCCCGCCGGCTGGACCGCCGGCTCGTCCTGATGGGGTTCTCCATCCTGCTGGCCGCCTCCAATCTGCTGGTCGCCTGCGCCCCGGGATTCACCGCGCTGCTGCTCGCTCGGGTCCTGCTGGGAACGGCGCTGGGGGGCTTCTGGGCCATGTCCACCGCCATCGTCATGCGGCTGGTGCCGGCGTCCCTGGTTCCACGCGGCCTGTCCCTGATGGTCAGCGGCGTGGCCGCGGCGACCATCGTGGCGGCGCCGGTGGGCAGCTACCTGGGCGCGGTGATCGGCTGGCGCCGGGTATTCCTGCTCGCGGCGGGCCTGGGGGTGCTGGCCCTGGCCGTCCAGTGGTGGACCCTGCCCCGCCTGCCGTCCCAGGGCCGCGGCAGCCTGGACACGCTGGCGCGGGTCGCCCGGCGTCCGCCGGTGGCGGCCGGCCTGCTGGGCGTGCTGCTGGTGTTCAGCGGCCATTTCGCGCTGTTCACCTATGTGCGCCCCTACCTGGAAAACGTCACCGGGGCGGCCATCACCCTGGTCTCGTCCATCCTGCTGGGATATGGCGTGGCCAACTACGCCGGCACGTACCTGGGCGGCCGGATGCTGGAACGCAATGCCTCGATGACCCTGGCGCTGCCGCCCCTGGCGATCGGCGGGATCGGTATCTTCCTGGGCGGCGGCGGCGCGGCGCCCTGGCTCACCGCCGTCCTGGTCCTCGCCTGGGGCCTGGCATTCGGCACCGTGCCGGTGGCCTGGTCCAACTGGATCGCCGAGACGGTGCCCGACGAAGCCGAAAGCGGCGGCGGCCTGCTGGTGGCCGCCATCCAGGTCGCCATCGCGCTGGGCGCGGGCGGCGGCGGCATGGTCCTGGATCGCGCCGGGCCCGCCGGAGTCTTCGCCGCGGGCGGCGCGGTCCTGGTGGCGGCGTCGCTGTTCATCGCCCGGCAGGCGGCCAGGCGGCGCCGCGAATCGCGGTGCTTGACCTTACCATGAGGTCAAGGATGATCCTACAATCCTGAACTGGATCAGGAGATCGCCATGACCGGACTTGCCGCCCCCCAACCCGCCCTGGATCTGAAGATCGAAGGCATGACCTGCGCATCCTGCGTGCGCCGGGTCGAAAAGGCGCTCTCGGGCGTGCCGGGCGTGGCGCAGGCCTCCGTCAACCTGGCGACCGGCCGGGCGCATGTAATGTTCTCGGCGCCGGCGGTGGATGTCCGGGCGCTGGAAGACGCCGTCGGCAAGCGGGGCTACGCGGCGCACGCCCTGGCGCAGGAACCCGCCGTCCGCCCCGACGCCGGCCGGGAACAGGACCTGGACGAATCCCGGGCGGGCCAGCGCTTTCTGTGGGCGCTGGGGCTGACCCTGCCGGTCTTCCTGGTGGAGATGGGCGGCCACCTGGTCCCCGCCCTGCATCACGCGATCCAGGCCCGGCTGGATTCCGGTACGCTGGCCTGGATGCAGTGGGCGCTGACCACGGCGGTGCTGGCCGGGCCGGGGCGGCCGTTCTTCACCCGGGGCTTCAAGGCCCTGCGGCATGGCGGTCCCGACATGAACACTCTGGTCGCCCTGGGCGCCGGCAGCGCCTGGCTGTATTCCACCCTGGTGACCCTCGCTCCCGGCCTGTTTCCCGAGACGGCGCGCCACCTGTATTTCGAGGCCGCCGCGGTGGTGACCACGCTGATCCTGCTGGGACGCTGGCTCGAGGCCCGGGCCAAGGGGCGGGCCGGCTCCGCCATCCGCCACCTGATGGGCCTGCAGCCCCGCACCGCCTGGGTGCGCCAGGGACAGGAGTGGGCCGAGCGGCCCATCGAATCGCTGGCGGCGGGCGACGTGGTGCGCGTGCGTCCCGGCGAGAAGATTCCGGTGGACGGCACCGTCCTCGAAGGCGAATCCTGGGTGGACGAGTCCATGATCACCGGTGAGCCCATGCCGGCCAGCCGCCGGCCCGGCGACCGGCTGATCGGCGGCACGCTCAATACCCGGGGCAGCCTGGTGCTGCGCGCCACGGAGGTCGGCGCCGACACCGTGCTGGCCCACATCATCGGTCTGGTCGAGCGCGCCCAGGGCGCGAAACTGCCCATCCAGCGCCTGGTCGACCGGGTCACCGGCTGGTTCGTCCCCGTCGTGATGGGGCTGGCCGTCCTGTCCTTCCTGGCCTGGTATGCCTGGGGTCCGCAGCCCGCCTTGACGCACGCGCTGATCGCCGCGGTCGCCGTCCTCATCATCGCCTGCCCCTGCGCCATGGGGCTGGCCACGCCCATTTCCATCATGGTCGCGACCGGCCGGGCCGCCGGCCTGGGCATCCTGCTGCGCCAGGGCGACGCCCTGCAGCGCCTGCGCGATACCCGCGTCGTGGCCTTCGACAAGACGGGCACCCTCACCGAAGGCCGCCCGGTACTGGGCGAGGTGGTCGTCCTGGCGGGCCTCGACCGCGCCACGCTGCTGACCGAAGCCGCCGCCGTCCAGGGCGCATCGGAACACCCGATCGCCCGGGCGGTGCTGGAGGCGGCGCGGTCCGAAGGCCTGGAACCGGGACCCGTATCGGACTTCCAGGCCCTGACGGGCGCGGGCGTGCAGGGCCGGACCGCCGGCCATGACTACCTGATGGGCTCGCAGCGCCTGATGCGGGACCACGGGATCGCCGTGGACGCGGACGCCCTGGAACGGCTGGCCGCGCTGGCGGCGCAGGGCAAGACGCCCTTCCTGGTGGCGCGCGACGGCCGCCTGGCGGGCATCATGGCGGTGGCCGACCGCCTGCGCCCCAGCGCCCGCCCGGCCATCGCCCGCCTGCATGCCCTGGGCCTGAAGACCGCCCTGATCACGGGCGACCACGAGGCGGCGGCCCGGACGGTGGCCCGCGAGCTGGGAATCGACATCGTCCACGCCCAGACCCTGCCCGCCGACAAGGCGGCCGTCCTCGAGGCGCTGCGAACGGAAAATGGCGCGCTGGCCTTCGTGGGCGACGGAATCAACGATGCCCCGGCGCTGGCCACGGCGGACGTGGGCATCGCCATCGGCCAAGGCACCGACGTGGCCATCGAATCCGCCGATATCGTGCTGATGAACGAGAACCTGGAATCCGTCGCGCGCGCCGTGACGCTCTCGCACCGGACGATGCGCAACATCGCGCAGAACCTGTTCTGGGCGTTCGCCTACAACGCCGCGCTGATCCCCGTGGCTGCGGGGGCGCTCTATCCCTGGACCGGGCTGCAGCTCTCGCCCATGCTGGGCGCCGCCGCCATGGCCCTGTCCAGCGTCTTTGTCGTCACCAACGCCCTGCGCCTGAAATGGCTGCCCCTGGAGACCCGCCATGCTCCCTGAATCCGTTCCCCTCAGGGACGACGCCCGCAGGCCGCACACGATCGGCGAGGCCGCGCGCCTGACCGGCCTGACGCCCAAGATGATCCGCTACTACGAAAGCCAGGGCCTGTTCCAGCCGCGAGGCCGCAGCGCCTCGGGCTACCGGCAGTACGGAGAAGCCGACCTGCACGCCCTGCGCTTCATCCGCAGCGCGCGGGAACTGGGTTTCTCGCTGGCCCAGATCGCCGACCTGACCGGCCTGTGGCGCGACCGACACCGCGCCAGCGCCGAGGTCAAGCGCCTGGCGCTGGCCCACATCGATGCGCTGGAAGCCAAGGCCGCGCTGCTGCAGGGCATGGCCGGCACGCTGCGCACCCTGGCGCGGCGCTGCCACGGCGACGACCGGCCGGACTGCCCGATCCTGGACGGGATCGAGGCTCAGGCGGACCACTCGCGCACGAAGGCGCGATAGTCGGGGCGCTGGGCGGGTTCGGGGGCGTCGATGGGCGTGCCCAGGGCCAGGTAGCCCATGAACTGCTCGTCCAGGGCGTCGAATCCCAGCGCCTCGCCGATGCCGTCCAGCGACGTGCCCAGCCCGGTGCTCCAGAATCCATGGAAACCCAGGGCATGGGCGGCATTCAGCATGTTCATCACGGCGCACGCCACCGACAGGCGGCTTTCCTCGGTGCTGATCCGGCCAGCGGGATCCGGCCGGCAGGCCAGCAGGATCACCAGCGGCACCCGGGCCAGCCACCGGCGCGCGTTGGCGACCTTGGGCTCGGGCAACGGCTGCCCTTCGGCTTGGCCGGTGCGCACCGCCACGTCGACCAGCGCGGCGGCGTCCGCCCCGCGCGCCAGGGCGAAGCGCCAGGGGCGGATGGCGCCGTGATCCGGCGCCCGCATGGCGGCCTGCAGGATCAGGTCCAGCTGCGCCTCGTCGGGCCCGGGGGCCTGGACGAATTTCACGGACTGGCGGCTCAGCAGGGTTTCCACAACAGAAGACATGGTCGCTCCGGTAAGGGCCCGTCCACGCGGGCGGGCCGATCAGAAAAAAGGTCTGGATGAACCGGACAGCACACTAACGACAGGCGGCCTGGACCATCAGCGCCTTCATGCGCCGGATGGCGGGCTCCCAGCCGTCGAAGACCGCCTGCGCCACGATGGCGTGGCCGATGTTCAGCTCGCTGATGCCCGGCATGGCGGCGATGGTCTGCACATTGTCGTAATGCAGGCCGTGGCCAGCGTTGACCCGCAGGCCCTCGCCCACGCCCACGGCGATCGCGGCGCGCAAGCGTTCCAGTTGCGCCGCCTGCTGCGCCGGGTCCCGCGCATCGGCATAGGCGCCGGTATGCAGTTCGATCACCCCCGCCCCGGCCCGCACGGCGGCGGCGATCTGCGCCTCGTCCGGATCGATGAACAGGGACACGCGGATGCCGGCGTCCTGCAGCTGCGCGACGGCCGAGCGCACCTCGTCGAAGCGCCCGAGCACGTCCAGCCCGCCCTCGGTGGTGAGCTCGCGGCGGTTTTCCGGCACCAGGCAGACGTCCTGCGGCCGGATCCCGCAGGCGATGTCCAGCATCTCCGGCGTGATGGCGCATTCCAGGTTCATGCGCGTGCGCAGCGCCGGGCGGATCGCCCGCACGTCGGCGTCCTGGATGTGGCGCCGGTCCTCCCGCAGATGCAGGGTGATCAGGTCGGCGCCGGCATCCTCGGCGCGCAGCGCGGCCTCCAGGGGATCCGGATATTCCGTCAGCCGCTGCTGGCGCAGCGTGGCGACATGGTCGATATTGACGCCCAGTTCCATCAGTCCTCCTTGGCCGGCAGGTCGGTGGCGGACCAGCCGCCGCCCAGGGCCTTGTAGAGTTCCACGCGGTTGGACAAGGCCGCTGTGCCCAGCTGGATGAACTGCTGCTGGATGCCGTACAGATTGACCTGGGCCGTCTGCACCTGCAGATAGCTGTCCACCCCCGTCTCGTAGCGGATCTCCGCCAGTTTCAGCGCGCGCAGCGCCGAAGCCTCGGTGGCCCGCACCGCATCGAGCTGGCGGCTGTAGGTGGCCTCGCCCGCCAGGCCGTCGGCGACCTCGCGGAAGGCAGTCTGGATGGTCTTTTCGTACGTAGCGACCGCGATGTTGTTGCGCGCCTTGGCCAGGTCCAGGTTGCCCTTCACGCCGCCGGCGAACAGGGGCATCTGGATCTGCGGCGAGAACTGCCAGTAGCGCTGGCTGCCGCCGAACAGGCCTCCCAGTTCGGGGCTGGCAAAGCCCAGCAGACCGGTCAGCGTGATGCGCGGGAAGAATGCCGCCCGCGCGGCGCCGATCTCGGCATTGGCGGCCTTCAGGCCGTGTTCCGCGCCGATGATGTCGGGACGGCGTTCCAGCAACTGCGAAGGCAGCCCCGCCGGGATCGCCTGCAGGAGCTGGTCGCGGCCGAAGGGCAGCGGCGCCGGCAGGTCCGCGGGCACGGGCATGCCCAGGATCAGCTGCAGGGCGTTGCCAGCCTGCGCCATGGCGCGCTCGGCCGCCACCCGGTCGGCCCGCACGGTATCGAGCTGGGCCTGGGCCTGGGCCAGGTCGAGGTCGGAGGCAACGCCCACGTCAAAGCGCGCCTGGACGAGCTTGAGCGAGCCTTCGCGCGCCTCCAGCGTCTTGTCCATCAGGTCGTGCAGGGCCTGGGCCGCGCGCAGGTTGAAATAGGCTTCCGCCGTCTGCGCGATCAGGCCCAGTTGCACCGTGCGGCGCGCCTGCTCGGTCGACAGGAACTGCTGATAGGCCGATTCGCTGAGATTGCGCACGCGGCCGAAGAAATCCAGCTCGAACGCCGTCATGCCCACGCCCGCGACGAAGCTGCGGTTGACCGCGGGGCTGTCGGGCCCGCCGTTGCGC
Organism: Castellaniella sp.; assembly: GCA_035707805.1. Taxonomy (GTDB): domain Bacteria; phylum Pseudomonadota; class Gammaproteobacteria; order Burkholderiales; family Burkholderiaceae_B; genus Castellaniella. The sequence continues at coordinate 61,065 of DASSTS010000033.1, read as the reverse complement.
ATATTGGCCGGCGTATGGGTGGCCTGCTCGGTGCCCTGGGCGCCGATGGTGGGCAGGCGGTCGCTCTGGACGATCCCAAACTGCGCGCGGGCCTCCTCGACACGCTCGACCGCGATGCGCAGGTCGCGGTTGTTGTGCAGGGCCAGTTCGATCAGGGCCTGCAGCCGCGGATCCCGGAACACGTCCCGCCACGCCGGCAGGGCCGCGCCCTGGGCATCCGCGGCCGCCGTCAGCGGGAACTGGTCGGGTACCGGCGCCGCGGGCCGGTGGTAGTCCGGCGCCAGCGAGCAGGCGGCAAGCGCCAGGGACAGCGCCGTCATTGCGCCCAGGCGGCCTTGTCGCATCCAGGTCTTCATGAACGGTCTCCGGTGCTGGATTCCTCGGCGGCCGGAATGTGCGGCGCCTGATGGCCCAGAAGTTTCGGTTTGGTCTTGAACAATTTCAGAATCACCACAAAGAAGGTGGGCACGAAGATCACGGCCAGCGGCGTGGCCGCCAGCATCCCGCCCAGCACGCCCAGGCCGACCGCGTTCTGGCTGGCGGCGCCGGCGCCGTTGGCCAGCACCAGCGGCACGACGCCGAGGATGAAGGCGAATGACGTCATCAGGATGGGACGGAACCGCAGGCGGGCGGCCTCGATGGCCGCCTCTCTGAGGCCGGCCCCGCTGGCGTAGAGGTCCTTGGCGAACTCGACGATCAGGATGGCGTTCTTGGCCGCCAGGCCGATCACCGTCACCATTCCGACCTGAAAATACACGTCATTGGACTTGCCCATCAAGCTGCTGAGCAGCACGGCCCCCAGCATGCCCAGGGGCACGGCCAGCATGACCGACAGCGGAATCGCCCAGCTTTCATACAGGGCGGCCAGCACCATGAACACCACCAGCACCGACAGGCCCATCAGGATGGCCGACTGGTTGCCCGCCTGGATTTCCTGGTAGGACAGGCCGGTCCATTCGTAGCCCAGGCCGCCTGGCAGCTGGGCGACGAGGCGTTCCATCTCGGCCATCGCCTGCCCGGTGGAATAGCCCGGCGCCGCCGAGCCGCCGATCCGGACCGCCTCATAGCCGTTGTAGCGCACGACCTGCACGGGCCCCTGGGTCCAGTCGAGCGTCACGAAGGACGACAAGGGCACCATCTCGCCGCTGGCGTTGCGGGCGTTCAGGCGCAGGATGTCGTCCGCCTCCATGCGGGACTTCTGATCGGCCTGGACCCAGATGTTCTGCACCCAGCCCTGGTTGGTGAACTTGCCGACGTAGGACGAACCGATGGCTGTGGAGATCAGGCTGGCCGCCTCGGAGAAGTCCACGCCCAGCGCGGCCGCCTTGGCGCGGTCGATCTGCACGCGCAGCTGCGGGCCGGCGCCCAGGCCGGTGATCCGCGTGCCCGTCAGGATCGGGCTCTGGCTGGCCAACTGCAGCAGCTGCTGCGCCGCGCCCTGCAGGGCGTCGTGGCCGACGCCGCCGCGGTCTTCCAGCCGCAGGTCGAAGCCCGAGGCGTTGCCCAGCGACGAGATGGCCGGCGGCGTGATGGAAATCACCATGGAGTCCGGCAGCCCGAACAGCAGTTTGCCCATGGCCGTGCCCGAGATCGCCTGGGCCGAATCGCCGGGCCCCTTACGCGCGGAAAAATCTTTCAAGGGGACGAAGGCGATGGCGGCGTTCAGGCCGTTGCCGTTGAAGCTGAAGCCCTGGACGGCGATGACGTTGGCCACCTGCGGCAGGTTCATGAAGTACTGCTCGACCTGCTGGATGATGTCGATGGTGCGGTTGGAGGTCGCCCCCGACGGCAGCTCGATGTTCGCGATCACGTAGCCCTGGTCCTCGTCGGGCAGGAACGACGAGGGCAGGCGCACGTACATCCAGCCGAGCACGCCGACCAGCAGCGCGAACACCACCATCATGCGCAGCGAGCGCTTGAGGCTGCGGCCGACCCAGCTGGTGTAGCGCTGCGTACCGCGGTCGAAAGAGCGGTTGAACCAGCCGAACACGCCGCCCTTGGTCTCGTGGTGGCCCTTGGGGATGGGCTTGAGGATGGTGGCGCACAGCGCCGGCGTGAAACTGAGCGCCAGGAAGGCGGAAAACAGGATGGACACGGCCATCGCCACCGAGAACTGGCGGTAGATGACGCCGACCGAGCCGGACATGAAGGCCAGCGGCAGGAACACCGTGGTCAGCACCAGCGTGATCCCGACGATGGCGCCGCTGATCTGCGGCATGGCTTTTTTGGTGGCCTCGCGCGGCGACAGGCCTTCCTCGGCCATGATGCGCTCGACGTTCTCGACCACCACGATGGCGTCATCCACCAGGATCCCGATCGCCAGCACCATGGCGAACATGGTCAGCACATTGATCGAGAATCCCAGCGCCAGCATGACCGCGAAGGCGCCCAGGATCGCCACAGGCACCACCAGAGCCGGGATGAGCGTGTAGCGGACGTTCTGCAGGAAGACGAACATCACGATGAACACCAGCACCATGGCCTCGAACAGCGTATGCACGACCTGCTCGATGGACAGGTCCACGTAGGGCGAAGTGTCGTACGGGATCTCGTAGGTGATGTTGTCGGGGAAGAATTTCGACAGCTGGGCCATTTCCGCCTTGGCGAGCTTGGCGGTCTCCAGGGCGTTGGCGCTGGGCGTCAAGGACAGCGCGAAGGCGGCCGTCGGCTTGCCGTTCAGCCGCGCCCCGAACTGGTAGTTGTCGGAGCCGAGCTCGACGCGCGCCACATCGCGGATGCGCACGGCGGAGCCGTCCGGATTCGCGCGCAGGATGATGTCGCCGAATTCCTCCGGCGTCTTCAGCTGCCCGTTGACGACGATCGGCGCGGCGACCCGCTGGTTTTCCGGATTGGGCGGCGAGCCCAGGATGCCGCCGGAAATCACCATGTTCTGCGCGGCGATGGCGCTGTTGACCTGCGCCATGCTCAGGCCGTAGCCCACCAGTTTCTGCGGATCCACCCAGACGCGCATGGCGCGCCCGGAGGCGAACAGCTGGAACTTGCCCACGCCCTTGATGCGGGACATGGGGTTCTGGATGTTGCGGGTGATGTAGTCGGCCAGCGCGGTCTGGTCCATGGAGCCGTCCTTGGACGACACCGTGACCACCATCAGGAAGCCCGAGTTCGACTGGTCGACCTTCAGCCCCTGCTGGACCACGGCCGCCGGCAGCTTGGCGGTGACGTTGGACAGGCGGTTCTGCACGTCCACCTGCGCCATGTCGGGGTCCGTGCCGGGGGCGAAGGTCACGGTAATCTGGGCCTGGCCGTAGGAATCGCTGACCGATTCGTAATACAGCAGGCCCTGGGCGCCATTGAGCTCGTTTTCGATGACGCTGGCCACGCTGGTCGAGACCTCGGATGCCGAGGCGCCGGGATAGGTCGCGCTGATGTTGACGGTCGGCGGCGCGACCTCGGGGTACTGCGACACCGCCATGTTCGGAATGGCCATGATCCCCGCCAGCGCGATGGCCAGCGCCACCACCCAGGCAAAAATCGGTCGATCGATGAAAAACTGTGGCATGAGAGCTCGCTAGAGAACCGGGGATGGGACGAGGAGGCCGGCGGTCAGCCCGCCTTCTGCTGCGTCGAAGCGTCGGATCCGGGCTTCTGGCCCGAGGGCTGGCCCGCCGGCGCGCCGGCAGCCGGCTTGCCAGCCGCCTCGCCCGCGGCGGCGGGACCCTGGGCGCCGGGCTGGCCGGCGGGCTTGGCGCCCTGCTGCCAGGGGATGGCTTGCACCGGCGCGCCCGGGCGGATTTTCTGGAAGCCTTCCACGACCACCTGGTCGCCGGCCTGCACGCCTTGGTAGATGATGTAGCCCTGACCCGAACGCGGGCCGACCTGCACCGGCGTGAAGACGGCCTTGCCGTCCTTGATCAGCACGACCGTGCTGTTGCCGTCGGCGGTGCGCTGGATGGCCTGTTCGGGGACGATCAGCGCCTTGGGGTCGGTGCCCTGGGCGAGCAGCACGCGGACGTACAGGCCGGGCAGCAGGATCTGTTCCGGATTGGGGAACAGCGCCCGCAGGTTCACCTGGCCGGTGCCGGGGTCGACCGCCACGCCGGAGAACAGCAGCTTGCCCTCATGCCGGTAGACGCTGCCGTCCTCCAGCAGCACCCGGGCCTGCGTGTTGCCCTGCGCGTCGGGCTGCACGACGCCGTCGGCCACCTGCTGGCGCAGACGCGAAATCTGCGCCACGGGCTGGGTGACGTCGACGTACACCTGGTCCAGCCGGTGCACGGTGGCCAGTTGCGTGGCCGAGGACGCGCTGACCAGCGCCCCCACGGTGACCAGGGACTTGCCGATCTGGCCGTCGATGGGCGAGGTGACCCGGGTGTAGCCGAGATCGATGTCGGCGCCCTCGAGGACGGCCTTGGCGGCGGCCACGGCAGCCTCGGTCTGGCGCGCCTGGGCGACCGCGTTGTCGTAATCCTGCTGGCTGATGGCGTGCTGGCCGATCAACTTGCCGAAGCGCTGGGCCTGCAGGCGCGCGGTCGCGGCGGCCGCCTGGGCGTTCTTCAGCTGCGCGGCGGCCTGGTCGCGGGCCGCCTTGTAGGGGGCGGGATCGATGGTGAACAGCAGCTGGCCGGCCTTGACCTTGCTGCCCTGCTCGAACTCGATGGCCTTGACGATGCCGGTCACCCGGGCGCGGATCTCGGCGTCCTCGATGGCCTGCACGCGCCCCGGCAGCTCGGTCGTGACGTCCGCGGCGTGGGGCTGGACCTGGATCACGCTGACCGGAACCTTCATGCCCTGCATGCCTTCTTGCGGCTGGTCGCCGCAGGCGGCCAGGGTCAGCAGCAGCGCCAACGCCAAGGGCCGCAGGACTCGGCCGGCGGGCTGTTGCGGAAAGGCCATAAGAAAACTCCCGAAATGATGGTTTCTTGATTGGAAAAACAGATGGATATCGGGCGGGGCCCGGTCAGCCGTTTCGACAGGGAAACGGTCGGCCCAAGGCCGGGGAAGCAAGCGGAAAGTATAAGGGGAAATCAGAGGGCGTCACTATGGCCATGGCAGGGTCCCGCGGTCGAAGGGGCATCAGTCGTTCTGGGGATCGGGCAGGTCCCGGGTGAACCGGTCCACCAGGATCCCGACCCGGACCTGCAGGACGTCGAGCCGAGGCCGGTCCTCGAACACGCCCTCCAGCGCCAGCTGGAACACCAGCGACACCACCGGATCCTTCAGGACCTCGGCGACGCACTCGCGGAACCGGTCGCGATGCTGATGGGCCACCTGGGGCCGCAGGCGTTCGCACACGTCCTGGAATTCGCTGGACATCGGCGCCGATTCCATCTCGGACCAGAGATCCAGCAGCGCGATCTGGCAGATCCGGTAGAGGCGCGCGCGCGGAGGACCGGGCTGACGGGCGGCGAGCAAGGCGGGTTCCAGCCGCGACATCAGCCAGTCGTCGAACACCTGGACGAAGAGGTCTTCCTTGTCCCGGAAGGTACGATAGAGCAAGGTGCGGGAAATGGAGGCCCGGCGCGCGATCTCGTCGAGGGTGGTGCGCTTGAAACCGAAGTTCAGGAAGCACCAGCGCGCCGCATCCAGGATGCGGGTGCGTCGCTCGGCCAGGGCTTCCGGACTCAGTTTTTGTATCATCCAGACATTTTGACAATCGGGGCGTTCTTTGTCAATAAATGTTCGCGCTCCGATTCGGCCGGCACGAAAACCCTGGCCTCTTGCCATCGCCCCCCACGGAGCGCCCTGCAGGGCGCTCCGATTCGGCCGGCACGAAAGGGTCCGCAGGGACCCTTTCGTGTCCGGCCTCATCCCAGCAGCAAGGTGTCGTCGGCGAGTTCCTCGCCGCGGACGCGCTCGAACATCGCCAGCAAGTCCGGAACCTCCAGGCCGCGGCGGGTGTCGCCGGAAACGTCCAGCACCACCCTGCCCTGGTGCAGCATGACCGTACGGTCGCCCACGTCCAGAGCCTGGCGCATGCTGTGCGTCACCATCATGGTCGTCAGGCCATGCTCGGCGACGATGCGGGCCGTCAGGTCCAGCACGAACTGTGCCGTGCGCGGGTCCAGGGCCGCGGTGTGCTCGTCCAGCAGCAGGATGCGCGAGGGACGCAGCGCGGCCATCAGCAGGCTGACGGCCTGGCGCTGGCCGCCCGAGAGCAGGCCGATGCGGTCGGTGAGGCGGTTTTCCAGCCCCAGGCCCAGCATGGCCAGCCGCTCGCGGAACAGCACGCGCATTTCCGCGCGCACCGCCTGTCGCAGGCTGCGGAACTGGCCGCGGCCCAGCGCGAGCGACATGTTTTCCTCGATCGTCAGGTTCTCGCAGGTCCCGGCCATGGGATCCTGGAAGACCCGGGCGACCTTGCGGGCGCGGTCCCAGACCGGCTGGCGGGTGACGTCCTCGCCATCGATCACGATGGACCCGCTGTCGACCGTCTGCTCGCCCGAGATGGCGTTCAGGAAGGTGGACTTGCCCGCGCCGTTGGAGCCGATCACCGTGACGAACTGGCCCGCCGGGATGTCCAGGGACATGCCGCGCAGCGCCTGCGTCTCGATGGGCGTGCCGGGATTGAAGGTCAGCTGCAGATTCTGTGCGCTCAACATGGCTCAGGCCCTCTTTTTCGACAGACGCTGCTTGACCAGCGGAATCACCAGCGCCACCGTCACCAGCACGGCCGTGACCAGGTTCAGGTCCTGGGCCTTCAGGCCGACGAAGTCGGCGTTCAGCGCCAGCGCGATGAAGAACCGGTACAGCACCGCGCCGATCACGACGGCCAGCGTGGCCACCATCAGGCGGCGCGTGGGCAGGATGGATTCCCCGATGATGACGGCGGCCAGGCCGATCACGATGGTGCCGATCCCCATGGAAATGTCCGCCCCGCCCTGCGACTGGGCGAACAGCGCGCCCGCCAGGCCGCAGAGGGCGTTGGAGATGGCCATACCCAGCAGGATCATCCGCCCGGTGTGAATGCCCTGGGCGCGCGCCATGCGGGGATTGGACCCGGTCGAACGCATGGCCAGGCCCACCTGGGTCGAGAAGAACCAGTCCAGCAGCAGCTTGACCACGACCACCAGCGCCAGCAGGATGAGCGGACGGGCCACGAAATCGTCCACGCCGTCGGGCTGCAGCACGGTAAAGACGGTGGGATCGGTGATCAGCGGCACATTGGGGGCGTCCATGACCCGCAGGTTGATCGAATACAGCGCGATCATCATCAGGATGCTGGCCAGCAGATCCATGATCTTCAGGCTGACGTTGAGCCAGCCCGTGATCATGCCCGCAAAGCCGGCCGCCAGGGTGGCGATTCCCGTCGCCAGGAAGGGATCCATACCGTGGTGGATCAGGATCGCGGCCGTCGCCCCGCCCAGGGGGAAACTGCCGTCCACGGTCAGATCGGGAAAATTCAGGACCCGGAAGGAAATCAGGACGCCCAGGGCGACCAGGCCGAAGATCAGCCCGATCTCGAAGGCGCCCCACATGGAATAAATGGACATGGGATTCTCTGGAAAAGCAGACCCGCCACGGCGCGTCAGGCCTGGGGCGGGCGTCCGCCGGAGCCGGGCTCCGGACAGTCGGGGCATGCCGCCGCGGGCGGCATGGCGGCCGGCGGGCCCGGGGTCCGGGCGCCGGCCGCGCGGGGATTTACTTGATGACCTGGGCGGCCGACTTGATGAGGGCGTCGGACAGGGTCACGCCTTGCTTTTTCGCGGCGCCGAGGTTGACGAACAGCTGCTGGCGGGCGCTGGTCTCGGAAGCGATGGAGCCGGGTTTTTCACCCTTGAGGATGCGCACCACCAGGGCGCCGGTCTGCACGCCCAGGTCGTGGTAATTGACCCCCAGCGCCGCGATGGCGCCGCGCTTGACGCTGTCGGTGTCCGAGGCCACCAGCGGGATCTTGGCCGAATTGCCGACCTTGACCAGGGACTCGTAGGCCGAGACCACGTTGTTGTCGGTATTGGTATAGATGACGTCGACCTTGCCCACCAGGCTGCGGGCGGCCGCGCCCACGTCCACCGTGCGGGCGGCCGTGGCCTCGACCAGGCTCATGCCGGCCTTGGGCAGCAGCTCGCGCAGTTGCTTGACCACCACCACCGAGTTGGCCTCGCCGGGGTTGTAGACCATGCCGACCTTCTTGGCATTGGGCACGACCTTTTTGATGAGCTCGATCTGCTTGTCCAGCGACAGGGCATCGGACACGCCGGTCACATTGGTGCCCGAGGCGCCCCAGTCGGGAACGAGCTGGGCGGCGACCGGATCCGTCACCGCGGAATAGACGACGGGGATCGACTTGGTGGCGGCCACCACGGCCTGCGCCGAGGGCGTGGCGATGGCCACGATCACGTCGGGCTTGTCGCCGACGAACTTGCGGGCGATCTGGGCGGCGATGGCCGTATTGCCCTGCGCCGTCTGGAACTGCCATTTGAGGCCCTTGGCCTCGGTGTAGCCGGCCTTGGTGAGCGCCTCGCGCACGCCGTCCTTCACGGCATCGAGGGCGGGATGCTCGACGATGGAGGTGACCGCCACGGATTGTGCCTGGGCCTGCGCCGCAGCCAGCGCGCCGACCACGGCGGCGGCGCCTGCGAGCTTGCGAAGGACGGGATGCAGATTCATGAAGGGCTCCTTTGAACGGGTGGCGATGCCGGGTCGTGCCCGGACCGGTCGATGCGGCGTTCAGTCTACCCGCCGGCATCGGTTTTTTCTGCAAGGGATATCCCTGCGGCGGCAATTATAAGCTTGGACGCCGGACGGCGGCGCGTGCTGCGCGGCACCCGTTCCCGACGGCATCCCCTGCCCTGGCGCGGGCGCGGCGGATCACCGCACCTGGCGCTTTTCCAGCTTGCGCGCCAGGGTGCGCCGGTGCATGCCGAGCCGGCGGGCCGTCTCGGAGATATTGAAATTGGTCGCCGCCAGCACCTCGTGGATGCGTTCCCATTCCAGCGTCTTGATCGACGCCTGGCGCGGCGCCAGGGCGGCCTCGACGTCGCCCTCGGTCCGGGCGAAGGCGCGTTCGATGTCGTCCGTGTTCGAGGGCTTGGCCAGGTAATGGCAGGCGCCCAGCTTGACCGCCTCGACGGCCGTGGCGATGCTGGCGAAACCCGTGAGGACCACGATCAGCATCCCGGGCGCATGCGCGTGCAGGCGCTGCACGCAGGCCAGGCCCGAGGCCTCGCCCTGCAGCTTCAGGTCCACGACGGCATAGCCGGGCGTATGGCCCTGCGCCAGCAGGACCTCGACGGATTCCAGGCTGGCGGCGCGCAGCACGCGGTAGCCGCGGCGCTCGAACGAGCGTGCGAGGGAATGCGACAAGGATTCGTCGTCCTCGACCACGAGCAGCAGGCGCTGCTCGGCCGCGGCCGTTTCATGCGGCGGGTTCATCGGCATCCTCCGGCGTCAGGGCGGACAGGGGAAAGCGGATCGTGACGCAGGCGCCGCCTTCGGGCAGGTTGCTCGCGCAGAGGGTGCCGCTCAGGGACTTCGCCACCTTGTGCGACAGGAACAGGCCCAGGCCCCTGCCCGGCTGCCCCTTGGTGGACCGGTAGGGCTTGCCCAGCGAATGCAGGACCTCCTGGACGAAGCCCGGCCCCCGGTCGCGGACCTCCAGCGTCAGCTGGCCGCCCTCCAGGACGGCCGTGAGCTGCTGCAGCGTGGGCGATGCCTCCAGGGCGTTGTTCAGGACATTGAACACCATCTGCCGCAGGCCGGCATCGGCGATCACCACCACGTCCGCATCGACCTCGCGGCGATACTCCAGACGGGCCGCCGGATGCGCCTGCCGCCATTGCGCCACCAGCCCGTCCAGAAAGGCGGTCACGGTGGTGCGCGTCAGGGCCTCGCCGCGCACCTCCCCGGCCGACATCAGGATGCCGCTCAGGATGGTCTTGCAGCGCTGCACCTGGGCCTGCATGTCCCGCACGTCCTGTTGCAGTTCGGCGTCCGCGGCCACCGCGGGCGCATGGACCCAGTCGCCCAGGATCACGTCCAGCGTCGCCAGGGGTGTGCCCAGTTCGTGGGCCGCCCCCGAGGCCAGCAGGCCCATGTGCACGATGTGCTCTTCCTCGGACGCGCGCTGGCGCAGTGCCGCCAGGCGCGCGTCGCGGGTGCGCACGTTCTGCGTGATCCGGGTGATGAAGGCCGCCAGCAAGACGGCGTTCAGGGCGAAGCAGACCAGCATTCCCAGCACGAAGGGGCTGTCCAGCCCGCCGCCCAGGTCCAGCGGCAGGGTGTAGCCGTGATGATGCGTCAGCACCAAGCCGGCGAACGCGGCCGAGGTCACGCCCGCCATCAGCCAGGTCGTGCGCCGCCGCAGCAGGACAGCGGCCAGGGCCACCTGCAGCAGATAGAGGAAGATGAAAGGATTGGTGGCGCCGCCGCTCAGGTACAGCTGGGCGGTCAGCGCCGCGACGTCGGCCAGCAGCGCCAGGAACAGCTCGACCTGGCTCACGGGCAGGTGCCATTTCAGGCGCAGCTGGCTGAAGAGGTTGAAGACGGTCAGCAGGCCTGCCACCAGCGCCATGTCGAACAGCGGCAGCGCCAGCGAGAAACCGTCCACGGCCACGACGATGGCCAGCGCCTGGCCCAGCACCGCGATCCAGCGCAACTGCACCAGCAGGCGCAGGTTCTGCCGGCCCGCCATGTGCGTGCCGTCCGCAAGCGCCGGCCGGGCCCCGGTCATGCCCGCCCTCCGGCGCGGCGCCGCCATTCCTGACGCGCGCCGTAGGCCAGAGCCGCCGCCGTCATGGCCGCCAGCGCGTACCAGGTGAGCGCGTAGCCGAGGTGCGCATCGCGGAAATGCACGACCGTCAGGCCGGGCACGGGCCAGCGGCGCGGCCGCGACACGGCAAGCCCGTCGGCGCCGCCGTCCGCCGACTGGTCGACGAAATACGGCGCGACCGACGGCAGGCCCAGGGACCGGGCCATGGCGGCCACGTCGCGGGAATACCAGCGCCCCTGCTCCGGCGCGTTGCGGCGCAGAAAGCCGCCGCCGGGCTGCGACAGGCGCAGCAGGCCCTCAATGCGCACCGGGCCGCTTGGCGCGGGCCCGCCCCGGCTGCCGGGATCGCGATGCGCCGCATCGACGAAGCCGCGGTTGACGAAGACGATGCTGCCGTCGTCGCGCCGCAGGGGCGTCATGACCCAGAACCCCGCGCCCAGCCCGGTATTGGCCTGGACCAGGATTTCACGGTCCAGCAGGACGCCGTGCAGCGCGACCCGCCGGTATTCGTCGCGGCCGGACCGCAGGCCCGCCCAGGCCCCGGGCCCCGGCGCGGCAACGGGCGGCGCATGCAGGAAGCCGTCGACCCGCGCCATGAGCGCGTGTTTCCAGTGCATCCGCTGGATCTGCCAGGTGCCCAGCGCGACGAAGCCGCCCAGCGCCGCCACGAGCAGGACGGTCCAGAGGACGAGCCATCCCGTGGGCAAGGGGCGTGAGGGGCGTTGGGACACGATGGACGAAAACAAGCGGATGCGGGAGACGGGGACGCGGCCGGCCGAAGCGGGCTTGCGGTCGCGCGGAGCCTACATCGACGGCATGTCGTGCAGATGCCCCGGCATCATATTGACGTTGAGATGGTACATCACCCACAGAGAGCCCGCCAAAGCGATGGCCACGATGATGACGGTGAAGATCAGCGCCAGCAAGGTCCAGCCGCCTTCGGAGCGCGGATTCATGTGCAGGAAATAGACCATGTGCACCACCATCTGCACGGCGCCGATCCCCAGGATCGCCAGGGCGGTGGCGCCCGAGCCCGCCAGGACGCCGTCCATCACCAGCCAGAACGGGATCACGGTCAGGATCACCGACAGGACGAAGCCGGTCATGTAGCCGCGGAACGTGCTGGGCGCATGGCCGCCTTCCCCGGCATGGGCCGCGTCGTGCCCGGGCGTGGTGTGATCGTGGCTCATGGCAGCACTCCCATCAGGTAGACAAAGGTGAAGACGCCGATCCAGACCACGTCCAGGAAGTGCCAGAACATCGACAGGCACATCAGGCGGCGCCGGTTCTCCGGAATCAGGCCGTGACGCCCGAGCTGGAACAGCAGCGTGACCAGCCACACGATCCCGAAGGTCACGTGCAGGCCGTGGGTGCCGACCAGCGTGAAGAATGATGACAGGAAGGCGCTGCGCCCTGGGCTTGCGCCGTGCTCGATCAGATGGTGGAACTCGTGCAGCTCCAGCGCCAGGAAGGCCAGCCCGAACAGCCCCGTCACCACCAGCCAGCCCAGGGTCTGGCGCAGCCGGCCGCGCTGGGACTCCAGCATGGCGAAGCCGTAGGTGATCGAGGACAGCAGCAGCATGGCCGTGTTCACCGCCACCAGCGGCAGGTCGAACAGCTGGGCGCCCGTCGGCCCGCCCGCATACGCCCTGCCCTGCACGCCGTACACGGCGAACAGGCAGGCGAAGATCAGGCAATCGCTCATCAGGTAGATCCAGAAGCCGAGCAGCGTGCCGTTTTCCGGATGATGGGGTTCCCGGACGATGAAGCGGGAATCGCGGGCGGCGGCCGGGCCGCCCGCCGCGGGTGCGTGCAGGATGTGGGTATCAGACATGGCGGGCCAACTGCAGGGTGCGGGCGTGCTCCGCGCGCGCCACGTCCGTGGCGGGAACGTGGGTGTCGCGGCGGTAGTTGAAGGTATGGCGGATGGCGGCGGCGATCAGGACCACGAAGGCCGCGATCGCCGGCGCCCACATGTGCCAGATCAGGGTGAAGCCGAGGACCGAGCTCAACGCGGCCAGGATGAAGCCGGCGGCGGTGTTCTTCGGCATGTGGATGTCGACGAAGCCATCCTCGGGCCGGCGGTAGTCCGACTGCTTCATGTGCCACCAGGCGTCGCGTTCATGGACGCGCGGAGTGAAGGCGAAGTTGTAGTCCGGCGGGGGCGACGAGGTCGACCATTCCAGGGTGCGGCCGTCCCAGGGGTCGCCCGTGACGTCGCGCAGCGCCTCGCGGTCGCGCCAGCTGACGTAGATCTGCACCAGGAAGAACGCGATGCCCAGCGCGATCAGGACGGCGCCGGCCGCGGCGACCTGGAACCAGATCTGCAGCGAGGGATCCTCGAAGTGGCTCAGGCGGCGGGTGACGCCCATCAGGCCCAGGATGTAGAGCGGCATGAAGGCCACCCAGAAACCCACCACCCAGCACCAGAAGGAGCATTTGCCCCAGAACGCGTTCAGGCGGAAGCCGAAGGCCTTGGGGAACCAGTAGTTGATCGCGGCGAACACGCCGAACACCACCCCGCCGATGATGACGTTGTGGAAGTGCGCGATCAGGAACAGGCTGTTGTGCAGCACGAAGTCGGCCGGCGGCACGGCCAGCAGCACGCCCGTCATCCCGCCGATCACGAAGGTGATCATGAAGGCCACCGTCCACATCATGGGCAGCTCGAAGCGGATGCGGCCCCGGTACATGGTGAACAGCCAATTGAAGATCTTCGCCCCCGTGGGGATCGAGATGATCATCGTCGTGATGCCGAAGAAGGAGTTGACGCTGGCGCCCGAACCCATGGTGAAGAAATGGTGCAGCCAGACCAGGTAGGACAGCACCGTGATCACGATGGTCGCATACACCATGGACGTGTAGCCGAACAGGCGCTTGCCGCAGTACGTGGCGGCGATCTCGGAGAACGCGCCGAACAGCGGCAGGATCAGGATGTAGACCTCCGGATGGCCCCAGATCCAGATCAGGTTCACGTACATCATCGGATTGCCGCCCAGGTCGTTGGTGAAGAACTGGGTGCCCAGGTAGCGGTCCATGCCCAGCAGCGCGAGCGTGGCCGTCAGCACCGGGAAGGTGATGATGATGAGGATGTTGGTGCACAGCGCGGTCCAGGTGAAGACCGGCATCTTCATGAGCTTCATGCCCGGCGCGCGCATCTTGATGATGGTGACCGCCAGGTTGATCCCGGACAGCAGCGTGCCCACGCCGGCGACCTGCAGCGCCCAGATGTAGTAGTCCACCCCCACGTCGGGACTGAAGCCCAGGCCCGAGAGCGGCGGATAGGCCAGCCAGCCGGTGCGGGCGAACTCGCCCACGAACAGCGACATCATCACCAGGACGGCGCCGCCCGTGGTCATCCAGAAGCTGAAGTTGTTCAGGAAGGGAAAGGCCACGTCGCGCGCGCCGATCTGCAGCGGCACGACATAGTTCATCAGGCCGGTGATGAACGGCATGGCCACGAAGAAGATCATGATCACGCCGTGCGCAGTGAAGATCTGATCGTAGTGGTGCGGCGGCAGGTAGCCCAGCGCGTCGCCGAATGACACCGCCTGCTGCAGGCGCATCATGGCCGCGTCGGCAAAGCCGCGCAGCAGCATCACCACGCCCAGCGCCATGTACATGATGCCGATCTTCTTGTGGTCGATGCTCACGACCCAGTCGCGCCACAGCGGGCCCCACAGGCGGTAGCGCGTCATCAGGGCCAGGACGGCCAGGCCGATCACGGCCACCCCGGCGAAGGTCGCCACCAGGATCGGCTCGTGATAGGGAATGGCCTCCAGGCTGAGCCGGCCCAGGATCCAGGTTCGCAAATCCATTTTTACTTCTCCATAGGCTGCATGAGGTCGCTCATGCAGGTCGAGCCGGGCCGCACGCAGCGATTCAGGATCAGGCGGTACAGGTCGGGGTCGACGGCCGCCCAGCGGCGCACCGGGTCATTCTCGCTGGGCCTCTCCAGGGCCTGGTAGGCCGCGCGATCCAGGATGCCGCCGGCGGCGCGGTTCTTCGCCACCCATTGGTCAAAGCCCGCCTGGTCCAGACCGTGGAAGCGGAAATGCATGCCCGAGAATCCCGCGCCGCTGTAGTTCGCGGACATGCCCTCGTAGTCGCCGGGCGCGTTGATCACCGCGTGCAGCATCGTCTGCATGCCCGGCATGGCGTAGATCTGGCCGGCCAGCGCGGGGATGAAGAAGGAATTCATCACCGAGGAGGCCGTGATCTTGAAGCGGATCGGCCGATCCACCGGCGCCGCCAGCTCGTTCACGGTGGCAAAACCGTATTCGGGGTAGATGAACAGCCACTTCCAGTCCAGGGCCACCACCTCGACGGTGAGCGGCTCGACGTGGGCGGCCAGGGGCTTGTCCGCCGAGATCCGGCTCAGCGGGCGGTAGGGATCGAGCAGGTGGGTGCTGACCCAGGTGACGCTGCCCAGCGCGATGATGATCATCAGCGGCACCGACCAGATCACCAGCTCCAGGCGGGTGGAGTGGTCCCAGTCGGGCTCGTGGCGGGCCTTGCGGTTGGTCGCCCGGTAGCGCCAGGCGAACAGGATCGTGGCGGCGATCACCGGCAGGATGACGATCAGCATCAGGCCGGTCGCCGTGTAGATCAGGTTGCGCTGCTGCAGGGCCACGTCGCCCGAGGGGTTCAGCAGCACGGCGTTGCAGCCGCCCAACAGCAGGACCGGGGCCGTGCCCAGCAGTCGTTTCAGAATCTTGTCGTGCCTCATTGCCTTGCGTGCCGATTCCAGGTGTCTTCAAGCGAGGCCGTTACTATAGATTTGAAATGTCGAGGTGAAAATTGGACATTTTGACTCATGCCCCTTCGGTGGGCAGGGTTACTGCGGGTAATGTCCAATGGCGGACTCCGGCGCCGGCATGGAATCCTATGTGCGAGGCCGCCTGCGCGCGGGCGGCCCGCGTCGCAGACCAGGAGGACCCGATGACAGCACATATCCTCAACACCCGCCTGCCCGGACCGCGCGCCCGGGAAGACGACCAGGCCAGGGCCGCCCGCCACGCCGAGGGCCACCCTTCCGTATCCCCCGGCGACATCGCGGTCGGCGTGATCATCGGCCGCACCTCGGAATACTTCGACTTCTTCACCTACGGGATCGCCTCGGTGATCGTGTTTCCCCAGGTGTTCTTTCCCTTCGCGGATCCCCTTACCGGCACGCTGTACGCCTTTGCCATCTTCGCCCTGGCCTTCATTACCCGGCCCTTCGGCACGACGCTGTTCATGCACGTGCAAAAGCACTGGGGCCGGGGCATGAAGCTGACGGCGGCGCTGTTCCTGCTGGGCACGGCCACGGCGGGCATCGCCTTCCTGCCGACCCACGAGACCCTGGGCGTGCACGCCATCGTCCTGCTGGCGCTTTTTCGCTGCCTGCAGGGCATTGCCTGGGGCGGCTCCTGGGACGGCCTGCCCTCGCTGCTGGCCCTGAACGCGCCCGCCCGGCGGCGCGGCTGGTACGCCATGCTGGGGCAGCTGTCGGCGCCCCTCGGCTTCTTCGTGGCCGCCGCGCTGTTCCTCTACCTGTACACCCGCCTGGAACCGGCGGACTTCACCGGCTGGGGCTGGCGCTTTCCGTTCTTCGTGGCCTTGGCCATCAACGTCGTGGGGCTGTTCGCGCGCCTGCGGCTGGTGATGGACAACGATTTCTCGCGCCTGCTGGAAGAACGCGAACTGCGCCCGATCGGCACGCTGGAGATGGTCCGCACCCAGGGCCGGCACATCGTCACCGGCGCCTTCGCCGCGCTGGCGAGCTATGCGCTGTTCCACCTGGTCACGCTGTTTCCGCTGTCCTGGCTCGTCCTGCGGCATCAGAGAACCGTGCCCCAGGTATTGACGATCGAACTCCTGGGCGCGGCGATCGCCCTGGGCGCCATGCTGGTTTCCGGGCACCTGGCCAACCGCATCGGCCGGCGCCACACGCTGGGCCTGGTGGCCGTGCTGATCGGCGCCTTCGCCCTCGCCTCGCCCTGGCTGCTGGGCGGCGGCGCGATGCGCCAGGATACGTTCATCCTGGCCGGCTTCGCGCTGCTGGGCCTGTCCTACGGCCAGTCCTCGGGCACAGCCACGGCCAATTTCCTGCCGGCATGCCGCTACACGGGCGCCGCGCTGACCGCCGATCTGGCATGGCTGGTGGGCGCGGCTTTCGCGCCGCTGGTCGCGCTGGGGGTCTCGGACCGCTACGGCCTGGGCGGAATCAGCGGGTATCTGCTGTCGGGCGCGGTCTGCACTCTGGCGGCCCTGGCCGTCAACCGGTCGGCCCGGCGCCGCGCCGCCTGAACACCCGCCCGGGCCTGGCCCGGGCGCCTCAGGACATCCGGGCCGCGTCGGCGGCCCGCACCGCCTGCAGAAATGCCCGGATGCGTTCCGGGTCCTTGATGCCGGGCGCCGACTCGACCCCGCTGCTGACGTCGACGGCAAACGGCGCCAGGGCGGCGATCTGCCCGCCCACCGTTCCCGCCTGCAGGCCGCCCGACAGGATCAGCGCCGGCACGCCGGCGCCGCGCGGCACCCCGGCCAGCAAGGCCGTGTCGAAACTGCTGCCGCTGCCGCCGTACCCCGGGCTGTAGCTGTCGAACAGCCAGCCGGCCGCCCGGCCGTGGGCCTCGCAGGCCCGGGCCAGGCCGGCGGCCGTGTCCAGCCCCGGCGCCCCCGCCCGGAAGGCCTTGAGATAGCGCATGCCGAACCCGGCGCAGAAATCAGGGGATTCCTCGCCGTGGAACTGCAGCAGGTCCGGGCGCACGGCCTCGATCACCTGCTGCACGGCAGGCGCCTCGGGATTCACGAACAGGGCCGTGACGCCGACGAAGGCCGGCGCCCGGGCGCGCAGCGCCGCGGCCTGCTCGAGGCCCAGGCAGCGGCGGCTGGGCGGATAGAAGACCAGGCCGACGGCGTCGGCCCCCGCGGCCACCGCGGCGTCCAGGTCCTGCAGGCGGGTCAGCCCGCAGATCTTGACGCGTGTGCGCGCGGCCGCGTTCACTGGAACGCCCCGCCCGCGTCGCCCCCGCCGTAGGAATCCAGGCCGTAGGCGCTGTCCTGGCCGAAGGTCACGGACGCCGGATTCACCGTGGAGGCATTGCTCTTGTAGTGCGTCACCATGCCGGGGAAGACCAGCACCGCGATCACCATGAGGACCTGGATGACGATGAAGGGAATCGAGCCCCAGTAGATCTGGGCGGTCGTGACCTTGGGGATGAGCTGGCCGGTCACCCGGTCGCGGTAGTCTTCCTTGGGCGCGACCGAGCGCAGGTAGAACAGGGCGAAACCGAAGGGCGGATGCACGAACGAGGTCTGCATGTTGACGGCCAGCAGCACGCCGAACCAGATCAGGTCGATGCCCATCTTGTCGGCCACCGGCCCCAGCAGCGGAACGATGATGAAGGCGAGCTCGAAGAAATCGAGGAAGAATGCGAGAAAGAACGTGATCAGGCTGACCACGATCAGGAAGCCCACCTCGCCCCCCGGCACGTGCAGCAGCAGCTGCTCGACCCAGACGTCGCCGTTGATGCCCCGGAAGCTGAGGCTGAAGATCGTCGAGCCCACCAGGATGAAGATCACGAAGCAGGTCAGGCGTGCCGTGCTTTCCATGGCCTGGCGCAACTGCTGCAGGGAGAACCGGCCCCGCGACACCGCCATGATGAGCGCGCCGACCGCGCCCATGGCGCCGCCCTCGGTGGGCGTGGCCACGCCGATGAAGATCGTGCCCAGCACCAGGAAGATCAGGGCGAGCGGCGGAATCATGACGAACACGACTTGCTCGGCCAGCGAGGACAGCCACCCCAGGCGCAGCAGCCGGTTGCCCAGCGCCATGGCCAGGGCCGCGCAGCCCCAGATCAGCAGGATGATGACGATGCGCTCGTCGACCGGGATGTCCGTATGCGAGCGGAAATAATAGTCCGACCCCCAGTGCGCCACGGCGGCGGCGATCACGGTCAGCACCAGCAGCGAGCGCAGCCCGCGTCGTCCCTTGGCATCGACCTCGCCGCGCGCCTCGGGCGGCAGCGCCGGCACGTGGCCGGGCTTGACCACGGCGATGATGAAGATGTAGACCATGTAGGCGCCCGCCAGCAGCAGGCCCGGCACCATCGCCCCGCGGTACATGTCGCCGATCGAGCGTCCCAGCTGGTCGGCCAGCACGATCAGCACCAGCGAGGGCGGGATGATCTGCGACAGCGTGCCGGAGGCCGCGATCACGCCCGATGCGAGCCGCCGGTCGTAGCCGTAGCGCAGCATGATGGGCAGCGAAATCAGGCCCATGGAGATCACCGAGGCCGACACCACCCCGGTGGTGGCCGCCAGCAGCGCGCCCACGAACACGACGGCGATGGCCAGGCCGCCGCGCAGAGGGCCGAACAGGCGGCCCACCGTGTCGAGCAGGTCCTCGGCCATGCCCGAGCGTTCCAGGATCAGCCCCATGAAGGTGAAGAACGGGACCGCCAGCAAGGTGTCGTTGCCGACGATGCCGAAGATGCGCTGCGGCAGGGCCTGGAACAGCAGCGGGCTCATCAGGTCCTGCTGCACGGCCACCAGGCCGTACACCACACCGGTGGCCGCCAGGGAAAAGGCGACCGGAAAGCCGAACAGCAGGAAGACGATCAGGTTGACGAACATGATCGGGGCGAGATTGCCGACGATAAACTCCATGGTCAACGCCCCTGGGTCGGTTTGAGGGATTGTTCAGCCTGCTGCTGGGCGAGGATGTCCTCGACCAGCGCTTCCTCGGCGGTCTTGCCAGTGGACACGCGCATGGGATTGCCGCACCCGCCGCGCAGGAACCCGACGCACTTGATGAGGTGCGAGATGCCCGCCAGGATCAGCAGGAAGAAGCCCACCGGAATGAGCAGTTTTGCGGGCCAGCGGATCAGGCCCTCGGTATTCGAGGACAGCTCGTGCGTGATGTAGGATTCCCAGAAGAAGGGAATCGAGAGCCAGCACACGAGGCAGGCCGCCGGCAGCAGAAAGAACACGACCCCGAAGATCTCGATGCCGACCTGCGTGCGCTCGGGCAGTTTCTGCGACAGGACGTCGACCCGGACGTGCTCGTTGCGCAGGAAGGTGTAGCCGGCGGCCAGCAGGAAGATGGCGCCGAACAGATACCACTGCAACTCCAGCCAGGCGTTGGAACTGAGGCTGAAGAGCTTGCGCATCACGGCGTTGCTGGCGCTGATCACGGCCACGATCAGCACCAGCCAGGTCACGGCCTGTCCGACCACGGTATTCAGGGCGTCGATCCACCCGGAGATCTTCAGAAGGATTCTCATTGTCTGCCTAGTCAGCCTACGATACGGACACCGCCGAGGACGCCGGCGGCGGCTGCAAAACGCTCAATTCTAGCCGATGGCGCACCATGTCAACTACGGGAATCTCCCGGATATTCTCCGTCTTTTTCCGGCAACGGCGCGATGCCCAGGTGATGGCGCAGCGCAACGGCCGGCGCCAGCAGAGGCAGCCCGGGGGCCTGAGGATAGGCCACGTGGGCCAGGTACAGGCCGTCGGGCATGAAGGTCGGGGCCGCGCGGCGGCGGTCCCGTCCGGCCAGCACCTCGCCGGCCCAGGACGCGGGCCGCCGGCCGCGCCCCACCATGAGCAGGGTGCCCATCAGGTTGCGCACCATATGGTGCAGGAACGCGTTGGCGCGGAATTCGAAGATCAGGAAGTCGCCCTGCCGGACGACGGCCAGGGACTGCAGGGTGCGCACGGGACTCGCGGCCTGGCATTCGGACGCGCGAAAGGCGCTGAAGTCATGCTCGCCCACCAGCAGGCCGGCGGCCTCGCGCATGGCCGCATCGTCCAGGGCGTCGTGCACCCAGCCCACCCTGCCCTGCAGCGCCGGCGAGCGCACCGGGGCGCTGCGCAGAACATAGAAGTAGGTGCGCGCCCGGGCATCGAAACGGGCATGGAAGTCGGGCGCCACCGGCCGGGCCCACTGCACGGCGATGCTGGGCGGCAGATGGGAGTTCAGCGCCCGCACCCAGGATTCGTCGCGGCGCACGGCCTCAGTATCCAGATGGACGATCTGCTGCAGGGCATGGACGCCGGTGTCGGTGCGGCCCGCACAGACCGTGGGAACCGCGGGCGCGTCCAGGAAGCGGCGCAACGCGGTTTCGAGCGTGTCCTGCAGCGTGCGGCCTCCCGGCTGCGTCTGCCATCCCAGCCAGCCGGAACCGTCGTAGCTGATGCCGAGCGCGATGCGGCCCACGAGGCGCTAGGCCCTGGGCGGCGTGTGCGCGGCGTCCCGGGCGGGGAGATCCAGGTCCACGCCCTGGAGCTTTTCGCGCACCATGGCCTCGGTCACCTGGGGGCTGTCGGCCGCGTCGTCGCGTGCCGTGTTGGCCCGCCGCAGCAGCCAGGCGATGATGAAGACGATGACGGCCAGCAGGCCGGTCATGACCCCCAGCAGGTGATCCTGGATCCAGGATGCGCGATGCTCGGCCTGGGCCGAGGGCTGCAGTTCCGCCGCCTCGGCCGGGGCCGCGCCGGGCGTCCCGCCCGGCACCATGGCGGAGCCGCCGGCGCCGGGGACCCTCGATCCGCCCGCCGACGCGGCAGCGCCATCCGCAGTCGCCGAAGAAGCCGCACCCGCGGCGGACGCGCCCGCCGCGGCGCTGCCCGTCGTAGAGTTGCCCGTCGTGTTGTCGCCCGTGGCGGAATTGCCGGAGGCCGAAACGCCGGACGAGGCGCCGTTCGCGCCGCCTCCGGCGGCCACGGCGCCCGTCCCGGCGGCGCCGGCCGACGCCGTGCCGCCGGATGCCTGGCTTGCGGACGCCGAGCCAGAGCCGCCAGCCGCGTCATGCGCCGTTCCACCGGCCGGCTGCGAGGCGCCGGAAGAGGCGGCGGTCTGCCCCGCGGGCGCGGCCTGCTCGTCGGCCTGGGCCACGGCATCGTGGCTGGCCTCGCTGATGGCGCTGGCGATCTGGGAGATCGACTGGCTGATGGCCTGCGCGCCATCGGCGGCAGCATTGCGGGCGGCTTCGCCCTGCGCCTGCAGGGCCTGGTTCAGATGCTGCACGTTGTCCTGCAATTGGTCGACGCGGGATTCGGCATCCCGCAGGGCATGCTGCTTGGCCGTGCGGGCATCCGCGTCGGCCGCGGCGCCGCCCTGGCTGAGCCGCACCTGATCTTTCGGGGCGGTGTTGTCGGCGGACTGCGTCTCGGCGGTCTCGCTGGAGACCGCGCCCGCGGCCGCCGGGCCGGCCGCCACGGCGCCGGCCTGCGCCGCCGTGCGGCCGCGCATGCGATTGAAAGCAGCGGTCTGCTCGACGAACTGCCGGCGGGCCTCGGCGTCGGAAATGGACAGCATGTCGGCCACATCCGGGACGCCCAGCGAGGCGCCGGCGCGCACCAGGTTGATGTTGTGGCGGATGAAGGCCTGAGGATTGGCGCGCTGCAGGGCCATCATGAGCTGATAGACCGACACACCGTCCACCGCATGCCGGCGCGCGATGGCGAACATGGTGTCGCCCTGGCGCACGCGGATGGATCCCGCGGGAACGCGGCGCACGCTGGTGGGCGCGCTGGCGGCCCCGAGGGCCGGCGCCGCGCCCGAGGGCGCAGCGGCGGGCGCCTGGCTGGCCGGCGGCTGCGTGCGCAGCGGCCCCGGCGCCACCAGCGACACCTGGTAGCGCTGGTCGCCGGTGGCCGTGTGGACGTCCAGCAGCAGATCGGCCAGGGTGCCGGAAAACGCCTGGGACGAGGAAATGCGCAATACCCGCCGGGCGCCCGCACGGACGTCCTGGCCGACCGAAACCGACAGGCTGTCCAGGGCCACCGGCGGCGTCAGGCCCGCCTGCGCCCAGTCGGGCGCGGGCGCCGGCCGGGCCGACAAGGCCTGCAGGTCGGCCTGCGTCAGGTCAGAGACCGGCACCAGGATGAGCAGGGGCTCGCCGGCGGCGGATGCCAGCCGGGCGTGGCCGAAGCTGGCGGCCTGGGCCGACCCCGCCGACAGGGCGGCAAGGGCCATCAGGCCGCTGATCAGGCGGGCGGCGGGTTTCATCAGAGTTCACCCAGGGCGATGCGCAGCATGCGACGCAGCGGCTCGGCCGCGCCCCACAGCAACTGGTCGCCCACCGTAAAGGCGCTGAGGTATTCCGGCCCCATGGACATCTTGCGCAGGCGTCCCACGGGGATGTCCAGCGTACCGGTGACGGCCACCGGCGTCAGGGCCTGCATGGAAGATTCCTTGTCGTTGGGCACCAGCCGCGCCCAGTCGGTGCCTGTGCGCACCGCCTCGTTGATCTCGTCCAGCGGCACGTCGCGGCGCAGCTTGATGGTGAGCGCCTGGCTGTGGCAGCGCATGGCGCCGATGCGCACGCACAGGCCGTCCACCGGCACGGGATCGGCGCCGAAGCCCGGACCGCGGCCCAGGATCTTGTTGGTCTCGGCGCCGCCCTTCCATTCCTCGCGCGACATGCCGTCGCCCAGATCCTTGTCGATCCAGGGAATCAGGCTGCCGCCCAGCGGCACGCCGAAATTCTCGCGCGGCAGATCGGGGCTCTGCTGCGCCTTGAGGACCCCGCGGTCGATGTCGAGGATGGCCGATGCCGGGTCGGCGAGCTGCTCGCCCACCGCCTGGCTGAGAATGCCGAACTGGACGAGCAGCTCACGCATGTGGCGCGCGCCCCCGCCCGAGGCGGCCTGGTAGGTCATCGAGCTCATCCATTCGACCATGTCGGCCTTGAAGAGGCCCGCCAGGCCCATCAGCATGCAGCTGACCGTGCAGTTGCCGCCGATGTAGTCGCGCACGCCGCGTTGCATGGCGGCATCGATCACCGGCCGGTTGACCGGATCCAGGACGATGATGGCGTCGTCCTTCATCCGCAGGGTGCTGGCGGCGTCGATCCACAGGCCCGTCCAGCCGGCGGCGCGCAGCTTGGGATAGACGGCCGTGGTGTAGTCGCCCCCCTGCGCCGTGACGATGATGGGGAGCTTTTTCAGGGCGTCGACGTCGTAGGCGTCCTGCAGGGCGCCCGCGCCGGGCGCCCATGCCGGCGCCGCGCCGCCCGCGTTGCTGGTGGAAAAGAACACCGGCTCGAAGAGCGCGAAATCATTTTCTTCGAGCATGCGCTGCATGAGCACCGAGCCCACCATGCCACGCCAACCGACCAGACCAACTGCTTGCGCCATAAATCCCCGCCGAAACCAAGTAGTGAAAATAGAGAATTCTTTATTCTAATGCCTTCAGCACGGCATCGCCCATTTCCGAGGTCGAAACGCGCGTCGTGCCGTCCTCGAAGATGTCCGCGGTGCGCAGACCCTGCGCCAGGACTGCCTGGACGGCCGCCTCGATGCGGTCGGCCGCCGCGCCCGCGTCCAGCGAATAGCGCAGCATCATGGCCGCCGACAGGATCGTGGCCAGCGGATTGGCGACGTTTTTCCCCGCGATGTCGGGCGCCGAGCCGTGGCTGGGCTCGTACAGCCCCTGCCGGCTGGCGTTCAGCGAGGCCGAGGGCAGCATGCCGATGGATCCGGTCAGCATGGCGGCCTCGTCCGAGAGGATGTCGCCGAACAGATTGCCGGTGACGACGACGTCGAAAGCCTTGGGCTCGCGCACCAGCTGCATGGCGGCATTGTCCACGTACATGTGGGACAAGGCCACCTGGGGGTAGTCGCGGGCGACGTCGATCATGATGTCGCGCCAGAACTGGGAGGTCTCCAGCACATTGGCCTTGTCCACGCTGCAGAGCCGGCCCTGGCGCCGTGCGGCGGCCTGGAATGCGACGTGTGCGATGCGGCGGATCTCGCTTTCCGCGTAGTGCATGGTGTCGAAGCCCTGGCGCTCGCCGACGAAGGGCCCGTCGGCCAGCGTGCGCACGCCGCGCGGCTGGCCGAAATAGATGTCGCCCGTCAGTTCGCGCACGATCAGGATGTCCAGGCCGGCCACGACCTCGGGCTTGAGCGAGGAGGCGTTGGCCAGCTCGGGATAGAGAATGGCAGGACGCAGGTTGGCGAACAGGCCCAGGGCCTTGCGCAGCCCCAGCACCGCCTGCTCCGGGCGCAGCGCGCGTTCCAGGTGATCGTATTTCCAGTCGCCGACCGCGCCGAACAGGACGGCGTCGGACTGCAGGGCCAGGTCCAGCGTGGACTGCGGCAGGGGGTGGCCCTGGGCCGCATAGGCGGCGCCGCCGACCGGCGCCTCGGTGAAACGGAGGTCCAGGTCCAGGGCGCGCAGGACGCGCACCGCCTGTTCGACGATTTCGGGGCCGATGCCGTCGCCCGGCAGGACTGCGATACGAGAGGTCATGAAGGGTTTCCGTGTCAAGAACGCCCGGCCCCGGGCGGCACGATGCGGCCACCCGGGACCGGGCCGGGGTTTCGGGGTGAAGGGCCGGGCTTCAGTGCGCCGCGGGCGCGGTCTTGGCCAGCCAGGGGTGCTGCTGCAGGCGCCGGGATTCGAAGTCCCGGATGCGCTGCGCATGCAGCAGGGTCTGGCCGATCTCGTCCAACCCCTTGAGCAGCGATTCCTTGCGGTAGGCGTCGACCTCGAAGGACCAGTGGTTGCCGTCGGGCGCTGTGACCTGCTGTTGCGCCAGATCCACGGTCAGCTGGTAGCCCGGCGTCGCCTCGACGGCCTTGAACAGCTGATCGACGACCGCCTCGGGCAGGATGATGGGCAGCAGGCCGTTCTTGAAGCTGTTGTTGAAGAAGATGTCGGCATAGGACGGCGCGATCAGCGCCCGGAATCCGTACTGCTGCAGGGCCCAGGGCGCGTGCTCGCGGCTGGAGCCGCAGCCGAAGTTCTTGCGGCACAGCAGGATGGAGGCTCCCTGGTAGCGGGACTGGTTGAGCACGAAATCCGGATTCAGCGGCCGGCGGCTGTTGTCCATGCCCGGCTCGCCGTGGTCCAGGTAGCGCAGTTCGTCGAAGAGGTTCGGGCCGAAGCCGGTGCGCTTGATGGACTTGAGGAACTGCTTGGGGATGATGAGGTCGGTATCGACGTTGTCCCGGTCCAGCGGGGCTACCAGGCCCTGGTGTGTGGTGAAGGCTTGCATGATCGGATCCTATTGGAGAGTGCGCACGTCGACGAAATGGCCGGCCACGGCCGCCGCGGCCGCCATGGCCGGGCTGACCAGGTGGGTGCGTCCGCCCTGCCCCTGGCGGCCCTCGAAATTGCGGTTCGAGGTCGAGGCACAGCGCTCGCCCGGCTCCAGCCGGTCGGCATTCATGGCCAGGCACATGGAGCATCCCGGCTCGCGCCACTCGAAGCCTGCATCCAGGAAGATGCGGTCCAGGCCCTCGCGCTCGGCCTGCGCCTTGACCAGGCCGGAACCCGGCACCACCATGGCCAGGCGCACGCCCGACGCCACCTTGCGGCCCTTGGCCACGGCGGCTGCGGCGCGCAGGTCCTCGATGCGGGCATTGGTACAGGACCCGATGAAGACCTTGTCGATGGAGATCCCGGTGATGGCCTCGCCGGCCTGCAGGCCCATGTACTGCAGGGCGCGTTCCATGCCCTTGCGGCGCACGGCGTCGGATTCCGCCGCGGGATCGGGCACCCGGTCGCCGACGGCGGCGACCATCTCGGGCGAGGTGCCCCAGCTCACCTGCGGCTGGACGTCGGCCGCGTCGATCTCCACCACGCGGTCGAACGCCGCGTCCGGATCCGAATGCAGGGTCTTCCAGTATTCGACGGCCTGGTCCCACAGCTCGCCTTCCGGCGCGTAGGGGCGGCCCTTGAAATAGTCGATGGTGGTCTGGTCCACCGCCACCATGCCCGAGCGCGCGCCGGCCTCGATGGCCATGTTGCACATGGTCATGCGGCCTTCCATGGACAAGGCCCGCACCGCGCTGCCGCCGAACTCGATGGCCGACCCCGTGCCGCCCGCCGTGCCGATCCGGCCGATCACGTACAGGATCAGGTCCTTGGCGGTGCAGCCGAAGGGCAGCTCGCCCCCGACCCGCACCAGCATGTTGCGGCTCTTTTTCATGAGCAGGGTCTGGGTGGCCAGCACGTGCTCGACCTCGGAGGTGCCGATGCCGAACGCCAGGGCGCCCATCGCGCCGTGAGTGCTGGTGTGCGAATCCCCGCAGACCACCGTCATGCCCGGCAGCGTCGCGCCCTGTTCGGGCCCGATGATGTGGACGATGCCCTGGCGGCGGTCGTTCATGCGGAATTCCGTGATCCCCCAGGTCTCGCAGTTCTTGTCCAGGGTATCGACCTGCAGGCGCGACACCGGGTCCTGGATGCCCTCGGAACGGTCCGTGGTGGGCACGTTGTGATCCGCTACCGCCAGGTTGGCGGCGATGCGCCAGGGCTTGCGGCCCGCGAGTTCCAGCCCCTCGAAAGCCTGGGGACTGGTAACTTCGTGGACGAGATGGCGGTCGATGTACAGCAGACAGGTGCCGTCGGGACCCTGGTGCACCACATGGGCATCCCAGAGCTTGTCGTACAGGGTTTGGGGCATGGTCGTGGTCTCGGAAAGCGGGAAAATGGCCGGCAGCGCAAGGCGGGGCCGGCGGCTGGAGACCATTATGCCAGTGTGCAGAAAGCCGACAAGGCCATCATTTATCCTGGTATCAGATGTACCTGGTACCGGTTTGAGCGGCCCGGGGCCGCCCCGGCCTCAGCGGTGCTGCTGGTACAGCGGCAGAACCTGCGCGGCGGCCTGCTCGAGGTCCTGGATCCGGCTCGCGGAGGACGGGTGGGTGGACAGGATCTCGGGCGGCGCGCTGCCGCCGGACTGCCCCATCTTTTGCCACAGGGTGATGGCCGCGCGCGGGTCGTAACCCGCCCGGGCAGCGAGTTCCACCCCCATGCGGTCGGCCTCGGTCTCGTTGGCGCGGCTGTTGGGCAGGGTGAACATCACCTGGCTCAGGTTGGAGCCCAGGTCGGCCACGGCCTGACTGCCCGTGACGGCCGCCAGGATCGAGATGCCGATGCCGGTGCCCATCTGGCGCGACACCTGCTCGCGCGCATGCTCGCGCAGGGCGTGGGAGATCTCGTGCCCCATGACTGCCGCGAGCTCCGCGTCGGTCGGCTTGATCTTGTCGAGCAGGCCGGTATAGACGGCGATCTTGCCGCCCGGCATGCACCAGGCGTTGACCTCGTCGGATTTCAGGACGTGGATTTCCCAGTCCCATTGCCTGGCATCCGGCCGGAACGCGCCGACCTGGGCGATCAGGCGCCGGGCGATCGCCTGCACCCGCTGCGTCTGGGCGGCTGACGGATCCAGGGCGCCCTGCGCCTTGGCCTGGGCCAGGATCTGCCGGTATTGGCTCGCGGCCTCCTGGTCGAGTTCGGCCTCGGATACCAGGCTGGACATGTATTGCGTCCGGTTGACGCCCACCGCACCGGACTGCGTGGTCTGCACCGGCGCGCAGGCCGCCAGCGCCAGGCTCAGGCCCAGCGCCGACCATCCCGCCAGCCGGGATGCGCGCCGATTTCGAGTTAGGTTCGCCATCTGCGTCTCCTTTACGAATCAGGCACCCGCCAGGCCGAGATCGTCCGGCAGGCCCGCCGCCCCGCACTGCCCCCGGTGCCGCAGGGCGTGGTCCATCACCACGATCGCCAGCAGGGCTTCGGCGATCGGCGTGGCCCGGATCGCCACGCAGGGATCGTGGCGTCCGAGGGTCTGCACCATCACGGGCTCGTTGGCCCGGTTCACCGAGCGGCGCTCGACCCGGATGCTGGAGGTCGGCTTGATCGCCAGGGACACGCGCAGCGGCTGCCCCGAAGAGATCCCGCCCAGCACGCCGCCGGCGTGGTTGGCCATGAAGCCGTCCGGCCCGAGTTCGTCGCCGTGTTCCGACCCCCGCATGGCGATGCAGTCGAAGCCCGAGCCGATCGACACGCCCTTGACCGCATTGAGGCCCATCATCGCGTGCGCGATGTCCGCATCGAGGCGGTCGTAGATGGGCTCGCCCCACCCGGCCGGCAGGCCGTCGGCCTCGACCTCGATGCGCGCGCCGATCGAGTCGCCCTCGTGGCGCAGCTGGTCCATGAACGATTCGAGTTGCGGCACGATGGCGGCGTTGGGCGCGTAGAACGGGTTCCGCGGCACCTCGTCCCAGCTCTCGAAAGGGATCGGGATCGGGCCGAGCTGGCTCATGTAGCCGCGGATCCGCACGCCGCATTCCTGCCTCAGCCATTTGCGCGCCACCGCCCCGGCCGCGACGGTGGGCGCCGTCAGGCGGGCCGACGAGCGGCCGCCGCCGCGCGGGTCGCGGATGCCGAATTTCTTCCAGTAGGTGTAGTCGGCATGGCCGGGGCGGAAGGTGTCGGCGATATTGGCGTAGTCGCGGCTGCGGGCGTCGGTGTTGCGGATCAGCAGCCCGATGGGGGTGCCGGTCGTGCGGCCCTCGAACACGCCCGAGAGGATCTCGACGGTGTCGGGCTCGCGGCGCTGGGTCACATGGCGCGAGGTGCCGGGCCGGCGGCGGTCGAGCTCGGCCTGGATGTCGGCCTCGGACAGCGGCAGTCCCGGCGGGCAGCCGTCGATCACGGCGCCGATGGCGGGGCCATGCGACTCGCCGAAATTGGTGACACGAAACAGGGTACCCAGGGTATTGCCAGACATGGTCGGTATGCGGTGGGGAAATCGTGGAAGGGGAATCCGATTATGGCATACGGCCCGTCACGACGAGCAGCTGACCGCCACCGCCGGCGCATCGGCCGCGGGCGGGCGCGCGTAGGCCTCGCGGCCGGGACGTTCGGTCCACGGATCGCGCAGCAGTTCCATCAGCCGGTCGATCTCCGAGGCATCGCCCCCCTGGGCGGCCTCGATGGCCTGCTGGGCCAGGTGATTGCGCAGCACATACAGCGGATTGGCGCGCTGCATGGCGGCGCGCCGGGCCTCGTCGGCAGGACCGGATTGCGCGCGGCGCGCGAGATAGCGCTCGAGCCACAGGCGCGCCGGCTGGGGATAGGCGAACAGCCCCAGCCAGGCTTGCGCGTCCGTGTCCGCATCGGCCAGGCGGCGGAACGCCAGGGTGAAATCCGCCCGCTGCGCATGCAGCAGCGCCCACCAGTCGTCTCCCAGCGCCGCGTCCTCGGGGCGCCAGTCGGTCAGGCCGAACTTGCGCGCCAGGCCCGCATGGTAGGCCTGCAGGAAGGTCCGCTCGAAGGGCGCCAGGGCGGCCTCCAGCTCGGCCACCTGGCAGCCCAGCACCAGCAGGCTTTCCGCCAGGCGGGTCAGGTTCCACTGCGCGACGGCCGGCTGGGCATTCCAGGCGTAGCGGCCCAGGGTGTCGCTGTGGTTGCAGACATGGCCGGCCTGGAAGGCGTCCATGAACCCGTAGGGCCCGTAGTCCAGGGTCAGGCCCAGGATGGACATATTGTCGGTGTTCATGACGCCGTGGCAGAAGCCGGCCAGCTGCCACTGGGCGAGCAGGCGGGCCGTGCGGCGGGTGACGTCTTCCAGCAGCCGGCAGGCGGTGGCGGGCCGGTCCGGACGCGCCTCGCTGCCCTCCCGGCAATCGGGGAACCACCGCGACACGACGTAGTCCAGCAGGATGCCCTGCTCGGCCGGCGACCGCGCCCAGTGCTCGAAATGCCCGAAGCGCACGAAGGACGGCGCGACCCGCGTGACGACGGCGGCCGTCTCGAGCGTCTCGCGCACCACCGGGTCGCGGGACGCGACCAGGGCCAGCGCCTGGGTGGTCGGAATGCCCAGCCCCGTCATGGCGGCGCTGGCGAGATACTCGCGGATGCTGGAACGCAGCACCGCCCAGCCGTCGCCCATGCGCGAGTACGGCGTGCGCCCCGAACCCTTGAGCTGGATTTCCCGCACGCCCTGGGGTCCGTCCACCTCGCCCAGGAGATGGGCGCGGCCGTCGCCCAGCTGCCCCGCCCAGACGCCGAACTGATGGCCGCTGTAGACCGTCGCCAGCGGCTGGACGCCGGGCAGCCGGCCGCTGCCCGAGCACAGGTCCAGGAAGGCCGGACTGCGCAGCGCGGACTCGTCCAGGCCCAGCACGGCCGCCACGGCGGGGTCGGCGTGCAGCAGGCGCGGTCCGGTCAGGGGGCGCGGCGCCACCCGGGTGTAGAAGTTCGGCGGCAGGCCGGCAAAGGAGCAGCCCACGCGCGCCGGGTCGAACAGGTCCGGGCCGGGCGCGGACGGTCCGCCGGGCGCGGCGGGGCCGGAATCGACTCGACCGTCGGCGGTCATGGCGCGTGCCCCCCGGTCGGGGTGCCCCGGCGGGCGGCGCGCTTGGCCGGCCGGACATAGAGAATGGCCGTCAGATACAGGCCCAGCGCCAGGACGATCTCGAGCCCGGCCAGGAGCGCCGAGGCGGCCGAGGTGTCGGACCAGGCGCGCACGACGCCCTCCATGACGTACAGGAGGCTGAGCATCGCCACCCATTGCAGGGTATAGAGGCGGGCCCGCAGCACGCCGCGCACAGCAAAGAGCAGCGGCACGGCCTTCAAGGCCATCAGGGACCCGCCAGGGCGCAGCGGCGCCCACCAGAGCTCCCAGCCCACGCACAGCACGATGAGCCCCAGCAGGCAGGCGCAGGCCGTGCGATGCAGGCCTTGATTGAGTTTGGTTTCCATGTTGCTATTATGGCTCGAAACCCGCCCCCGAACCCATGACCGACGAGCCGTCCACCTCCGCTTACGCCACCGGGCGCCGCGCCCATGCGCTGGACATCCTGCGCTTCACCCTGGATTTCGCGGGCCATCGCAAGCTGACCCGGGTGGCCTCCAGCCTGACCTTCACCACGGTGCTGGCCATCGTGCCGATGCTGGCCGTGGTGCTGTCCCTGTTCACGGCCTTTCCGCTGTTCGCCGAATTCCGCCAGGCGCTCGAGGCCTTCCTCAGCGAAAGCCTGCTGCCGCCGTCGGTGTCCGACACGATCATGCTGTACCTGAACCAGTTCGCGGCGCAGGCCTCGGGGCTGACCGCCGTGGGCGGCGCCTTCCTGGTGATCACGTCGATCATGCTGATCATGACGATCGACGAGGCCTTCAACGAGATCTGGAACGTCGCCCGGCAGCGGCCGCTGCGCCAGCGCCTGCTGGTGTACTGGGCCATCATTTCGCTGGGGCCGATCCTCACCGGCGCCAGCCTCTGGGCCAGCTCGGTGCTGGCGCGCGAGTCGCTGGGCTACATCGGCAGCCTGCCCGACTGGCTGGGGCTGCTGCTGAACCTGGTGCCCTTCCTGCTGTCGGTGCTGGGGTTCACGGCGCTGTTCGTGTTCGTGCCCAACTGCCGGGTGCTGTGGCGCGACGCCCTGGCGGGCGGCCTGGGCACCGCCGTCATCCTGACGGCGATGAAGGCCGGATTCACCTGGTACCTGACGCGGTTTCCGTCCTACACCGTGATCTACGGCGCCTTCGCCACCCTGCCCATCTTCCTTTTGTGGATCTACCTGTCCTGGCTGGTGGTGCTGCTGGGCGCCACCGTCGCCTCGCTGCTGCCGGCCCTGCGTCTGCACCGCTGGGTGCTGCTGCGGCATCCGGGCGCCCAGGTGGTGGACGCCATCGGGATCCTGCGTATCCTGTGGCAGGCGCGCGGCACCCTGCCGCCCGGCCGCAGCCAAGAATTCATGGAAAAGCACCTACGGGTCCATCCCGACACCCTGCGCGAAATCCTGGGGGTGCTGAAGGACCTGGGCTACGCGGTGCCGGTCGCGGAGGGCGAGCGCTGGGTGCTGGCCTGCGATCCCCGCCAGGCCACGCTGGGCCCGCTGACCGACCGGCTGCTGCTGGCGCGCGCCCAGCCCGGGCTGCATCCGGACGAGATCCAGGCGCTGGCGGACACGCTGCTGGGCCGCCCCGCCAGCCTGGAGGCCCTGTTCAGCCGCTCCGCTGCTACCGGAAACCCGGACGATGATGCACAATAGCAATCAAAACAGCCCGAAGGACAACGCCATGCTGAAAGTCAACGAGATCCTGCGTGTGAAGGGGCACACGCTCTATACCGGCACCCCCGACATGCCCGTGCGCGAGGCCATCCATTCCATGAGCCAGCTCGACATCGGGTCCCTGGTCATCATGGAACACGGCCAGCTCGTCGGCATGCTGACCTTCCGCGAGATCATCAACCACCTGAACCGCCATGACGGGCAGACGGGCGACTTCACCGTGCGCAGCATCATGGACGATGCGCCGGTCAGCGTCACCCCCAACACCGACGCCGACGAGGTCCAGCGCCTGATGCTGGACAAGCACGCGCGCTACATCCCGGTGATGGACGGCCCGACGCTGATGGGGGTGATCTCGTTCTACGACATGGCCCGCGCCATCGTCGAGGCCCAGCAGTTCGAGAACGACATGCTCAAGGCCTACATCCGCGACTGGCCTTCGGAAGACCCGGCCGCCGCCCGCAAGTCCTGATCGGCGCGCGCCAGCGTATCCCAGGCCCGGCGCAGCACATCGGGCCCCTCGGCTCGCAAGACCTTCGGATCGGACAAGGTCCGCCGCCACTGGCGCGCACCCGGACGGCCCGTGCGCCAGCCCAGCAGGCCGCGCACGAGGATGTGCAGGGGCACGCCGCGGGCGTGCTGGTTCCGGGCATAGGCCAGGAACCGTTCCAGGACGGCCTCGGCCTGCGCGTCATCCAGCCCGCCTTCCAGCCCGCCGTCATCCTCTCCCGCCATCCTGCGATCCAGGACCGCCAGGATGTCGGGATGGTGCCAGGCGGCCCGCCCCAGCATCACGCCGTCCAGCCGCCGCATCCAGTCCAGGCAGGGTTCGACCTCGTCGAGCCCGCCGTTCAGCACGATGCGCGCATCCGGGAAGTCCTGTTTCAGCCGCAGGGCCTCGGCATGGCGCAGCGGCGGCTTTTCGCGGTTGTCCTTGGGCGAGAGGCCCTTGAGGACCGCGTTGCGGGCGTGCACGATGAAGACCCGGCAGCCGGCCTCGTAGAGGATGCCGACGAAATCCCGCACGAAGCCGTAGGACTCGTCGTAGTCCAGGCCCAGGCGGTGCTTGACCGTCACGGGGACCGCTACGGCGTCCTGCATGGCCCGCACGCAGTCGGCGACCAGCCGGGGCTCGGCCATCAGGCAGGCGCCGAAGGCGCCGCGCTGGACGCGTTCGGACGGGCAGCCGCAGTTCAGGTTGATTTCGTCGTAGCCCCAGTCCGCCCCCAGGCGGGCGCAGCGGGCCAGGGCGTCGGGCTCGCTGCCGCCCAACTGCAGGGCCACGGGATGCTCGGCGGGATCGAAATCCAGGTGCCGCGCCGCATCGCCGTGCAGCAGCGCGCCGGTGGTGATCATTTCGGTGT
Source organism: Castellaniella sp. (assembly GCA_035707805.1). Lineage (GTDB taxonomy): Bacteria > Pseudomonadota > Gammaproteobacteria > Burkholderiales > Burkholderiaceae_B > Castellaniella. The sequence continues at coordinate 27,219 of DASSTS010000033.1, read as the reverse complement.
ACAGCCGGGCCCGGGGGGCCAGCAGCCGGTGGAAATAGCGGCAGTGGCGATCCGTCACATCGATCATCGGAGCCACGCACAAGCGCCAGTCAGCCATATTCTAGATATCCTCAACAGCCCCCATTTTACTTTCGTCTAAAATGCCGCGTTGAATCAATCCCCGCGCGGCCCCGCCGGCCGCCCGCTTGCCATGGCCGTATTCACCTCCGTCTCCGAAGACGACGCCCGCACGCTGCTGCAGGACTATGAACTGGGCGAACTCGTCGCGCTGAGAGGCATCACGGCGGGCATCGAGAACACCAACTATTTCCTGGACACGACCCGCGGCGGCTACGTGCTGACCCTGTTCGAGGTGCTGACGGCCGAACAGCTGCCTTTCTACATCGAGCTGATGCATCACCTGGCCCAGCGCGGCGTGCCGGTGCCCCAGCCGCAGACCCTGCGCGACGGCACGCGCATCACCACGCTGCACGGCAAGCCCACGGCCATCGTCACCCGCCTGAAGGGCGGCTACGAGCCCGAGCCCGGGCCGGCCCATTGCGCCCTGGCCGGCGAGACGCTGGCGCGCGCCCACCTGGCCGCCCGGGACTTTCCCCTGCGCCAGCCCAACCTGCGCGGCCTGTCCTGGTGGCGGGACACGGCGCCCCGGCTGCTGCCCTTCCTGGATGCCGGCCAGGCGGCGCTGCTGCAGCGCTGTGTGGCGGAACAAAGCGAGTTCGCGGCGGCGGGCCGGCTGGACGCCTTGCCCTCGGGCCCGGCCCACTGCGACCTGTTCCGCGACAACGTGCTGTTCGACGGCACCTATGAATCGCCGCACATGGGCGGGTTCATCGACTTCTATTTCGCAGGCTGCGACACGTGGCTCTTCGACGTGGCCGTGAGCGTCAACGACTGGTGCATCCAGCGCGCCAGCGGCGCCTTCGTGCGCCGGCGGCTGCAGGCCTGGCTGCAGGCCTACCACGCCGTGCGGCCGTTCACGGCCGACGAGCAGGCGGCCTGGCCGCTGATGCTGCGCGCCGCGGCGCTGCGCTTCTGGATTTCGCGGCTGTACGACTTTCACCTGCCGCGTCCCGCTCAGACCTTGAAGCCCCACGATCCGCGCCACTTCGAGCGCATCCTGCGGCTGCGCGACAGCCAGGACGCCCCGCCCCTGCCGCAGGTGGCGGCATGAGCGCCCTGCCCCTGCAAGCCGCCATCCTGCCGCCCTCGGCCGGCTGGGGCTGGATCCTGCAAGGCTGGGCCCTGTTCCGGCGCCAGCCGCTGGCGATGATCTTCTGGAGCACCGTCACCAGTTTCCTGATCAACCTGGGCGCCGCCATCCCGGTGCTGGGCCAGATCCTGCTGGTGAGCCTCACGCCCCTGCTGACCTTCCTCACCCTGTGCGCCTGCCGGCGCCTGGCCCGGGGCGAGCGCATGCTGCCGGGCATGTGGCTCGCGCCCCTGCGCACGCCCGGAGTGGCGGCGTCCCTGCTGCGCCTGGGCCTGGCCTATCTCGCCTGCACGCTGCTGGCGGCCTTCGTGGCGGTCATGCCTTTCCTGTCGCAGCTGCTGGCCGCCATCGGCGACGCCGCGCAGCCGGACTACCAGGCCCTGGCCAGCGCCATGACCGGCCCGATGATCGTCTTCGGGGGCTTCTACGTGGTGCTGTCCGCGCTGTTCTGGCACGCGCCGGCGCTGATGGGCTGGCATCGGCTGCCGCTGCGCCGGGCGCTGTTCTATTCCATGGTGGCCTGCTGGCGCAACAAATGGGCCATCCTGCTCTACGTCGGCAGCTGGGCCGCGCTGTTCTACGCGCTGCACGTGGTCCTCGACGCGCTGCTGGCCTCGGGCCTGTCGGTGGCCGCGCTGACCTGGCTGTCGCTGATCCTGGACGTCCTGGTCACTGCGCTGCTGTACTGCAGCTTTTATCCGATCTACGCCACGATCTTCCGCGACGCGTCCGCGTAGTCCGCCCAGGCCCGGCACACCGCCTCGCGCCAGCCGTCGCGCCGGCAGTATCCCTTCGGCAGTTCCAGCGCTGCCCGGGCGAAACCGCACACCGCCACCCGGCCCGGCGCCAGTCCCGGCCGCGCAGCGGCTACCTCGCCGGGCGCGCCCAGGAACACCAGGTCGATCGCCCGGACCAGGCCGAAGGTATGGACGGCCCGGCAGCCGGGCAGCAGCAGGCCCCAGGGGGCATCGCCCCAGGCCTGCCAGGCATGCAGCCCCGCCAGGCGCTGCCGGAAGGTGCGCGCCGCCACGAGCCGCAGCGGCTGCGAGGCCGGCTGCCAGTCCGGCCGGTCGCGCGGGCCGCCCCGCATCAGAACCCCGCATCCAGCAGCTTGACCGCAACCGGAAAGCCGATCACGAGGAAGGTGCAGGGAAAGATGCACAACACCATGGGAAAGAGCATCTTGACCGGCGCCTGCAGCGCCAGGGTCTCGGCCCGCGCGAAGCGCTCGCTGAGCTGGCGTTCCGCCTGGGCCCGCAGCAAGGGCCCCAGGCTCATGCCCAGGCGGTCGGCCTGCGCCAGGGCCAGCACCAGGTTCCGCACGCCGGGCACGTCCGCCCATTCGGCCCACTGGGCCAGCCAGCGCCCGCGCTCGACGCCGGTGCGCTCCAGGGCGATGGCGTCGCGCAAGCTCTGGCGCAAAGGCCCGGGCGGCGCATGCCCGGCTACCTGCCGCAGGGCGGCGGGCAGGCTCAGCCCCGCCTCGACGCACAAGGTCAGCAGGTCCAGCATGAAGGGCAATTCACGCGTCATGCGCAGGCGCCGGGCCGCGGCGCGCCGCCGCAGCACCTGATCCGGCCAGAGGAACCCCAGCAGCGCGCCGACCGGCACCCAGACCGCGGCGATGACCGGCGGCAGCCCCAGCACGATGGCGGCCACGCCCAGCAAGGTTCCCATGCCGGCCAGCAGGACGCGGGCGGCCAGCCAGCGTTCGGGCAGCCAGTCCGCTGAGAGGCCGGCGCGCGGCCCCCACTGCCGCAGGTGGCGGCGCATGGCCCAGGTCACCCACGGCGCGCAGGCCGGCGCCAGCGCCAGCACCCAGGGCCACCAGACGGGGCTGCGCGGCGGGCGGGGCCCGGCCTGCCCGGCCCAGGGCGCGCCCAGCACCCAACACGCCAGGCACACCGCCAGCGCCGCCAGCCCCAGCCCCGCCCAGAACCCTGCCATCGGCCGCCCCTAGACGTCGATCGCGGCCACGCGCCGGATCCACAGGATGCCGAGGGATTCCAGCACCAGCACGGTCAACAGGACCAGCCAGCCGTACCAGGTCTGCCAGAGCAGCGACATGGCCTCGGGCTCGAGCCGCGCCAGCACCGCCATCAGGCACGGCGGCAAGCCGGCCATGATGCGGCTCTGCATGCGCGCCTGCGCCGTCAGGGCCTGCACGCGCCCCAGCCAGTGCAGGCGCGCCCGCAGGGTGCGGGCGATGCTTTCCAGCGTGTCGGCCAGGCCGCCGCCCGTCTGCGCCGCGATTCCCAGGGCCGACACCACCAGGCCGCAGGATTCGGTGGGCACGCGCCGGTGCAGCTGGCGCAGCGCATCCGGGAACCCCAGGCCCAGGCGCTGCTCGCGCAGCAGCAGCGCGAATTCCTGCGACAAGGGCGCACTGGACTGGGACACGATGTGCCGCAAGGCCGGCTGCAGCCCCGCCCCCGCGCGCAAGGCGCCGGCCAGGGCCTGCAGCAGGTCGGGCAGTTGGGCGTCGAATGCCTGCTCGCGCCGGCGGCGCATGCGCCGCAGCACGAGCGGCGGTAGCGCCACCAGCGCGCCCGCCGCCGGCGCCAGGCCCCACCCCCCGGCCAGCAGCCAGGCCGCCGCCAGCAACAGGCCCGCGCCGGCCGCGAGCGCGGCGGGATGCAGCTGCGCCAGGTCGACGAAGAGGAACGAGGCGTCCAGCGTGCGCCGGGTCTCGTCGCGCAGGCGGCTTTCATAGTCCCGCCAGAACCGCGCCGCCCGGTGCAGCAGCAGCCCCGCCGCCAACGCCACGCTGGCCCCGATCAGGGATACCAGCAGGACGCTCAGCATGACGCCTCCGGTCCGCCGTCCAGGCTGGCGCTTCCCCGGCAGACGGTGCGCTGCGAGAACAACTGGATGTCCAGTCCCGCCGATGGCGGGAAACCCTCGGGCATCAGGCCGCAGCCGCGGAACACGGCGGGCGGGCCCAGCTGGCCGACGAACAGCTCCTGCAACTGGATGCGGCCGCTCTCGATGCCGGCCACCTGGACGACCGCGCAGACCATCCGCCGGCCGTCGGCCGTGCGCGCGAGCTGGACGATCAGGTCGATGCTGGCGGCAATGTGCTCTCGCACCGCCGCCAGCGGCAGATCCATGCCGGCCATGAGAATCATGGTTTCCAAGCGGCCCAGCGCGTCCCGGGGCGTGTTGGCGTGCAAGGTCGTCAGCGAGCCCTCGTGTCCGGTGTTCATGGCCGCCAGCATGTCGAAGGCCTCGGCGCCGCGGCATTCGCCGACCACGATGCGGTCCGGGCGCATGCGCAGGGCGTTGCGCACGAGGTCCCGGATCTCCACGCGGCCGCGCCCCTCGAGATTGGCGGGCCGGGCCTCCAGGCTGACCAGGTGGCTGTGGTTCAGGCGCAGTTCGGCGGCATCCTCGATGGTGATGATGCGCTCGCCCGGTGGGATCGCATTGGACAGGATGTTGAGCAGGCTGGTCTTGCCGGAGCCGGTCCCGCCCGACACCAGCAGGTTCTTGCGGTGCCGCACGCAGTGCGTCAGGAAGACGGCCATGGACTCGTCCAGCGCGCCCACCGCCAGCAGGTCGCGCATGTCCAGGCGCCGCATGGGGAATTTGCGGATCGTCAGGCTGGCCCCCCGCAGGGACACCGGCGCGATCACCGCGTTCACCCGCGAGCCGTCGCGCAGGCGCGCGTCCACCATGGGCGCGCTGTCATCGATGCGCCGCCCCAGCGGTGCGACGATCCGGTCGATCACGCCCAGCACGGCCTGCTCGCTGCTGAAACTGGCGGCATCCCGCTCCAGGCGCCCGCCGCGCTCGACGAAGATCTCGTCATGGCGGTTGACCATGATCTCGGTGACGCCCGGATCGGCCAGCAGCGGCTCCAGCGGCCCCAGGCCGACCGCCTCGTCCACGAGCTCGCGCAGCAGCACACCCCGGTCGAGGCCCTCCGGCAGACTGGCGTCGGCCGCGATCAGTCCGGCGAGAGCCCGGGTGGCCTCGGCCCGCAAGGTGGCATCGCTCATGCCGGTGATGTCCTGGCGGCGCAGTTGCAGCGCCTGGATCAGGCCTTCGTGCAGCCGGCGCCGGGCCGCCTTGCCGGCGGCGCCGTCGCGGGCCGGATCGGGCGTCCGCCCGCCGGCCGCCGCCGCATCGGCGGGCGGGGCGCTGCCGGCCAGCGGGTCACCACCTGGATCCGCCGGCGCCGGACCGCCTTCTCCGCCGTCCGGCGCCGGGCAGGCGGCTGTCACCGCCGCGCCGCCGGGGGATCCCGCCCCCGCCTGCCGCGGCGGCGCCGACGGCCCTGCGCCCTGGGGATCGGGTTGCGGCCCGAAGGACGGCGCGTCCGCCTCGCGCCATGGCTGCGGGAGGCCGGAGCCGGCATCCCGCAGCAGGCGCACCCGCATCAGGCAAGGTCCGATCACCAGTTCGTCCTCCGGCAGCAAGGGGCCGTGGGACGCGACCCGCCGGCCATTGACCGTCGAGCCGAAGATCGACCCCAGATCCTCGAGCCAGAGCTCGCTTTCGCGGCACAGCAGGCGGGCATGGCGCCGGGCCACCCGCCAGGTCTTCAGGACCAGCCCGCAATCGGATTCGCGGCCGATCAGCAGCGGCAAGCCATGCCGCTCGCGCAGCTGGCGGCCGTCCTCGAACCGCAGCTCGATTTCGACGTCGTTCATGGATGCGCTCCTGGGGTGGCCCGCCACTGCGAGCCCGGCCCGCCGGCACGAGGGTCCCAGCCGGCGCGGGCGGGCGCCGCCGCGTGTGTACCGCGGTCCCGGATGGGGTTCATGAGACTGGGCGGCCGGGGGAACGCCTGCTGCAGGATGGCCGCCGCCCGCCCCGCCCGGTCACGCACGTCGGGGTGATCCGCGGTCACCAACTGGGGCGTCACCAGGACGGCCAGCTCGGTCTCGTTGCGCTGGAAGCGCGTGGACCGGAACAAGGCCCCCAGCACCGGCAGCGACCCCAGGCCGGGCACGCGGTCGACGTTGTCGGCCGTGTCGCGCGACAGGAAGCCGGCCAGCACCAGGGTCTGCCCCGAACGCACATTGAATTCCGTGGCGGTGCGCCGCGTCTTGAGCGACGGGCCGCCGGGCACGGACAAGGCCGTGTCGACGGAGCTGACCTCGACCTCGATGCGCGAGCGCACCGCCCCGTTGCGCTCGACCGAGGGCGTGATGCGCAGCGACACCCCGTAGGGCTTGAAGACCGTCTGCGTGTTGCCGTTATGGTCCACGGTGCTGTAGGGCACCTCGCCGCCCGCCAGGAATTCGGCGGTAGAACCGCTGCGGGCCAGCAGCTGCGGCTGCGCCAGCACGACGGCGCGGCCTTCCTGGGCCAGCAGATTGATCCTGGCCGACAGCAGCGCGTTGATGCCGAAATAGCCCGCCGCCCGCGCCGCCGGGAACGGCAGCGGCACGACGGTCTCGCCCGGCCGCTCGGCGAAGCGGCGCGAGCCGCCGTCCCAGCCCAGGGCGGACTGGATGCCGCCCGCGCCCTGCGGATCCCAGCGCAGCCCGAGTTCGCGCAGCAGTATCTTCGGCACCTCGACGACCTGCACGTCCAGCAGCACCATCTGGTCCCAGCCCACCGTGCCGGTGAAATCCAGCAGCTGGGGATAGCGCCGGCCCAGTTCCGCGAGCCGCTGCCGGTCGGCATCCGACAGGTCGTCGCCCTCGATCAGCAGCTTGTCCCCCAGGGATGTGATCCTGGCGCCGGGAATCCGTTCCAGCACCGTGCGCAGTTCGTCCTGCAGCTGACGCGTCCCCTCGGGCGCCACCTGCACGGCATAGCGGAAGACCTGGCCGTCCGCGGTCCACGCGTGCAAGGTGCTGAAGCCGGGCTTGCGGGCGAACAGGATGACCTCGCGGTCGTCGGTGCTGACCGCCTTGACGATCTGGCCGTCGCCCACCGCCACCCGGGCGACGCCGGGGATCCCCAGCACGCGCACCTCGCCGGCCTGCAGCGAGAGCGGCGTCTCGGCCGGGCCGGCCGGGGGCGCCACTGCGGCCGGCGCCGGCGCGGCCGATGCCACCGGCGCCGCCAGGCCCGGCAGGCCGCCGGCCATGCCCGACAGGGCGAGCGCCGTGGCCAAGCTCGTCAGCCGCCTGCCGCAAGGGCGGCGCCGCGCTATGGACGCGGGCGTCGGCAGTAGGAAGCACATCATCGCCGCACCTCCGGGATGCCGGGCATCGATCCCGCCAAGGCCCAAGGCACGACGGGATCGCCGGCATCCTCGTCCGGGTCGGAAGGCTCGTTGGCGGACGCACTGCCGGCCCCGTCGATGGACGGTTCGGACGCCGCGCCGGACAGCTCGCCCTCGGCAGTCGGATCCGGCCATTGCGATCCGCTATGCGAAGCGCCGCCGGGACGCATCCAGGCGCTGGCCAGGGACTGGCCGGCGGGCAGGTCGAACCACGCCCCCGCCGGGCGGGCGGCGCCGCGGCCCGGGACGGCCCACGCCGGCAGGCCGCGCGCCGGGGATGCGCCATACAGGATCACCGCGCGCCTGGCGGGCCGGGGCGTGGTCCCGCCCACCCCCAGCAGCGCGGCCAGGTCGCCGCGCGCCGCCCGACGGTCGGCGCGGCCGTCCTCCGGATGGCGCAGGATGGCGGTCAGGGTGCCGGCCTGGCGGGCGGCCACGAGCTTGACCACGTCCTCGGGCGCGGCATCCAGCGTGACGGTCGAGTAGGACTGCGCATCCCCGCCGGTATCCGCCGTCCGCGTCTCGCGGCCCGTGGCCAGCACCAGCACCCCCTGCAGCAAGGGCGCCGTCAGGCGCTTGCGCTGATGGTCAAAGGACACATACAGGTCGATCAGGTCGCCTGGCTGCAGCAGGCCCGACAGAGAGTTGACCTGGTCCACCGGCAGGGTGATCGCGCGCCGGCCGGGCGCCAGGTGCGCCGAGAACGCTGTCTGCGGCTGCATGACGTGGGCGGCCAGGATCGCCTCGCCGGCCCGCAGCGCGCTCGTCAGCACGCGCCCCTGCAATTCGGTATAGCGGCCCGCGGGCACCGTATCGTGCCCCACCCATTGTTCCGGAAAGGCGCGCAGGGCAAGATGGTCGGGCGCCAGGCGCGTGCCCGCCGGCAGGTCGCGGGCGGCCACCACGCGCTCCACCATGGACAGGCGGGACTGGTCCTCGGCCTGCCGGACCCGCTCGCGTACGTGCAATGCCAGGAACAGCGCGGCCAGCCCGCCCAGCGCCAGCGCCAGCGCGCCGAGGGCCAGCGGCCTGGGCATCAGCCGGATGATCGGCAGTTTCATGAGGACTCCTTGGGACGATGCCAGAAGGTCAGGGCCACGGCGCCCGCCCTGGCATGCAGATGCAGCGACAGGCGGCCCTGGCGCGCATGCAGCCACTCGCTGAAGATTTCCGGCGGCTGGCCGGACACCGGCGCGCGGCGCGCCCGCGGATCCCCACGGCCGCCGGCCGGCACCCACCCCGCCTCGCGCAAGGCCCGCCGGACCGCGGCGTCGACCTGGAAGACCGTACCGGGACAGGCGTAGCTGCTGAGCGATGCCGGATCCCCCGGACCGCGTTCCCGCACCTGCAGCACGCGCCTGGCGCCCGCCGGGGCCAGCCTGCCCATGTCGAAGGAAGCCGCCTGCGCGGCTGCGGGCGCCAGGCGCGACACCAGGCCGACGGAGCCGTCGTCCGCGGCGCGCAGCTCGGCCAGCCAGTGCGCGTCCCCTTCGCTGCCGGACAGGAGCAGGACGGCGTCCTTGAACTGCAGGCGCGCCAGCCGGCCGCCGGCGGCAGCGCTGAGCTGCCGGGCCGCCTCGCTGGGCGGGACACGCGTCCGGAAGCGCTGCAGCGAGACACGCGCGCCGGGCAGTTCGTACTGCTGGGGGCCGGTCCAGACCCAGCCCGGCTGCCGCACGGCGGCCGCAGGATCCCAGGCCGGCGCCGATGCCGCCGGCGTCACCGCCCCCAGGCCAGCGCACCACAGGCACAGGATCGAACGCCCCCAGGCCTTCATGGCGCCCCCCGATGAAGATGGCGTTGCGGCACCCGGCCGGCCCAGGCGCCCAACCAGTCCCAGACCGGCGGCGGCCGCCCCCAGGCGGCGTCCACCGGCGCCAGGCGGGCGGTCAAGGACCGGCCGAGCGATTGCGAGGGCTGCGCGGCATGCCCCCAGGCGCGCGTGCTGCCTCCCAGGATCCGCTGGACCTCGGCATCGCCGGACACGGCGCCCGAGCCCGAGAGGATGGCCGTATGACGCCGCAAAGAAACCGCCAGCCGGTCGAAGTCCCGCAACCGGCCCTGCGTGCCCGGCCCGCCCGCCGTGCGGGCCGCGGCCCGCGCGATCCGGATCTGCTCCTCGCCCAGGCGCAGTTCGCGCCGCATCCCGCCCGCGCCGGGCACACTGTCGCCGGGCAGGCCGGACAACGGCTGCGGCAGGACGTCCAGCGCGACCGACATCCCCTCGGGCAGCAACGGCCCGCCCTGGCGGGTTTGCCAGACCTTCTGCGCACCGGCGTCCGTGGCCGCCGCCCCGATCTCGTCCAATCCCTGGTGCGCCCAGGCGAAAGCCGCATGGCGGCTGGCATGCGCGAGATGCAGGGCGGCGTCCTGCAGGCGGCCGAGCCAGGCCAGCCCCAGCCACAGGCTGGCAAGAACGCCCATGACGACCAGGGACTCGGCCAGGGCCTGCCCGTCCTGGCGGCCCGATTCGCGCATGGCATCCATTCCCGTTTTCATATCAGCCTCCGTGACGATCGCCGGGCAGCGACAGCAGCGGCGCCAGGCGCGCCTGCCAATAGGGATGGAACAGATTGGCGCGTTCGTCCAGGCCGTCCCCGCGCGGCGCCGGCCGGGAGAACCGCGTCTGCGCGGCGCTACGGGCATGCACCGTCTGTCCGGCCTCGTCCCGCAGCGACAGATCCACCGTGAAGCCGGCCGTGCCCGCCTCGTCCCGGCCCGGGGCCACGTCGAGATACGGTGCCAGCCCGCGCGACGGCCATGACTGGCGGTCTCTCATGGCGTAGGAGTTGGCGAGGGGATTGGCGCGCCCGCCGACCAGATCCCATTGCGTGGACGCCCGGACCCAGCGCCAGAAATCCTGTTCGGAGAAATCCCCCGGCGCGTCGTCGGCATGATCGGCGCCGATCGCCTGGCCGGGCTGGGCCGGCATCCAGGCCCAACCCATGGCGTACTCGCGGTAGTAGCAGCCGATCCAGCGATTGGAACGGACCGCGTGGAACGACTGCGTGTCGCCCGCCTGCCAGCGCCCCGTGGCGTCGAGCGCCGTCGAGCCCCGGCGGCGCAATTCGTGGCGCATGCCGGGGCAGCGCGCGTCCACCACCCAGGTATCGCGGGCGGTGCGGTCGCGCGGCGCCAGGAAGGAATACAGGTCCGCCAGATCCCGCACCAGGGCGGCCAGCGAGGCATCGGCCGGGCGCTGCTGCAGCAGCGCGGGCCAGGCATCGTCGCTGACCACCGGCTGCAGCGCCTGCGCCGGGCGGTCCGGATAGTGGGCCGCCAGCACCTGGCGCATGGCGGCCATCCGGGCCTGCGGCAGGCCGCGCCACAGCGCGTCCGCCACGTCGCGGGCATGGTCGTGGACGAAGGTCTCGTGAGCGGCGAAGGCCTGCCCCGCATTCCCCGCGGCGCCCGTCTGGAGGTCCAGCCCCGCCGCGGCGGACGCGGCCAGGTAGGCCCGGCCCTGCCGGGCGCCGAACAGCATGCCGATGAGGTGAGCCGGAGGATTGCCTTGCGCCAACCGGCGGGCCTGCGTGCCGCCGTAATGCGCCCAGCTGCCCAGTGTCAGCAGATGCGCCATGGCCAGCTGGTGGGCAAGCTGCGCCCGGTTGAGGTAGGCCAGGAAGTTCAGGGTGCGGGCCTGGATCAGCGCCCCGCTGTAGGCGGCGGCGTCCAGGCCGTGGACCATGCGGGCCTTGGCGGCCGTCACCTGCCCCGTGGAGAAATACCGCAGCCAGGCCAGGCCGAGCACGGCGGCCAGCACCAGGCCGAACACCAGGACCTGGCCCTGCTGGGAGGAATGGCGGCCCATCTACTGCCCCGCCGCCGCATTGCCGGTGAAGGACTTCAGCGTCTTGGCCGCCGTCTGCTCGGCCGCCGATTCAGCGGCCGTCTGCGCCATCCGCGACTGCTCGCTGCCGTCCTCGCCGGCGATCTCGCGCGCCATGGCGGCCGTCTGCGCGCGGATGACCTGGCCGAACAGCTGGTAGACGGCGATGGCCGCCACGGCGACCAGGGCGACGACGATGATGTATTCGACCATGGCCTGCCCCCGCTGGCCCGCCGCGCCTGACGGCGAGCCTCCGTGCGGCCGACGCCGCGCGGGCCATGACAGCGGGTGCCTCACGGCGCCGGGCCGGCGGACGGGAAAAAACGGGAAACGGCAGCGCGATGACATGGCGGGCTCCGGCGGGACTGAAGGGACGCCCAGTGTGCCCCGCCCCGGACCGCCCGCCTATTCGCACTTTCCACCTTGGATAAAACAAACCCGCCCGGAGGACCGGGCGGGTTTGTAGTGACGCGGACGGGGTCAGTCAGGACGCTAGCCGATGCGCACCTGCAGCGATCCCAGGCCCTCGATCTCGCCGCGCAATTGATCGCCCGCGGCCACCGCGCCGACGCCGGCCGGGGTGCCCGTGAAGACGAGGTCGCCGGGCCGCAGCTCGAACAGGGTGGACAGATAGGCGATGGCCTCCGGGATGGACCAGATCATGTCCGCCAGGTCGCCCGACTGGCGCGGCTGGCCGTTGACCGACAGCGCGATGCGCCCGGAGATCATGGGCCCGGTGTCGGCCGCGCGATGGACCGGGCCGATGGGCGCGCTGTGGTCGAAGCCCTTGGCGGTTTCCCAGGGACGGCCGGTCTTCTTGGCCTCGGCCTGCAGATCGCGGCGCGTCATGTCCAGGCCGATGGCATAGCCCCAGATCGCGCGGGCGGCCTGGTCGGCGTCCAGGTCGCGGCCGCCGGATCCCAGCGCCGCCACCAGTTCGATCTCGTGATGCAGTTCGCGGGTGGCCGAGGGATACGGCATGAGGCCTTCGGCGCCGTCGGCCACGTTCAGCACGGTATCGGCCGGCTTGCCGAAGAAAAACGGCAACTCGCGCCCCGTGCCGCCCATCTCACGCTGGTGGTCCGCGTAATTGCGGCCAACGCAGTAGATGCGGCGCACCGGAAAGCGCGCCGAGGATCCGTGCACGGCCAGCGTGACCGGCTCGGGACGGGGAATGACAGTCTCTTCCATGGGTTCCTCCAGAAAAAAGTCCGGCCCCGGGGCCGGACTCGAAGACGGTATCGCTGTCGTGGCGATCAGGCCTTGCCTTGTTCGTAGCGTTGGACCGAGGCGCGGATCTCTTCCTTGGCGGCGTCCACGCCCGACCAGCCCTGCACCTTGACCCACTTGCCCTTTTCCAGGTCCTTGTAGTGTTCGAAGAAATGCTGGATGCACTGCAGTTCCTCGGCGGGCAGGTCGGCGGTCGACTCGATCTGGCGGTACGGCGGATACAGCTTGTCCACCGGGCGGGCCAGCAGCTTGGCGTCCTTGCCGGCCTCGTCTTCCATGTTCATCACGCCCAGCGCACGGCAGCGGATCACCGAGCCGACGGCGACCGGGAACGGCGCGATGACCAGCACGTCGACGGGGTCGCCGTCCTCGGACAGGGTCTGCGGGATGTAGCCGTAGTTGCAGGGATAATGCATCGCCGTCAGCATGAACCGGTCCACGAACACGGCGCCGCTGGCCTTGTCGACCTCGTACTTGACGGGATCGGCGTTCATGGGGATCTCGATGACGACATTGAATTCTTCGGGCAGCTTGTCGCCGGCCGGGACGCGATCTAGGCTCATGGGGTTCCTTGGTTTGTCAGTCTGAAGAAGCGAAAATCATTTCTGTCCGCTGCGATCCGAGGTCAGGGACATGTCCACGCCCGGGATGGGGGCCGTGTCGAAGTAGTCGTCCTCGGCCCGGCCGATCTGTGGCGCGGGCTCGGCCGCGGCCCGGGGCGCGTCGGCCGGCCGGGGCCCGTCGTCCTCGGCGGCGTCCAGCAGATAGGCGCCGCTGGCGGCCACCGTCATGGCGGCATGCGTGTCGGGCGCGCCGTCGGAGGCGTCCTCGGCGGCATCGCGGGATTCGCGCAGGAACTGCGGATCGCCGCGCGTGTCGGCGGCGGGCAGCGGGCGCTGGATGGCGGGCAGCTCGGCGTCAGCCGCCTCGCAGGCCGCGCGCCAATGCAGCAGCGCCTGCTCGGGATGCCCCAACGCGTCGTGCAGATTGCCCAGCAGGGCATGGATGTGGATGTCGGCCCGCAGCGCCAGGCTGCGTTCGAGGTAATGCGCGCCCTGCCCCCACAGCTGCGCGGCCAGGCACAGCTGGCCCAGGGCGGCCAGCAGGCCGGGATGGTCGGCGTTGGACTTGAGCCAGAGTTCGGCGTGGCCCAGGCGCTGGCGGGCCTGCTCTGCGTCGCATTGCGAATAGGCGCGCAACAGCCGGTCGTCCAGCCGGCGGTTCAGGGCCGCCTCGAGGATCCGCGCCGCCTCGCCGGGCCGGCCGAAACGGGCCTGGGCGCGGGCGCCGGCCAGCGCGACCTCGGGCGCCAGCCGCTCTTCCGCGGTCAGGTCGCCCCACAGGGCGCTCCAGCCAGCAGCATCGACGGCCTCGAGGCGCTGGGCGGCGGCCTCGCGGATGAAGGCCTGGGCCTGCGCCTCGTCGATGGCGCTGCGCCGCAGCAGCAGGCGCGTCAGCGCGTACACGCGATCGGCATGGCCCAGCTGGCGATGGGCCCGCAGCAGCAGCCGGGTGGCGTGCAGGAAGCGCGAGGACGCGTCCTGCAGCGGCTCCAGCAGGTCCAGGGCCTCCTGGGCGCGATTCTGGTCCAGGTACATCTCGGCCGTCACCGTATCCACCGCCTGGCGCAGGCGGGTGTCCTGGCCCGCGCCTTCCTGGGCGAGCTTCAGGGTGTGGTCGCGGCGGCCGTATTCGCCCAGCAGGTGCAACGCCCGGGCCGCGCTGAGGCCGGCCAGTACCTTGCGGTCGGCCGAACGGGTGCGCGACAAGAGGCTGGAAAGATCCTTTTCGGCCTGGACGTAGCGGCCTTCCAGGACGTTGATCCAGCCGCGCTCCAGCAGTTCGATGTCGCGGCGCTGCGCCCGGCGGCCGCGCCAGCTGCGCAGCCGGTCCGGGCTGTTGCCCATCCAGCGCAGCAGCCGCAGCAGCCAGTGCAGGGCCAGGAACGCGACCATCGCCAGCACCACGGCCAGCGGCAGCGACAGTTCCAGGCGCCACGGCTGCGCGATGATGATGACGTTGCCGCTGTGGTCGTGCACGGCCAGCGCCAGCCCGACGGCCGCCGCCAGCAGAACCAGGGTCCAGATCCAGGAACGCATCACATCCCCCTGTCAGACCGCACCGGCGCCGGCGCTGGCGGGCGACTGGACGGCGGGCGCCGCGGAATCGTCGGACGGCGCGCCGGGGTCTCCGTTGCCGGGATCCTGCTCGTCGCTGCGGGCGGCCTCCGCGTCGCGGGCGGCCGCGATGGCGGCCAGGCTGTTGCCGACGTCGGGCAGGGACACCTCGATGGGCGTGTCGTGCAGCGCACGCGCGAGCTTGAGCGCCTGCCGGGAGGGCTCGGCCCGCATGTCGTAGCGCTGGTCGATGGCACGGGCGATCCGGTCGAGCTCGGCCTTCCAGATGCGGGACTGGTGCATCATCAGGGCCAGCTGGGCGGTGACGGCGCGCTGTTTCAGGCCCTCGCGAAAACGCAGGGCCTGGTCCGGCGACATCAGCAGGGCGGCCGAGTCATCCACGCGGCGGATGTCGAACAGGCCCTTGAGGTCCTGCGTCACCTGCACCGTGGCGCCCCGCGTCCAGTCCCAGGCATCCTGGACGAGACCGCGCCATCCCTCGGGCCGTTGCGCGGGGGCGGCCGCCGCCGCGTCGCGCGCCGCCGACGCGCCCGGCGCCGGGGCGGCCGCCGCCGAGGCCGCCGTGTCGGGCATCAGCAGCGGCGCGGAGCCGAGGAAGTCCGACAGCTGGTCCAGCTGGGCGGACAGGGCCGGCAGGTTGATGGTGGCCACCGCGCGCAGGCGCTCGAGATCGCCGTTGATGGACTGCTGCAGCGCGGCCAGGTTGGGCCGGTTGGCGCGCGCCAGTTGCGCCTGGGCGGCCTCGAGGGAAATGATGGCGTTGGCGACATTGCCGCCCAGCGACAGCTGCTGCTGGGCGATGGTCACGAGGTGATCGATGTCGTTGAGCAGCAGCAGGTCCGAGCCGCTGTCGGTCATGAGTTGGAGGGCCTGGTCCAGTTCCTGCACCTGGTTGGTGGTGGCGTCCAGGGCGCTGCGCAGATCCTCGACCTGAGCGGCCTGCTCGTGCGCCAGGGACAGGGCCTGGGCGGCCTGGCTGCGGGCGTCCTGGAGGGACTGCGCGTTGTCGTCGTGCTGCTGCTGGAAATCGGCCCGCAGCACGCGGTACTGACGGTTCTGCTCGTAGAGGGCGGCCCCGAGCACCAGCGCCAGCAGGACCAGTACTACCAGCAGCACCCGCCCGATGCCGCCGGATTGCCGGGGCGCGGCCTGGGCGTTGGCCAGCGCCGTGGCCGGCGCGGCGGGAATGGCGGAAGAAACGGGCGTGCTGTGGTCGGGTTCACTCATGACGGCGTTCAGGTCCTTCGGGAAAGCTGCCGGGTTGCTGCCACTATAGCCTGAAACAGGGCCGCCTCATCGGGGCTGCTGAACGTGACATGCAACACTGTGCCGGGCTGTCCGGCGTAGCGACATTGTAAACGGCGCGCGATCCGTTCGTGCAGCGTAACAACGTGCAAGACGGCCGGCCAGGGCAGGTCCTGGCGCAACAGGCTGGACTCGATGGCGGTCAGAGCTTCGGCGCTGGTCAGCAGCAGCACGGCCGCGCCGGCGCCGCTCAGAGCCAGGCAGGTCTGGCGGTCCCAGCCACACGGCAGGCGGCGGTACAGGGCGTGGCAATCGACCTGCCAGCCGCGCTCGCGCAGCTGCGCGGCCAGCCAGTCGCGTCCCCGGGTCGCGCGCAGGATGTGAGCCTGCGCCGGCGGCAGGCGACGTTCGTCGATGGCGGCCAGCAGGGCCTCGGAATCGGGCGGCTGGCCGGCGGCCGGCATCAGGATGCGGCCGGGCGGCACGTGCGCCTCCAGGGCGCGGCCGGTGGCCGGGCCCACGGCGCCGGCCCAGGCGCCCGGGGGCCAGCCGGCCGTGTCCGTGGACGAACCGCCGAAATAGGCCGCCACCGCCTGGCCGCTGACGAAGACCAGCAGATCGCCGGGCCGTGCCGGGGGCCGGGGCGCGTCCAGCGTTTCGATGCGCAGCGCCGGCGCCACCAGCGCCTGCAGGCCTTCCTCGCGCAGGGCCCGTGCCAGGGATTCGTTGCGTCCCGCGGGGCGGGTCAGCACGATCCGCGGCGCGCCGGCGGCGTCCATGGAGCCTCAGGCGGCCGAAAGGCGGGCCAGGATCGCGTCCGCGCCCTGGTCCAGCAGGTCCCGGGCGACGGCGGTGCCCAGTGCATCGGCCTGCGCCAGCGGCCCGCTGGCCTCGGCGCGCAGCACGCGGCTGCCGTCCGGCTCGGCCACCAGCGCGCGCAGGTGCAGGCCGCCCTGGCTGAGCACGGCGTAGGCGGCTAGCGGCACCTGGCAAGATCCGCCCAGAGTGCGGGATACGGCGCGCTCGGCCACGGCGCAGGCGGTCGTATCGGGGCTGGACAGGGGCGCCAGCCAGGCGCGCAGGTCCTCGCGCGCGGCCAGGGTCTCGATGCCCAGGGCGCCCTGCCCGGCCGCCGGCAGGCTGAGTTCGGCCGGCAGGACGGCGCGGATGCGCTCGCCCAGGCCCAGGCGCTGCAGACCGGCGGCGGCCAGTACGATGGCGGCATAGTCGCCGCGGTCGAGCTTGGCCAGACGGGTGTCCAGATTGCCGCGCAGGGGCTTGACCGTCAGGCCCGGATAGCGCGACCGCAGCTGCGCCTCGCGGCGCAGGCTGGAGGTGCCCACGACGGCGCCGGGCGGCAGTTCGTCCAGGCGGGACACCGTGTTCGAGACCAGCGCGTCGTGCGGGTCGGCCCGATCGAGGATGGCCGCGAGCGCAAACGGATCGCTCAGATCCACCGGCACGTCCTTCAGGGAATGCACGGCCAGGTCGGCGCGGCCGTCCAGCAGCGCGGTCTCCAGTTCCTTGACGAACAGGCCCTTGCCGCCGACCTTGGACAAGGTGCGGTCCAGGATCTGGTCGCCGCGGGTGGTCATCTCCAGCAGATCGACCCGGCAGTCCGGATACAGGCGCCGCAGCGCGTCCTGGACGTGCCGGGCCTGCCACAGGGCCAGCCGGCTGGCGCGGGTGGCGATCACGAGGGTCTTGGGAGCGGAAGCGGGCATCACAGCGTCATCCTGGAAAGCAGCAAGCGGGCGAGCAGGCCCACGACGGCCAAGGCCAGCAGGGTCTGAAGCAAGGTGGGGCGTTTGATTTTCATGTCATGGGATCCAAGAAAAAGGCCCGTCCGGCGGGCCTTTTTCGAGATCGGGGGCCGGCAGATCCGGCGCCCCGCCAAACAATGGATATTACAACACGGCCTTGAGCAGCTTGCCCATTTCCGAGGGATTGCGCGTCGTGCGGATGCCGCAGGCTTCCATGATCTCGAGCTTGGCGTCGGCCGTGTCGGCGCCGCCCGAAATCAGGGCGCCGGCGTGGCCCATGCGCTTGCCGGCCGGGGCCGTCACGCCCGCGATGAAGCCGACCACGGGCTTCTTCATGTTGTCCTTGGCCCACTGGGCGGCGTTGACCTCGTCAGGGCCGCCGATCTCGCCGATCATGATGACGGCATCGGTGTCCGGATCGTCATTGAACATCTTCAGCACGTCGATGTGCTTGAGGCCGTTGATCGGATCGCCGCCGATGCCCACGGCGCTGGACTGGCCCAGCCCCAGTTCCGTGACCTGGGCCACGGCTTCGTAGGTCAGGGTGCCCGAACGGCTGACGACGCCGATGCGGCCCTTGCGGTGGATGTGGCCCGGCATGATGCCGATCTTGATTTCGTCCGGCGTGATCAGGCCCGGGCAGTTGGGGCCCAGCAGCAGCGTCTTGCGGTTTTCGGCGCGCATGCGGTTGCGGACCTCCAGCATGTCACGCACGGGGATGCCCTCGGTGATGCAGATGGCCAGATCCACGTCGGCCTCGACGGCCTCCCAGATGGCGGCCGCGGCGCCGGCGGGCGGTACGTAGATGACCGACACGGTCGCGCCCGTGGCTTGCTTGGCGTCCTTGACGGAGGCGTAGATGGGAATGCCCTCGAAGTCCTGGCCGGCCTTCTTGGGATGCACGCCCGCGACGAAGCAGTTCTCGCCGTTGGCGTACTCGCGGCACATGCGGGTATGGAACTGACCGGTCTTGCCGGTAATCCCCTGGGTGATGACCTTGGTGTCCTTGTTGATCAGAATCGACATGTTCTATTCCCTGTGATGCTTATTTCGCGGCGGCGACGGCGGCGGTCGCAGCTTCGGCCATGGTGTCGGCGCTGATGATGGGCAGGCCCGAGGCCGCCAGCATCTCCTTGCCCTTTTCTTCGTTGGTGCCGCGCATGCGGACCACCAGCGGCACGCTGAGGTTGACTGCCTTGCAGGCGGCGATCACGCCCTCGGCGATGACATCGCAGCGCATGATGCCGCCGAAGATGTTCACCAGGATGGCCTTGACGCCCTTGTTCTGCAGCATGATCTTGAAGGCCTCGGTGACCTTTTCCGCCGTGGCGCCACCGCCCACGTCCAGGAAGTTGGCCGGCTCGCCGCCGAAGAGCTTGATCGTGTCCATCGTGGCCATGGCCAGGCCGGCGCCGTTGACCAGGCAGCCGATGTTGCCGTCGAGCTGGATGTAGGCCAGGTCGAACTTGCTGGCCGCGATCTCGGCGGGGTCTTCTTCGTCCAGGTCGCGATAGGCGACGATCTCGGGATGGCGGAACAGCGCGTTGGAATCGAAGTTGAACTTCGCGTCCAGGGCGACGATGTTGCCCTTGCTGTCGCGGTTCAGAGGATTGATCTCGACCAGCGAGGCATCGGTTTCCATGTAGCAGGTGTAGAGCTTCTGGCACACGTCGATGAACTGGGCGACGGAATCGGCCGGCATGGCCACGCCCTTGGCCAGCTTTTCGCCGTCGGCCTGGGTGAAGCCCTGCAGGGGATCGATCATGATGGTGATGATCTTTTCGGGCGAGGAATGGGCGACTTCCTCGATGTCCATGCCGCCCTCGCTGGAGGCGATGAAGGCCACTTTCTGCGTGGCGCGGTCGGTCACGACGGACAGGTAGTACTCTTTCTGGATGTCGGCGCCGTCCTCGATGTACAGGCGGCGGACCTTCTGGCCTTCCGGACCGGTCTGGTGCGTGACCAGCTGCATGCCCAGGATCTGGCCGGCCAGGGTCTTGACCTCGTCCAGCGACTTGGCGACCTTCACGCCGCCGCCCTTGCCGCGCCCGCCGGCGTGGATCTGCGCCTTGACGACCCAGACAGGACCCCCCAGTTTCTCGGCTGCCGCCACGGCCTCTTCGACCGAGAACGCGGGAATGCCGCGCGGGACAGTCACGCCAAACTTCTTCAGCAATTCCTTGCCTTGATATTCGTGAATTTTCATGAGTTACCTGTCAGTGAAGAAAAAAGAAAACCGCCGGCGGGCCGCTTCGGACCACCGACCGGGTCGAGGCCCGAAAGACTGAGGGGAGACGTCCCTACCCTTCATGCTGGGCTTCCGAGGGAACATACCAGGGGGCGTAGTGCGTGCGCACCACCGGACCGTCCAGCCGCAGCGCATGGCAGCCGTCGAGCTGGAAGGGGCGCTGGCCGTCCGGGTTCTGCCGCCGCCGGCCCGCCATGGTCTGGACGGCCACCGTCGGCAGGACGTTGGTGAGTTCGGTGACGTGGGTGCAGCCGGCCGTGCGCCCGAAGCGCTCGCGCACCTGCTGGCGGAACTGCTGCAGCAGGTTCAGGCCGATCAGACGGCGGTAGTCCGGGGCGATGGCGCTGCAGAATTCGCCATAGGGGGCCGCCTCGTAGGCGACTTCGGCGTCCGTGATCGTGAATTGCGCGTCGATGGTGACGCGCAAGAGCATGTGATGGATCGGGTCGCCGGCGTGGCGGACGCTGCCGCCGTGCAGGGGAAAATCGTAGGCCTTGGTGTCGATGAGCTCGGCCTCGAGATCCCACTGGCCGTCGTCCCGGGCATAGGTCTGGACGCGGATGGACCGCGTATGCACGGGTTGACGGGAACACGCCGGCTCGGACAAAGGCATGGGGATGTGAACGTTGGAAAACTGTTTAACCTTTCGATTATACAGTGCATACGGGTTCGCTTATGGCGGGGGCGGCGCGGCCGGTCCTCGGGCCGCCCCCTTCCCGTCAGGCCGCCTGGCGCAGGGTGCGCGCCGCCCGCACCATGGATTCCAGCGCCGCCCGGGTCTCGGACCAGCCACGCGTCTTCAGCCCGCAATCCGGATTCACCCACAGCCGCTCGGCCGGCAGGCGCTGCGCCGCCTTGCGCACCAGGTCCACCATCCAGCCTTCCTGCGGCACATTGGGCGAATGGATGTCGTAGACGCCCGGGCCGATATCGTTGGGATAGGCGTAGTCCTCGAAGGCCCCCAGCAGTTCCATGTGGGACCGGGACGTCTCGATGGTGATCACGTCGGCATCCATCGCGGCGATGGCCTGGATGATGTCGTTGAATTCCGAATAGCACATGTGCGTATGGATCTGCGTGTCGTCGCGCACGCCGCTGGTCGAGAGGCGGAAACTGTCCACCGCCCAGTCCAGATAGGCGGCCCAGTCGTCGCGGCGCAGCGGCAACCCTTCGCGAAAGGCCGGCTCGTCGATCTGGATCACCGTGATGCCGGCCTGCTCCAGGTCCAGGACCTCGTCGCGCAGGGCCAGGGCGATCTGGCGGCAGGTCTGCTCGCGCGGCTGGTCGTCGCGCACGAAGGACCACTGCAGGATGGTCACCGGACCGGTCAGCATGCCCTTGACGGGCTTGTCGGTCAGGGACTGGGCGTAGGCCGACCAGGCCACCGTCATCGGCGCCAGGCGCGCCACGTCGCCGTAGATCAGGGGCGGCTTGACGCAGCGCGAGCCGTAGCTCTGCACCCAGCCGTAGGACGTGAAGGCAAAGCCGGCCAGCAGCTCGCCGAAATATTCCACCATATCGTTGCGCTCGGGCTCGCCGTGCACCAGGACGTCCAGGCCTACGTCTTCCTGGAAGCGGATGACGCGCTCGATCTCCTCGCGGATGGACTTCTCGTAGGCCGCGTCGCCCAGCGCGCCGGCCCGCCAGTCGCGGCGCAGGGCGCGGATCTCCGGCGTCTGGGGAAAGGAGCCGATCGTCGTGGTCGGAAACGCCGGCAGCCCAAGGCGCCGCTGCTGTTCGAGGATGCGGCGGGCGAACGGCGCGCGCTCGCGTCGGATCGCGCCGGCCTGCTCCAGGCGCTGCGCCACGTCCTGGCGGTGGATGCGCGCTGAACGGGCCCGGCCGGCCACGGCATGGCGGGCGATGTCCAGCGCGGCGCGGTCGCCGGCGTCGGCCGTGCCGTCCACCAGCGCGCGCAGGAGGCGCAGTTCGTCCAGTTTCTGCACGGCGAAGGACAGCCAGCCGCGCAGTTCCGCGTCCAGTCCGGTCTCCAGAGCCAGGTCGATCGGCGCGTGCAGCAGCGAGCACGAGGGCGCCAGCCACAGGCGCTCGCCCAGCCGGCGGGCGGCCGCGCCGACCTGTTCGTGGATCCGGTCCAGGTCCGCGCGCCAGACGTTGCGCCCGTCGATCACGCCCAGCGACAGCACCTGGTCGTCGCGCAAACCGGCCAGCACGGCCTCCAGCTGCCCCGGAGCGCGCACGAGGTCCACGTGCAGGCCATGCACCGGCAGCGAGCCCACCGCATCCAGGTTGCGCTCGATGCCGCCGAAATACGTGGCCAGCAGCACGCGGGGCCCCTGGGCCGACAGGCGCGCATAGACTTCGGTAAAGGCTTTCTTCCAGGCGGCCGGCAGGTCCAGCACGGCAATGGGCTCATCGATCTGGACCCAGTCCACCCCCTGGTCCGCCAGGCGGCGCAGGACCTGCTCGTACACCGGCAGCAGGGCGGCCAGCAGGCCGAGCTTGGCTTCGTCGGCCGCGCCACCCTGGTAGGCGTCGCCCTTGCCCAGCCACAGCCAGGTCAGCGGCCCCGGGATCACAGGGCGGGCGCGATGTCCCAGCGCCTGCGCTTCGGCGACCTGCTCGAACAGCGACTCGCGCGCGATGCGGTAGGTCTGGCCGGGATGCAGTTCGGGGACGATGTAGTGGTAATTGGTATCGAACCACTTGGTCATCTCGCAGGCGGCCGCCGGCGTGCCCGAAGGCGCGCGCCCACGCCCCATCCGGAACAGCGTGTCCAGGTCGACGGCTTCGCCGTCCGCCTGCCCGAAGCGCGCCGGCACCGCGCCCAGCAGCGTCGTCCATTCCAGGATCTGGTCGTACCAGGCGAAATCGCCCACGGGCACCCACCGCAGTCCCGCCTCGGCCTGGAGCGCCCAATGCCGGGCGCGCAGCTCGCGGCCCACCGCCAGCAGGCTGTCGCGGTCCGACTTGCCCGCCCAATAGGCTTCCTGGGCCCGCTTCAGTTCCCGTCCCGCGCCGATGCGGGGAAAGCCCAAACCATGAATGATCGTCATGCTGCAATCCTGATAACATTAAAAATATTCAATGAAAGGAATTGTGCATGGGGAAGGGAAAAATAAAAAACCAAATCCTGCACTCTAAACATGAGAGAAATTCATGATTGAAGTGCGACATCTGGAAACCCTGCTGGCGATCCGGGACGGCGGCAGCCTGCAGGAGGCCGCCGAGCGCCTGCACCTGACGCAGTCGGCCCTCTCGCACCAACTGCGCGACCTGGAGGTGCGGCTGAAAACCTCGCTGCTGAACCGCCGCACGCGGCCGGCCCGGCTGACGACGGCCGGCCTGCGCCTGGTGGCGCTGGCCGAGGACGTGCTGCCGCGCATCCGCGCCACGGAACTGGAACTGCGCCGCCTGTCGGCCGGGCGCGCGGGGCGCCTGCACGTGGCCATCGACTGCCATTCCTGCTTTCAATGGCTGATGCCGACCCTGGACGCCTTCCGCAAGGACTGGCCCGAGGTGTCCCTGGACCTGTCCGCGGCCTTTTCCTTCGCCCCCCTGCCCGCGCTGGCGCGCGGCGACCTGGACATGGTCATCACCTCGGATCCGGTTCCCCTGGAATCCGCCCGCTATACCCCGCTGTTTGCCTACGAGCTGGTGCTGGCCGCGTCCAGCCAGGGCGCGCTGGGGGCGTCCGGCGCGGTGAAGCCCGCCGATCTGGCCGACCAGGTGCTGATCACCTATCCGGTCGACCGCAGCCGCCTGGACGTCTTCACCGGATTCCTGGACCCGGCCGGCGTGGAGCCCGCCGGCATCCGCACGGCGGAACTGACCCCGATGATCGTGCAGCTGGTGGCCAGCGGCCGCGGCGTCGCGGCCCTGCCCAGCTGGGCGCTGGATGAATACCGGAATCTGCCGGGGCTGCGCATCTGCCGCCTGGGGGCCGGCGTCTGGCGCACCCTGCAGGCCGGCATCCGCGCGGAAGACGCCGAGACCGCCTACATGCAGGCCTTTCTGGAACAGGCCCGGCGCACGTGTTTCGAGACCCTGCCGGGGATCCGCCGCGCGGACTGAGGTCCGAGGGCCGCGCCCGGCGGCGGAAGACAGTCGGGGGAGCCGCTCGCCGCCCTCAGCGGGATTGCTGATGATCGCGAGTCACGAGACAGCCGGAATCGTCGTGCGATGTCGGTCAGTGCTGGCCCGGATCCGGATCCACGTCCGCTTCCGCCCAGTCGCCACGGCCATCCAGCACCCGCCGGATCACGTCGCCGGAAAATCCCCGCCCCGCCAGGAAACGGTATTGCCGCGCGTACTCGCGGGCGTCCGCGGGCGGCGCGGAAAACTTGCGCCGCCAGACGTCCAGGGCGCGCTCGGGCTCGGACGCCCGCAGGCTGTCCCGCAGACTGGACAACTGGTTTTCGTCCAGGCCTTGCTGGCGCAAGGCGCCCAGGATGCGCTGCGCGCCTTGCCGGCCGGCGGTGCGGTGGGCATAGGCCTGGGCGTAGCGCTCGTCGGATTGCCAGTGCTGGCGTTGCAGCTCGTCCAGCACCGATTCGATCTCGGCCGGGTCGTCGCCATGGGCGGCGAGCTTGCGGCGGAGTTCCAGGCGGGAATGTTCCCGCCTGGACAAATAGGCCACCGCCCGCGCCTTCAGGCTGGGGCCGGGCCGCGCAGGGTCATTCGCCATCCGCGGCGGCGGCCACCCGGCCGCCGGCGGGCTCGGCGCGCAGCGCGATCCCCAGTTGTTCGCGCACCCGGTTTTCGATCTCGAAGGCCAGGTCGGCGTGTTCCTTGAGGTATTCGCGGACGTTGTCCTTGCCCTGGCCAATGCGTTCGCCGTTGTAGCTGTACCAGGCGCCGGACTTGTCGATGAAGCCCGCCTGCACGCCCAGGTCGATGATCTCGCCCTCGCGCGAGATGCCGGCGCCGTACATGATGTCGAATTCCACCTGCTTGAACGGGGGCGCGACCTTGTTTTTCACGATCTTGACGCGGGTCTCGTTGCCGACGACCTCGTCGCCCTTTTTGATGGAGCCGATGCGGCGGATGTCCAGGCGCACGGAGGAATAGAATTTCAGCGCGTTGCCGCCCGTGGTGGTCTCGGGGTTGCCGAACATGACGCCGATCTTCATGCGGATCTGGTTGATGAAGATCACCATGCAGTTGGCGCGCTTGATCGTGGCGGTGAGCTTGCGCAGCGCCTGGCTCATGAGGCGGGCCTGCAGGCCCGGCAGGGAATCGCCCATGTCGCCCTCGATTTCGGCCTTGGGCACCAGGGCGGCCACCGAGTCGATGACGATCAGGTCGACCGAGCCGGAACGCACCAGGGCGTCCGTGATTTCCAGGGCTTGCTCGCCGGTGTCGGGCTGGGAGATCAGCAGGTCTTCCAGGTTGACCCCCAGGCGCGAGGCGTATTGCACGTCCAGCGCGTGTTCGGCGTCGACGAAGGCGCAGGTGCCGCCGATCTTTTGCATCTCGGCGATGACCTGGAGGGTGAGCGTGGTCTTGCCGGAGGATTCGGGGCCGTAGACCTCGACCACCCGGCCGCGCGGCAGCCCCCCGACGCCCAGGGCGATGTCCAGCCCCAGCGAGCCGGTGGACACGACCTGGATGTCGTGTTCGACCTGGTTGTCGCCATAGCGCATGATCGAGCCCTTGCCGAACTGCTTTTCGATCTGAGACAGCGCGGCGGCCAGCGCCTTGGCGCGCTCGGGGTTGGCCTTGCCGGTGCGTTCGTCCATGGAGGGGTTCCTTTTCTTGGGTACCTTGGGTACGGGGTTGAATGCTGACATGAGGGAAATTATTGCACTAAATTATACTGTACAAAACATCAGTTGTGACATTCCCGTCCATCGTTAACCCTAAATGACTGGCCGGGGGCGCCATGCGACAATCCGCAACATCGGGGTGCCCCGCCACCCCCCACCTCCATTCGACGTCATTCCCGCCATGCGTATCCTGATTGCCGAGGACGACAGTATTCTCGCGGATGGCTTATCCCGGTCTCTGCGCTACGACGGCTATGCCGTGGACGTGGTCCATGACGGATCCAGCGCCGATTCCGCCCTGCAGCTGCAGACCTTCGACCTGCTGATCCTCGACCTGGGCCTGCCGCGGATGAACGGCCTGTCCGTGCTGCGCAAGCTGCGCCAGCGCGGCACCCCCCTGCCGGTGCTGATTCTGACGGCCGCCGATTCGGTCGAGCAGCGCGTCGAGGGCCTGGATCTCGGGGCCGACGACTACATGTCCAAGCCCTTTGCGCTCAGCGAGCTCGAAGCCCGGGTGCGGGCCCTGATCCGCCGCCACGGCGGCGGGCGCGCCTCGGTGCTGCGGCACGGCCGCCTGGCCTTCGACCTCAACGGCCGCATCGCAACCATCGACGACACGCCAGTCGAGCTGTCCGCGCGCGAGACCAGCCTGCTCGAGATCTTCCTGTCGCGCAGCGGCCGCATGATCAGCAAGAACCAGTTCGTGGACCTGTTGTGCGAATGGGGCGAGGAAGTCACTCCCAATGCCATCGAGGTCTATATCCACCGCCTGCGCAAGAAGCTGGAGCCCAGCGGAGTGCGCATCATGACCGTACGCGGCCTGGGCTACTGCCTGGAGCCCGAGAAGCTGCGGGAAGACGCGCCCGCCTGAAGGCCGTCCATGCATTCCCAGCCCCAGTCCGCCCGCCAGGACGCCCCCGACCGGGCCGCGCGCTTCCGCAAGGCGTCGGCCAGGCCGGCGCAACGCACCCTGATCCACAAGATCATGCTGTGGATATTCGGCCCGCTGTTCCTGCTGTGGACCATAGGCATCGTCATCACCTATTTCATCGCTCAGCACATCGCCAATTCGCCCTACGACCGCACGCTGCGCGATCACCTGGACCTGCTGCGCCACGAGATCAGCCAGCAGGACGTACACGGGCGGGTCGAACTGTCCGCCTCGGCCAACACCATCCTGCGCCTGGGCAGCGACACGCCCACGCTCTGGCAGATCCGGGACGCCAACGGCGATCCCCTGGCCGGCAACGCCGCCCTGCCCCTGCCCGACAGCTGGGACTATGAAAACAATGTCCTGCGCTACCGGGACGTCGAGATGGACGGCCAGAGCCTGCGCCTGGCCTATGTATGGGGCGGGCGGGACAGGCTTAACACGCCTTTTCTGGCCATTGTCGCCGAGACCAACCAGCATCGTTCGGTGCTGCACCGGGAGATCCTGATCGGCATGCTGACGCCCCAGTTCATCCTGGTGCCCCTGGCCGCCATGCTGGCCGGCCTGGGGCTCACGCACGGCCTGGAGCCGCTGAACCTGCTGCAGGCCCGGCTGCGGGCCCGCGCGCCCGGGGATCTCTCGCCCGTGGACCGCGACCAGGCGCCGGCGGAGATCGTGCCCCTGATCGACGCCATGAACGGGCTGCTGGAGC
>DASSTS010000032.1:0-59186 GCA_035707805.1 Castellaniella sp. | reverse complement strand
CAACATGCAGGAAGTCCGGGCGCGCGGCGGCGAGCTGTACGTGTTCGCGGACGCCGATTCGCAGATCGCCGGCGCCCCGGGCATGCACGTCATCCGCATGCCGGAACACTACGGCAAGCTTTCGCCCATCCTGCACACGGTGCCGCTGCAGCTGCTGGCCTACCACACCGCCTGCGCCCGCGGGACGGACGTGGACAAGCCGCGCAACCTGGCGAAAAGCGTGACGGTGGAGTGATGCTCATGGCCCTCGTGCGCGTCGATCAGTCCTTCGCCATCACTTCGACCAGATAATCAATCAGCGCTCTCACCACGGGTGTGCGGTCAGCGCCGGGCAACCATAATAGATGCACGGGAGAGCTCGGCAGCTGCCAGTCCGTCAGCACCTCGACCAGCCGTCCTTCGGCAATCAGGGCGTCGGCCATGTAGTCTCCCTGCAGGCCAATACCGACGTTGGCGAGCACGGCATCGCGAATCGCCTGCGCGTCGTTGCACGTCAGCACCGGCTCAATCCGTACCGAGCGCCGCTGACGCCGCCGGCGGAATGTCCATAATGTGCCGCTGCGATACCCGCTAAAAGCAATGCAGCGATGCAGCTTGAGTTCGGTCGGATCGCCCAAAGGCGGGGCCGAGGCCAGATACCCGGGTGAGGCGCAGGGAAAGACGCGTAAAGTATCCACCCGGCGCGCCACCATCTGCACATCGTCGAGTTGGCCTACACGCACGGCAAGGTCGGCCCGTGCGCCGACCATGTCGACGAAGGTGTCGCTATAAATCGCCTCAAGGCGCACGCCAGGGTGTTTGCCAACGAAGTCGGCCAGCAACGGCGCCATGCGGTAGCGCCCGTAGTTGGAAGGCAACTGGACGCACAGATGACCCGACAGCTCGCCTTCGGGCGGGCGCAGTCCGGCAGCCAGTTCACCCATCACCGTTTCCATGCGCTGCCACTGCGTCAACAATTGTTCGCCGCGCCTGGTCAGCGCCATACGACGCGTGGTGCGCAGGAATAATTGCGCCCCGATAGCCTGCTCGAGGGTTGCGATGCGTCGGCTCAGAACCGATGGCGTGCAACCGACGTCAAGCGCCGCCCGCGAGAAATTGAGGCGCCTCGCCGCTGCGGCGAAGCCGCGCAGTTCGCGCAGCCGGGCAGGCGTGATATCGAAAGATTGATTCATTATTTGAATAAAAGATCGTCATTCGATGTCTATTATCACCGGGCCTGCCGGGCAATACCATGGCTCTGCTTGGATCACTACATTACGGAGTCATGTCATGCGTGCCATACAACTGTCCACTTTCGGCCTGGATCATCTTGAGCAGGTCACACTTCCCCCGCCACGCCGGGGGCCCAACGAGGTGCTGGTGCGCATGGAAGCGGCCTCACTGAACTTTCGCGACCACATGCTGGTCGCGGGCAAGCTCTACCGCAACGTGTCATTGCCGATCGTGCCCATATCCGATGGCGCCGGTACGGTGCAGGAAGTCGGTGAGAATGTGACTCGCTTCAAACCGGGCGACCGTGTCACCACGTTCTACAAATCGCGCTGGATCGCAGGCTCCATGCGGACTGAATGGGAAGGCGCTGAAATCGGCGGTCCCGAGCCCGGTGTCATGCGCGATCTAGCCTGCTTCGACCAGTACTCTCTGGCGCTTGCGCCGGCACACCTTTCCAGCGTACAGGCAGCCACTCTGCCGATTGCCGCACTCACCGCCTGGCAAATACTGGAACAGGCCGGCGTGACCACCGGCCATACCGTCTTGTTGCTGGGCACTGGCGGCGTTTCTTTGTTTGCACTGCAATTTGCCAAGCTGCGTGGGGCACGGACGATCATTCTGTCATCGCACGACGACAAGCTGGAACGGGCGAAGGCTCTGGGGGCCGACGTCGGCATCAACTATGCGACACATCCACGGTGGGGTGCGTTGGTGCGCGAGGCGAGCGGCGGCCTGGGCGTGGATGCCGTCGTCGAGACGGTCGGCGCGGCGACGCTTGCGCAATCGCTGGAGGCAGTGCGCATGCACGGGTTCATCGGCGCGGTTGGCTGGTTGAGCGGGGTGGACGCTGCCCTGCCCCTGTCTCAGGTGGTGCTCAAACGTGTACGCCTGCAAGGGATTTCAGTCGCCCCCCTGGAAGCGCATGAACGTATGGTTGCGGCCATTGAAGCCACCGCCCTGGAACCCGTGATCGACCATGTCTATGGCTTTGGCCAGTTGCGTGAGGCATTCGAACAACTCGCCGCAGGCCGCCATTTCGGCAAACTTGTCATCGACTTCAACCGCTGAGGGTTCTCCATGCGCTTTCTTCCTTCTTTAAGGCGGCTCACGCGCGCCCTGCTGCCCTTGCTGCTGGCGGCATGCGCCGCACCCGTCCACTGTGCCGACGCACTTCCCGCGATTCGCTTGTATGCGCTGGACTGCGGCCATCTGGCGTTTCGCGACCTGGGCATGTTTGACGACAGTGGCGCGCTCGATGGCAAGCCCGGCGCCATGTCCGCACCGTGCTTCCTGATTCGCCACCCAAAAGGTACTCTGCTGTGGGATACCGGCCTGGGTGATGACATTGCCGGGCACCCGGATGGCGTGCAACTTGCGCCTGGCATCCGCGCCACCGTGCCGGTGAAGTTGGCCGACCAGTTGAAGAGGCTGGGCCTGAAGCCATCAGATATCGATGACTTGGCGTTCTCGCACTGGCACGTGGACCATACCGGCAACGCCAATCTGTTTGACAAGGCTACTTGGATCCTGCAGCGCAAGGAGTTGGCCGCGGCAACCGGCCCCAAACCGCCACCGTTCGAGCCGCTGACGCTGGTCAGTGCATACAAAGACGCGAAGACCCGCATCATCGACGGCGATGCCGATGTGTTTGGCGACGGCACTGTTCGTTTGTTGCTCATGCCAGGCCACACGTCCGGTCATCAGGTGCTGGAAGTGCGGCTGCCGCAAGCCGGAACCGTATTGCTCAGCGGCGACCTCTACCACAGTCGCGAAGCACGTCAGTTGCGTCGTGTTCCCAGGGTGAACACAAGCCGGGCGGCCACGCTGGAATCGATGGATCGGTTCGAAGCCATTGCCGCGCGCACGCATGCGCGGGTGGTGATCCAGCACGATCCACGCGATATGGCCCTGCTGCCACATTTTCCCGCTTACCTGCATTAGCAGGAATGGGCCAGCGGCGCGCCGCAGCTGTAAAGGGGCGGGCCCGTGCCCGGACGCGTCGGGTTACCGCTCGCCCGCCGACTCGATGACGACATCACGTAGCCAGCGCAGCCCACTGTGCCCGTGAGTACGCTCATGCCACAGCATGCGTACGGCAAAACCCGGGACGGGGAATGGGCATTCGATCACTTTGAGCGCATCGCTGCGATGACGGACCAGCCTTTCGGGCACCAGAGCCACAAAATCAGAGTTGGCGACGATTTCAGGCACTGACAGGAACGATGCCGCGGAAAGAACGACATTGCGCTTGCAGCCCAGAGCGGTGAGCCCGTCGTCAACGGAGGTCGTGAAGTCGCCGCCGCGCAGCGAGACGATGACGTGATCCAGCTGCGCGTAC
Organism: Castellaniella sp.; assembly: GCA_035707805.1. Taxonomy (GTDB): domain Bacteria; phylum Pseudomonadota; class Gammaproteobacteria; order Burkholderiales; family Burkholderiaceae_B; genus Castellaniella. The sequence goes on along the minus strand of DASSTS010000032.1, from coordinate 55,636 downwards.
TGTTCTACGGAAATTCCGCGTCGCAGTTTGGGATGCCGATGCCGGCCGATAAGCACGTAGCGCTCGTCGAACAAATGGCGACTGCGCAAACTGGGTGGGCCTTGCTCGGGCGTCATCAGTGCCAGGTCCACCTCGCCATTGGCCATCTGCGCTTCCAGCTTCGGCGGATCGAGATGGCGCAAGGCAATCCGTATGCCGGGTGCCCGCTTCCGTAGCGCAACCGCCAGCGGCTGAACCACGCTCGTTTGCAGGTAGTCCGTGCACGCTATGGCAACCGTGAGCCGGGCCTTCATCGGGTCGAAGTGGCGGTGTTCAGCCAGGGTCGCACGCACCTGATCCAGCGCGAGGCGAAGGGGATCGAGCAACTCCAGCGCCTTGGCGGTGGGTGTCATGCCCCGCTGCGCCGGAATCAGCAGCGGATCGTCGAACATGTCGCGCAGGCGGCTCAGTTGCGCACTCACCGCGGGTTGACTGAGGTGCAAGCGGCTTGCCGCCTTGGTCACGTTCTGTTCCGCCAGCAGGGCCTCCAGCGTGGCCAGGAGATTGAGATCCGTGCGCTTGGTATCCATGGCTTGGATAGTAGCGCAGAAAATTCGCCATTTCACATATGGCTCTGGCCGGTGGAAACTGGATGCTCATTCGCAAGCGGGAGTCGCTTGCCTGTCACCGGAGAAACCGCATGCCATCCACCTTGCACAAGCCCTTGATCACCGTGGCCGGCGCGTCCAGCAAGCAGGGGCGCAGTGTGGCGACTGCCTTGCTCGCCAGCGGCCGTTACCGGGTGCGCGCCCTGGGCCGGCGCACGGACAGCGCGCCGATACGTCAGTTGGCCGAGCAGGGCGCCGAGATCGTAGCCGTTCCTCTGGAACTGGGCCGCCAGGCCGAATTCACTGCCGCAATGCGCGGCTCTGATGGGGCCTTCCTGATGACGCCGCCGACCACGCCAGTGCGGCCACCCCGCCAGCCCGAGCTGGCGCTCGGGTGCGAACTGGCCGATGCGGCGCACGCCGCAGGCGTGCAGCACGTTGTGTGGAGCGGCTTGGAGAACGTCGAGACGCGCACCGGCGGCGCCCTGTGGGTACCGCATTTCACCGAAAAGGCGCTCGTGGAGGAGCACATCCGCGCTCTGCCCATGCGCAGCGCTTTCATCTACCTGGCGTTCTTCTACAGCAATTTTCTGGAGTACTACGTCCCTCGGCGTGGTCCCGACGGCAGTCTGACCTTCGCCATCTATCTGCCGCCGGAAGTGCCAATACCGTTCGTGGACCCGCTCACTGCGGCCGGTCCCGCCGTATTGGAAATCTTCGACCATCCGGAGAAATACGCTGGCAAAGCCATGCCAGTCATCGGCGAGATCCTGACGGCGCGACAGATGGTGGCAACGTTTTCCAAGGTATCAGGGCAGAGAGCCCACTATGCCTCGGCTTATACGCGCGAGGAACTGCTGCGACATTTTCCGGCATTCGGTGCGAATGAGTACCTCGTGCGCGAGTTGGTCGGCATGGTGGAATATGCGGTCAAGTACGGCTATTACGCACCCGGTCGTGATATGGAATGGAGCCGGAAGATCAATCCCGATACCTTGACCTGGGAGCGGTTCCTTCAGAGAAGCAAATGGCGTGGCGAGTTGAACAGCTATGGCGTTCCACCAGAGGGCAGGCCGTCGGAGGCCGGTGCGGCGCAAGCCTGAGCGAACCGGCGCTTTCCTGGAGACGTAAAAGGCGCATCATCCGCCTCACGCCATTTCTCAGGCGTCCGGCGCCTGCGCGCCGGCCCTGACGCCCACCAGCGTCCAGGGCAGCAGCGCCTGCGTCAGCGGGCCGATGCCCAGGGCGAACAGCACGGTGCCGATGCCGAACAGCCCCAGGCCGCCCAGCAGCAGGCCGCCCGCCAGCACGGTCAGCTCGATGACTGTGCGCACCAGGCGCAGCGACAGCCCCGTCACGCGGTGGAATCCCGTCATCAGGCCGTCGCGCGGGCCCCGCCCGAGCTGGGCGCCGATGTACAGCGCCGAGCCCAGCCCGCACACCAGCACCCCGCCCGCGGTGAGGGCCAGGCGCCCCCAGAAATGCTCGGGCGTCTCCAGCGCCCGCAGGGCCAGATCGGCCACCGCGCCGATGGTGAAGGCATTGGCGACGGTGCCGATGCCGGGGATCTCGCGCAAGGGGATCCACAGCAGCAGCACCACGAAGGACAGAGCGATGACGACTTCCCCGAAGCTCAGGGGCAGGTGCCGGGTCACGCCGATGTGCAGGGCGTCCCAGGGCGCAAGCCCGAGCTGGCCGCGGATCATCATCGCCATCGAAATGCCGTAGAGCGACAGGCCGATCATCAGTTGCGCGATCCGGCGGGCCAGGCGTCCCGCGCGCAGTTGTTCCAGGGGGCCCAGTTGGGCAAGTTGAGCAGAGGTATCCATGGCCTGTATCTTGCTCGCGATTGGCCTTGTTGAAAATAGCCACTTGCAATAAAGTGGACACTATGAAAGAAGCCATTTCCGCGCGCCGCGTGCGCCAGCTCATGGGCGCTTTACCCAAGGGGCCGGCCTACGCGGGCCTGGCCGACGCGCTGACCCTGCTCATCGGCGACGGCCGCATCCCCCTGGGGGTGCGCCTGCCCAGCGAGCGGGAGCTGGCCGGAGCCCTGGAGCTGTCCCGCACGACCGTGACCCGGGCCTACGCCGCCTTGCGCGACACCGGCTACGCGCGCGCCGCGCAGGGGTCGGGGACGTTCACCGCGGTGCCGGGCGGCCGCGAGCGCGCGCACGATCGCGTCCTGGTGGCGGGGGGCGCGGGCGAGGGCAGCATCGATCTCAGCTGCGCGGCTGATTCCGCCCCGGCCGAGGTGATGGCCGCCTACGCGGCGGCGGTCTCGGATTTGCCCGCCTACCTCGGCGGGCACGGTTACTTCCCCTCGGGCCTGCCGGTGCTGCAGGAGGCGATCGCCGCATCCTATGCCGCCCGGGGACTGCCCACCGAGCCGGCGCAAATCGTGGTCACGCCGGGGGCGCTGACCGCCGCCAGCGTGGTCGTGAGGGCCTTCGCCCCGCGCCGCGGCCATGCGCTGGTCGAGTCTCCCACCTATCCCAATGCCGCCGAGATGCTGAGGGCCTCGGGCTTGCAGCTGCATGAGGCCGCCCTGGACGCGAACGGCTGGGATCTCTCCAGCATCCTGGATACCGTGCGGCAGGTGCGGCTGGACTTCGCCTATCTCATTCCCGATTTCCAGAACCCCACGGGCGCACTGATGGGCGCGGAGCAGCGCGAGCGGCTGGGCGCGCAGCTGCGCGCCCACGGCACCATTGCGATCGTGGACGAGACCCATCACGCCCTGGCGCTGGACGAGGGGCGCATGCCGCCGCCGTTCGCGGCCTTCGACCCGGACGCCTTCACGCTGGGCAGCATGAGCAAGGTGTTCTGGGGCGGCTTGCGCGTGGGTTGGATCCGGGTCCCGCGCCCCTGCGTGGAGCGGGTGACCCGCGCGCGCATGTCGCTGGACCTGGGCGTGCCCGTGGTCGAGCAGCTCGCCGCGGCGCACCTGCTGCGCCAGGGGCCGGTCTCGGCGGGGCACCTGGATCGCCTGCGCAGGCAGCGCGATGCCCTGGTCGAGGCGGTATCGGCGCAACTGCCCGACTGGCGGTTCACGCGGCCCTCGGGGGGCCTGGCTCTGTGGTGCGAGCTGCCGCACCGGAGCGCGACCGCCCTGGCCGCCGCCCTGGCGCACAGCCAGGTCTTCATCTCTCCCGGACCGGTCTTTTCCCCCAGCGGCGGGCTGGATTCGTTCGTGCGCCTGCCCTGGTCGCGGCCCGCGGCCGAGCTGCGCAGCGCCGTCGACCGCATTGCGGCTGCGTGGGGCCTTATCGGGGGGCACGGCAGCGCCGCCGCCCAAGGCGAGGCCCGTCCCCGCGTCATCGTCGCCTGAGCGTCGGGGAATCCGGCCCGACATGCCGGCGGCGCGGTGCCGCTTCAGGCCGCCACGGGCCTGCGCAGTTCGGGATAATCGGTATAGCCCTTGGCCGCCCCGCCAAAGAAAGTGTCGCGGTCGGCGGGGTTCAGATCTGCCTGTGCCTGGAGCCTTGCCCTGAAATCCGGATTTGCCAGTACGAATTGCCCGTAGGATTCCAGGTCCGCCAGACCGCTTACCACATCGGCCCCGATCTGGTCGCGCGGCCGTCCCGCGCGGTTGAGCATGAGGGGGTTCTTCCACAGGCGCCGGATGTCTCCCAGCAACGCCTCATCGCGCTGGTGGGCGATGTGCAGATAGGCGAGGTCCAGCCGATCGAGTTCCGCGACCAGGTGGCGGTAGAGGTCCCCGCTCTCCGGCCCTTCGTCGATTCCCCACAGGTTCATTCCCGGCGACAGACGTATGGCGGTGCGTTCGGCCCCGATCTCGCGGGCGACCTCGCGGGCGATGTCGAGCGCAAAGCGGGCGCGGTTCGGGATCGTCCCGCCGTATTGGTCGGTGCGCGTGTTGGCGCTGGGGGCGAGGAACTGGTGCACCAGGTAGGCATTGGCCCCGTGGATCTCGACTCCGTCGGCGCCCGCGTCGATCGCGTGCCGTGCGGCGAGACGGAAGTCCGCGATCGTCCGGCGGATCTCTTCGAGGGTCAAGGCGCGCGGCGTGGGGATCTCCCGCAGGCCGTTGGCCGTGAACATCGACGCGCCCGGCGCAATGGCGGAAGGGGCCACGCCCTGCCGGTGGTGCGGCGTGTTGTCCGGGTGAGACATCCGCCCCGCATGCATGAGCTGGATGAAGAGGTGCCCGCCTTTGTCGTGTACCGCAGAGGTGATGCGCTTCCACCCTGCGACGTGGGCATCGGTGTAAATGCCGGGTGTGGCCAGATAGCCCTGACCATCGTCCGACGGTTGAGTGCCTTCGGTGATGATGAGGCCGATGGTGGCGCGTTGGGCATAGTATTCGGCGGCCAGTTCGCCGGGGACGCCGTCGGGACGGGCGCGGGACCGGGTCATGGGCGCCATCGCCAGTCGACTGGAAAGCAAGCAGCGTCCGACGCGGATGGGGCTGAACAATTCTGGGGGCATGGGATCGTTCCTGAATCTGGGATGGGACTCTGCGGCGTCGACCAGACGGTGTGGGCGCAGAGGGTGTCATCACGATAGTCTGTTTCATATGAAGCATGGAAGTGATAGTATGTGAACATACTGTTCCAATATTGAAACGCATGAATCTCAGTTTCCTCGAGGATTTCGCGTTGGTGGCGGCGCATGGCGGCCTCGGAAAAGCGAGCCGCGCCAGCGGACGATCCAAGGCGACCTTGTCGCGCCGGATCTCCGATCTGGAAGAGGCGCTGGGCGTGCGTTTGCTGGAACGTGGCGCCAGGCGCCTGGTCCTGACCGAAGCGGGGCAACTGTTGCTGGCTCGCAGCGAAGATCCCCTGCGGGAGATCTCAGAGGCTGTTGCGGCTGTGCGCGACGGTTGCACCAGACCGAGAGGCCATTTGCGGGTCGCTGCGCCGTTGTTGTTCTCGCAGCTCGCCTTCGGCAAGCTGGGCGCGGAATTCCTCGCAGCCTATCCGGACGTCCTGCTGGACGTCGTATCCGAAGACCGCACGGTCGATCTCATCGATGAACATTTCGATGTCGCCATCCGGACCAATCCACGGAAAGACAGCACACTGGTGGGCCGCTGCTTCGCCAAGGACCAGCTCGTCGTCGCGGCCGCGCCTTCGATTCCGCGGCCGGCTGCCGGCGGCGGGAAGTCCGTGCCGGTGCCGGCGGCCGTGCTGTCTTCGTATGGCAGCGGCCCCTGGTCCGTCGAAAACGGCCGGCTCGTGATGGACCCCCAGCCTGTGCTGCGCGCCTCTTCGCTGCTGGTCGTCCGCGATGCGGCACTCGCAGGCGTGGGCGCCGCCTTGCTGCCGCAATCCATCATCGGGTCGAGCCTGGCAAGCGGCGAATTGGTTCAGTGGGGCGTGACGGCGACCGTGATCGAACTCTGGGTCCTGCATACTTCCCGCCGTCTGCCCAGCCCCAAGGTCCGCGCGTTCGTGGACTTCATGAGCGCCCGGTATCCGGACGGCCGGCTCACGCTTGCCGGGTAGGCGTGATGGCCGCCGCCGCATCGACAAACCGCTGCCGCGACCATGACCGTCCTCGTGAAACCGGGCGCTTGGCGATGCAGGCCGAGACTTGAACGGCTTTCTGCGATTCAGGCGTCAGCCTGGATATCGAAGCGCGCAACAGTCCCGTTGTTCATCTGGAAGATATGCCGCACTGTCTTGTTGGCCAATCCCTGGACTTGCGTGTCCAGCGGCTGGCCGTCCAGATCGAAGAGTGACTGGACCACCTCGACGACGATGGCGCCGTCCGGCGTGCATTGAAATGCGACCGGCTCGACGCGGGGGCGCACGAGCGCCCACTGGCGTGTCCAGTAATCGCGCACCGCCTCGCGTCCGTGCACATGGCCTCCCTCCATGCCGTTGGCCCAGGCAACGGTCTTGTCGAGGGCGGCGAGGACGCCCTCGATGTCCCGCGCGTTGAAACAGTCGTACATTCTCTTGACGACGTCGATGTCGCTTTCTGGCATGGTGGTTTCCTCGGGAGCGGTGAAGAGGGGGCTGCGGCGCGCCGCCGCGCGCAGGAATCGCTGTTAATATATACGTGCATATGTAATCCGGTCAAGCCTGGATGAAAGGAGTGATATGGTCGACGAAGTGCTTTCCACGCCGGGGCATCTCATCAGTCTCGCGGCCCGCGGCTTTGCGCGCCTGAGCGAATCCCGCCTCAAGCCGCTCGGCTTTGGCGTCGGGCATTTGCCGGTGCTGGTGGCCTTGCAGGACGGGGACGCCCGCACCCAGCGCGACCTGGCGCGGTTCGCCAGGATAGGGCAGCCGCCGATGGCGCAGATGCTTGCCCGCATGGAACGGGATGGGCTGATCGAGCGGACGCGCGATCCGTCGGACGGCCGGAGCAGCAGGATCGTGCTGACGAGAGCTGCGCGGGAGCGCATGCCCCAGGCAATCGCCACACTGTTCGAAGGCAATCGGCAGGCCCTGGCCGGATTCTCGGACGCCGAAGCCTCGCAGCTCGTGGATCTGCTGACGCGGATGATCGACAACCTCGACCGGTTGACAGGCGCCGAGGCCGCATCGTAATCGCGATCTGGCCTGGATGTGTCAACTGGCGGCTTAGTCCTTCTCGAGGATGGGATCGACGACGGACTGCGCCCAGTCCATGAATGCCAGGGTGCGCCGCGCCAGGTGGCGGCGCCCCGGATAAAGCACGGACACCGGCAGAGGACGCGGGCGGTACTGCGGCAGGATCTCGACCATCTGGCCGCTGTCGATCAACTGCCGCATCCGCGCCTCCGGCGCCTGGATGATGCCCAGGCCCGCGATCGCAGCCGACTCGTAGGCATGGACGTGATTGACCGTCAACGCGCCCGGCATGGGCAGCAGCTCGTATCCGTTGCGGACGGGGTATTCGAATCCCGGGTCGTCCGCGCCCAGGTGACTGACGTAATGGATCAGCCGGTGATGGCGCAGATCGTCCAGGGTGCGCGGCACGCCGTGGCGCTCGAGATAGGCCGGGCTGGCGCCATTGACGAACGGCAGGCGCCCCAGCCGGCGCGCGGCCAGGTTCACGTCGCCGGGTTCGCCCACGCGAAACACGCAGTCGAATCCGCCGCGCACCAGGTCGACGAACTGGTCGGTGCTGCTCATCTCCACCTTGAGCAGGGGGTGCGCCTCCAGGAATTCGGGCAGGCGCCCCAGGATCAGGTTCTGCAGGATGCCGTTGGACATGTCGGTGCGGATGACGCCGCTCAGCGCCTCGTCGTTGCTCAGGAACAGGGTCTCCAGTTCCTCCATCTCGGCCAGCAGGTCGTGGCAGCGCTGGTAGAACACCTCGCCATCCTGCGTCAGGCGCACCCGGCGCGTGGTCCGGTGCAGCAGCCGGGTGCCCAGCCGGTCTTCCAGCCGGCGCACGGCGCCCGATACCGTGGCCTTGGGCAGGCCCAGGCTGTCGGCCGCCGCGCTGAAGCCGCTGAGTTCGGCCACGCGCTTGAACACCTGCATATCCTGAATGCGGTCCATGGGTTTGATTGACTCTTTATGTCGAACAATGTTTTCAATTTAACCCTATTTATAGCATTGTTTGCGTTCAATAGAATGGCACCTGCATTCTCCGAAAACCCTGAACGAAACCCTGAACCGAAGGAACCACCATGCCATCCACCATTTCCCTCATCACCGGCGGCAGCCGCGGCCTGGGCCGGGATGCGGCCCTCAAGCTGGCCGATCGCGGCAATGACGTGATCCTGACCTACCGCGCCGACCGCGCGGCGGCCGACGAGGTCGTGTCCCGCATCCAGGACAAGGGCCAGCGGGCCGTCCCCCTGCAGCTGGACGTCGCCGACAGCGGCAGCTTTCCGGAATTCGCCGCACGGGTACGCGAGACCCTGTCGTCCCATTGGGGCAGCGCCGGTTTCGACCATCTGGTCAACAATGCCGGGATGGGCGTCTATGCGGCTTTTGCCGACACCACCGAGGCGCAGTTCGACGAGCTGATGCGCACCCACCTCAAGGGGCCGTTCTTCCTGACCCAGGCCCTGCTGCCGCTGCTGCGCGATGGCGGCAGGATCCTGAACGTGTCGAGCGGGCTGACGCGCTTTTCGCTGCCCAATTTCGCCGCCTACGCCATCATGAAGGGCGGGATCGAAGTGATGACGCGCTATCTGGCCAAGGAACTGGGCCCGCGCGGAATCGCGGTGAACACGCTGGCGCCGGGCGCCATCGAGACGGATTTCCATGGGGGCACCGTCCGCGACGACAAGGAAATGAACGCCTTTGTCGCGTCGGTGACGGCGCTGGGACGCGCCGGCAGGCCGGACGACATCGGCGATCTGGTCGCCGCCCTGCTGTCGCCGGAGAGCCGCTGGGTGAACGCCCAGCGCATCGAGGCCTCCGGCGGCATGTTCGTCTGAGCCTTCAGCCGCCGGCGCCCGCAGCCGTGCGGGTCCTCAGCCGTCCGGTCCCCGGGCGAACGCGGCGCGGTAGCGCCACAGCAGCGCCAGGCTGAGCGCGGCTGGCGCTGCTAGGGTTGCATAGGCATAGCCGTAGCTGCCCGACAGCGACGCCACCCAGCCGAAGACCGGCGGGCCGACCACCACGCCCAGGAAGGTCATGGCCAAGGTGCCGCCGGTGGCCACGCTGGCCTGGCCGGCGGGCGCCTGCCGGGCGACCTCGGCCAGGTAGACCCCGTTCCAGCCGATGGCGCTGCCGCCGAACAGGCACAGCACCGCCAGCACCAGCCATTGCGAGCCGAACACGTGCAGCCAGGGGACGGCCAGGGCGCACAGTGCGACCAGGACCGACAGCCCGCACAGGGTGCGGACGGGACCGAAGAGGTGATCCGACAGATAGCCCCACAGCAGGCGGCCGCCCACCCCGGCCGCCTGGGAAACCGCCAGCAGGACGCCGGCGGCCACCAGCTCCATGCCCAGATCCTGGTGCAGGAAGGTCACCAGATACGAGGTCAAGGACAGCTGCGCGATGGAAAACAGGAAGGACACCCCCGCCAGCACGGCCAGGCTGCGCTGCCCGAACACCAGCCGCAGCGGGCCGGCCAGGCCGTTGCCGGCGGACAGCGGACGGCCCGGGTCCCGGTCCGCGTCCAGGCTGGGGCGCAGGGGCTGGACGGCCAGCGCGCACAGGAGGTTGGCGGCCGCGACACCCAGGAACGCCGCGCGCCAGCCGGCCATCTGGGCCAGGCCGGGCACGATCAGGCCGGCCAGCACGCCGCCCAGCGGCACCCCGGTCTGCTTGATCGAAAAGACGAAGGACAGCCGGTGCGCCGGCGTGGTGCGCGCCAGCAGGTGCGAGCTGGCGGGCGTGATGGGACCGTAGCCCAGGCCCACCAGCAGCGCGCCGGCGGCCAGGGCGGGGGCGGACGCCAGCGTGGACAGGGCCAGCCCCAGCGCGCACAGCACCAGCCCCGCCTGGCTCGCACGGATGGCGCCCAGGCGCTGCGTGGCCGAGCCCGACAGCAGGCTGGCGGCCATGGCCCCCGCATACGCCAGGGCCACGTAGACCCCGACGTAGGCCGCCGGGATGCCCGTCACCCCGGCGATCACCGGCGCGATGGCCGGTAGCGTCAGCAGCGACATGGCCACCAGCGACTGGATGGTCAGGGTGGCGGCCAGCGTCCGCGCGGACGATGCCGCCAGCGGCGGCGCATCCGGGGCTGCGATGGGCGTCATGAGGCAGGTTCCCGGCGTCGGCGCGGTTCAGGCGCGCGCCGGCGCGTCGGGGCGGGGCAGGAAGTCCCCGACCCGGGGGCAGTCGGCCAGCGCCCACACGCGGGCGATCAGCGTGTCGATCTGGGCCCCGGTGGCCGCGTCGTGGTAGCGGCCCAGGCGCCGCACCTTGTCCTCGATCTCGGCGCGGCTGAGGCTGTTGTCCGGGTCGCCCTTGGGCGTGTCGATCCGGCCCTGCAGCGTGCGGCCGTCGCGGGTGACGACCGTGACCTTGCCGATCCAGCGCCGCGGATAGGCGCCATCCACCTCGGGATCCAGCAGCATGGTGACGCGGTCGCGGAACGCGGCGATCTCAGGGTCCCCGGGCGCCTCGTCGAATTCCTGCAGGCCGGCCTTGCGGTGGCGGGCGATCAGGCCCAGCACGGTGCCCATGGAAAATTTCGACTGGTGCACCGTGGCCGGGCGCACCACCGGCCCCAGCACGTCGATGGCGCCCTGGTGGACGTGGGCCGTGACGGCCTCGATGTCGCCGATGGCGAGATCGTGGGCCTGGACGACCGACAGCAGGGCGTCGGCCGCCGGATGCGTGTGGCGGCAGGACGCGTGATATTTGAAGGAGGTTTCCAGCAGGGCCCAGCGCGAGCCCAGGCCGTCGGTCAGCCGGGCCGGGTCCGCGTCCCGCGACATGCCGGCGGCCAGGCCCTGCGGGCCTTCCAGGATGCGGCTCGCGCCCGTGAATCCCTGGCCGGCCAGCCAGGCGGCCATCAGGCCGTTGGCGGCCGCCTGGGCGGTGTGCAGCTGCTTGGAATCGGCGCCGTCGCGCAGGAATTCCCACAGCCCGGCGGCCTGGGTGCCGGCCGAGCCCAGGGCGTGCAGCATCCGCGCGGCGTCCAGCCCCAGCAGCCTGCCGCTGGCCATGGCGGATGCCAGGGTGCCCGCCGTGCCGGTCGTGTGAAAGACCTGGTAGTGCGTGCGGCCCAGGTATTCGCCGATGCGGATGCCGGCCTCGTAGCCCGCGACGATGGCGGTCAGCAGGTCCCGCCCCGAGGCGCTGCGCGCCTGGGCCAGGGCCACGGCGGGCGGCATGACCACGGCGGCCGGGTGGAACACCGAGCCGTTGTGCACGTCGTCCTGCTCCACCATGTGGGCCGCCGCCGCGTTGGCAAGCGCGGCGAAGGCCGGGCTGGTGCCCTGCCGGGACACCAGGTTCTCCGCGGGGCCCTGCGCCGGGCCAATGGCCTGCGCGTAGCCCGCGATGGCGCGCACCGCGCGTCCGCTGGAGCCGGCCAGCACGGATCCCAGGCAGTCCAGCAGCAGGTCTTCGGCGCGCCGCAGCACCGCGTCGGGAATGTCCTCGTATTGCAGGCCGGCAATGAATCGGGTGAGTTCCGCGCTGGGATGGGGCATGGTGTTCCTGGACAAGGGACGGGATGATCGGATCGAGCCACTTTGCTTGATCGCGCGCCGTTTGCCTATTATTGTTTGCTGAACACCGGGTTCAGCAAGTGATAAGGGGGTCACCGTTCCATGGCAAGCCGTTTCGACCTGACCGACATGCAGCTCATGGTCAACGTGGCCGGCGCCATGAGCCTGACGCGCGGCGCCGAGCGCACCTTCCTGTCCCTGCCGGCCGCCAGCAACCGCGTCAAGAGCCTGGAAGAGCACCTGGGCACCGAGCTGCTGTATCGCGGCAGCCAGGGGGTCACGCTGACGCCCTCGGGCGAGGTGTTCGTGCGGCATGCCCGGGCGGTGCTGCGGCAGCTCGAGCACCTGCGCGGCGACATCCAGGAATACGCCAGCGGAATCAAGGGCCGGGTTCGCATCTACGCCAACACGACCGCCATGAACGAGTTCATTCCGGCGGTGCTGGGGCGCTACCTGGTCAGCCATCCGGACGTCAACGTCGAATTGCGTGAGCGGCTCAGCTACCAGGTGGTCAAGGCCGTGGCCGACGGCGTGGCCGACATCGGCATCACCGCCCAGGGCAGCGGCGGGGCCGGCATCCGCTACCTGCCTTACCGCACGGACCGGCTGGTCCTGGTGGCCTGTGCCGGCCATCCCCTGGCGCGGCTGCCGGCCTGCGCCTTCGAGCAGGCGCTGGAATACGACTTCATCAGCCTGTTCGAGTCCAGCGCGATTCATTCTTTCCTGCTGAAGGCCGCCGAGGACCTGGGCCGCATCCTGCGCTTCCGGGTCGAGGTCGGCAATTTCGAGACCGCCTGCCGGCTGATCGCCGCGCGGGTCGGCATCGGCGTGATTCCCGCCTCGGCGGCGTGCCGCTATGCCCAGGGCATGCCGATCCGGATCGTGGACCTGACGGACGACTGGGCGCTGCGCAAGCTGCACATCTGCTGGCGCGAGGCCGACACCCTGCCGGCGTTCGCCCAGGAGCTCGTGGACCTGCTGGTGCACGACGCGCGGGACGAGCCGGCGCCCTAGGGTCCGGCAAAGGCCTGGTTTGGCAAAACGAAATTGCCTGCGCCGGCGCCTTCCTGCATGCTGGCCCCTGGTTCGGTTTCTTTCAGACAAGGCGGTCCATGTTCCAGACAGCAGCTCAACACCAGGACATCCGGGATGCCATCCGGGATCTGTGCGCTCAGTTCGGCGACGAATATTTCCGGCGCATCGACGAGCAGCGCGGCTATCCGGCGGAATTCGTAGACGCCCTGACGCGGGCCGGCTGGCTGGCGGCGCTGATCCCCGAGGAATACGGGGGGTCGGGCCTGGGGCTGACCGAGGCCTCGGTCATCATGGAGGAAATCAACCGCTGCGGCGGCAATTCCGGCGCCTGCCATGGCCAGATGTACAACATGGGCACGGTGCTGCGGCACGGCTCCGAAACGCAAAAGCGCGCGTGGCTGCCGAAGATCGCCAGCGGCGAGCTGCGCCTGCAGTCCATGGCGGTCACTGAGCCCACCACCGGCACCGACACCACCCGGATCAAGACCACCGCCGTGAAGAAGGACGGCCGCTACGTCGTCAACGGCCAGAAGGTCTGGATCTCACGCATCCAGCACTCGGATCTCATGGTGCTGCTCGCGCGCACGACGCCGCTGGACCAGGTGCGCAAGAAATCCGAAGGCATGTCGATCTTCATGGTGGACCTGCGCGAGGCCATCGGCCATGGCCTGAGCGTGCGTCCGATCCTGAACATGGTCAATCACGAGACCAACGAGCTGTTCTTCGAGGACCTCGAGATTCCCGAGGAAAACCTGATCGGCGAGGAGGGCAGGGGTTTCAAGTACATCCTGGACGGCCTGAACGCCGAGCGCACGCTGATCGCCGCCGAGTGCATCGGGGACGGCTACTGGTTCGTGGACCGGGCGACGAAATACGTCAGCGGGCGCGAGGTGTTCGGTCGGCCCATCGGCCAGAACCAGGGCGTGCAGTTCCCCATCGCGCGGGCCTTCGTCAACGTCGAGGCCGCCAGCCTGATGCGCTACCAGGCCTGCGCACTGTTCGACGCGCACCAGGATTGCGGCGCCCAGGCGAACATGGCCAAGCTGCTGGCGGCCGATGCCTCCTGGGAGGCCGCCAACGCCTGCCTGCAGGCGCACGGCGGATTCGGCTTCGCCTGCGAATACGACATCGAACGCAAATTCCGTGAAACCCGCCTGTACCAGGTGGCGCCGATCTCCACCAACCTGATCCTGTCGTATGTCGGCCAGCACGTGCTGGGCATGCCGCGGTCGTTTTGAAGGAGATCGTTTCCATGCTGCCTTTGCAGGACATCACCGTCATCACGCTGGAACACGCCATCGCCGCGCCCTTCTGCACGCGCCAACTGGCCGACCAGGGCGCCCGGGTGATCAAGATCGAGCGGCCGGGGTCCGGGGACTTCGCGCGCGGCTACGACGAACGCGTGCGCGGCCTGTCCTCGCACTTCGTCTGGGTGAACCGGTCCAAGGAAAGCCTGGCGCTCGATCTCAAGCACCCCGCGACGGCCGAGGTCCTGGAACGCCTGCTGGCCAAGGCCGACGTGCTGGTCCAGAACCTCGCGCCGGGCGCCGCCGCGCGCCTGGGTCTGTCCTTCGAGGCCCTGTGCGGGCGGTTTCCCCGGCTGATCGTCTGCGACATTTCCGGCTACGGCAACGACGGCCCCTATCGGGACAAGAAGGCATACGACCTGCTGATCCAGAGCGAATCCGGCTTTCTTTCGGTGACCGGCTCGGCCGACGAGCCGGCCAAGGCGGGGTGCTCCATCGCCGACATCGCCGCCGGCATGTACGCCTACACCAACATCCTCACCGCGCTGATCGAGCGCGGCAAGACCGGCCGCGGACGGCACATCGACGTGTCCATGCTGGAAAGCATGGCCGAATGGATGTCCTACCCGCTCTACTACAGCTTCGACGGCGCTGCGCCGCCGGCGCGCAGCGGCGCCTCCCACGCCACGATCTATCCCTACGGACCCTTTACGGCCGGCGACGGCAAGACCGTCATCCTCGGTCTGCAGAACGAACGGGAATGGCGGGTCTTCTGCGGACAGGTGCTGCTGCGCCCGGAACTGGCCGACGATCCGCGCTTCTCGACCAATTCCCGGCGGTCGGCGGCGCGCACCGAGCTGCGCGCGCTGATCCTGCAGGTCTTCGCGGACCTGGCCATCGACGAGGTGACCGCCCGCCTGGACGCGGCCCGGATCGCCAATGCGCAGATGAACGACATGGCCGACCTCTGGGCGCATCCGCAGCTGCGCGCGCGCGGACGCTGGGTGACGGTCGACAGTCCCGCCGGCGTCCTGCCCGCGCTGCTGCCGCCCGGCATCGGCGCGGCCGGCGACGCCCGCATGGACGCCATTCCCGCCCTGGGCGCGCATACCCAGGCCATCCTGGAGGAACTGGGCATGGGCCGGGAACCGCACTGAATCCCCTCGACGACAAAGCACGACCCGGCCGCCAGGAATGATCGGGGGGACGGATCCGGGCCGGCACACAAGGACCTACAAGGAGACAAACCTATGAAATCCCGCACGCTCACCCACCTGGCCCTGGCCCTCGGCATCACGCTGTCGGCCGGCCTGACGTCCGTCGCGCAGGCGGCGCCCATCGTCATCAAGTTCAGCCACGTGGTCGCGGCGACCGCGCCCAAGGGGCAGGGCGCCCTGAAGTTCAAGGAACTCGCCGAGGCCGCCCTGCCGGGCAAGGTCGAGGTCCAGGTCTTCCCGAACTCGCAGCTGTTCGGCGACGGCAAGGAAATGGAGGCCCTGCTGCTGGGCGACGTCCAGTTGATCGCCCCGTCGCTGTCCAAGTTCGACCGCTACACCAAGAAACTGCAGGTCTTCGACCTGCCCTTCCTGTTCGACGACATGGACGCCGTGGACCGTTTCCAGGCCAGCCCGGCCGGCCAGGGCCTGCTGGATTCCATGAAATCCCGGGGCATCAAGGGCCTGGCCTACTGGCACAACGGCATGAAGCAGCTGTCCACCAACAAGGACAAGCTCACCCGTCCCGAAGACATCAAAGGCCTGAAGTTCCGCATCCAGGCCTCGGACGTGCTCGAGGCCCAGTTCCGCCAGCTGGGCGCCAATCCGCAGAAACTCGCCTTCTCCGAGGTCTACCAGGCCCTGCAGACCGGCGTGGTGGACGGCCAGGAGAACACCTGGTCCAACATCTACACGCAAAAGCTGCATGAGGTCCAGAAGACCATTGCCGTCACCAACCACGGCGACATCGACTACATGGTGATCGCCAACGCGGCCTGGTGGGACGGCCTGCCCGACGACGTGCGGGCGGGCCTGAGCAAGGCCATGGCGGGCGCGACCGAGTACGCCAACAAACTGGCCGCGGACATCAACGAGCGCGACCGCAAGCGCATCGCCGATGCCGGCGCGGCCAAGATCCAGACCCTGTCCAAGGAGGACGTCGCGGCCTGGCGCGCCGCCATGCACCCGGTCTGGCAGAAATTCCAGGGCGGTATCGGCAAGGACCTGATCGACGCGGCCCTGGCCGCCAACCAGAGCTGATTCCCGCCACGACGGTGGCTTGCGGGGCGGACGCCCCGCAAGCCCATTTTTTTCGGAGCATCCGATGATGGATTTTTCGTCCTGGATAGGGCGCACTGAAACTTGCGAGGACAATCTGGATGCCGGCCATGCCGGGCGCGTCGCGCTCAGCTTGGACGAGGATGCGCCGGCCGGCGAGCCGGCGCATCTGCCGCCGCTGTGGCATTGGGCCTTCTTCGTCCATGGCGAGCCCTACGCCCGCCTGGGGCGCGACGGCCATCCGCAGCAGGACGCCTTCCTGCCGCCGGCGCTGGAGCGCAACCGCATGTGGGCGGGGGGGCGGATCCGCTTTCACGCGCCGCTGGCGGTGGGCCGGCCCGCGCGGCGGGAGTCCCGCATCGCCGACATCGTGGAAAAGACCGGCCGCACCGGCCGGCTGCAGTTCATGACGGTGCGACACGATTATTTCCAGGGCGGCGGGCTGTGCATCGCCGAAGAGCAGGACATCGTCTACCGGGAACCGTCCCCGCCCATCCTGAGCGGCACGCAGCCGGCCCCGCCGGCGCAGTGGTCCGAGACCGTCGCGCCCGACGCGGTGCGGCTGTTCCGTTATTCCGCCGTCACCTTCAACGGCCACCGCATCCACTACGACGACCGCTACGTGCGCGAGGTCGAGGGCTATCCCGGCCTGGTCGTGCACGGCCCCCTGATCGCCACGCTGATGGTGCGCGCCTTCATCCGCGCCCACCCCGGATTCGCGCTGCGCTCACTGTCCTACCGGGGCCTGCGGCCGCTGATCTCGCCGCGGCCCTTCCAGGTGGCCGGCTGCCTGCAGGACGGGCAGACCGCCCGGCTGTGGGCCGAGCAGGACGGCACGCTCGCGCACCAGGCGGAAATCGGCTTCAGCGCGGTCTGAGGGACGGCCCGCGCGGCGGATTCACCCCCATTCGCGCTGCCCCACGTGTTCGTGCAGATACTGCACGAAGGCTTCGGCCGCGGGCGGCAGGCTGGCGTGCTGGCGGCTGTAGATGAAAAACTTCCGCCGGATCTCGGGATCGTGCAGCGGCCGCGCCTGCAGGCCATAGAGGTCCACCAGGCGCTGGGCATACGGCAGGCAGGCGGTCACGCCCAGGCCGGCGTTCACCATGCTCAGGGCGGTGCTCATGAAGGTGACCTCGTGGCTGGGGCGCACCGGCTGCGTGGACGAGAGCTGGTGCAGGTCCATGGCGAGCTGGTCGGTGAACTGGCCGTGCAGCACGATCAGCGGATGGCGCATCAGGTCCGCCCAACAGACGCGCTCCAGGGATGCCAGCGGGTGGCCGGCGGGAAACACGGCCATGAAAGGCAGGTCGAACAAGGGATCGGCCGCGACGTCGCTCAGGCCTTCGCGATGCGGGCCGATGCTGATGTCGACCTCTCCGCGCACCGCCTCGGCAATAGCGTTTTCCACCGCGCAGTCCAGCAGGTGGACCTGGATCTGGGGATGCGCCTGGCGAAAGCCGGCGATGACCTCCGGGACCAGAGTGCTGGCCATGAGCTGGGGCGCGGCGATCCGCACGATCCCGCGGCGCAGGCGCTTGAGATTGTCGATGTTCTCCAGGGCGCCGTCCAGGTCGCGCAGCACCCGCGTGGCGACGGAATGGAACTCGCGTCCGACCTCCGACAGCTGGATGCGCCGCGTGCTGCGGTCCACCAGGCGCACGCCCAATTGGGATTCCAGTTCCTTGATCAGGCCGCTGAGGGCCGACTGGGTGATGTGCAGGGATTCGGCCGCCCGCGTAAAGCCGCCGGTGCGGGCCAGCGCCGCAAAGGCGCGCAACTGGCGGAGCGTGACTTCCATCGAAAGAACCTATGAATCGATGAATAAAAACTGTTTGTATGATAGCTGGAAACTCCGTCTAATGAGGCATCCAAGACAAGGGCGCGTGGGCATTGTCGCCTGCAGCGTCCCATCCAGACGGAGACAGACATGACAACCGCCATCCCGCAGGGCGGGCGCCGATGATGCGCCATACCGCCCACCTGGTTTCCAGGGCTTTCGAGATCCTGATCGTCGCCTGCCTGGCGATCATGGGCATCCTGGTATTCGGCAATGTCGTGCTGCGCTACGCCTTCAATTCCGGCATCGCCATCTCGGAAGAACTCTCGCGCCTGCTGTTCGTCTGGCTGATCTTCATGGGCGCGGTCCTGGCCTCGGCGCGGCGCATCCACATCGGGTTCGACACGCTGCAGCGGGCCGTCGGGCCGCGCACGCGCCGCATGCTGGTGGTCTTCACCGGCGCGCTGCTGCTGATCGGCTGCGGCATCTTCATCGTCGGCGGATGGCGCCAGACCCAGATCAACCTGGGCAACACCTATCCGGTCCTGGGCATCTCCTACGCCTGGCTGTACGGGACGGCGCTGGTGTTCGGCGTGGCGCTGATCTTCCCGGTGTGCAACAACATCCGCCGGGCGCTGGCCGGCATCGACGACGGCCTGACCGAAGACCTGGCCGACCGCATCGAGGGCCTGGCCGGGCGGATCGAGGACGAGTCCGAACCCCTTGCAAGGCGCGAGGGGGACGCAGGCCGCGGCTCGTCCACGCAGAACAAGGACCGCCCATGAGCGCGCTGATCTTCCTGGGCACCTTGCTGGGCCTGATCGCGCTGGGCCTGCCGATCGCCTTCGCCCTGATGTTCGCCGGGGTGGCGCTGATGCTGATGACCGGCCAGTTCGACGCCCAGATCGTGGTGCAGAACGCCGTCGCGGGGGCCGACAATTTCGTGCTGATGGCGGTGCCGTTCTTCATCCTGGCCGGTGAATTCATGAATGCGGGCGGTCTGTCCAAGCGCATCGTGGACATGGCCAGCGCCTTCGTCGGCCATCTGCGCGGCGGCCTGGGCTATGTGGCGATCTGCGCCGGCATCCTGCTCGCCAGCCTGTCGGGCTCCGCCGTGGCGGACACGGCCGCGCTGGCGGCGATCCTGGTGCCCATGATGCGCCAGGCCGGCTACGACCCCGCCCGCGCCTGCGGCCTGATGGCCGCCAGCGGCATTATCGCGCCGGTCATCCCGCCCTCGATCGGCTTCCTGATCTTCGGCGTGGTGGCCAATGTGTCGATCACCCGCCTGTTCCTGGCCGGTATCGTGCCCGGCGTGCTGATGGGCGTGTTCCTGACCGTGTCCTGGTGGTTCGTCGCCCGGCGGCAAAAGGCTTCCCTGACGCCCCGGGTGCCCTGGGGGCGCCGCCTGCGCCTGCTGGGGCAGGGCGGCTGGGCGCTGATGCTGCCGGTCATCATCATCGGCGGCCTGCGCTTCGGCATCTTCACCCCGACCGAATCCGCCGTGGTGGCGGCCGCCTACGCGCTGTTCGTCGGTGTCGTGGTGTACCGGGAACTCAGCTGGCGCAAGGTCTACGAATGCCTGCTGTCCACGGCTCAGACGACCTCGGTCGTGCTGCTGCTGGCCGCGCTGGCGATGGTGGCGTCCTACATGATCACCATCACCGACATTTCCGGCCAGGTGGGCGGCTGGCTGCAGGGCCTGTCGGATCACCCGATGGTCCTGATGGCCGCCATGATGGTCGTGGTGTTCTTTGCCGGCATGGTGCTGGACTTCATCCCCATCGTGCTGATCTTCACGCCGGTCTTCCTGCCGATCGTGCAGGCGGCCGACATCGACCCCGTCTATTTCGGCGTCATCTTCATCATGAACTGCTCGATCGGCATGATCACCCCGCCCGTGGGCGTGGTGCTGAACGTCGTCAGCTCCGTGGGCAAGGTCTCCATGGCCCAGGCCTCGCGCGGCATCGGGCCGTTCCTGTTGGCCCTGGTCTCGCTGCTGATCGCCCTGATCCTGTTCCCCGAACTGGTGACCGTGCCCGCCCAATGGTGGCGGTAGAGCCCGGCGCCCCGTCCGATTCCACCCAAGGAGACATTCCATGAAAATCCGCACCCCCCTGCTCGTCGGCCTGCTGGCCGCGACCCTGTCCGGCTCCGCCTGGGCGGCCGTCACCGCGAAATTCGCCGTCACCCTGCCGGAGAAATCCCACCAGGGCCAGGGCGTGGCCAAGTTCGTCGAGCTGGTCAAGGCCAAGAGCCACGGCGACATCGTCATCAAGCCCTACTACAGTGGCGCGCTGGGCAACGACGTGCAGGTGACCTCCGCCCTGCAGGGCGGCACGATCGAATTCACCGTGCCCCAGACCACCACCCTGACGGGCATGGTCAAGGCCTACGAGATCCTGGATTTCCCCTTCCTGTTCAAGAACGACCAGCAGGCGGAAAAAGTGCTGGACGGCCCGGTGGGCCAGAAACTGCTGGAGACCCTGCCCGCGCACGGGCTGGTGGGCCTGGCGTATTGGGAAAACGGTTTCTTCAACGCCACCAACAGCAAGCATCCGATCGTCAAGGTCGAGGACTTCGAGGGCCTGAAGTTCCGTTCGATCCAGGCCAAGATCACCCAGGAGACCATCAAGGCCTTGGGCGCCAATCCGGTGCCGCTGGCGGTGCCCGAGCTCTACACCGCGCTGGAGACCCGCACCATCGACGGCCAGGGCACGCCCAACGCCGTGATCGCCGCGCTCAAGCTCTACGAGGTCCAGAAATACCTGTCCATCACGCGCCATAGCTACGGCGCCTTCATCCCGCTGGTGTCCAAGGCGTTCTGGGACAAGCTCACGCCCGACCAACAGAAGATCCTAAAGGATTCCGCCGTCGAGGCCCGCACCTATCAGCGCCAGGTGGCGCGCGCCCAGGCGCAGTCGGCCAAGGAAACCATGGCCAAGCACGGCATGGAGATCAACGAGGTCAGCGATGCCGAGCACGACCGCATGCGCGAGCGCGTCCAGCCGGTCTGGAAGATGTTCATCCCCAGCGTGGGCCAGGATCTGTTCGACCAGGTCCAGGCCGAACTGAAGTAAATCAGCTGTTGCGCGGGGCCGCCCCGCGCGCCGGGCCCGCCGCGGCTGGCCCGGGCAACCGGAGTCCTCATGAAACTTGCCACCTTGAAAAACGAGTCGCGCGACGGCCGTCTGGTCGTCGTGTCCCGGGACCTGGCGCAGTGCGTCGCCGTGCCCGAGATCGCGCCCACCCTGCAGGCGGCGCTGGACGACTGGGATGCCTGCCTGCCCGGGCTGCGCGCCGCCTACGACCGGCTCAATTCGGGCCAGGACGGCGCGGCCCGCCCCTTCGATCCGGCGGCCTGCCATTCGCCGCTGCCGCGCGCCTACCAGTGGGCCGACGGCTCGGCCTACCTGAATCACGTGGAACTCGTGCGCCGCGCGCGCAACAGCCAGGTGCCGGAATCTTTCTTCACCGATCCCCTGATGTACCAGGGAGGCTCGGACAGCTTCATCGGGCCGCGCGACCCCATCGTCGCCGACACGGAGGACTGGGGCATCGACCTGGAGGCCGAGGTCGCCATCGTCACCGGCGACGTGCCCATGGGCGCGAGCCCGGCGGACGCCGCCGGCGCGATCCGGCTGCTGATGCTGGTCAACGACGTGTCCCTGCGCGGCCTGATCCCGGGCGAGCTGGCCAAGGGCTTCGGGTTCTTCCAGTCCAAGCCGGCCAGCGCGTTCTCGCCGGTCGCCGTCACGCCCGACGAACTGGGCGAGGCCTGGCGCGAGGGCAAGGTCCACCTGCCGCTGCGGGTCGAGCTGAACGGCGAGCCTTTCGGCCGCCCGGACGCCGGCCAGGACATGACTTTCGATTTCCCGCAACTGGTCGCGCATGCCGCCCGCACGCGCCGTCTGGCGGCCGGGACCATCATTGGTTCGGGCACGGTGTCCAACAAGCAGGGCGGGCTGCATGGTTCGAGCATCCGCAACGGCGGGGTGGGCTACTGCTGCATCGCCGAGGTCCGCATGTACGAGACCATCGAGGGCGGCGCCCCGGTCACGCCCTTCATGCGCTTCGGCGACCGGGTGCGCATCCACATGAGTGACGCCCGGGGTGAGGACATCTTCGGCGCCATCGAGCAGACGGTCGAGCGCCGCGCGGGCGCCTGAATGGAAACCGATCCCATGCTGGAACTTTATTCGTATTTCCGCAGCTCGGCGGCCTACCGCGTCCGGATCGCCCTGGGCCTGAAGGGCCTGGATTACCGCGTCGTGCCCGTGCACCTGCTGCGCCACGGCGGCGAGCAACTGGGGGACGACTACCGGCACCGCAATCCCGAGGGCCTGGTGCCGGCACTGGACGAGGGCGGCCGGATCCTGACCCAGTCCCTGGCGATCATGGAATACCTGGACGAGACGCACGGCCCAGCCACCCTGCTGCCGGCCGACGCGGCGGGCCGCGCCCGGGTGCGCGCCCTGGCGCTGCACATCGCCTGCGACATCCATCCCCTGAACAACCTGCGCGTCCTGCGCTGGCTGGCGCACGAGCTGAAGATCGAGCAGTCCGCCCGCGACGACTGGTACCGGCATTGGGTGCAACTGGGCTTCCAGTCGCTGGAGGCGCAGCTGCAATCGCCCGGGACGGGGCGCTGCTGCCACGGCGACGAACCGGGCCTGGCCGACTGCTGCCTGGTGCCCCAGGTCTACAACGCGCGCCGCTATGATGTGGATCTGTCGCCCTTTCCGACGATCGCGCGGATCGCGGCGCACTGCGAATCGCTGCCGGCATTCCAGGCCGCGCGCCCGGACGCGCAGCCCGACGCCGAATGACGGGACGGGAGATCATCATGAGCACGACATCCAGCTTGGAATATCAGAGCGGCTTTGGCAACGAATTCGCCACCGAGGCCCTGCCCGGCGCCCTGCCGGCCGGGCGCAATTCCCCCCAGCGGGCCCCCTACGGCCTGTATGCCGAACAACTGTCGGGCACCGCCTTCACGGCGCCGCGCCACGCCAATCGCCGATCCTGGCTGTACCGCATCCGGCCCGCGGCCACGCACGGGCCCTTCCAGCCGTCCCCGGCCGGCGCGCGCTGGCTCAGCCGCTATGACGAAGTCCCCACGCCGCCGGACCCGCTGCGCTGGGATCCGCTGCCCCTGCCCGGCGAAGACGCCGTCGACTTCGTGGACGGCATGGTCACCATGGGCGGCAACGCCGGCTGTGGCATCCACCTGTACGCCGCCAACCGCTCGATGCGGGACCGCTATTTCTACGACGCCGACGGCGAACTGTTGATCGTGCCGCAGCAGGGCCGCCTGGAACTGGCCACCGAACTGGGCGTGCTGCGCGTCGAACCCCAGGAAATCGCCGTCATCCCGCGCGGCGTGCGCTTCCAGGTGCGCCTGCCCGACGGCGCGGCGCGCGGCTACGTCTGCGAGAATCCCGGCGCGCATTTCCGCCTGCCCGACCTGGGCGTGATCGGCTCGAACGGCCTGGCCAACCCGCGCGACTTCCTCGCGCCCGTGGCCGCCTACGAGGATATCGAGGGCGACTTCGAGCTGCTGGCGAAATTCCAGGGCCGTTTCTGGAGCGCCCGCATCGACCATTCGCCCCTGGACGTGGTGGCCTGGCATGGCAACAACACGCCGTACCAGTACGACCTGCGCCGCTTCAACGCGATCGGTTCGATCACCTACGACCACCCCGATCCGTCGATCTTCCTGGTGTTGCACGCGCCCAGCGCCGTGCCGGGCGTGGACACCATCGACTTCGTCGCCTTCGCCCCGCGCATCCTGGCGATGCGGGACACGTTCCGCCCGCCCTGGTTCCACCGCAACCTGGCCGGCGAATTCATGGGCCTAGTGCACGGCCGCTACGACGCCAAGGCCGAGGGCTTCCAGCCCGGCGGCGCCTCGCTGCACAACACCATGACGGGCCACGGCCCCGACGCCGAGACCTTTGCCAAGGCCAGCGCGGCCGACACCTCCCGGCCGGACATCATCGCCGACACCATGGCGTTCATGTTCGAGACGCCCGTGGCGATCCAGGCCACCCGCCAGGCCCTGGAATCGCCCCAGCGCCAGCGCGAGTACTACCGCTGCTGGCAAGGCCTGGAAAAGCACTTCGACCCGACGCGGCGGTAGTCCTTTGTCCGACTGAAGCCATCCCGAGGGGAGGCGGGTGAAGGCGCGTAGCGCAACCGCTCGAGGCGCCGGCCGCTTCTGAAGGGAAGCCGGGGGCAGTCGGTGGGCGTGTCTGAGGCCGAAGGCCGAGTTCGTCCACCGCCCGGCTGGACGAAGACGGGCCGGGCAGTCCGCCTGCATTCACTCTTTCCACGAATCCACATACCCCGGCACCTTCACCCCTTCCGGCAGCACATCCAGTTCCAGCGGATAGCGTGAATCGATCATCACCGCGACCTCGTCGGTGTACTTGCGCTCGCCCTGGTTGTTGGCCGCGGCGGCCGCGAAAGCCTTGGGGTGCGGCCCGTGATGGAAACCCGAGGGGTGCAGCGTGAACATCCCCGGCTTGATGTTGTCGCGGCTGAAGAAATTGCCCTGGTGATAGAAGATCGACTCGTCGAACTCGTCATTGTTGTGATAGAAGGGCACCTTCAGCGCGCCCGGATCGCTTTCGATGGGGCGCGGGGCGAACGTGCAGACGATGATGGTGTTCGACAGGAAAGTCGCGTGCACCGTCGGCGGCAGGTGATAGCGGTCCGACAGCAGCTCGCGGATGTCGCGCCAGTTGAGCTTCACCGGCACGCAGTCGCCATGCCAGCCGGCCGTGTCCAGGAAATTGTAGGGGAAGGTCACCGTCGTCACCTGCTGACGGCGCTTGGCGCGCACCCGGGTCTCGTGTTCGCCGTACTGGGCCTGGTAGGCCTCGTCGATCTTCGGCGTATCCAGCACCGCCAGGTCGAATTGCGCGTGGCGGCCGGTGATGCCGCGTTCCGGCAGCTGGAACAGGTCTTCCGTGGCCTCGATGGTCAGCACCTCGTTGCGCACCGAGGTCTCCAGGCGCCAGGTCGTGCCGCGCGGGATGTTGATGTAGTCGCCCTCGCGGTAGCTCATGTGGCCGTAGTCGCAGAAGAACTCACCCTCGCCCCGGTGGAAGAACAGGATCATGTCGCCATCGCCGTTGCGCGCCAGGTCGGGCATGGAGACCTCGAATTTCCAGAAACAGACCTGCGTCTGGCCGTTGTGCATGAAGCGTTGCGCCTTCCAGGGGCAGGGGGCGCTGTCGTCCAGGCGGTTCAGGTCCAGCAGGGTGAGTTCCAGCGGGCCTTCCCATTTCGTCCAGCCCGTGGGCTTGTGGGTGTGCAGGATGTGGCTGGCCGGGCCAAAAAAGCCGTTGCGGCCGTGTTCGCGTTCGTACAGGCCGTCGGGGATGTCGCAGTGGGCCTGGCGGGTGTAGATGCCTTCGGCCTTGGGAAAAGTGATGGGGTTCTTCATGGAAGGTCTCCGTAGGGTTGTTATGAAATAATTAACAATGTTATTATTAACGCAACGAATCCAATGTAAGACAAGCCTCGCGCGGGCGTCCAACAGTTTTTGCCCATGAATGGATCGCGCCTGCTGATGCACGCGACCCGCCGTGCGCGCCGGTCCGGCCGGCGGCGCGGGCGAGGGGCGGGGAATTCAAGAAACAGGAACTCTCATGACGCTTGAAAACGACGTTTCTCCCGGGCAGCCGGCATCCGCGCCCCGGCCCCAGGCGTGGCCCGGCGATATTCCGGGCATCCAGTCGGTGGAACTCGGCCTGGACCTGTTCCGCCTGCTGGCCGGGGCGGGCGCGCCCTGCGGCCTGTCGGACCTGGCGCGCCGTGCCGGCATGCACCGGGCCAAGGCTTACCGCTATCTGGTCAGCCTGGCCCGTGCCGGCTGGGTCAGCCAGGACGCCCGGACGGGGCAGTACGACGTCGGCCCCGCCGCGCGCGATCTGGCGCTGTCCTGGCTGGCGCGCCAGGATCCCCTGCGGCTGGCCGCGGAAGAGGCCCGCATGCTGGCGCAGTCCCTGGGCGAGACCTGCTTTGTCGCGGTGAGCGGGCAGGCGGGCGTGACCGCCGTCCGGGTCTGCCAGCCGGGCCGCGGCGTGTCCGTCGGCGTGGCCGAGGGCGCCCTCTTCGATCCGGAGTCCTCGGCCACGGGGCGCGTCTTTGCCGCCTGGCAGGATCCGCCGCCGCGGCGGCTGGCCGCGTCCGCGCGCCGCGACATCCGGGCGCGCGGCCTGGCGGTGGTGGAAGGCGAGCACGTCGCGGGCATCAACGCCCTGAGCGTGCCGGTGCTGGACGCGCAGGGCCAACTGCTGCTGGCCCTGACGCTGGTGGGGCACGCTGCGTCCCTGCGGCCCGATCCGGACGGCCCGGCCGCCCAGGCGCTGCGCGCCGCAGCCCACCGAGTCTCATCAGCGGTGGGTGGATGAGCCAGGACACGGGCCAGTCCCTGCGGACTGGCCCGTGCCTGGCGAATCGGAGCGGCTTGCAAGCCGCGACGTGGAGAGATGCAGCGGCTGGAGACCAGGGCGGCTTGCACGGGCCAGTCCCTGCGGACTGGCCCGTGCCTGGCGAATCGGAGCGGCTTGCAAGCCGCGACGTACCTTTAGTCGATCAGTTTCCAGTCGCCGTTGTGGATCTCGAGCATGCGGAAGGCGCTCAGGTCCAGGCCCATGTGGTCGGTTGCGGACATGTTCACCACGCCGCCCGTGCCGACATAGCCCTTGGTCTGTTCGATGGCGTCGCGCACCTTGGCCTTGTCGGTGCCGCCGGCCCGCTTGACCGCGTCGACATAGAGCATCAGGCCGTCATAGGCGTGACCGCCGAAGGTCGAGACCTCGGCTTTCCAGCGCGCCTGGAAGGCCTTGGCGTAGGCGGAGACCACCGGCTTCTGCGGATCGCTGTCGGGCAGCTTGTCGGCGACCACCAGGGCGGCGCAGGGCAGGCGGACGCCTTCGGCCGCATCGCGGGCGAGCTTGATGAACTCGTTGGAGCACACGCCGTGCGCGTGGTAGAGCGGCAGCTTGACGCCCAGCTGCTTGTAGTTGCGGGTGACCAGCGCCGGACCCTGGCCCAGGCCGAAGACCAGCACGGCCTGCACGTCGGGGGTGTTCCGGATCTTGGTCAGCTGCGGACTCATGTCGGTGTCCTTGGGACCGTAGGTCTCGTTGGCCACGATCTGGATGCCGTAGTTGGGCGCGACCAGTTCGGATTCCTTCTTGCCGGACTGGCCAAAGCCGCTGGTCTCGCTGAGCAGGGCGATCTTCGTGAAGCCGCGCTTCTTCATGTCCTCGAAGACCTTCTCGGCGGCCATGCGGTCCGTGTGCGGGGTTTTGAACAGCCACTTCTTCACCGGGTCGATGATCACGACCGCTCCCGCCAGCGAAATGAAGGGGATCCCGGCCTTTTCGGCGAGCGGGTCCATGGACATGGTGGAGCCCGTCGTGGTGCCGCCGATGATGACGTCGACCTGATCATCGTAGATCAGGCGCTTGGCGAAGCCGTTGGCCTTGTTCGCGTCGCTGCCGTCGTCGTAGTGCACGAGCTGCAGTTGACGGCCCAGGATGCCGCCGGATTTGTTGAGGGAGTCGACGTACATTTCCAATGTCTTGACTTCCGGGTCGCCCAGGAATGCGGCGGGGCCGGTGGCCGACAGGACCGAGCCGATCTTGATCGGGTCGGCGGCTTGCGCGGTCAGCGCGAAGGTGGCTAGCGCGCAGCCGGTCATCCAGCGCCAGGTCGATGCTTTCATGGTGTGTCTCCTTGGGTGGTATTTTGATGACCGACAGTCCGGATTCTTCCGGCGACGGCGGGGGGTATAGGCCGCCAGGTACTGCTCGCGTCCGGCGGCGGGTGGCCGATGGCTGGCATGCCGCCATGCGGATTCGTGCGTGGAGCCATGGATCCCGGTACCAGGCCGTGGCGCCTATGCCTGTTTCGACCGTTCGTCGAACACGCGGCGGGCCTTGCCGGTCTGGGTGCGCGGCAATTCGCCATAGTGCATGACCGTGACACGGGTCGAGATACCGATATTGGTCTTGATCTGGTGCTGCAATTGCCGGGCGGACTGGTCGATCGCTTCGGCCGTCATGCCGTTCGCCTCGTGTTGCAACTCGCAGCGGACCTCGACCTGGTCCAGGTGATTGACGCGCGAGACGACGATCTGGTAGACGCCGTTGAAGAGCGGGTTGCGCAGGATCTGCTCCTCGATCTGGGTCGGGAAGACGTTCACGCCCCGGATGATCAGCATGTCGTCCGTGCGCCCGGTGATGCGGCCCATGCGGCGGAAACTGCGGGAGGTCGGGGGCAGCAGGCGGGTGCGGTCCCGGGTGCGGTAGCGGATGATGGGCATCGCCTCCTTGGTCAGCGAGGTGAAGACCAGTTCGCCTTCCTCGCCGTCGGGTACTGGCTCGTCGGTGGCCGGGTCGATGATCTCGGGGTAGAAATGATCTTCCCAGATGACCGGACCGTCCTTGGACTCGATGCATTCGGCCGCGACTCCCGGACCCATGACTTCGGACAGGCCGTAGATGTCTACCGCGTCCAGACCCAGCTTGCGCTCGATTTCTGCGCGCATGCCCTCGCCCCAGGGCTCCGCGCCGAAGATGCCGATCTTGAGCGAGATGTCGTCGGGGGCGATCCCCTGGCGGTCGAACTCCTCCGCGATGACCAGAGAGTAGGAGGGCGTCACCATGATGATGTCGGGCCGCAGGTCCATGATCAGCTGCACCTGCTTTTCCGTCTGTCCCCCGGACATGGGGATGACGGTACAGCCGGCGCGCTCGGCTCCGTAGTGGGCGCCCAGCCCGCCGGTGAACAGGCCGTAGCCATAGGCCACGTGGACGGTGTCGCCCGCGCGCCCGCCCGCCGCGCGGATCGACCGGGCCACCAGCGCCGCCCAGGTGTCGATGTCCTTGAGGGTGTAGCCCACGACGGTGGGCTTGCCGGTCGTCCCCGACGAGGCGTGCAGGCGCGCCAGGCGCTCCCGCGGCACGGCGAACATCCCGAAGGGATAGTTGCGCCGCAGGTCCTCCTTGGACGTGCAGGGGAACTTGCGGATGTCCTCCAGGCGCTGCAGGTCGTCGGGGTGGACGCCGCGCGCATCGAAAGCCTGGCGGTAGTGCGGGATATGCTCGTAGGCGTGGTGCAAGGTCTGGCGCAGGCGCTCGAGCTGCAGGGCGGCGACCTCGTCGCGGCTGGCAGTCTCGATGGGTTCCAGGTCTTCGCCTGGGGCGGTCTGGACGGGCATGATGGTTGTCTCCTGGTTTTATGGTGTCGGTTTGCAATAGGGCTCAATCCGCGGGCAGGGTGTCGGTCACCATGCCCTGGATCCGGTGCGACTTGCCCCGGAACAGCGCGACATCGCATCCCGCCGTCAGGTTGTGGACCGTGATGTCGTAAACCCCGGTGCGACCGCCCTGGGTCCGGGCCAGGGCATGGGCCTGCAGGCGGTCGCCTTCGCGGGCGGGCGCCAGGAAATCGATATGGCAGGCGGATGCCACTGTGTTGTGATTGTCGCTGTTGCAGGCATAGGCGAACGCGGTGTCGGCCAGCGTGAAGATCATGCCGCCGTGGCAGATGCCGTGGCCGTTGAGCATGTCGTTGCGTACGGTCATCGACAGCCGGGCGCTGCCGGGTGCGATGGAGTCCAGGCGCATGTCCAGCGCTTGCGCGGCATGGTCGCGGGACCACATGGCGGTCGCCACGGTTTCGGCCAGGGTCTGGGGGGCGAGAGCTTCATGCGTCATGAGCGGGTTTTCCAGGTGGGTGTCGGGCGGCCGGCGGTGCGGCGGGAGTTCGGGCCTGTCATGGCCTCATTCTCCCGTGAACCGGGCGGGGCGTTTTTCCAGGAAGGCGGCGACGCCCTCCGCGTAGTCGGGGCGCCAGCCCAGTTCGCGCATCATGCCGGCCTCCATCGAAAGCTGCTGCTCCAGCGTGTGCGACGCGGCGGCGTGCATGGCCTGGCGGGTGCGCACCAGCGCCCGGGTCGGCGACTGGGCCAGTTGCGCGGCCAGCCGGTCGATCTCGGCCTCGAACGCATCATCGGCGATGCAGGACCAGATCAGGCCCCATTCGGCCGCCTGGCGCGCGGGCAGCCGCTCGGCCAGCAGGGCCAGCCCCATGGCGCGCGCCATGCCGATGCGCTGAGGCAACAGCCAGGTGCCGCCGGTATCGGGGATCAGGCCGATCTTGCTGAACGCCTGCAGGAAGCTCGCCGATTCGGCCGCGACGACCAGGTCGCAGGCCAGGGCGATGGAGGCCCCCGCGCCGGCGGCAATCCCGTTGACGGCCGCCAGGGTCGGGACCCGCAGGTTCTGCAGCGTCAGGATCAGCGGCTTGTAGAAGCCCTCGACGGTGGCGCCCAGGTCGGGGGCCGCCCCGGCCCCGATCTGCATGGCGCGGTCGCCCAGGTCCTGACCCGCGCAGAAGCCGCGGCCGGCGCCGCTCAGGACCAGTACGCGCGCCGCAGTCTCTCTTTGCACACGTTCCAGTGCATCGCGGACTTCGAGGTGCATCGCCTCGGTGAAGCTGTTGAGCTTGTCGGGTCGCGCCAGGGTCAGGCGCGCGACGCCCCCCTCGATGGAAAAACGGATGTTCTGGTAAGTCATGCCGGGCCTTCGCGGATCAGGTGGAGGGATTTCAGGCGTGCATGCGGCGCTGCACGACCCGGAAACGGTTGGCCACGAAGGCCGAGTCCGCGTACGAGGCGTTGGCCGCCGGGTTGCCGCCCGTGCCGTGAAAATCGGAGAAGGCGGCGGACTGGTTCACGAAGACCCCGCCCGTCAGGTTCAGGGACAGGGCGACTTTGGCCCGCCAGGAGACCTGGACCGCGGCATCGAGGACGCGGTCGCGGGTGCTGTAGACCGCGAGCGTGAGCGCGCCGTGCTGGCGCGCCAGGTCCTCGGCGAGCGCCAGGGCCGCCTCCGTGTCCCCGGCGCGCACCAGGAAACTGATGGGGCCGAACTGTTCGCGGGCGTAGTGCGCGGCGTCCCGCGCGTCGCAGGCCAGCAGGACCGGAGTGCGGGCGCGGGCGTGGGGGAATTCGTCGTACTGCGGCGTCCGGGGCGCCAGCACGACTTGCCCCATGCCGCCGCCCGCCGCCTCGTCGATGCGCGCCAGCGTGGCATCGGACTGGATCGCGCCGAGCACGGCCAGGGCGGTTTCCGGTTTCTCCACGAGGCGCCCGATCGCCTGGGCCAGGTCCTGTCCGACCTGGTCGAAGGACTTGGGACCCTGATCGGTGTCGATGCCCTGTGCGGGAACCACGATCGCCTGGGAGGTCGTGCACATTTGTCCGGAATACAGCGACAGGGTGAAGGCCAGGTTGCGCAGCATGCCGTCGTAGTCGTCGGTCGAGTCGATCACGATGCTGTTGACCCCGGCCAGTTCGGCGTAGACCTGGGCCTGGCGGCAGTGGTCCAGCAGCCAGTGGCCGAAGGTGTTGCCGCCCGTATAGTCGATCGAGCGGACCTCCGGGTGGGTGCACAGCGTCCGCGTGGCCTCCTGGTCACGCGGTAGGCACAGGGTGGCGAGGTTCGGGTCCAGGCCGTTTTCGGCCAGCACGGCCCGGATGGTGCGGATCGTGATCGCGGCGGGGAGCACGACGCTGTCGTGCGGCTTCAGGATCACGGGGTTGCCGGTGGCCAGTGCCGCGAACAGCCCCGGATAGGTGTTCCAGGTGGGGAAGGTGGCGCAGCCGATGACGACGGCCACGCCGCGGCCGACGATTTCATAGTGCTTGCGCATGACCAGGGACGGGTGCTTGCCCTGGGGCTTTTCCCAGACGGACTCGGCGGGAATGAAGGACATTTCGCGCCAGGCGTAGGCCACGGCCTCCAGGCCTCGGTCCTGGGCGTGGGGGCCGCCCGCCTGGAAGGCCATCATCCAGCCCTGGCCGCTGGTCATCATGACCGCATGGGCGATCTCGAAACTCCGGCGGTTCAGTTGCTGCAGGATCTCGAGGCAGATGCCGACCCGGCCTTCGGCGCCCTGCGCCTGCCACGCCGGCATGGCCGCCTGGGCGGCCTGGACCAGGGCCTGGGGGTCGGACTGCGGATAGCGGATCCCCAGGGGGACGCCATAGGGGGACGTTTCTCCATCGTGCCACCCGCATTGGCCGGGCTGGTCGAGTTCGAACGGCTTTCCCAGGTGACTCTCGAAGGCGGCGCGGCCCGCCTCGGGCGCGCCTTCGCCATAGGCCCTGGGGCTGGGGGATTCAGCGTAGGCCGACCAATAGCCGCGCGTGGCGATGGTCTCGAGCGCCCGTTCGAGCAGGGGACGGTGCTGATCCAGCAGGGAATGCGACATGGTGCCTCCAGTGCCGGCCCGTTGGACGGCGTGTGTTCATGAAATACCAAATTCTTTTTTTGATGTGGATTAATGTATCACTTCTTGAGCGGAACTTCTCGGTCGTGCGTGATTTATCGGATTTAATGATGGATTCATAAAGCAATCGAATAACTAGGAAAATCAATAACTTCATAGTGGATTTAGGGTTCTTTCAAGCCAGCGTGGTTACTTATCCAGGGAAACCCCTAGGCTTAAGCGATACAAATAAATTGACAGAACACCGATTCAAGTAACATGATTGCATCGTGTCCGGTCCGAGCCGGGCAAAAAAAACCCGATCCGTCCACCCCCGTACACCCTCGTACGCCACCGCAAGGAGCCTTTTCATGTCCAGCAAAGAACGCTTTTCGGACAAGATGGAATTCCCGCCCGAAATTGAACAGCCCAACGTGTATCCCCTGTCCTGGCACCGCAAGACCAAGAAGCTGCAAGAGGTCTGGGAAGCCTCGCTCCGGGAATACTGGGAGCCCGAAAAACTGCCCTGGGACACGCTCGACGTCGAGAGCTATTCCTGGGAAGAGCGCGAATGCATCGCCTACTGGTGGACGCTGTTGTCGGTGTTCGATGCCTCCGCGCCGCCGGTCTTCGCTGAAGCCCTGATCAAGACCTACGAGGTGCACGAGGAAGACCCCGTGCGCAAATGCTTCTTCTCGGTCACCAGCGACGAGCAGAACCACGAGATCATGTGCGGCCTGTCGATCACCAAGCTGCTCGACCACCCGGATCCCCTCACTTATGAGCCCAAGACCGACATTGGCCGGCGCCTGCAGAAAAACGCCAAGTGGCTGTATTTCAATGGCGCGCGCTACTGGAACGGCTACAAGACCGCCGTGCCGAAGTACGATCTGGCCGTCCTGTTCAGTTCCTTCCTGATGGGAGAGATCGCCGCCGCCACCATTTTCAAGCAGATGTACGAGAACTCGCGCGAGCCGGTCTTCAAGGAGGCCTTCAAGAACATCGGCCGCGACGAAGGCCGCCACATGGCGATCTGCATGGCGGTGATGGAACGCGACTATCCTGGCTTGAGCGAAGAGCACAAGGCTGTCGTCACCAAGCAGATCCGCGCGGGCTACCTGTTCCTCTCGGCCGTGCTGTTCGAGCCGCCCATGGAATTCTGGGACCTGCCCGATGACTTCATCGCCACGCAGCGCGAGGCCGAGGCCATTGCCCGGGACGCCGGCTTCGGCATCCCGACCTACGAGGCCAAGCTCGAGAACTGGAAGAACGCCATGCTGAACCTCAAGGGCGTCCTGGACCGCTATGGCATCCCGTTCCCGGCCATCCCTGAGGTCGGGATCACCGGTCACGAGATCTCGGATGTGGAAATGCAGGACATCATCCCGGTGTTCTGATCCCAGACAGTCAATGCAATAGAAACGGAAAACTCCATGTCACGCATCATCATCCAGCCCTCCGGCAAGTCCGTCGAATGCAAGGACAGCGACACAGTCCTGATGGCCCTGGAAAAGGCCGGCTACGCCTTGTCCAACAATTGCCGGGCCGGCGCCTGCGGCGAATGCAAGGTCCGGGTCCTCGCCGGCCAGTACGACCAGGGGATGGTGCTGGACATGGCCCTGTCGGCCGAGGAGCGCCGGCAGGGCTTCGGACTGATGTGCATGGCCAAGCCGATCTCCGACGAGATGGTGATCGAATGGGGCACGGCCAATGCACAGCCGAAGCTGTTTCCTCCCCGGGAAGGCGCGCTGTTCGTCCTGATCGAGCGGCGCGAGGTCGCGCGGCGCACGCTGGAAATCCGCCTGCGCCCGGTGGGCCAGCCGATCCGCTACTGGCCAGGCCAGTACGTCACCCTGGGCGACGAGCGCGCCGACATCCCCCGGCGAGCCTATTCGATCGCCAATGCGCCCCGCCCCGACGGCGAGATCACCCTGCAGGTCGCGCGCGCCGAAGAGGGCGTCACCAGCGCCTGGATCCACGATACGTTGCGCATCGGCGACAGCATCAAGGTCAATGGCGCCTACGGTACGTTCATCGGCGATCCGTCCGCGGAGACCCCGGTGCTGTGCCTGGCGGCCGGCACGGGCCTGGCACCGATCCTGGACCTGGCGGAGGCGGCCCTGCGGCGCGGCTATCGCAAGAAAGTGGACCTGATCTTCTCGGCGCGCACGGCCGACGATGTCTACGGCCAGGGCATGATGGCGTGGTGGCGCACCAAGCATCGCAATTTCGACTATAAAATAACCCTCACGCGCGAACAGCGGGACGGCTATCTGGCAGGCCGCATCGACACGATCCTGCCGGACCTGTATCCCGACCTGTCCGCGCACAGTATTTTCATCGCGGGCAGTCCCGAATTCGTGGACGCCTGTGTCGCGGCAGTCAAGTCCCTGGGCGCAAAGGACGGACTCATCCACAAGGAAGGGTTCTTTGCCATCCAGAATGCCAGATCCGAGGGCCGCCAATCCTGAACCTCACGCACCGACCGCCTTGATTCCCGCCATCCAGCATCGTATCGACCATTTCCGGCAACAGCAGCGGGTGCGTGCGGGTTCCCTGATCATGTCGGTCTTCGGCGACGCCGTACTGCCGCGCGGCGGGCGGATCTGGCTGGGCAGCCTGATCCGGCTGCTCGAGCCGCTGGGCCTGAACGAGCGTCTGGTGCGCACCTCGGTGTTCCGCCTGGGCAAGGAAAAATGGCTGCGGGCCGATACGCGAGGCCGGCGGGCGGAATACGTGCTGACGGATTCCGGGCGCCTGCGCTTCGAGGAAGCCTCACGCCACATCTATTCGTCCCACGCGCCGATCTGGGATCGCCGCTGGCGCCTGATCCTGGTCGTGGGCGAACTCGATGCCCGGCAGCGCGACCGCCTGCGCCAGGCCCTGCAGTGGCAAGGCTTCGGCAACCTGGGCGGCGATTGCTTCGTGCATCCCTCGACTCACCTGGAGGCCGCCTACGACGCGCTCGAGGCCGACGGCCTGGGTGACATGCTGGGCTGCCTGCTGCCCTTGCTGGCGGCCGACGCGCGCATCACGCTGACGGCATCCGATGCGGATCTCGTGGCCCGCGCCTGGAACCTCGATCGGCTGGCCGAGTCCTACGCGGCCTTCGTGTCCGGCTATCTCCCGATCCTGGCGGAGCTGCGGCGCGACCGCAGGGCCCGCCTGGAGCCCGAGGAGGCGTTCCTGGCGCGGGTGCTGATGATCCACGATTACCGCCGCCTTTTGCTGCGCGACCCCGAGCTGCCGGAGGTCTTGCTGCCGGCGGACTGGCCGGGGCAGTCCGCGCGCATGGTATGCCGCGAACTGTATCGCCGCCTGGCCGAGCCGTCCGAATTGCATCTGGATGCTCACATGCGGCTGGCCGATGGCACCGCGCCGGCGCGTCTGGAAGACGGCTTCGAGCGCTTTCCCGCCGACGATCCCCTGGTCTCGATTTCTCTCTGAACGGGGCCGCGCCCTGCGGCCTGCGCCTCTCAAGCGGCCCACTCCGGGTCATGATGATACAAATTCACGGTCAAAACCGTGATTTTCGTATTGTCATTACACCCTTGGATCCAGAGGCTGATCCGATGAATCGATGAGTTGGAATTCCAGTTCTTCTGATCGTTTTCCCGAATGACTGTGGGTTACTGATCAGATTCTCTTGATCAAGCCGGACAAGTCCACTATGTTTTCTTTGATACGAAATCAGATGTCTAAAAAATTGATTTGTAATATATAGGGACCGGAACCTTCCGCCACGGCGGAACGGCCCCCGGTCCTGGCAAGGAGACATGCCGTGCATGCGGAGTTCCTGCAGTTCCTGTTCTCGGGCCTGACCGTGGGCGCGACCTATGCCCTGGCCGCCCTGGGCTTCAACCTCATCTATAACTCCAGCCACGTGATCAACTTCGCCCAGGGCGAGTTCATCATGCTGGGCGGCATGCTGGCGGTGTTCTTCACCCAGGCGGGCCTGCATTGGGCGCCCGCGTTTGCGCTGGCGGTGCTGCTGCCTGCCCTGGTCGGGGTGCTGCTCGAAAAATGCGCCATCGAGCCCGTCAAGGACGCCGGCCCCGTGACCCTGATCATCATCACCATCGGCGCGTCCCTGGTGTTGCGCGGCCTGGTCCAGGTCTGGCTGGGCAAGGGCGCCCACAGCCTGCCGCCGTTCTCCGGGCACGCGCCCCTGTCCTTCCTGGGGGCGACGCTGCAGCCCCAGAGCTTCTGGGTGTTCGGGGTGACGGCCATCGCGGTGGCGCTGCTCTGGTATTTCTTCAGCCGCACGATGGCGGGCAAGGCCATGCTGGCGACGGCCTACAACCGGGTCGCCGCGCAGCTGGTGGGCGTCAGCACCGGCTGGGTCCTGCTCATGAGCTTTGCCCTGGCGGCCGCCTTGGGCGCGCTGGGCGGCATCCTGATCGCGCCGATCACGCTGACCTCCTACGACGTGGGCATCATGCTGGGCCTGAAGGGCTTCGTGGCGGCGGTGGTCGGCGGGCTGGGCAGCGGCCTGGGGGCGGTGGTGGGCGGCCTGCTGGTCGGTGTGCTCGAGGCCATGGGGGCGGGCTACGTCTCCTCGGCGTACAAGGACGCCATCCCCTTCGTCCTGATCCTGCTGGTCCTGTTCTTCATGCCGCGCGGCCTGTTCGGCGGCCATTCCACCGAGCGGGTGTAACGATGCGCGGACGATCCCTTGCCGGCCTGGCCATCCTGGCCCTGTTCCTGGCCGCGGCGCCTTTCCTGGCGCCCAACAGCTACTACCTGGACATTGTCATCCGCATGTGCATCAATGCGGTGATCGTCCTCAGCCTGAACCTGCTGGTCGGCTACGCGGGCCAGATCAGCCTGGGCCATGCCGGCTTCGTGGGCCTGGGCGCCTACGCCTCGGCGGTGCTGCCCAGTCATTTCGGCTGGCATCCGCTGCTGGCCCTGGCGGCCGGCGCGGCGGGCACCGGGCTGCTGGCGCTGCTGGTCGCACGGCCGATCCTGCGTCTCAAGGGCCATTATCTCGCCATGGCGACGCTGGGCCTGGGCATCATCATCAACATCGTGATCCGCAACGAGGCGGCCTGGACCGGGGGGCCGGACGGCATGCCGGTGCCGTCCATGGACCTGTTCGGCTACGAGCTCATGCGCGATACGCAGTGGTACTGGGTCGTGGCCGCCATCCTGCTGCTGAGCGTCTGGGGCGCGCTGAACCTGATCGACTCCCCGTTCGGGCGGGCCTTGCGGGGCCTGCACGGTTCGGAGATCGCCGCCCAGGTCGTGGGCGTGGACGTGCCCCGCTACAAGACGGCCGTGTTCGTGCTGTCGGCCGTCGCGGCCAGCATCATGGGCAGCGTGCTGGCGCACTACGTCGGCTTCGTGACCCCCGAGATCGCCAACTTCTTCCATTCGATCGAGCTGGTCACCATGGTCGTGGTGGGCGGCATGGCTTCGGTCTTCGGCTCGGTGCTGGGGGCGGTGCTGCTGACGGCGCTGCCGCAGCTCCTGGCGACTTTCGAGGGCTGGGAAGTCGTCGTCTTCGGAGCCATCCTGATGCTGTGCATGATCTTTCTGCCGCGCGGCCTGGTGCCGACACTGGCGGCCCGCCTGCGGATCGGAGACTGACGCCATGGCCCTGCTCGAAGTCGATCGCGTGTCCATCCAGTTCGGCAACGTCCGCGCCGTCCAGGACGTCAGCTTTTCGGTGGACGAGGGTGCGGTGTATTCCGTCATTGGCCCCAACGGCGCGGGCAAGACCACCCTGTTCAATCTGATCACGGGGGTCTATCGGCCCACGGCGGGCGCCGTCCGCCTGGACGGCCGGGAGATCCAGGGCCGCACGCCCTACGAACTGGCCCGCCTGGGCATGGCGCGCACCTTCCAGAACCTGCAGATCTGGATGAACATGAGCGCGCTGGAGAACGTCATGGTCGGCGCCCACCTGCACCTGGACAGCAGCCTGTTCAAGGCGCTGCTGCGCACGCCCGGCCTGCGGCGCCGCGACCGGGCGCTGCGCGAGGAGGCCGCCGGCCTGATGGCGTTCGTCGGCCTGGCGTCCTACGCCCGGTCGCGCGCCGACAGCATGCCCTACGGGGCGCTCAAGCGCCTGGAGATCGCGCGGGCGCTGGCCATGAAGCCGCGCCTGCTGTTCCTGGACGAGCCGGCCGCCGGACTCAATCCCAAGGAAACCCAGGAGGTCGACGCGCTGGTGCGCCGGATCGCCGAGACGGGCGTGACCGTGATCCTGGTCGAACATGACATGAAGATGGTCATGAACCTCTCGGACCGCATCCTGGTGCTGGACTACGGCAAGCGGTTGGCCGAGGGCTCGGGGCCGGAAGTCCGC
Source organism: Castellaniella sp. (assembly GCA_035707805.1). Classification (GTDB taxonomy): domain Bacteria; phylum Pseudomonadota; class Gammaproteobacteria; order Burkholderiales; family Burkholderiaceae_B; genus Castellaniella. Next base: position 17,053 of record DASSTS010000032.1, on the reverse strand, counting down.
CGCAATCCGGATGTGATAGCGGCCTATCTGGGCGGCCACGCCTGAGCGGGGACATCATGCACGCACTGGACATCATTCAAGAAGAACACCGCAACCTCTGGCGGATCGCGACCACCATGGACTGGGTGGCGGGCGAGCTCCAGGCGGGCGAGCCGGTCGAGGAAGGCTTCTTCCATGCCCTGTTCGACTACATCCAGGAATTCATGGATGGCTGCCACCATGCCAAAGAAGACCAGTACCTGTTCCTGGCCGTCAGGCGGCGCGCGCCCGAGGCCGCCGGCGCCCTGCTCGATGCCCTGGAGGAGGAGCACCGCGAGGGGCCCGCCAGCCTGCAGGGCTTGCGCCGATTCCTTGGATCGGAGGGCCGCCTGGCCGACCAGCCCGAATTCATCGAGGGGCTGCGCCGCTACGCAGATCAGCTCAAGCGGCACATCCGGACCGAGGAAAAGAGCATCTTCCCGCTGGCGCGGGAGACCTTGCTGCCCGAGGACTGGGCCGGCATCGCGGCGGCCTTCTCCGATCACCGCGATCCCCTGTTCGGGGAACAGGCCCGCGCCGAATACCGCGAGCTCTACCACCGCATCGTGTCGCTGGCGCCGGATACGATCGGCCTGGGGGGCAGCCACGCGGGGGGATTCCGGCATCTGTCGGCCGCGGCGAGCGAACCGCTGCTCGAAGTCCGGGACCTCGAATCCTGTTACGGGCGCATCCGGGCGCTCCAGGGCATCAGCCTGGATGTCTTCAAGGGCGAGCTCGTGGCGCTGGTCGGGGCCAACGGCGCGGGCAAGACCACCTTCCTGCGCACGCTGTCGGGCATCCAGCCGATGAGCGCGGGACGGATCCGCTTCGGCGGGCGGGACCTGTCCCGGGTGCGGGCCGACCGGCGTGTGCGCGCCGGCATCTGCCACAGCCCGGAGGGCCGCCAGGTCTTCGGGCCGCTGTCGATCGAGGACAACCTGCGCCTGGGCGCCTACCTGCGTCCCCCCGGCCAGGTCGACGAAGACCTGGAACGCGTCTACTCGATGTTCCCCGTCCTGCGCGAAAAGCGCCGCCTGCCCGCCGGGACGCTCTCCGGGGGGCAGCAGCAGATGCTGGCCATCAGCAGGGCCCTGATGGGGCGGCCGCGCCTGCTGCTGCTCGACGAGCCGTCCATGGGCCTGGCGCCCCTGCTGGTCGAGGAGGTCTTCAACGTCATCCGCACGCTCAAGGCCCAGGGCATCACCATCTTGCTGGTCGAGCAGAACGCCTTTGCCGCGCTGGGCATCGCCGATCGCGCCTACGTCCTGGAAACCGGCCATATCGTGCTGTCGGGCACCGGGCAGGACATGATCCGCAACGAGCAGGTGCGCGCTGCGTACCTGGGCATGTGAAACATCGAAAAGGAAATCCATCATGAGCAAGCAATTCGCCTCCGTCGCCGACCTGGAGGAAAAGAAGGCCACCTTCGCCCGCCTGTCCGGGCACTGCTGGTCCTATACCGCCGAAGGCGATCCGAACACCGGCGTCGTCATCGGCGACGAGGCCGTCCTGATCTGCGACACGCTGGCCACGCCGGTGATGGCGCGGCGGCTGATCGCGGAAATCCGCAAGATCACCGACAAGCCCATCAAGTACGCCGTGCTGTCGCATTACCATGCCGTGCGGGTGCTGGGCGCCTCGGCCTATCGCGACGAGGGATTGCAGGAAATCATCGCCAGCCAGGGCACCTACGAGATGATCGTGGAGCGCGGCGCGCAGGACATGCAGTCCGAATACGAACGCTTTCCGCGCCTGTTCCAGGCCTTCGAATCCATCCCCGGCCTGACCTGGCCGACCCTGGTCTTCCAGGACGGCATCAGCCTGTGGATGGGGCGCGACCTGGAGGTGAAAGTCTTCCATCCCGGCCCGGGCCACACCCGTGGCGACACCGTGGTGTGGGTCCCGTCCGAAAAGGTCCTATTCTCCGGCGACCTCGTCGAATACGACGCCGCCTGTTACACCGGCGATGCCCAGCTGGCCGAATGGCCGGCCACTCTGGATGCGCTGGCGGCCCTGGGGGCCGAGAAGCTGGTGCCCGGCCGCGGTCCGGCGCTGGACACGCCCGAGCGGGTGGCCGCCGGCCTGGCCTATACGCGTGATTTCGTGTCCACGCTGTATGCGTCCGCCCGCGAAGCGCACGCCCGCGGGATGGACCTGAAGCAGGCCATGGCCCACATCCGAGGCGCCATGGATCCGAAGTTCTCGCAGGTCTTCATCTACGAACACTGCCTGCCCTTCGACGTGGTCCGGGCCATGGACGAGGCCGGCGGCCTTCGCCATCCGCGCATCTGGACGGCCGAGCGCGACCAGGAGATGTGGCACGGCCTGCAAACGGGACATTGATCGGACGGCGGGCATCGCGGCCCGGGACCGCGAGCCGTCCTGGAGGAGACATCACCATGCTCAGTACCTATCAGTACCAGAAGTTCGATTACCATCCGCCGCGCGAGCTGGAGACGCATGCGGCCGTCCGCCATCCGGTCGTGGTCGTGGGCGCCGGCCCGGTCGGCCTGGCGGCCGCGATCGACCTCGCCCAGCAGAACCTGCCCGTGCTGCTGCTCGACGATGACGACACCGTCTCGGTGGGCTCCCGCGGGGTCTGCTATGCCAAGCGGGTCCTGGAAGTGCTGGATCGCCTCGGGGCGGCCGACCCTTGCGTGGACAAGGGGGTGAGCTGGAACGTGGGCCGGACGTTCTTTCGCAGCGAAGAAGTCTACAGCTTCAACCTGCTGCCCCAGCCGGACCATCATCGGCCCGGCATGATCAACCTGCAGCAGTACTATCTCGAGGAATTCCTGGTCAAGCGCGCCCGGTCCCTCCCTTCCCTGGACCTGCGGTTTCGCAACAAGGTCGTGTCCATGCGCGCCGGGGACGATGGCGTGGCGCTGCAGGTCGAGACGCCGGACGGCACCTATCCGCTCGAGGCCGACTGGCTCATCGTGGCCGATGGCGCCCGCAGCCCCATCCGCCGGATGATGGGGCTGGAGGCTGAGGGCAAGGTCTTCATGGACCGGTTCCTGATCGCCGACGTGGTCATGAAGGCCGACTTTCCCGCCGAGCGCTGGTTCTGGTTCGACCCGCCCTTTCACCCCGGCCAGTCGGTGCTGTTGCACCGCCAGGCCGACAATGTGTGGCGCATCGACTTCCAGCTCGGCTGGGATGCCGATCCCGAAGAAGAAAAACGCCCGGAGAAAGTCATCCCCCGCATCCGGGCCATGCTGGGCGAGGAACATGAATTCGAGCTCGAATGGGTCAGCGTCTACACCTTCCAGTGCCGGCGCATGGCGAAATTCCGGCACGGCCGGGCGCTGTTTGTCGGCGACGCGGCCCACCAGGTGTCGCCGTTCGGCGCGCGCGGCGCCAACTCCGGCATCCAGGATACGGACAACCTGATCTGGAAGCTGCGGCTGGTCATGGACGGCAAGGCTCCAGAGCGCCTGCTGGACACGTATTCCGACGAACGGACCTATGCCGCCGACGAGAACCTGCTGAATTCCACGCGCTCGACGGATTTCATCACGCCCAAGACCAAGACTTCGCTGGCATTTCGCAATGCGGTGCTGGGGCTGGCGCGCCACTACCCGTTCGCCCGGGCGCTGGTGAATTCCGGCCGCCTGTCGGTGCCGGCGATCCTGGCGGATTCCCCCCTGAATACTCCCGATGAGGCCTCCTTCGCTGGAGACATGGTGCCCGGGGCGCCCTGCGACGACAGCCCCATGAGGGCCCAGGTGGACCATTTCTGGCTGCTGGGCAGGCTGGGCAATCGCTTCCAGCTGCTGGTCTATGTCGACAAGCCGGCCAGCGTGCCGCAGGCCGATGCCCTCCAGGCGCTGATGTCCGGCCCGCTGCCGGTGGACGTCATCCTCGTGACCCCATCGGGCGGGCGGTCGCCGCATGGCTTCAAGGTCTTTGAGGACTACACCGGGCGCTTCGCCGAACGCTATGACGCCCGGCCGGGATCGGCCTGGCTGATACGCCCCGACCAGCACATCGCGGCCCGCTGGCGCACGCCGGATCCGCAACGGGTCCGTCAGGCGCTGGCGCGTGCCACTTGCAACCAGGAATGAATCCCATGGGACTGAACCTGAACCTGAACTTCGGCGAGCCGGGCCGCCGCTATGCGCGCGCCTACACGGCCGGCGACGACTTCTACGAAGAGCTGATCAACCTGCATCGCGACCTCAGCGACGAACAGAGCGTGCAGGTCAACGCCCGCCTGATCCTGTTGCTGGCCAATCATATTGGCGACCTGGCCATCCTGCGCGAAGCCATGGCGATCGCCCGCCAGGATTCCTGAGGGCCCGTCAGCGCCGTCCCGGCAGCATGCGCAGCAGCGTGTCGTCGCGGCGGATGTAGTGGTGTTTCAGCGCGGCCAGGACATGCAGCGCGATCAGGCCGTAGCCGATGTTGGCGATCAGCTTGTGGGCGTCGATGACGCTCCTGGCCAGTTCCTTGTTCTCCGTGGTCAGCGCCGGCAGCGGGATGCCCCAGAATCGAGGGCTGCCGCCGGCCGCGCTGATGGCGAACCAGGCCAGCAGCGGCAGGGCGATCAGCATGGCATAGAGGGCGGCATGCATCAGCACCGCGGCCCGCTGCTCCCAGGCCGGCGGCGCGGGCGTGATGTCCGGCGCGCGCTGGAAGAAGCGCGCGCCCACGCGCACCAGCGTCAGGGCCAGGATGGTCAGGCCGCACGAGGAATGCAGCATCTTCATGAAGGCCCGCTCGGGGCTGTCCTTGGGAAACAGGCCCTTGAATTCCATCATCGAGTAGACCACGATGATCAGCAGCAGCGTCAGCCAGTGCAGGCTGATCGCCAGGCGGGAATAACGGCGGGGCGGGGTCGTGGACATGGTCGTGTGCGGCGGGAAATGGAAACGGCGCCATCATCGCCCGCGGCGCATGAACCTCGGATGAATGGCGCCGGTCTGCGGCCGGCGGCGGATCAGGTCCGGAACCAGCCCTTGCGGATGGGCCAGGCGCAGATCAGCCGGTAGGGGTGCTCGATCAGGGCGCGCAGGCGCGGCACCACCCGGGGCCGCAGCGGCAGGCACAGGCCCGCCGCGACGATGGCGTTCAGCAGGGCGCCGGCCATGTCCAGGGGCCAGTGGACCCCCATGTAGATCCTGGCCCAGGCGACCGCCAGGCCCAGCAGGCCCAGCACCCAGGCCGCGCGCCGCCGCACCGGGTGCATCCAGAGGCCCGCGCACAGCGCCCAGATGAAGCTCAGGTGGTTGCTGGGAAAGGACGCGGTCGGCTTGTGGGGCATGTACTGGTGGCCGATCTCCACGACGAAGGGGCGCGGGTGGAACCAGAGCTTGCCCATGGCCCAGGACAGGAACAGGGCCACGGCTGCCGCCAGGACCGCCTGCACCAGCGCGTCGCGGCCGGCGGCGTCCGACCGCAGCCAGCTCCCGATGATGTACAGGGGAAAGACGTAGACCAGGCTGTTGGCCAGCAGCCGCCCCAGCAGGATGCTGAAGGCGGATGGGTCGGTGGCGTTGATCCAGAGAAACAGGGTTTGGTTCAGGTGTTCCATGAAGCGGGCGGTCGCGCAAGTGCCGAGGAAAGCAGCATAGCATCGGCGCGCGCCGCGCGGTGCCCCTAGTGCGCGAGGCTTTCGGCCGGCCCCTGCGAAGCGCTGCGCGGCGCCGTGTCGCCGGGCGCGTGCGCCGTGCCGGCGGCGAAGACCGAGGGCTTGTCGGGCGTGCCGCGCTTGAGGTGGTTGAACAGCAGGTTCAGGACGATGGCCATGATGGCGGCCGAGCTGATGCCCGAATGGAAGATCGTCGCCACCCAGGCCGGGAACTGGCTGTAGAACTGCGGCGCGGCGATGGGAATCATGCCGAAGCCGACCGAGGTCGCGACGATGATCAGGTTCATGTTGTCCTGGTAGTCGACCTTGGCCAGGGTGCGGATGCCGCTGGCCGCCACGGTGCCGAACAGCACCAGCCCGGCGCCGCCCAGCACGGCGGCGGGCACCGTGGCGATCAGGCGGCCCATGACGGGCAGCAGTCCCAGCACCAGCAGGATGATGCCGCTGGCGGCGACGACGAACCGGCTCTTGATCCCGGTGACGGCCACCAGGCCGACGTTCTGCGCGAAGGCGCTTTGCGTGAACGAGCCGAAGACCGGCGCGATCAGGCTGGACACCATGTCGGCGCGCAGGCCGTCGCCCAGGCGCCGTGAATCGATCGGCGTGCCGATGATGTCGCCCACCGCCAGGATGTCGGCCGAGGTCTCCACCAGCACTACGAGGATGACGATGAACATCGACAGGATCGCGGCCGGGTGGAACTCGGGCAGGCCGAAATGAAAAAGCGTCGGCGCGGCGAGGAGGGGGCCGTCGGCCACGCGCGAGAAGTCGGTCATCCCCGCGGCCCAGGCGATGATCGTGCCCAGCACCATCGCCAGCAGGATGGACAGGCGCGAGATCGCGGCGTTGCCCAGCTTGCTGAGCAGCAGCACGATCGCCAGCGTGGCGGCGGCCAGTCCGATGTTGGCGGTGCTGCCGAAATCGGCCGCCTTGGCGTTGCCGCCCATGGCCCAGTGCGCGGCCACCGGCATCAGGGACAGGCCGATGGTGGTGATCACCGATCCGGTCACCAGGGGCGGGAAGAACCGGATGATCTTCGAGAACACGGGTGTGATCAGCAGGCCGATCAGGGCCGCCATCATGACCGCCCCGAAGACTGAAGGCAGGTCGCCGCCCGAGCTGAGGATGGCCAGGATCGTGGCCACGCTGGCGAAGGACACGCCCTGCACCAGGGGCAGGCGGCAGCCGAAGAACGGGATCCCCAGCGTCTGGACCAGCGTGGCCAGGCCGCCCATGAACAGGCAGGATGCGATCAGGATGCCGATCTCGGCGGGCGGCAGCCCGGCCGCCTGGCCGACGATCAGCGGCACGGCGATGATGCCGCCATACATGGTCAGCACGTGCTGGAATCCGTACAGCACGTACGCGGACACGCTCAGGCGTTCGTCTTCAGGGCGCAGCGGGGGGATACGGGTCGAGGGGGTGTTCAAAGCGGTCTCCATCCTGATTTTCGTGTCATTGTGAACCCGGGCCGCGCCGGCGGGGTGCGGGCGCCAGCATATTGCCTATCCCGATGTGCTTATACGCGGAGCAGTCCATAGGGATTTTCTCTAAATCCCCTTGAAATCGGTCCCGGCAGCCTGTGGACGGCCGCGATTGATGGCAATATGGCACTTTCGCAGTGGAATTGACCGCATGAGCTCCCAGGCATCCTCTGATCAGCACATCCAGGGCCCCGACGTCGACCTGCCGGACCTGTTCGACGCGTCTCCCATGGCGTTCTGGCTGGAAGACTACAGTGCCCTGTATTCGAGATTCCAGGAATTGCGCTCGGCCGGGATCGCCGACCTGCGCCCCTGGCTGCTGCAGGACCGCAGCCGGCTGGCGGAATGCGCCGCCCTGATGCGGGTTCTGCGGGTCAACCGCCAGACCTTGCGCCTCTACGAAGCCGAGTCCCAGAAAGCCCTGATGGCGCACCTGGGGGACGTGCTGCGCGACGACATGCTCGACGGCTTCCTCGAAGAACTGGACCAGCTGTGGCGGGGCGAACGGGCGTTTCATGGGCTGACGGTCAACTACACCCTGACGGGCCGGCGCCTGGACCTCTCGCTGAAAGGCGTGCTGCTGGCCGATGCGCAAGCGCCCTGGGACCGCGTCCTGGTGACGATGGAGGACGTGACCGAGCTGCAGACGCTGCGGCGCCAGGCGCAGGACAGCGCCCGGGACGCCCGTGAATTCTTCGAACAGGCGCCCGTGTCCCTGTGGGTCGAGGACTTCAGCGCCATCAAGAAACTCTTCGGCGACCTCAGGGCCATCGGGGTCAGCGATTTCCGCACCTTTCTGGACGTGCATCCCGAGTTCGTGAATCGCTGCCTGCAGGAGATCCGCGTCCTGGACGTCAATGACTATACGCTGACGATGTTCCGGGCTGCGTCGCGCGCCGAGCTGCTGGCGCGCCTGGGCGACGTGCTGCACGAGGAGACCCGGGCGTCCTTCGCCGAGCAGCTGATCGACCTCTGGGAGGGGCGGCTGTTTCACCAGCGGGAGGTCCAGAACCGCACCCTGCAGGGCGACGTGCTGTACATCCACCTGCAGCTGTCGGTGTTCCGAGGCTGCGAGGACACCTGGTCGCAGATGCTGCTGTCCCTGACCGACATCACGGCGCGCAAGAAGGCCGAGGCCTACCTGGAATACCTGGGCCAGCACGACGTGCTGACCCAGCTGAAGAACCGTTCGTTCTTCGTCGACGAGCTGGGCCGCCTGGCCCGCAAGCGGGCGCCCCTGGTGGCGCTGATCGCCCTGGACCTGAACAACCTGAAGCGCACCAACGACGAGGCCGGCCATTCGGCGGGCGACGACCTGCTGCGCCGTTTCGGCGAGGTCCTGAACAAGGTCGTCGACCGGCCCGGCGAGGCGGCACGCATCGGCGGCGACGAATTCATGGTGGTGCTGCCCGGACAGGACGAGGCCGGCGCCCAGGCCGTGCTGGATGACATCCGGTCGCTGATCGAGCTGAACAACCAGTACTACAGCGGCACGCCGCTCAGCGTGTCGGCCGGCCTCGCGGTCTGCCGCAACCCGGCCGAGCTGGAACAGGCCATGCGCGCGGCCGACCGTGCCATGTATGCCGACAAGATGGCCTATTACCAGACGCATGAGCGGCGCAAGGCCGACGGCGCCCCGCCGGCGCCCGGCGACCCCGCCTGAGGCCGCGGCGCGGCTAGGCCGGCTGCAGCACGCGCAAGGTCACAAGCCCCGGCTGGTCGTGGGCCTCGAGGATGCGGCGCACGCGATCCTGCCACAGCCGCCCGAATTCGCGCCGCTGCGCCTCGCCGGCCTGGCCCGACAGAATGGACTGCAGCATGGGCATGGCGCCCGGCGCGCCGGGCACGCCCTGGGCGCTGTAGGACACCGCCACGCTGGCGCCGGTGTCGCGGCGCGTGAATCGGATCTCGCCCGGCACCTCCTGGTCGAACTTCAGCAGGTTGCGGCGGTCGTACTGGCCGGCCAGTCCCTTGAAGCCGGTGTCGGCGGTCGCACCCGTGACCAGGCAGACGACGTTGGCGATCACGCCGGTCACGCCATTGGTGGCGCTGTCGGCGAATTCCACCAGCACGTCGCCGCGTTCGGGCACGGCATCGGGGTACAGGGCCTCCAGGGCCTTGACGGCCATCAGCCAGGCGCCCGCCACGGTCGGGCAGGAATGGCCGGCCAGGCGCACGGCGTCTTCGTAGCCGTACTCGATCCGTCCGTCGTCGGACGCGCCCAGCAGCTGGGCGAGGGGGTCGTGCAGCACGATGCGGGGTGCCTGGGCGAAGAATGCGGGAAACGTCATGATGAGCTCCGGAAGAACAGGGATGGCCCAGTGTAGGATCCGCGGCGCGCCAAAGCGGGCATGACCCCGGCGCCGGTCCGGTCTGTTTGCCGGCGGCGCTTGACAAGAGTCAATCCGGACGGCGATTCCGCTGGCGGCGGGGGCGGCGGCGCATATCCCCATGTCCCGCCGGGCCGGCATGGAGGCGCCGCCGGGATGCGTGTAAGATGAACCGGATCGATCGACTCCAGGAGGACTTGCAATGGCTCACCCCAACAGTTTCGGCGCACGTGCAACCCTGGATGTGGGGGGCAGGTCCTACCACATCTACCGGCTGGGGGCGCTCAAGGATCACGGACTGGATCCATCCCGGCTGCCATACGGACTGAAGATCCTGCTGGAAAACCTGCTGCGCACGGAAGACGGCGGGGACGTGACCGCCGACGACATCCGCGCCCTGGCGTCCTGGGATCCGGACGCCCAGCCCAGCCGGGAAATCTCCTTCACGCCGGCGCGCGTGATCCTGCAGGACTTCACCGGGGTGCCGGCGGTGGTCGACCTGGCCGCCATGCGCGAGGCCATGCAGGCCCTGGGCGGCGACCCTCAGCGCATCAACCCGCTGGCCCCTGTCGAACTAGTCATCGACCACTCGGTGATCGTCGATGATTTCGGCCACAACGATTCCTACCGCCGCAACGTCGAGATCGAGTACCAGCGCAACCTCGAACGCTACCAGTTCCTGCGCTGGGGACAGACTGCCTTCGACGGCTTCCGGGTGGTGCCGCCCAGCACCGGCATCGTCCACCAGGTCAACCTGGAACACCTGGCCCGCGGCGTGTTCACGCGCGAGATCGACGGGGCCACCGAGGCCTATCCCGACACCTGCGTCGGCACTGATTCCCATACCCCCATGGTCAACGGCCTGGGCGTGGTCGCCTGGGGCGTGGGCGGCATCGAGGCCGAGGCCGCGATGTTGGGCCAGCCGATCTCCATGCTGATTCCGCGCGTGGTGGGTTTCAAGCTCTCCGGCTCGCTGCCCGAGGGCACGACGGCCACCGACCTGGTGCTGACCATCACCGACATGTTGCGCAAGCACGGCGTGGTGGGCAAGTTCGTCGAATTCTATGGTCCCGGCGTGGCCTCGGTGCCGCTGGCCAACCGGGCCACCATCGGCAACATGAGCCCGGAATACGGCTCCACGATCTCGATCTTTCCGATGGACGAGGAAACCCTCAACTACATGCGCTTCACGGGACGCTCGCCCGAGCAGGTCGCGCTGGTCGAGGCCTATGCCAAGGCCCAGGGCCTGTGGCACGACCCGGCCCACGAGCCCGTCTATTCCGAGCGCCTGGAACTCGACCTGGGCACCGTCGTGCCGTCCATCGCGGGCCCCAAGCGTCCGCAGGACCGCATCCTGCTCACCGAGTCCAAGCCCGCGTTCCGCAAGTCGCTGGCGGCGCTGCCCGGTGCGCCGCAGTCCAATCCCGCCAACGTCCACATCGACGTGGGGGTGGACTTCGAGATCGACCACGGCGCCGTGGTCATCGCGGCGATTACGTCCTGCACCAACACCTCCAACCCCGCCGTCATGGTGGCGGCCGGCCTGCTGGCGAAAAAGGCGGTCGAACGCGGCCTGCGCCGCAAGCCCTGGGTCAAGACCTCGCTGGCCCCCGGATCCCGGGTGGTCACCGACTACTTCGAGAAATCCGGCCTGATGCCCTATCTCGAGAAACTCGGCTTCAACCTGGTGGGCTACGGCTGCACGACCTGTATCGGCAATTCCGGCCCGCTGATTCCCGAGGTCTCCGAGGCGGTGCGCGCCAACGACCTGGCGGTCACCTCGGTGCTCTCGGGCAACCGCAACTTCGAGGGGCGCATCCACTCCGAAGTCAAGATGAACTACCTGATGTCGCCCCCCCTGGTGGTGGCCTACGCGCTGGCGGGGTCCATGGACTTCGACCTGTACGCGACCCCGCTGGGCCAGGATGCCGACGGCAAGGACGTGTTCCTGCGCGACATCTGGCCCAGCAGCCAGGAGATCCAGGACGTCATCCAGTCCTCGATCACGGCCGAGATGTACACGCGCGGCTATTCGGACGTCTTCGCCGGCAACGAGCAGTGGCGCGGCCTGTCGACCCCCGAGGGCAAGCTGTATCACTGGGATCCGGCGTCCACCTACGTGCGCAATCCGCCGTATTTCGTCGGAATGGAACGTGCCCCCGAGCCCGTGCACGACATCTCCGGCGCCCGCGTGCTGGCCAAGCTGGGCGATTCCGTGACGACCGACCACATCAGCCCGGCCGGTTCGATCGCCAAGAACTCCCCGGCGGCGCAATACCTGCAGTCCCAGGGCGTGCAGCCCAAGGACTTCAACTCCTACGGCTCGCGCCGCGGCAACCACGAGGTCATGATCCGCGGCACGTTCGCCAACGTGCGCCTGCGCAACCAGATCGCCCCGGATACCGAGGGCGGCTGGACGCGCGATTTCACGCAGCCGGGCGCGCCCGTGGCCACGATCTACGACGCATCCAGCAACTACCAGGCCGCGGGCATCCCGCTGGTCATCCTGGCGGGCAAGGAATACGGGTCGGGGTCCTCACGCGACTGGGCGGCCAAAGGCACCGTGCTGCTGGGCGTGCGGGCCGTGATCGCCGAATCCTACGAACGCATCCACCGCTCGAACCTGATCGGCATGGGGGTCCTGCCCCTGCAGTTCCCGGAGGGCCAGAACGCGGATTCCCTGGGCCTGAGCGGCGAGGAGACCTTCGAGATCACCGGCATCGGCGCGTTCAACGAGGGCCGCACGCCCGAGACCGTGCACGTCAAGGCCGGCGCCGTGGAATTCGATGCGCTGGTCCGTATCGACACGCCCAGCGAGGCCGCGTACTACCGGCACGGCGGCATCCTGCAGTACGCGATCCGCCAGTTGCTGAATTGAGGGATGTAGCGGCCTGCAGGCCGCTTGGATGATTCAAGCACAAAATGGTCCACAGGGACCATTTTGTGTCTGGAATCATCCCTTCATCAAATGGAACAGTTCGGGGTCGGGGCCGATGCGGCCGTCGGGGCGGTCCAGGGCGGCGATGCGGTCCATGGCCTGGTCGTCCAGGTACAGGCTCCACAGGTTGAAATTCTCGCGGATGCGGTCCGGATGGGATGACTTGGGGATCACCATGTGGCCCATCTGGATGTGCCAGCGCAGGATCACCTGGGCGGGCGTGGCCCGCAACTGGTGGGCGATGTCCAGGATGACGGGGTCCTTCAGCGCCTCGCCCTGGCCCAGCGGGCTCCAGGCCTCGGTCTGGATGCCGTGGTCGGCGTGGTAGGCGCGCAGCTCGGACTGCTGGAAATAGGGGTGCAGCTCGATCTGGTTGACGACCGGCAGCACGCCGGTCTTGTCCAGCAGCTTTTGCAGGTGGTCGACCTGGAAATTGCAGACGCCGATGGATTTTGCCCGGCCGTCGTCGCGCAGCTGGATCAGGCCTTCCCAGGCCTCCAGGTAGCGGTGTTCCTTGGGGACCGGCCAGTGGATCAGGTACAGGTCCACGTAGTCCAGCTGCAGGCGGTCCAGGCTTTCCTGCAGGGCGGACCGGGCGCTCTCGCGCTCGTGGCGGTTGTTCCAGAGCTTCGTGGTCACGAACAGGTCCTCGCGGGGGACGCCGCAGCGGGCGATGCCCTGGCCGACCTCGGCCTCGTTGTAGTAGATGTACGCGGTGTCGATGGACCGGTAGCCGGCCTCGGTGGCGGCCTGGACGGCGGGCGCGGCTTCGTCCCCCGTCACCTTCCAGGTGCCCAGGCCCAGCTGCGGCGCGCGGCGTCCGTCGTGAAACGTCAGGTACGGTTGATTGGATGACATGTTAGTCTCCATGGATCTTTTTTCCGGAGTAGATCAATGAGTGTACATAGCCAGGCGCAACGCGTCACCGTGCCGCAGCTGATGGCCTGCAAAGGCACCCGCAAGATCGCCGCGCTGACCGCCTATATCGCACCCATTGCCCGCCTGCTGGACGAATCCGTGGACATGATCCTGGTGGGTGACTCGACCGCGATGGTGGGCTACGCGCTGCCCGACACGCTGTCCATCACGGCGCAGACCATGGCGGCGCATGCGGCTGCGGTCGTGCGGGCCACCAGCCGGGCTTGCGTGATCGTGGACATGCCCTTTGGCAGCTACCAGCAGTCGCCGGCCCAGGCGTTCGCCAGCGCCGCGGAGATGCTGGCGGCCAGCGGCGTGTCGGGCGTGAAGCTCGAAGGCGGCCGGGTCCTGGCCGAGACCACCCGGTTCCTGGTGGACCGCGGGATCCCGGTGCTCGCGCACGTGGGCCTGATGCCCCAGTACGTGAACACCATGGGCGGATTCAAGGCGCAGGGCATGGACGAGGGCGCCGCCCGCCGCATTCTCGAGGACGCGCGCGCGCATGCCCAGGCTGGCGCCTTCGGGGTCGTGCTGGAAGGCATCGGCGAGTCGCTGGCGCGCGAGATCACCGCCAGCCTGGACATCCCCACCATCGGCATCGGGGCATCGCCCGCCTGCGACGGCCAGATCCTGGTGACCGAGGACATCCTCGGGCTGAGCGAACGCATGCCGAAATTCGCCCGCCGTTTCGGCGATGCCGCCCAGGTGATCCGGGACGCCGCGCGCGACTACGCCCAATCGGTCCGGGAAGAAACCTTTCCGACGCTTGATCACTGCTTTGGCGTGCGCCGCAAGCATTAACATGACGAAACTAATAGTTTCATCTCAGGGCGGGCCGCAGACGCGCCCGCTCTTGCTCGCGCGTTCATTATGGAAATCCGCCAACTCGAGGCGCTCAATGCCGTCGTCACCACCGGCAGCGTGACTGCGGCTGGCCGCCTGCTGGGCCGGTCCCAGCCCGTCGTCAGCCGGCAGATCAGCGATCTGGAGGGTGAACTCGGTTTCGTCCTGTTCGAGCGCACCCGGCCGAACATCACCCTGACGGAATCCGGCGCCGAGTTCCACCAGCAGATCCGCGGCATCCTGGCCGACCTCCAGCAGCTGGAATCCCGCGTCCTCGGCATGCGCAACGGCCAGGTGCGCCCCGTGCGCATCCTCGCCACCTCGGACCTGGCGCATGGCCTGCTGCCCGAGACGCTGGCGCGCATCGACCGGTTCAGCCGGGTGTTCCGCCAGACCCTGGTGATCGAAGAAGTCGTGCACGAGGTCATCCCCCAGAAAATCTTCGAATGCCGGGCGGATTTTGCCCTGATCAACCTGCCCATCGACACCGAGGGCCTGCGCGTGCACTGGTGCGGCCAGGCGCCGTGCCAGCTGGCCATGCCGGCTGGCCACCTGCTGGCCGGCCAGGACGCGGTGAGGCTGGACGACATCGGCAACACCGACGTCATCACGCTGCTGGGCCGCTACCGCATGCGGTATCACCTCACCAACAGCCTGGTGCAGGCCACGGCCGGCAATCTCCGCCGCCACATCGAGGTCGGCAGCCAGCAGACGGCGCTGGCCATGGTGCGTGCGGGGATGGGGGTCGCCCTGATGGATCCGTTCTCCATCCAGGGGTGCCTGCTCGACGGCGTGGTCATGCGCCCGGTCCTGTCCGACATCCACTACCGCATCGGGGTGGTGTCCCAGCTGTCGCACGACATGCCGGAAGGGGCGCAGCGGCTGATCCGCGGCCTGCACAGCCACGTGCGCAGCACCGTGCCCCTGTTCGTCGACACCGCCCCCAACGGCCTGCAACAGCAGACGGCCGACTCCACCGGGACGCTGCACCTCGCCTGAGGCGCCGGGGTGCCGCGCGCCCGCGCCTGTGCGATGATGTGGGTTTCCGTGCCCAGGACCCCTTCGTGATTCCGTTTTCCCTCGACACCGCGCTTGGATTGTTGCTGGCCCTGCTGATCGGCGTCCTGGCCGGCTGGCTGGCCCAGCGGCGCCGGATGGCGGCCCTGCTGGCCGGCCAGGCCGAGCGCGCGGCCGAGGCGGTCCGGCAGGCCGAACGCCTGTCCCAGCTGGAAAGCCGCCTGGACCAGGCCCGGCAGGCACAGGCCCGGCAGGACGAGCACGCCCGCGCGCTGCAGTCCGCCGGCGACGAGGCCGACCGCGAGCGTGTCCGCCTGAAAGCCGTTCTGTCCGCCCAGACGGAACAGCTGCAGGCCTTGCAGGCCGAGCAGGCGGCGGCCCTGCGCGCGCGCGACGAATGGCGCCTCCAGGCCCAGGACCGCGACCTGGAACTCACCCGCCTGCGGGCCGTGCACCAGGAAAAACTCGCGGCCCTCGAAGACCTGAAGCAGACCTTCGAGCAGTCCAAGGCCGCCATGCGCACCGAATTCCAGAACCTCGCCAACCAGGTGCTCGAAGAAAAAGGCAAGGCCTTCGCCCAGACCAGCCAGGCGTCCCTGGATGGCCTGCTGCGCCCCTTCCGCGAACAGATCGACGGCTTCCAGAAGCGCGTCAACGAGATCCACGACGCGTCGCTGCGCGGGCAGACCCAGCTGGGCGCCGAGATCCGCCGGGTGCTGGACATCGGCCTCAAGATGAGCGCCGAGGCCAACACCCTCGCCACCGCCCTGAAGGGCGACAAGAAGACCACGGGTAACTGGGGCGAGATCCAGCTGGAACGCAGCCTGCAGCTCGCCGGCCTGGTGGCCGGCGAGCACTACGAGGCCCAGGCCAGTTTCCGCGACGAGGCGGGCAACCGGCGCCAGCCGGATTTCGTCATCAAGCTGCCCGACGACAAGCACATGGTGATCGACAGCAAGGTCTCGCTGGTGGACTACGACCGGGCCATCGCCGCCGAGGCCGATCCCGAGCGCGAATCCGCGCTCGCGGCGCACGTGCTGGCCGTGCGCCACCACATCGACGACCTGGCCCGCAAGGACTACAGCAATCTGATCGGCATGAAGAGCCCGAGCTTCGTGCTGATGTTCATGCCGGTCGAGCCCGCCTACATCGAGGCCATGAAGCACAACCGCGACCTGTTCGACTACGGCTACCGGCAGAACGTCATCATGGTGTCGCACACCACGCTGATGCCCATCCTGCGCACGGTCTCCAATCTGTGGATGATCGCTCGCGCCAACGAACAGACCCGGGCGCTCAGCGACATGGCCGGCGGCCTGTACAACCAGGTGGCGCTGGTGGCCGAAAGGCTGCAGAAACTGGGCAATGCCCTGAACACCGTCAATACCCACTACAACAGCGCCGTGACGGCGGTGGCGGGGCAGCAGGGCCTGTATGGCAAGGTCAACCGATTCGCGGAACTGTCCTCCAAGGCCAACAAGCAGCTGCCGGCCCTGGAGCCCATGCACGCGGACATCGAGGTGCAGCGGCTGCAGGCCGTGGTGCCGGACGAGCCGGCGTCGGAAGAACCGGTGCCGGACGTGCCGGTGGCGGGAAAGCCCGAGGGCGGGATCGAGGAGACATGATGCGGACTCGCGGCCACACGATGGAATCGGCCTTCGGGCGCGCGGCTGGCGCCGCCCGGGTCTTGTCGGCCGGCCTGGCGGCCTGCTTGCTGGGCGCCGCCCTGTGGGCCGGCCTGCCGGTGCAGGCGCAGGCTCAAACTCAAGCACAGGCGACGGCGGATGCGCCGCCCGCCGCCGTCCAGTCCGCCGGCCGGCTGGACGACACGCCGCGCATGGCCATCCTGTCGGCCTTCGCGCCCGAGCTTGCCCTGTTGCAGGACCGCCTGCAGCAGCCCCGGCGGCTGACG
>DASSTS010000031.1:0-80137 GCA_035707805.1 Castellaniella sp. | reverse complement strand
CGTATGGCCCTGACAGGTCTGGACCGCCGTGCGCACGACCTGGGAAAAGTCATCCAGCGTCAGCGAGAAGTATTCGCCCGTGCCGCCGGCCGCGAACAGCGCCCGCGCGCCGTAGGGCATCAGCCATTCCAGACGCGCCTGATAGCCCTTGGCGTCGAAATCGCCATTGGCGTCGAAATCGGTGACGGGGAAGGACAACAGCCCGTCGTTCATTATTTCCTTCAATTCCTGGCACGAGATCATAAGGGGATCCTCTGGTGGTGAAAGCGCGATGCCCGCGGGCTTTCATTGTTTAGTCATACGTTATCATACAACATATAGACGTCCTCTACAACGGAGTGCGACTGTCAGAGGTGTGATGACTGGGGTCGCCACACCTCGGCGCCGGCAGGCGGCGGCCCCTCAGAACCGCGGCGCCCGCCCGCTCCAGTCGGGCTGGTATTTGCGCATCTGGGCCGCGTCGTTGCGCGAGCGGATGCCGCACTCCAGATACTGCTGGTGCAGCCGCGCGAGCGCCTCCTGGTCGATCTCCAGCCCCAGGCCGGGCGCATCGCCCAGCACGATGGCGCCGTCCTGGAAACGCAGCTGCCCGCCGACGATCACTTCTTCGTCCGGATCCAGCCAAGGGTAATGGGTATCGCAGGCGTAACTGAGCAGCGGCACGCTGCCGGCGACGTGGGCCATGGCCAGCAGGCTGATGCCCAGGTGGGAATTCGAGTGCATGGACAGGCCCAGGCCGAAGGTCTCGCACATCCGCGCCAGCAGTTGGGTATCGCGCAGCCCGCCCCAGTAGTGATGATCCGACAGGATGATCTGGCAACCGTTCGCCGTGGTGTTCTCGCGGAACTGCGCCAGGTCGGTCACGACCATATTGGTGGCCAGGGGCATGCCGGTGGCCTTGTGCAGGGCGGCCATGTCGGCCAGCGTGGGGCACGGGTCCTCGTAGTATTCCAGCAGGCCGTCGAGCTGCTTGCCCATCCGGATGGCGGTGTCCAGGGACCAGTTGCCATTGGGATCGATGCGCAGCGGCATGCCGGGGAACCGCCGGGCCAGGGCCTGGATGCAGGCGACCTCTTCCTCGGGCGGCAGCACCCCCGCCTTCAGCTTGATGCTCTTGAAACCGTGGCGCGCGATCATGGTGTCGGCCTGCGCCACCAGTTGCGCCGGCGTCACCGCCTCGCCCCAGGCGTCGTCCGGATAGCGGGCGTCCACGTGGCGCGCGTACTTGAAGAACAGATAGGCGCTGAACGGTACGGTGTCGCGCGCGCGCCCGCCCAGCAGGTCGACCAGGGGCATGCCGAGGTAGCGCGCCTGCAGGTCCAGGAAGGCCACCTCGAAGGCGGAATAGAGTTTCTGGACGTTCTTGGCAGGGTCAGTGCCCGGCGCCAGGGTGAAGGCCGCGCCCGTGCTCACGCGCGTCTGGCGGACGACTTCCTGCGCCCGGCGGCGCAGTCCGTTCAGGTCGAAAGGATCCATGCCGTCCAGCAACGGCACCAGGGCCTCCAGCAGTTCCAAGACCGGCGCATCCCCGTAGGTCTCTCCCAGGCCGATGTGCCCCGTGTCGCTTTCCAGCTCGATGATGGTGCGCAGTGCATAGGGCTCGTGGATGCCGGCGGCGTTCAGCAGCGGGGGATCCTTGAAGGCAATGGGCGTGATTTTGACGGAGCGCAGTCGCATGGTTGATCCGGTTCAGACTAGGGTTTGGTTCAAGATGTATGACATGTGAACTGTATATCAGGCCAGGGGTGCTTGCTGATCAGGGAATTCCCTAGGCTGGAATATGAAAACAATTTTATTCAAATAAATCATTGAATTATCCATAAAGCATCTACCCACACCTCGCCGCGCTCTCGTTTCTTCGCCCCCACACAAGACGCACCCTTTTCAATCAGTCATATGATGACAGGGTTTCCAGCCGGTAGGGGCCTGGCCCTTCCAGCGCCGCTTCCAAGAGAGGGCGCATCTTCCGGGACCGCATGGCCGTTGTCCCTTCGGCGATGTCATACAACATGAATGTCGAGCTGCATTGGACATTCTCGAAATATTAGGGAATATACCTAGTCGCCAAATCAGCGAAAAATTATATTTCTGAATCAATTAGTTATACATTATGCAAGAATTGCCGCGACGGTCTTTCCCCCGCTTGCGGGGAAAATCCCCCTATCCGAATCGAGAAGTAGGTTATATGATGACTTATAAGAAAGGACTGGCGGAACACAGGTCCCTTCTGCGCACAGGTGAACACACAAGGAGACACCCAATGAAAGGCACTACACAGACCCTGCGACGCGTGCGGCTGCACGCGCTGGCGGGCGCCCTGACCCTGGCATGCGCGGCCGTTTCGGTCCATGCCGAACCCGTGGCACTGAACATCGTCGACGTGGCGGGCAACCTGGCCGTCACCCAGAAGGCCCTGGAATCCTTCCGCGACCAGAATCCGGACCTGGTCTCCAGCATGACCTTCACCAACGCCCCCTCGCCCCAGCTGCCGGGCAAGATCAAGGCGATGCAGAAAGCCAACCGCGCCGACATCGACCTGGTGCTGACCGGCACGGACGCCTTGTCCGCCGGGATCGAGCAGGACCTGTGGGTCAAGCTGCTGCCCGACCATCAGGACAAGTTCAAGGACATCCTGAACAAATACCACCGCAACGCCGCCCGCATGCAGGAACTGGCCATGGGCTACGGCCTGGAAGTCAGCTTCATGCAGTCCGGCCCGCTGCTGGAATACAACCCGGACAAGGTCAAGACCCCGCCCAAGACCCCGGCCGAACTGCTGGCCTGGTGCAAGGCCAATCCGAACCAGTTCCTCTACGCGCGTCCGGCCAACTCCGGCCCCGGCCGCACCTTCCTGATGGGCCTGCCCTACCTGCTGGGCGACAAGGATCCCTACGATCCGATCAATGGCTGGGACAAGACCTGGAAATTCCTGAAGGACCTGAACGAATGCGTGCCCTACTATCCGGGCGGCACTTCGGCCATCATGAAGGAACTCGGACAGGGCAGCCGCGCCATGACCGTGACGGTCACGGGCTGGGACATCAACCCCCGCGCCCTGGGCATCGTCCCGGCGAACTTCAAGATCCAGGCGTTCGACAACTTCACCTGGGTCAACGACGCCCACTACATGGTGATCCCCAAGGGCGTGTCGAAGGAAAAGCAGGAGGTCCTCTTCAAGCTGATGGACTTCATGATGCAGCCCAAACAGCAGGCCATGACCTACGATACGGGTTACTTCTACCCCGGTCCGGCCATCCGTGACGTGCCGCTGTCGGCCGCCCCCAAGGAAAGCCAGGAAGTCATCGAGAAGTACGGCCGTCCTGAATACGAGGCCCTGACCGCCCGCCGTCCCAGCGCCGTGCCGCTGGACGCCAAGGCCATGGTGGCAGCCTTCCACAAGTGGGATACCGACATCGGTGCCCTGAAGAAGTAATCACCGCCCCCCTGCCCCGCCCGTGCCGCCTCCGCGGCCGGACGGGCAGTCTGTCTTCACCTGGATTTTGCAATATGAACGAATCTTTCCAACAGCTGCGTCTGGACGGCGTCGGTCGGCAGTATCCCACGGCATCCGGATCGACTGTCGCCGCCTTGCGGGACCTCAGCCTGGACATCCAGCGCGGCGAGTTCATCGCCCTGCTGGGCCCTTCCGGCTGCGGCAAGTCCACCGCGCTGAACTGCCTGGCCGGCCTGGCCGACCTCAGCTCCGGCAGCATCTGGCTGGACGACACGCGCATCGATGTGCTGCCGCCGGAACGGCGCGGCTTCGGAATGGTCTTTCAGAACTATGCGCTGTTCCCGCACATGAGCATCCGGGACAACGTCGGGTTCGGCCTGCGCATGCGCGGCGTCCCGAAACAGGAAATCGCCCAGCGGGTCAAGGCCGCCCTGTCCCTGGTCCAGCTCGAAGGCCACGAATCCAAGCTGCCCGGCCAGTTGTCGGGCGGGCAGCAGCAGCGCGTCGCCATCGCGCGCGCCATCGTCATCGAACCGCCCGTCATCCTGATGGACGAACCGCTGTCCAACCTCGACGCCAAGCTGCGCATCGAGATGCGCGCCGAGATCCGCCGCATCCACCGCCAGCTCGAGCGCGCCACCATCTACGTCACCCACGACCAGGACGAGGCGCTGTCCATGGCCGACCGCATCGTGGTCATGCGCGCCGGCAGCGTCCAGCAGGTCGGCACGCCGCGCGAAGTCTACGGCCGCCCGCACAATCTGCACGTCGCCCGCTTCATGGGCTACCGCAACGTCCTGTCCTTCCAGGTCGAGCGGCACGACGGCGAGCGCCTCACCGTCCACCAGCAGCAGCTCCGTCTGCAGGCCACCGCGATCGAGGTGCCCGCGGGCACGCAGACCGTCGCCGTCGCCATGCGGCCCGATGATTTCGAGGTCGCGTCCGAGGCGGCGGACAACGCCATCGAGGCCACCGTCCAGCAGATCGAATTCGGCGGGCGCAGCTCGCTGCTGATCGTGTCCAGCCCCATCGGCGAACTGTTCGTGCGCCTGGGCGGCCAGTTCCAGCCCGGCGACCGGGTGCGCCTGCACATCCCGGCCGACCGGGTGCTCGCCTACGCGGAGGCCGCATGAGCGCCGCCCGATTCGCGCTGCCCGCCCGCGGCGACCGCCGCGGCTGGCTGGTCGCGCCGGCGGTGGTGGTGCTGCTGGCGCTGTTCGTCTATCCCTTCCTCTACGGCGTGGTGATTTCCTTCCAGCCCCTGGAAGGCGGCAGCATGTGGTCCAACTACGTCCATTTCTTCACGACCTCGACCGAATGGGGCACGCTGTGGGCGACCTTCAAGCTCGCCGCGCCCGCCACGCTGATCAACGTCGGGATGGCCGTGCCCGTGGCCTTCGCCCTGCGCCGCAACAGCCGCAAGCAGCGCATCGTCACGACGCTGCTGGTGGTGCCCATCACGCTGGGCACCGTGCTGATCGCCGACGGGATGCTGACGTTCTACGGCCCCGTGGGCTGGTTCTCGCAGTTCGTGCACGGCCTGCACCTGTATTCCGACGAAGTCCGCCTGACCCACAATTACTGGGGGGTGCTGATCTCCCTGGTGATCTCCGACTTTCCTTTCGTCTTCCTGCTGACGCTGTCCTACATCTCGGGCATCGATCCGACGCTGGCCAAGGCCGCGGGCACGCTGGGCGCCAACGCGTGGAATCAGTTCCGCCTGATCTACCTGCCCCTGCTGGTGCCGGGGCTCAGCATGGCGGCCGCCCTGTCGTTCGTGCAGACCTTCGCCGTCTTCCCGTCCGCGATCCTGCTGGGCGCGCCGGCCGGCCCCACCCGGGTGATCTCGATCGCGGCCTACGAGGCGGCTTTTGAACAATACGACTACGGCCTGGCCTCGGCCATCGCCATCGTCATGGGATTCGCGCAACTCCTGGTCGTCTGCGCAATCTTCGCATTCCGGCAGGCCTTCTATACCGGCCCTGCCACCAGCGGCAAGGGGTGAGCCACATGCAATCCAACATTCAATCCGCCGCCGGCGGGACGCGGCGCTGGGGCTGGCTCTGGCGCGCGACGATCTGGACCGTGATGGGCTTCTTCCTGCTCAACGTGGTCTTCATGATCCTCACGGTGATGGTGAATTCCATCGCCACCCGCTGGTTCGGCACACTGCTGCCCGAAGGCTTCACGCTCGGCTGGTACGGACGCGCCTGGGACGAGTTCCAGCTCGCCCACATCCTGCTGGTCACGCTCGAGGTCGTCGCCTCGGTCGTGGTCCTGGCCATCCTGCTGGGGGTCCCGGCGGCCTACGCGCTGGCGCGGGCCCGCTTTCCCGGCAAGCGCCTGGTGATGCTGCTGATCCTGATTCCCATGCTGGTGCCCCCGGTCACCTACGGGATCCCGATGGCCACCGCCATGTACCAGATCGGCGTGGGCGGCACCCTGGCCGGCGTCATCCTGTCCAACCTGGTGCCCGCCCTGCCCTTCGTCATCCTGGTGATGACGCCCTTCATCGAGCAGATCGACCCGGGACTGGAATCGGCGGCGCGGATCTTCGGCGCCAACACCTTCCAGTATTTCCGCCACGTGCTGGCCCCGCTGCTGGTGCCCGGCATGCTGGCCGCGGGCCTGCTGGTGCTGGTGCGCACCATCAGCCTGTTCGAGCTGACCTTCTTCACGGCCGGTCCGGACTCGCAGACGCTGGTGGTGGCCCTCTACTACGCGGTCTTCTCGACCGGCGTGCGCGCGCCCCAGGCGATCGACGCCATGGCCATGATCTACATGGCGATCACCATGGTGTGGGTCCTCATCGCGCTGCGCTTCGTCAGCCCCACGCAGCTGGTCAGCCGCGTGAAGGAAGCCCCGCGCGAGGGTTGATCCTGGAATCGCCGCATGAAGATGCCCGCCGAGATGGACGCGTCGCCATCGCAGTGCCTGACCCTGTCCCTGGGCCGGCACCGCGCCCGGGTGGCGCCGGCCGCCGGCGGGCGCGTCCTCGAATGGTCCAGCGACCTGCCGGGCGGCCCGCGGGACTGGCTGGCGCCCGTCCATGCACAGCACTGGCCCGCGCATGAATGGCCCAAGGGCGGGATCTTTCCCCTGGCGCCCTTTTCCAACCGCATCCGCGACGCCCGCATGGCCTGGGCCGGCGAACAGCTGCAGCTGCAGCCCCTGCCGGGCCAGCAGCACGCGCTGCACGGGCAGGCGCAGCGCATGGCCTGGGAGGTCCTGGACGCCCAGCCCCACCAGGCCGTCCTGGGCCTGCATCACCCGGCGGGCCTGGACGGCTGGCCCTGGGCCTGGCGCCTGCGGCAGGTCATCACGCTGACCGAGCATGGCCTGGACATCGAACTGAGCCTGCAGAACCAGGACTGCCGATCCTCGCCGGTCGGGCTGGGGCTGCATCCCTATTTCACCGCCGACAGCGTCCGCGCCGTGGCGACCCGGGACTGGGCCCACAACCAGGAGCTGGCCCTCTTCCCGCGCCCCAACCGCCAGGACCGCCGGCGGCGCACGCCCGAGACCTGGACCGCTTTCCTGTCGGGCTGGACGGGCGCGGCCTCCATTGAGTGGGCCGAGGGCCCGGGCATCGAGATGACGACGCGCGGCCCGCTGAACCACCTGGTCCTGCATTGCAATGCCGGACGCTACCTGTGCGTCGAGCCCGCCACGCATGTCTGCGACGCCGCCAACCTGGCCGCCGCCGGCGTGCCGGGCACCGGCCTGATGACGCTGGCGCCGCAAGAGACGCTCACCATCGGCATGACCCTGTCGGTGCGGTCCTAGTCGCACCGGCTGCCGGCACGGCCCGCCGCCGCGACACCCCAGGATAAAAAAAGGGCGGCCCGAAAGCCGCCCAAATCCAGGATGCACAGGTCTTTCAGGGCTGCTGGCCGCACTCGGCCGTCTCGACCGTCCAGGCGCGCGCCTGCTCGCTGAGGCTGAAGCCCAGGCCCGGCCGGTTGGGGACCTCCATGCGGCCGTCGCGCATGACCAGCCGCTCATTGAACAGCGGCTCCAGCCACTCGAAGTGCTCGAGCCACGGCTCGCGCGGATAGGCCGCGGCCAGGTGCAGGTGGATCTCCATGGCGAAGTGCGGCGCCATGCTCAGGCCGTGATAGTCGGCCAGCTGCATGATCTTCAGGAACTGCGTGATGCCGCCGACGCGCGGCGCATCGGGCTGGAAGAAATCCGAGGCGCGGGCCTCGATCAGCTCGGCGTGCTCGCGGAAGCTGGTCAGCATCTCGCCCGTGGCGATGGGCGTGTCGAAGGTCGCCGCCAGCGCCGCATGGCCCTGCACGTCGTAGGCGTCCAGAGGCTCCTCGATCCAGGTCAGGCCGTATTGCTCCATGACGCGGCACATGCGCGCGGCGGCCATGCGGTCCCATTGCTGGTTGGCATCCACCATCAGGGGGAAGCTGTCGCCCAGTTTCTTGCGCACCGCGTCCACCCGCTGCAGGTCCACCGCGTGATCCGGATGGCCGACCTTGATCTTGATGCCGCCGATCCCGCGCGCCCGCGAGGCGTCGACGTTGTCCAGCACCTGGTCCAGCGGCGTGGAGAGGAAGCCGCCGGAGGTGTTGTACAGCCGCACCGTGTCGCGGTGCGCGCCCAGCAGCTTGGCCAGCGACAGGCCAGCCCGCTTAGCCTTCATGTCCCACAGGGCGACGTCGAAAGGCGCGATCGCCTGGACCGTCAGGCCGCTGCGGCCGACGGAAGCCCCGGCCCAGCAGAGCCGGTCCCAGAGCTTCTGGATGTCGCTGGGGTCCTCGCCCAGCAGGGTCGGCGCGATCTCCTTGGCGTGGGCGTACATGCCCGGGCCGCCGGCGCGCTTGGAATAGGCGAAGCCCAGCCCCTCGTGGCCGTCGCGCGTGCGGATCTCGCAGAAGATCATCGCGACTTCGGTCAGCGGCTTCTGGCGGCCGGTGAAGACCTTGGCATCGCTGATCGGCGTGGGCAGCGGCAGGAACGCCAGCGACAGCTTGATCCAGGCGATCCGGTCGCCGCCGCCGTCGGGGGCGGCGGCCGCGCGGGCCTGGTCGGTGAAGGAGGCGGACTCGGGACTAGACATGGGGGCAATCCTCTTCAAAGCACGGTCAAAGTATGGACACAGCCCGCCCCGGCACCACCCGGACAGACCGGCACAGATCACAACAGATAGTATCTCTGGTCACGCGGCACGGAAAGCCGTGATTTCTTCGCAGACCCAGCAAAATCACATGGGTCCGCAGGGCTTCCCATATCCTCATGATGAGTTGTATGATAACTTACTTGTGAATAATCGACTACCCGGAGGTTCCCCTATGCCCCTCATCGGCATGCAACTCATCGGCAATCAGAACGTCGCCGGAACCGGCGAGCCGGTCCGGGCCGTCAATCCCGCCACCGGCCAGGCCGTCGACCCCGCCTGGCGCGGCGCCGACGCCAGCCAGGTGGACCAGGCGGTCCGCCTCGCCGTCGAGGCCTTCGCCTCGTACCGGGAAACCACCCTGGAACACCGCGCCGCGTTCCTGGAAGCCGCCGCCCAGGCCATCCTCGACGTGGGCGACGAGCTGATCGAGCGTGCCATGCTGGAAACCGGCCTGCCCCGCCCGCGCCTGGAAGGCGAACGCGGACGCACCGTCAACCAGCTGCGCCTGTTCGCCCGCGTCGTGCGCGACGGCGACTGGCTGGACGCCCGCATCGACCACGCGCTGCCCGAGCGCAAGCCGGCGCCCCGCAGCGACCTGCGCATGCGGCAGATTCCGCTGGGACCGGTCGCGGTCTTCGGATCCAGCAATTTCCCGCTGGCCTTCTCCGTGGCGGGCGGCGACACCGCCTCCGCGCTGGCCGCGGGCGCGCCGGTCGTCGTCAAGGCCCATCCCGCCCACCCGGGCACCTCCGAGCTCGTGGGCCAGGCCATCCGCGCCGCGGTCCGCCAGTGCCAGTTGCCAGAAGGCGTCTTTTCCCTGCTGACCGGTCCCGGCATCGACCTGGGCCTGACCCTGGTCCGCCACCCCGGCATCCAGGCCGTCGGCTTCACCGGCTCGCGCCAGGGCGGCCTCGCCCTGATGCAGGCCGCCGCACAGCGCCCCGTCCCCATCCCCGTCTATGCGGAAATGAGCAGCACCAACCCCGTCTACCTGCTGCCGGGCGCACTGGCCGCTCGCGGCGAGGCGCTGGCCGGGCAGTTCGCGGTGTCGCTGCTGGGCAGCGCGGGCCAGCTGTGCACCAATCCAGGGCTGGTCATCGCCCTGGACGGTCCGGATCTGGACCGCTTCATCGAGCGCGCGGGCGCCGCCATCCAGGCGGCGCCGGCCGCGACCATGCTGACCACCGGCATCGCGGGCGCCTACCGGAAAGGGGTCGAGACGCTGCTGGGGCTCGCCGGGGTCCAGGCCGTGGCCCGCGGCCTGGCCGACGATGCGCCCGCCCACTGCCAGGCCAACCTGGCCGTCACCACGGCCGAGGCCTTCCTGGCGGATCCCGAGCGGCTGGGGGCCGAGATCTTCGGCGCCAGTTCCCTGGTGATCCGCTGCGCCAGTCCCGAGGATTTCCAGGCGGTCGCCCTGGCGCTGGAAGGCCAGCTGACCGCGACGCTGCATCTGGAGCCGGGCGAGGACGACGGCCTCGCGGCGGCCCTGATCCCGCTGCTGGAGCTCAAGGCCGGGCGCATCCTGGCCAACGGTTTCCCGACCGGCGTGGAAGTCAGCGACGCCATGGTGCATGGCGGCCCCTTCCCCGCGACCTCGGACAGCCGCACGACCTCGGTCGGCACCCTGGCGATCCGCCGTTTCCTGCGTCCCGTCTGCTACCAGGACATTCCCGATTCCCTGCTGCCGGCGGCCCTGCGGGCCGGCAATCCCTGGCAGATCACCCGCACCGAGCGTTGAACCATGAGCCTGAGCGCAAACCCCGACGTCAAGACACCCCGCATCACCCAGATCCGGGTCGTGCCGGTGGCCGGCCAGGACAGCATGCTGCTGAACCTGAGCGGCGCCCACGGTCCTTATTTCACGCGCAACATCGTCCTGGTCGACGATGAGGCGGGCCGCCAGGGCCTGGGCGAAGTGCCGGGCGGCGAGACCATCCGGGCCGAGACCGAGCGCCTGGGCCGGCAGCTGGTCGGCCAGCCCATCGGCCGGATGAACGAGCTGCTGGAACAGTGCCGCGCCGCCACCCAGGGACGGTCCGACGACCGGCGCGGCAACCAGACCTTCGATCTGCGCACCGGCGTGCATGCCGTCACCGCCCTGGAATCGGCCCTGCTGGACCTGCTGGGCCAGCATCTCGGCGTGCCGGTCGCGGCGCTGCTGGCCGACGGCCGCCAGCGCGATTCGGTCGAGGCGCTGGGCTACCTGTTCTACATCGGCGACCGCCGCAAGACCACGCTGGGCTACCGCGCGGAAGACGAGGCCGACGATGCCTGGTTCCGGCTGCGCAACCAGCCGGCGCTCACCCCCGAGGCGGTGGTGGACCTGGCGCAGGCGGCGCGGGACCGCTACGGCTTCCGGCACTTCAAGCTCAAGGGCGGCGTCCTGGCGGGCGAGGCCGAGATCGAGGCCGTGACCGCGCTGGCCGAGCATTTTCCCGATGCCCACATCACGCTGGACCCGAACGGCGCCTGGTCCCTGCAGGAAGCCATCCGCCTGTGCCGCGGCCAGCACCACGTCCTGGCCTACGCCGAGGATCCCTGCGGCGCCGAGGCCGGCTATTCCGGGCGCGAGGTCATGGCGGAGTTCCGGCGCGCGACGGGCCTGCGCACGGCGACCAACATGATCGCCACCGACTGGCGCGAGATGATGCACGCCATCCAGCTCCAGGCGGTGGACATCCCCCTGGCCGACCCGCATTTTTGGACCATGCGAGGCTCGGTCCGCGTGGCGCAGCTCTGCCACGAATGGGGGCTGACCTGGGGCTCGCATTCCAACAACCATTTCGACATCTCGCTGGCCATGTTCACCCACGTCGCGGCCGCCGCGCCGGGCGAGATCACCGCCATCGACACGCACTGGATCTGGCAGGACGGCCAGCACCTGACGACCGATCCGCTGCGCATCGCGGACGGCCGCATCGCCGTCCCGGACGCGCCGGGCCTGGGCGTGCGCGTGGATCCGGACCGCCTGGCCCGCGCCCACGCCCTGTACCGGGAAAAGGGACTGGGCGGCCGGGACGACTCCGTCGGCATGCAGTTCCTGATTCCGGGCTGGCGGTTCGACAACAAGCGTCCCTGCCTGATGCGCTGAAGCGACAGGGCGCGATTCCAGGCGGACGGCGACGCCGGCCGTCCCGGAAAAGCACTATCATTGCCGTGCCAGGCGCCGATTCGCGGCGCCTGGCCGTCTTTTCGAGCCCCTGTGACCACCGACGCCCGTTCTCCCGCCTGGCTGGGTCCCGCCCTGATGTGCGGCGCCAGCCTGTGTTTCGCCATGCTGGACACCGGCACCAAGTACCTGGCGGGGCACTATCCCCTGCTGCAGGTCGTCTGGGTGCGATACATGGCGCAGACCCTGGGGGTCGCGCTGATCTTCGCGCCGCGCATGGGCCGCCAGCTGCTGGTCGCCCACAATTACGGCATCCAGCTGTTCCGGGGCCTGTGCCTGTGCTGCGGCAGCGTCTTCGTCATCAACGGCCTGGCCCGCCTGCCGCTGGCCGAGGCCACCGCCATCGTCTTCCTGGGCCCCGTCCTGATCACCCTGCTGTCGGGGCTGCTGCTGAAGGAAAAAGCCCGTCCCATGGACTGGCTGGGGGTGGGCTGCGGTTTCCTGGGCGTGCTGATCATCGCGCGGCCCGGCGGCGGCCTGCTGACCTGGGCCATCCTCTTTCCCATGGGCTCGGCCTTGTGCAATGCGTTCTACCAGCTCGTGACCCGCTCGACGCGCAGGTCCGAACACGCGGCCACCAGCAATTTCTACACGGGCCTGATCGGCGCCCTCGCCCTCAGTCCCTGGGGGTCCAGCGCCTGGGCGCCCATGGCCACGCCGGATTTCCTGCTGTTGCTGGGCATCGGCGGCATCGCCTCGATCGGCCACCTGACCATCACCTATTCCCTGCTGCACGCCTCGGCCGCCTCGCTGGGCGCCTACAGCTATTCCCAGATCCTGTGGGCGACGCTGCTGGGGTGGCTCGCCTTCTCGGCGATGCCCGATGCCATGGGCTGGCTGGGCATCCTGGTGATCGCCCTGGGGGGACTGGTCCTGTCGGTGCCCCAGGCCAGGCGGCTGGGCGCGGCGCTGCTGCGGCTGGGCCGCCGCTGAGCGGCCCGCTCAGACGTCCAGCGGCAGCCAGCGGCCCCTGTCGTAGCGCTGCAGCGACTCGCCCTCGCAGCGCCACAAGAGCATCCAGCCATTGTCGAACAGGCGGCCCAGCACCTCGTGGCGGGCGATGACGCCGTCGATGGCGTCGGCCGGAGCATCGATCACGACGGTCAGCCGGACGGGCTGGTGATACCAGCCCTCGCCATCGTGCACCGACTGCCGGGGCAGGCCGATGCGCAGGTCGCCGCCATTGCCCTCGAACACCCCCACGTGGCCGTCGACGACATTGTGCAGCACTTTGTTGCCGGCGCCGTAATGCAGGGGATCGCAGGTCGAGGCGTGATACTGCCAGGACAGCCAGTTGGTCACCAGCATCGGGCCCGTCATCAGCTTTTCCAGCACGCTGCCGTCGGGATCGTGCCGCGCCTCGTAGTCGTGCAGGTAGGCGCGGTCCAGCTTGCGGCCCCGGCTGCGGGCGCGCGGTCCGATGAGGAATGCGGCATTGCGGCTGAGCCCCCATTCCGGCCGGGTCTGCGAGCCGTCATTGGCGCGGCGGCGGAAGGACTCCAGCAGCGCCCGCGGCGCCAGCCCCGCGTCCATCTCCAGCGCGGGCGCGCGCCCGCGCCGCACCCGGTCGCCGGCCTGCGCGAAAGCCTGGCTGGCCCGGTCCCACAGCGCCCGCGCCGCCGGCGGCAGGAGGTCCAGGTCGAAGCCGCTCACCTCGTCGGTGGTCGTATTGTGCAGCGCCCCCATGAACACCGTGCCGGCGGGGATGTCCAAGCCGCGCCGGCGCAGGCCGTCGCGGACCTCCGGCTCGTTCAGCAGGTGCGCCAGCGCCCGGGCGTTGGCGTCCCCGGGCCGGCCGTAGCAGGCGCCGCAGTCCAGCGTCGAGGCATGGGCGTTGTTGGTGCTGTGTCCCGCGTGACCGCAAAAAATCACCAGCGGCGCCAGGCGGTCGTCCAGCCCCATCGCGTGCAGGATGCCCGCCGCCAGTTCCACCCGCTGCCCGGCGTCCAGGCCGCGGATCACCGGCCGGCAATGCGCCTGCTCCGCCGCCGGCAGGCCCAGATGGTCCGCATCGGGGCGCGGCGCGGCCGAAGGCCGGATCCAGCGCGCGATCTTGCCCAGGTAGCCCACGCCAGCGGTTTCGACGAAGGAAAACGTGGCATTGGACCAGCGCACGGCGCCCAGCCCCTGGTCCAGCCGCGCCAGGCGCCGGCGGCGGATCGCGCGCAGGCGCGCCGTGCGCGCGGCATCCTCGCGGGCCTGCCCCGGCTCCGTCATCACGTCCTGCATCGCAATGCTGGGATAGGCCAGGCCGGGCAGCTGCGGCCGATGGAGGTCGGCGCCCAGCGGGCTGTAATGGGCCGGGATGCCGAAAAATCCGGCAAAGGCGCGCGTCTCGATGCCGGGCCACGCGGCCTCCAGCGCGCGCCGCATGGGCTCGCTGCGCGTATCGATGCAGAAGACCGCCTGGACCTGCGGCGCCTGCGGCGCCGGATCCGTGCCGGGAGAGCGCAAGGTGCCCGCCAGCTCGCGCTGGAAACTGATCTCCAGCGCCTGCTGCCAGCACTCGTCGGGCGCCAGCGCGGCCTCGGCCTCGGCGACGCGGGGGCCGAAATCCCGCCAGTGGGCGGACAGGGCCGCCAGGCCGGCGCGCCGCGCGGCGGACGGTACGGTCCGGACCAGCAAGGCTTCCCAGGCGATCCGGCAGGCCAGCAATTCGCTCAGGCGGACGTCGTCCCGACCCGTGGACGCCTTCTGCCAGGCGATGTAGGCGCACCAGGACGCCCAGCCGTTGATGGACAGCAGCAACGCCTCGAAATAGTCCTTCCAGGACTCGCCATCGAGTCCCAGCTCGGCCAGCGCCCACGGCATCGCCGCCTGCGCATCGACCGGCAGGAAACGCAGCTGCTTGCCGAATCCCGGCAGGCCCAGGCGCGCGCCCAGGCCATGGTCGCCCACCACGCTCTCCCGCCAGAAGCCATACAGGCTGGGGCTGCCCGTGGCGCGCCATTCCGCCTGGTGGCGGTCGAAATAGGTCGCGCAGGCCTGGCTGATCTGGAACACGACGGCGGCACGCCACGGCCAGCGCCGGTTCTGCTGCACGCCGCCGTCCAGCAGGTCCACCAGCAGCGGCTCGCGCCGGATCGCCGGCGCGGTTTCCAGCGCGGCGATGCAGCGCCCGGCCGTCATGCCCTGCGCCGCCGGGCCGCCGCGCCGCAGGGCCGCCTCCAGGTCGCCGCGCGTGATGCGGCCCGCGACCCATTCCCGGCGGATGCCGTCCCGCGCCGGAAACACGCGAAAGTCGCCCAGGACGGCCAGCCGCGCCGCCACCCGGCGGATCGGCAGCCCGATGCGGCGCCAGTGGGGATTGACGGCCACCGCTTGGTCCAGCGGCCAGGCGGGCATGATGCCCGAGCAGGCCTGCGCGATGGCATCCCGCAGGAAACCGTCGCCCGCCGAGGCGGGGCCTGCCGAGGCCGGACCCGCCGGCGTCACCGGCGCCGCAGAGGGCGAGGATTGCATCACGGCGCTCATGATCCGGACCTCCCGCAGGCCGCGCCGCGCGGGCTCCAGGACGGCGGCGCGGCCTCGCAGCCGGCGCCCGCCCAGCGCGTGGGCCACAGCATCAGCACCCAGTGGGTATAGCCCTCATCCAGGTAGAAGCCCGCGTACACCCAGCGCCGCACGGCCGTGAGCGAGCGCGGCCGCAGCTGGAACGCCATCGTGCCCAGGTACATCAGTCCCATGCCGGCGAGGGCGAGGATGCCGGCCGCGTTCAGGGGGGCATTGCGCGCGCCGATCGGCGCGTGGTCGAGGATGCCCGCGGCCAGCGTCAGGAAGACGGCCATTCCCAGGGCGGCGGTCAGCCGCCCGGCGATCTCTCCCGCCTGGGCGGCCCCGGGCACCCACAGCAGCGGCGCCCAGGCAAGCGCCAACACCCCGCTCCACCACCACGGCCAGGCGGGCTCGCCCCACGCGTACTGGACGGCCAGGACGATGGCCAGCGCGGCCGGCACGGCCGCCGCCATGCTGAAACCCGAATTGGCGGCATCGCCCGTGGCCAGCTTGCGTCCGCAGTCCCGCACGGCGTCCGAAGCATTGAGGAAATTGTGCGCCTTGTAGAGCGAATGCCCCAGCAGGTGCAGGGCCGCGAACAGGTACAGGCCCAGGCCGCATTCCAGCAGCATGAATCCCATCTGCGCGATCGTGGACCAGGCGAGATGAACTTTCTGGCTGACGCGGGTCAGCAGCACCAGGCCCGCCACCACCGCCGAGGCCAGGCCGGCGACCACCAGCAGCCAGCGCGCGGCGGGCGACACGCCCAGCAGGGGCGCAAAGAGCACCAGCACGTAGCCGCCCAGGTTGACGACCCCGGCATGCAGCAGGGCGGACACGGGGGTCGGCGCCTCCATCACCTGCACCAGCCAGCCGTGCACCGGCATCAGCGCCGTGCGGGCGATGACGGCCAGCACCAGGCAGATGCCGCTCCAGGCCAGAGATGGGGAGGCATGGCCGGCGGCGATGTAGGCCCACAGGTCCGACAGCGAGCCGCTGCCCGCCTGCGACCAGGCCAGCATGGCCGCAGCCGCCAGCAGCCCGTCGGCCACGCGGTCCGCGACCCTTTTCTTGTGCGCGGCCAGCAGGGCGAAGGGCCGGTCCTCGTAAAAGCACAGCAAGGGGTGCATCGCCTGCCCGATCGCGCCCCAGGCGGCGATCAGGACGATCCAGTGGTCCGCCAGCAGCAGCAGGTGGACGGCGGCCAGCACGGCGGCCAGCGCCGTGGCGTACACCGGCTGGCGCGGCTCGCCCCGCAGGTGATTGGCGGAATAGCGCCCGATGGCCGTGCCCAGCAGCTGCACCAGCAGGCTGACCCAGGCGCCGAAGGGATTGGGCGCCAGCCAGCCGGCGCCGCCCCCGGCATCGCCGGCCGGCATGAGCGCCAGCTGCGCACCCAGGGCCAGCAGAGAGAAGACCAGGGCGGCCAGCGTCAGCGCCTGAAACCGCCGCCACAGCCGCGGCACCGGCGCGCGGCCGTAGCCCGCCCACAGGGCCGCCACCGCCATCAGCACGGCCGGCGCCAGCGCCAACCCGAAATTCAACTCATGCAAGCGATCCAACGCGTGTCTCCAGGAAATGACCCCGCGTATTCTTCGTTTTTTTCTACCTTCTGTAAATTACATTTATAATATTGGAAGATTCTATAAAACAGAACGATGGACATCCATCAGCTGAACTTCAAGCACTTGTTCTACTTCTGGCGCGTGGCCAAGACAGGTTCCCTGACACACGCCGCCGAGCAGATCCATACCTCGCAGTCGGCGCTCTCCACGCAGATCAGACATCTGGAGAACCGGCTGGGGCAGGCCCTGTTCGACCGCCAGGGGCGGCACCTCGAGCTCACCGCCACCGGACGGCAGGTCCTCGCCTACGCCGAGAACATCTTCGGCCTGGGCGAGCAGATGCTGGGCTGGCTGGACGGGCGCAACGAAGACACCGTCCACGTGCGGGTGGGCAGCGTCTCGACCATGTCGCGCAATTTCCAGGTCAACTGGCTGCGCCCCCTGCTCCACGACCCGCTGGTGGCGCTGTCGGTGGATTCCGGTTCGCTGCAGACGCTGGTGGAGCGCCTGCTGCGCCACCAGCTGGACGTGGTGCTCGCCAACGAACCGGTGCCGACGGACCCCGCGCGGCCGGTATCCTCCCGGTTCCTGGGCAGCCAGGTCATCTCGCTGGTCGGCCGGGCCGACCGCTGGGCGGGCGCCACGCTGCGCGTGCCGGAGGACCTGGACGGCGTCGAGATGGCCATGCCCAGCGTGCGCCACAGCGTGCGCCCGCAATTCGACGCCCTGTGTTTCGCCGCCGGCGTGCAGCCCAAAGTGCGCGCCGAGATCGACGACATGACCATGCTGCGGCTGATCGCGCGCGACAGCGGCTGGATCACGGTGCTTCCCGAGGTCGTGGTGCAGGACGAACTGCAATCGGGCCAGCTCGTGCACGTCGGCCAGTCGTCCCAGCTTTCCGAGCATTTCTACGCCATCACGGTCCAGCACGGACACCTGGCGCCTCCCCTGAACCGGCTGCTGCGGCGCGCGGCGGTCGCGGACATCTTCCCCTGACGCATCCGACCCTTTCCAAACGACAAGGACATCATCGTGTTTCCCCAACGACTGACCGAAGGCTACGCCTCCTTCCTGCACGGCCGCCTCGAAACCGAACGCGCCCGCTACCACGATCTGGCCGAACACGGCCAGCATCCGGACATCATGCTGATCAGTTGCGGGGACTCCCGCGTCGCGCCGGAGACGATCTTCGACGCCGGCCCCGGCGAAATGTTCGTGGTGCGCAACATCGCCGGCATCGTGCCGCCCTGCGACGAAGACCCGGAAACCGCCTTTCACGGCACCAGCGCCTGCGTGGAATTCGCCGTCAACGCCCTGCAGGTCGGCCACATCGTCATCATGGGCCACGCCAGCTGCGGCGGGGTCGCCGCCTACGCCAACAAGGCCGGGCCGCTGTCCAAGCGCGACTTCATCGGCAAATGGATGTCGCAGATCAAGCCCGTCGCCGACAAGGTCGGGCCGCAGACCGGCGACTACGCGGAATGGATCCGCAACATGGAATGGGGCGTGGTCGAATACAGCATGGCCAACCTGATGACCTTTCCCGCCGTGCGCGAACGCGTCGAGGCCGGCACGCTGACGATCCACGGCGCCTATTTCGGGGTCGCCACCGGGGTGCTGTTCATCCGCAACCCTGAGACCGGGCGCTTCGAGCCCTACCGCGAATAAGGGCCGCGGCTCAGACCTCGGTCCAGTCCAGCGCCCAGGCGCCGCTGCGCACGTTCTGCAGCCACAGGGCGCAGGTCAGGGTCTTGGCGTCGGTCACGCCGCCGGCCCGGCACGCAGCGAAGAATTCCCGGTCCCGCTGCGGGCAGACGTCCAGGAACTCGTCCTCGTCCAGCTGGCGCGCGCCTGGCCGCAGGTCGCGGGC
The DNA here is from genome assembly GCA_035707805.1 of Castellaniella sp. Lineage (GTDB taxonomy): Bacteria > Pseudomonadota > Gammaproteobacteria > Burkholderiales > Burkholderiaceae_B > Castellaniella. The sequence continues at coordinate 61,450 of DASSTS010000031.1, read as the reverse complement.
GAAGAAGATGTGGATGATCTCGGTGGAATAGGCGATGGCCAGGTGCAGGGCGCCCGCATGGGCCCACTGGCCCGCCGTGTAGCCGGTTTCCTCGAGCAGCTCGCGCTGCGCGCACCGCAGCGGATCCTCGCCCGGATCGAGCTTGCCGGCGGGGAATTCCGTCATCACCCGCCCCACCGGGTAGCGGAACTGGCGCTCCAGCAGGACGTGATCGTCGTCCAGCAGGGGGATGACGACCACCGCGCCGGGGTGGACGATGTATTCGCGGGTGGATACGCCGCCATCGGGCATGCGCACCGTGTCCCGCCTGGCTTTCAGGAAGCCGCCTTCGCACAGGGTCTCGCTGGCGATGAGGGTTTCCCGCAAATGCTGTTCCGAAGCATCCGACACGTCGACTTCCTTTCCTGAATTGTCCGAGGAGCGCGGATCAGTCCGCCGCCGGCCGGCCCGCCGCCTGCAGCCAGGCGCGCGCCTGATCCTCGGGGGCCGGGCGGCCGATCCAGTATCCCTGGCCCACGTCGCAGCCCATGCCGCGCAGCAGGTCGCAGGCATCCCGGGTCTCGATACCCTCGGCGATCACGTTCAAGCCCAGAGTATGGCTCATTTCGATGATGGAGCGGACGATGGCGCGCAGGTCGGCGTCGTCGGCCATGCCCGCCACGAAGGACTGATCGATCTTCAGCGCGTCCACCGGCAGGCGGTTGAGATAGGCGAACGACGAATATCCCGTGCCGAAGTCGTCGATGGACAGCCGCACCCCGAGGGCATGCAGTGCATACAGCGTGCGCAGCGCCCGCGCGGGGTCGGCCATGATCACGCTCTCGGTGACCTCGAGTTCCAGCAACGAGGGTTCCAGGCCGTGGCGGACCAGCGCATCCTCGACCTGCTGGGGAAAGTGGTCGTCCAGCAGATTGCGCGACGAGATGTTCACCGCCATGGTCACGCCGGGGCGCACGGCCTGCAGTCGCACGCAGGCGGCCACGGCCTGGTCCACCACCCAGCGGGTGAAGGGATGGATCAGGTCGCTGACCTCGATGATGGGAATGAACTGGGCCGGCGGTATCTGGCCGCGTTCCGGGTGCAGCCAGCGCGTCAGGGCCTCGAAGCCCACGGGCTCGCCGCGGGCCGGCGAACCATCGCCCAGTGCGATCTTCGGCTGCAGGTGCAGCATGAACTGACCCTGCGCCAGCGCCGTCCGCAATTCCCCGCGCAGCAGCAGCCGGTCATCCGCATGGGCGCGGTCCTGCTGGTTGAAGACGGCCACGCCCAGGCCCTCGCGCTTGGCGCGCCGCATCGCGGTGTCGGCGCAGCGCACGAGCTCGTCCGGATCGTCGGCATGCTGCGGATGCATGGCCAGGCCGAAGCTGCAGCTGATGCGGACCTGCAGGTCGTTCAGCGGAAAGGGCTCGCGGATGGCGGCCAGCAGGCGGCGGACCTGATCGCAGGCCTGCGACTCGTTCCCCGTGTCCAGCAGGAAGGCGAACTCGTCGCTGCCCAGCCGCGCCAGCACGCAGTCCTCGCCCAGCACGAGCTGGAACCGGCGCGCCGCGGCCTGCAGCAGGCGGTCGCCCACGTCGTGGCCGAGCGCGCCGTTGACCTCCTTGAAGCCGTCCAGGTTGGACATCACCAGCGTCCAGGCCGGGCCGGGCCCGCCCATGCGCGCCTGCAGGCGCCGCAGGATGTCGCCGCGGTTCAGCAGCTGGGTCAGGGGATCGTGGCTGGCCTGGTAGGCCAGCGCCCGCTGTTGCGCGCGGCGCTCGCTGATGTCCAGGAACGTCACCAGGCAGAAGTCCATACGCCCGCCCTTCAGGATGGGATAGGCCCAGTATTCCACCGGAAAACAGGTGCCGTCGCGCCGCCACATGACTTCGTCGTCGGCATGGACGCGCGGCCCGCCGGCCAGGCACTGGTGGATGCGGCAGTCCTCGCGCGGCAGCGGCCTGCCGTCCTCGTGGCGGAGGTGGAAATGCTCATGGAACTCCATGCCCAGCAGCGCGTCGGGGTGCTCGTAGCCCAGCAGGTCCGCGCAGGCCTGGTTGGCGATCACGACGCGGCCCCGCACGTCCAGGCCGTAGATCGCCTCGGCCGTCACGTCCATCAGGCGGTTCAGCAGGCGTTCGCGCTCCTCGGACCGACGCAGGGAACGCTGCATCAGGTTGCCCGCCACCAGCAGCGTCACGCACAGCAGCAGTGCGATGAGGATCAGGCCGTTCCACAAGGCCCGGCGGGCCCCGGCGTACAGGGAGGATTCGGGAATTTCGTAGCGGATCGACAGACCCTGGCCGTCCCCCCGGGGCCCCGCCGGCAGGGAGTACACCACCCAGTTGCGGCCTTCCGCGTCGAGCTGCTCGGTGCGCAGCAGGCCGTCGGCCTCGGGCGGATAGGGATCCAGGCGCTCGCCCAGATGGCTGGAATCGCCGGGGATGGCCTGCAGGACATGGCCCTGGCGATCCAGGACCCACAGGCGGGCCTCAGGCAGCAGATCGGGAATCGCCGCCCCCGCCCGCAGGTAGCCGAGGTTCATGCCCGCGTAGGCCACCCCGGCGCCCAGCCCTGAATCCCCCGAGATCCGGACGCCCAGCACCACGGTGGGAATCCCCGACATCCGCCCGATCATGAATCCGCCCAGGATCACGTCCGGCTGTTCCATGGCCGCCTGGAAATACGGTCGGTCGCCCAGGTACGAGCCCCGGCGGTCCGGATCCGGCAGGCCCGAGCAGACCTGCCGGCCGTCCGGGCCGATCACGCCGAGGTTCAGGTAGCGCGGCAGGTGCCCCAGCAATGTGGCGAGATATCCGCGGCATTCATCCCAGCGGCCGTCGCGCAGCACCGGGGAATTCGCCAGGGTGAGCAGCACGTCGCGGGCGTCGTTGAGCAGGGTCCGGTCGTAGGCGGCCGTGACCTGGATCAGGTTTTCGGCCGAGCGCTCGCTGCCGGCGGACAGCCCCTGGTACTGGTGCCAGACGTAATAGCCCAGGCCGCCGATGATGGGAATGGCGGTGACCAGCACCGCCATGAACAGGCGCACGCGCAGGCTGTCGAACAGGCCGGGACGGTCGGTACGGCGTGTCGCGGGGGAACGGCCATGCGCGCCAGGCAATCAGGTTTCCTCGTGCAGTCCGGCCCGGCGACAGACCAGGCACCAGATGGGAATATACACGCAAACCGGCGGCGCCAACCTCACCCGGCGCGGGATCTAAAATGAGGCTCCCTTCCTTTTCCGGACATGGCCGATGTTCCACCTTTCCCCGCAGACCTTCGCCAGCAAGGCCGCGCACTACGCCAGCCTGGCGGACCAGGCGCGGCATCTGATCGCCGGCGAACCCAGCCTGATCGCCAATGCCGCCAATTTCAGCGCGCTGGTGTTCCACAGCCTGCCGCAGTTGAACTGGGCCGGCTTCTACCTGTACGACGGCACGGAACTCGTCGTCGGCCCCTTCCAGGGCAAGCCGGCCTGCATCCGCATCGCCATCGGTGCCGGCGTCTGCGGCACGGCGGCCCAGGCGCGCCGCACGCAGGTGGTGCGGGACGTCAACCAGTTCGCCGGGCACATTCCCTGCGATTCGGCCTCTCAATCCGAAATCGTGGTGCCGCTGATCCGCGCCGACGGGTCGCTGCTGGGTGTCTGGGATGTCGACAGCCCGGTCGCCGGCCGCTTCGACGACGAGGACCGCGACGGCATGGAGGCGCTGTGCCGGGTCTTCATGGATCATCTCGATACCCCGGGCAATCCCTGATCCGAATCGGCGCGCGGGGCGCCCTGCCGGGAGTGATCTCTGCAGTATGCTGGATACATTTCAAACCGTTACCCGCCGCCCGCCGCGCTCCGGCATTCCGCCATCATGCCTCGTTCCTCCACCGCTTCCCCAGGAAGCCGCCCTGCCGCGCACCCCGGGAGTGCGGCGGGCTGCCTCGGAACGATCCTGCTGCTCGCTGTCGGCGCCCTGGGCAACGGCCTGCTGCTGTCAGGTCTGACGGCGGGGCCCGCGCCTGCGGGCCAGCCCGCCTGGCTGGCGGGGGCCGGCCTGCTGATGCTGGACGTCCTGCTGCTCGTCCTGGCCCTGCGCCTGCGCCGCACCCGCGCCCAATCCGAGGCGGCGCAGCGCGACCTCTCGCGCACCCGGGCCATGTTCGACGGCCTGAACGGCAACACGGTGATCGGCATCTACATGGTCGACGAAGCGGTCAGCTTCACCTACGCCAACCCGCAGCTGGCCAGGATGCTGGGGTATGACCGGGACGTGCTGGCCGACCATTTCCCGCTTGACCGCGTCTTTCCGCCCGACACTTATCGGCAGATCCGCGTGCGCGCCGGCCAGCGGATCTCCGGCGAGGTCTCGCGCGCCCGCTACGAATACCCGGCCCTGCGCAGCGACGGCGCCCCCATCGACGTCGAGATCTACGCCTCGCAGATCATCCTGGACGGCCGGCCCACCATCATCGGCATGATGCTGGACATCAGCGAACGCAAGCGCGCCGAGGCCGCCGTCTGGCACCAGGCGCATTTCGACGCGCTGACCCAGCTGCCCAACCGCCCCTCCTTCCAGGACAGGCTGCAGTCGGGCATCGAAGCCTCGCGGCGCAACGGCCAGCCGTTCGCCCTGGTCTTCCTGGATCTGGACCAGTTCAAGGAGGTCAACGACACCCACGGCCACGACACCGGCGACGAGCTGCTGCAGCAGGTCGCCCGGCGCCTGCAGTCCTGCCTGCGCGACACCGACCACCTGGCGCGGCTGGGCGGCGACGAATTCACCCTGATCCTGAGCGACCCGGCCGACGAGGACGCGGTGAACCGGATCTGCCAGCGCGTCCTGCAGTCGGTGGCGCAGCCCTATTCCCTGAACGGCCAGGCCGTGCAGATCTCCGTGAGCGCGGGCGTCACCTATTTCCCGCGGGACGGTACGGACGCGGGCAGCCTGCTCAAGCACGCGGATCTCGCGCTGTATGCCGCCAAGGGGCTGGGCCGCAACCAGGCCTGCGCGTTCTCGGTCTCGATGCAGCGCGACGTCCAGGAACGGCGCGAACTCCTCAACGACCTGCAGGCGGCGGTGCGGGAAAACCAGTTCCAGCTGATGTACCAGCCGGTCGTGGACATGCGCACCGGCCGCACCCTCAAGGCCGAGGCCCTGCTGCGCTGGCGGCATCCGGTGCGCGGCACGGTCGGCCCCATGGATTTCATCCCGCTGGCCGAGGATTCAGGCCTGATCGTTCCCCTGGGCGACTGGGTGTTCAGGACCGCATGCCGCCAGCTGCTGCAGTGGCGGCGCGACCTGCACGCCGATTTCGTCGTCAGCATCAACGTGTCGCCCGCGCAGTTCCGCGACAGCGGCCTGGACCCTGCGACCTGGATTGCCGAGCTCGAGGCCCTGGGCCTGCCGGGCGAGGCGCTCACGGTGGAGATCACCGAGCAGGTGCTGATGGAGGCCGGGCAAGGCGCCAACGCCTCGCTGCTGCGCTTTCGCGACGCCGGCATCCAGGTCGCGCTGGACGATTTCGGCACGGGATATTCATCCCTGGCCTACCTGCAGCGCTTTCACGTGGATTTCCTGAAGATCGACCAGTGCTTCGTCGGCACGCTGAACCCCGAGTCCAGCGACCGCATCCTGTGCCAGGCGATGATCGCCATGGCCCACCAGCTGGGCCTGAAGGTCATCGCCGAAGGCATCGAGACCGACGAACAGCACCGCATCCTGGAAGCCATGGGCTGCGACTACGGCCAGGGCTACCGGTATGCGCGGCCCCTGACGGCGGACGAACTGGGCGCGCGCCTGCGCCGGGAAAGCCTCACACCCCGACTGCCGACACCGCCTTGGTGTTGAGGTAAGCCTCCAGCGCCTCGGGGCCGCCCTCGGTGCCGTAGCCCGAATCCTTGACGCCGCCGAAGGGCAGCTCGGCCGAGGGCGTGGCGGGCTGGTTGATCCACAGCATGCCGGCCTCGACCCGACCGACCAGCTGCTGCACATTGCGCAGCGACCGGGTGAAGGCATAGGCCGCCAGCCCGTAGGACAGGCGGTTGGCCTCGGCGATGGCCTCGTCCAGGCGATCGAACGTGCGGATGCCCGCCACCGGCCCGAAAGGCTCGTTGTTGAACAGGTCCGCCTCGGTGGTGAGGCCCGCGATGATGGTCGGCGCAAAGAAATTGCCCGTCTCGCCGACGCGCGCGCCACCGGTCAGGACTTCGGCGCCCCGGCGGCGCGCGTCCTCGACCACCTGGGCGATGGCCGTGACGCGGCGCGCGTTGGCCAGCGGCCCCAGGGTGGTGTCCTCAGCCAGGCCGTCGCCCAGCTTCAGGGATTCGGCGTGCTTCACGAAGGCCCGGGTGAATTCATCGGCCAGGCTGCGATGCACCAGGAACCGCGTGGGCGAAATGCAGACCTGCCCCGCATTGCGGAATTTGGTGGCGCCGGCGACCTTGACCGCCAGTTCCAGGTCGGCGTCCTCGGCCACGATCACCGGGGCATGGCCGCCCAGTTCCATCGAGACGCGCTTCATGTGGGCGCCGGCCAGCGCGGCCAGCTGCTTGCCCACCTGGGTCGAGCCGGTGAACGTGACCTTGCGGATGACGGGATGCGGGATCAGGTAGCCGGAGATCTCGGCCGGATTGCCGTAGACCAGGCCCACCACGCCCGCCGGCAGCCCGGCGTCCACGAATGCCTGCAGCAGCGCGGCCGGCGAGGCCGGAGTCTCCTCGGGGGCCTTGCACAGGAAGGAGCAGCCCGTCGCCAGCGCCGCGCCCAGCTTGCGCACCACCTGGTTGATGGGGAAGTTCCAGGGCGTGAAGGCGGCCACCGGGCCGACGGGTTCCTTGACGACCAGTTGCAGGGCGGCGGGATTGCGCGAGGGCACGATGCGGCCGTACACGCGCAGCCCCTCGTCGGCGAACCATTCGATCAGCGTGGCCCCGGCCAGCGTCTCGCCCCGGGCCTCGGCCAGCGGCTTGCCCTGTTCCTGGGTCAGCAGGCGGGCGATGTCGTCGGCGCGTTCGCGCAGCAGCCCTGCAGCCCGGCGCATGATGGCCGCGCGCTCATGCGCCGGCGTGTCGCGCCAGACCTCGAACCCGCGCTGCGCGGCCGCCAATGCGCGATCCAGGTCGGGAATGCCGGCGTGGGCGACCGTGCCGATCACCTGGCCGTTGGCCGGGTTCAGCACGTCCTGCGTGCGGCCGTCGGCGGCATCCACCCACTGGTTGTCGATCAGAAGTCGGGTATCGGGATAAGAGATTGCGGAAGCGACAGCCATGAATCAAGCTCCTGGGCAAGGGTTCGGGACGCCGGCGCCTGGGCGCCGGCCAGAGTCCTGCCAGTATAGAGCCCCCGACGCGATGCGGCAGACCTCAGACCTTGCGGCCCTTGGCGTCCACGACCGCCTGGCCGTCTTCCTTGCTGAAGGCGCCGCGTTGCGGCTGCGGCAGGATGTCCAGCACGGTTTCCGACGGGCGGCACAGGCGCGTTCCCAGCGGCGTGACCACGATGGGACGGTTGATGAGGACGGGGTGCTGCTCGATGAAGTCGAGCAGCTGCTCATCCGTCCATCGGGCGTCGCCCAGAGCGAGTTCCGCATAGGGCGTACCCTTCTCGCGCAATATGTCTCGTACGCTCAGGCCCGCGTCGGCCAGCAGCTTGACCAGCGTGGCGCGATCGGGCGGTGTCTTCAGGTACTCGACGACCGTGGGTTCTTCGCCGCTGTTGCGGATCAAGGCGAGCACGTTGCGCGACGTGCCGCAGGCGGGATTGTGATAGATCGTGATGGCGCTCATGGGAATGTCCTGGTTATCGGGAGAAATCGGGGGATCCGGTGAACTTGGAAGTGTCGCCCTGGCAGCAGTGCTCAGTCAGTATAGTGGTGCCATGTCCCGTGAATGGAGGCGAACCATGAACCGATCCGCTCTCCCGGCCGCGCTGGCGCTGGCCACGCTGCTGTGCCTCGCGGCGCCCGGCGTCCAGGCCGCGTCCGGCAACCCGCCTGACCCCGCAGCCGGCAACGCGGGCGGCATCGCGCCGGACCCCGGGGCGCCCTTCGCCGTCCGGCGCGTCGCGGCATTCGATGGCCCCTGGGCCATCGCCTTCCTGCCAGACGGCCGCCTGCTGGTCACCGAAAAGGCGGGCCGCCTGTTCCTGGCCTCGCAAGCCGGGGCCAAGACTCCCGTCTCTGGCATCCCGCCCGTCTACCACCGGGGCCAGAACGGCCTGCTGGACGTCGCGCCCTCGCCGGATTTCCCGCAGGACCGCAGCCTGTATTTCACCTTCGTCGCCCCCGAGTCGGGGGGCGGCGCGCTGGTGCTGGCCCGCGCCCGGCTGGACGAATCCGCCGGCGCGGCGCGCCTGCGGGACCTGCAGACCCTGTGGCGGCAGCAGCCCGCCGGCCGCGGCGGCCAGCCCGGCGGCATCATCGCCTTTTCGCCCGACGGCCAGCGGATCTTCCTGGCGGTCGGCGACCGGATGGAACCCGACACGGCCCAGGACCCCGATGCCGCCCGCGGCAAGATCCTGCGCCTGAACCGGGACGGATCGGCCCCGGACGACAATCCCATGGCGGGGCAGGCGGGCGTCCGCGCACTGACCTGGGCGACGGGCCACCGCAACCCCTACGGGCTGGCCTTCGCCCCCGACGGCCGGCTGTGGGAACACGAGATGGGTCCGCGCGGCGGCGATGAATTGAACCGGATCCTGCCCGGCAAGAACTACGGCTGGCCGCTGGTGTCCAACGGCGACCAGTACAGCGGCGCGCCGATCCCCCGGCACAGCACCCGCCCCGATTTCGAGGCGCCGCGCCTGTACTGGAACCCGGTGATCGCGCCCGCCGGGCTGGTCTTCTATCAAGGATCGCAATTTCCGGCATGGCGGGGATCGGCGCTGATCGGCGGCCTCAGGGCCGAAGGCCTGGTGCGGATCGAATTCGGCGAGGACGGTAGCGCCCGCCAGACCGACCGGTGGACGCTGGGCCGACGCATCCGCGACGTGGCGGTGGGCCCCGATGGCGCGGTCTGGCTGATCGAGGACGGGTCGGGCGCTGGCCTGCTGCGGCTGACGCCGCGGTGACGGGCGGCAGGGACACCCGGGCCGGGCGCACAAACAAAAACGCACGACGATGTCGTGCGTTTTTGATGGCGTGATGGTCGGGGTGACATGATTCGAACATGCGACTCCTACGTCCCGAACGTAGTACTCTACCAGGCTGAGCTACACCCCGACGGTGCTGCATAGGCAAGCCGGAAAGCCAAACGGCCAGGCCCGCCACGGGAAGATTTCAACGGTCGCGCTCGACCGCGAAAGCACAGAATTTTAGCAGAGTTTCCCGATAAACGGAATCCGGGAAGGCGGACAGGGCCTCGCGGGCCAGGTCGGCCTCGCGGCGGGCGGCCTCGCGCGTGTAGTCCAGCGCGTCGGTGGCGTGGATGGCCCGCGCCACGGCCTCGAAATCGGCATCGCCGGTCTCGATCGCCCGGCGGATCAGGCCGCGCTGTTCGGCGGTGCCGGTCTCCAGCACGCGGATCAGCGGCAGCGTGGGCTTGCCCTCGCGCAGGTCGTCGCCCACGTTTTTCCCCAGCGCCTGCACGTCGCCGCTGTAGTCCAGCACGTCGTCGATCAGCTGGAAAGCGGTGCCGATGTGGCGGCCGTAGGCGGCGGCCGAGGATTCCTGCCCGGGCGTCGCGCCCGAGATGATGGCGCCCACCTGGGCGGCGGCCTCGAAGAGCTTGGCGGTTTTGTAGCGCACCACCTGCAGGTAGCGGTCCAGCGAGACGTCGGGATCGTGGACGTTGAGCAGCTGCAGGACCTCGCCCTCGGCAATGATGGTCGTGGCCGCCGACAGGACGGCCATGGCGGCCATCGAGTCCGATTCCACCATCATCTCGAAGGACCGCGAATACAGGTAGTCGCCCACCAGCACGCTGGCGGCATTGCCGAACACCGCGTTGGCGGTCTCCCGGCCGCGCCGCATGTCGGACTCGTCGACCACGTCGTCGTGCAGCAGCGTGGCCGTGTGGATGAATTCCACCACCGCGGCCAGGCGATGGTGGTTGTCCCCCCGGTAGCCCAGGGCGCCGGCCACCAGCAGCACCATAGCCGGGCGCATGCGCTTGCCCCCCGCGCCGACGATGTAATCGCCGATCGTGCGGATCAGGACGACTTCGGAATCCAGACGGGCGCGAATGACGGCATCGACCGCCTGCATGTCGGACACAATGGGGGCGAACAGTTCGGAGAAATTCAAGGCGGACCCGGATGCTGGTGGGCGCGGCGCCGGACGCGGCCGCAAAGACCCAGATTATACTTTCCGGATCATCATCAGGAGAACCCAGTGGCCGACCCTCAACTGCAGGCGCTCATGGACCGCGCGATGGGCGTGCTTGCCCAGATCGAGGCCTGGCTGCCGCCCGCCCCGCCCGCCATCGACTGGAACGCGCACGCCTACCGCTGGCGGCGCCGGGGCGCGCGCGGCTGGCTGGATGCGGTGCACCGGATCGCCCCCATCCACCTGGACGACCTGCGCCACGTCGATCGCCAGAAGACCGTGCTGGAACGCAACACGGTGGCCTTCCTGCGGGGCAAGCCGGCCAACAACGTGCTGATGACCGGCGCGCGGGGCACCGGCAAGAGCTCGCTGGTGCGCGCCCTGCTGGACGCCTATGCCGGCCAGGGCCTGCGGCTGATCGAGATCGACAAGTCCGACCTCGGCGACCTGGGCCAGATCATCGAGCTCATCTCGGGGCGAGCGGAACGCTACATCGTCTTTTGCGACGACCTGTCCTTCGAGGAAGGCGAGGCCGGCTACAAGGCGCTGAAATCCGCCCTGGACGGCTCGGTGGCCTCGCCCGGCGACAACCTGCTGATCTACGCCACCTCCAACCGGCGCCACCTGATGCCGGAATACATGCACGAGAACCTCGAGGCCCAGCACCAGGCCGACGGCGAGATCCACCCCGGCGAGACCGTCGAGGAAAAAATCTCGCTGTCCGAGCGCTTTGGCCTGTGGCTGTCGTTCTACCCCTTCGCGCAGGGCGACTACCTGGACATCGTCGCGCACTGGTTGGCGTTCCACGGCTGCGCCCCGGACCAGATCGACGCATCGCGCCCCGAGGCGCTGCAATGGGCCCTCGAGCGCGGCTCGCGCTCCGGCCGGGTGGCCCGCCAGTTCGCCCGCGACTGGGCGGCCCGCCACATCTAGCCTGCGACTCTGCCATGACCGATACCAAACCCTATGTGCGTGTTGCCGCCGGCCTGATCCTGGATGCGCGCGGCCGGCTGCTGCTGGGCCAGCGCCCCGACGGCAAGGCCTGGCCGGGCTGGTGGGAATTCCCCGGCGGCAAGATCGAGGCGGGCGAATCCGTCGAGCAGGCGCTGGTGCGCGAGCTCGACGAGGAACTCGGCATCCAGGCCACCCGCGTCTACCCCTGGGTGGTGTACGTGCACGAATACCCGAAATCCATCGTCGAGCTGGCGTTCTGCCAGGTCACGGCCTGGGATGGCGAGCCCCACGGGCGGGAGAACCAGGCACTGGACTGGGTGGATCCCTGGGACATCCGCCTGGATGAATCCGAGCACCCGGTCGCACCCGGCGGCGGATCGCTGCTGCCGGCCGCCGCGCCGCCGCTGCGCTGGCTGCGCCTGCCCACCCGCTATCGCATCAGCCGCATCGGCAGCCCCGACCGGCTGGCCGACTGGCTGGCCGGACTGCGCCAGGAACTGCTCTATGGCCTGCGGATGGTGCAGTTCCGAGAGCCCGGCTGGCCGGGCGACGAATCCAGCCTGCACGAGGCCTTCGAGGCGACGCTGGCGCTGTGCCGCCAGCACGGCGCGCGCTGCCTGATCAACAGCCGCCACCCGCAGCCCTGGTGGTCCCAGGCCGATGGGGTCCAGTTGCGCGCGGCGGACGCCGCCCGGATCCTGCAGCAGGACACCCGGCCGCCGGGCTGGCTGGGCGTATCCGCCCACAATGCCCCCGACATCGAATGCGCCCGCCAGCTGCAGGCCGATTTCGTGGTGCTGGGCCACGTCCTGCCGACCGACAGCCATCCGGACGAGCCGGCGCTGGGATGGGACCGGTTCCGCGAGCTGGCGGCTGCCGCCGGCCGGCCGGTCCTGGCGGTCGGCGGCCAGTCGCTGGACACGCTGGAAACCGCCCGCCGCCACGGTGCGCACGGCATCGCCGCGATCCGCGGCGGCCTGAGCGAGGAATGAACCGCCGCGGCGCTCAGGGCTGCGGCGCGGGGACGGCCGGCGGCGGCGCGGCCGGCGCCGGCTCTCCAGCCTGCGGCTCGACGTAGCCGCCGCCCAGCGCCGCCGCCAGCTGCACGGTCGCGGCCAGGCGCTGCGAGCGCAGGTCCAGCGCATTCTGCTCGGCGCTCAGCGCGCTGGCCTGCGCCTGCACCACGCTCAGATAGTCCACCAGGCCGGCGCGGTACTGGTTCGTCACCTGCCGCAGCGATTCGCGCGACGCCGCCAGGGCGCGGTCCTGGGCTTCCTGCTCGCGCGCCAGCGCCTGCGACTGCACCAGCGCATCCTCGACCTCGCGCAGGGCATCGAGCACGGTCTTGCGGTACTGGGCCGCCTGGGCATCGTAAGCTGCGCGGGCGGACTCCACCGCGGCGCTGCGGGCGCCGCCGTCGAACACGCTCAGCGCCAGGGCGGGCCCCAAGGTCCAGAACCGCGCCGGCGCCATGAGCCAAGAGGCGAACTCGCCGGCGCGATAGCCGCCCTGCGCGCTCAGCGTCAGGTCGGGGAACCAGGCCGCCTGGGCCACGCCGATCCGAGCATTGGCCTGCGCCGCGCGACGCTCGGCGGCCGCGATGTCGGGACGATGCTGCAACAGGGCCGACGGCACGCCGGCCGGCACCGCCGGCGCCGCCGGCAGCCCCTCGCCCGGCGGCATGCGGAACTCGGACGGCGGCAGGCCCATCAGCACCGCCAGGGCGTGGATCTGCTGCTCGCGCTGCCATCCCAGCCGGATGCGCTGCACTCGCGCCTGGTCCAGCTGCGCCGAGGCGGCCGCCACGTCGGCCGAGGAGGCGACCCCCGCCTCATACCGGTTGCGCGTCATCTCCAGGGCCCGCTCATATTCGTCGAGCGTGCGGGACAGCAAGGCATCCTGGCGCTGGCTGGCGCGCACCGCGAAATAGGTCTGGGCCAGGGTCGAGCGCAGGCTCAGGCGCATGGCCGACAGGTCGGCCGCGCTGGCCTGGACGCCGGCGCTGGCCGCCTCGACGTCGCGCCGCACCCGGCCCCACAGGTCGACTTCCCAGCTGACGCTGGCCGACAGCGAATACGTGGACGCCGTATTGCCGGCGCCCGAGGCGCCCTGCCCCGCCCGCGTCGCGGAGGCCGCGAGATCGACCGACGGAAACAGGCCCGAGCGCGCCGTGCCCAGCGCCGCCTGCGCCTGGCGGTACTGCGCCTCGGCCTGCGCGACGTCCGGATTGACCGCCGGCATGCGGTCCATCAGATCGTCCAGCCCCGCGTCGCCGAACAGCCGCCACCAGTCGGACGCGATCACCGCCTCGGCGGGCTGCGCGGGGCGCCATTGCCCGGCCGGCGCATGGGCGTAGGCCGCGCCCACGTCCTGCGCCGGGCGCCGGTAGTCGGGACCGACCGCGCAGGCGCCCAGGCCCAGGCAGGCGGCCAGCGCCAGGGCGCCCCGGCACATAGACCGGGCCCGCGCGCGCCGCCGTGGCGTCCGCCCGGCAGGCGGCCCGGCCAGCGGATCCGCAGAGGAAACGTGAAGGAAATCAGGCATGTGGCACCACTTTACGGAAACGGTCCCGGGCGCCGCGGGCGCCCCGCAGGCGATCCAGGCTGAGATACACCACCGGTGTCGTATACAGCGTCAGCACCTGGCTGACGAACAGGCCGCCCAGGATGGTCAGCCCCAGGGGCTGGCGCATCTCGACCCCCGCCCCGGTGGCCAGCAGCAGCGGCAGCGCGCCCAGCATGGCCGACACCGTCGTCATCAGGATGGGACGCAGGCGGGCGAGGCAGGCCCGGTAAATGGCCTCGCGCGGGTCCAGCCCCTCGCGGCGCTGCGCCTGCAGGGCGAAATCCACCATCATGATGGCATTTTTCTTGACGATGCCGATCAGCAGGAAGACGCCGATCAGCGCAATCAGCGTGAATTCCATGCCCGCCATCCGCAGGGCCAGCAGGGCGCCGATGCCGGCCGAGGGCAGCGTGGACAGGATCGTGATCGGGTGCAGCGTGCTTTCATACAGCATGCCCAGCACCAGGTACATGGCGACCAGGGCGGCGATCAGCATCCAGGGCTGCTGGGCCACGGCATCGCGCATCATGCTGGAACTCTGGTCCATGCCGCCCTGCAGCTCCTGGGTCGGCAGGCTGATGCGCGCGACCGCCCGGTCGATCGCCGCCAGGGCCTGGTCCAGCGACACCCCCGGCGCCAGGCCGAAGGAAATGGAATCCGCGGCCAACAGGCCCTCGTGATTGACCGAGCGCGGCGCCGTGCCCTCGGCGATGCGGGTGAAGGCAGTCAGCGGAATGCGCTGGCCCTGCGCATTGACGACCTGCAGGGCCTGCAGGGAATGCACGTCCCGGGCGTACTGCGGCTGCACGCCCATCACGACGTGATACTGGTTCAGCGTGCCGTACAGCACGGCTACCTGGCGCTGGCTGAAGGCGTTGTTCAGCACCCCGGCCAGATCGGCCATCTGCACCCCCAGCCGGCGGGCGGCATCCCGGTCCACCACCAGTTCCAGGCGCCGCCCCTTGTCCTCGACGTCGTCATCGACGTCGACCAGTTCGGGCAGGCCCGCCAGCGCCGTCCGCACCTTGGGCAGCCACTGGTTCAGCAGGACCAGGTCGCTGCCCATCAGCTCGTAGGAATACGAGCCCGCGCGCGAGGAATGCCCCACGAAGATGTCCTGCTGCGGCACCAGGAACATGCGCGCCCCGGGCGTGTGCTCGAAGCGGGACCGCAGGCGCGCGACGACCTGCCCGGCGCTGGCCGTGCGCTGATCCAGGGGCTTGAGCTGGATCTGGATGAAGCTGGAATTGCTGCCGCCGCGCCCGCCGGCGTAGGCGGTGACGGTATCCACGGCCGGATCGGCCAGCAGGATCTTGCGAAAGGCGTCCAGGCGCTGCTGGGTGTCCTCGAACGAGGTCCCCGTGTCCACGCGGAAGAATCCCATCAGTTGGCCCGTGTCCTGCTGGGGAAAGAAACCCTTGGGCACGCTGATGTACAGGTAGACGTTCAGACCGATGGTCGCCAGCAGCAGCAGGAGCACGATGCGGCAATGGTCCAGGGCCCAGCGCAGCGACCGCCGGTAGGCCGACAGGCCGGCCTCGCCCAGCCGCCGCGACAGGCGGCCCAGGCGGTTGCCGCGCGCCGGGCGGTCGGCCTGCTGCGCCCGCAGCAGCCGCGAGGCCATCACCGGCGTCAGCGTCACGGAGATCAGCAGGGACACCGCGATCGCCGCCGACAGGGTGACGGCGAATTCCTCGAACAGCCGCCCCACCAGGCCGCCCACCAGCCACAGGGGGATGAACACCGCGATCAGCGACACGCTCATGGCGAGCACCGTGAATCCGACCTCGGCCACGCCGCGCAGCGCCGCCCGGGCCGGCCGCATGCCGCGTTCGATGTGGCGCATGATGTTCTCCAGGACCACAATGGCGTCGTCGACGACAAAGCCCGTCGCGACGATCAGCGCCATCAGGGAAATGCTGTTCAGGCTGAAGCCGAACCACCACATCAGGCTGAAGGTGCTGATCAGCGAGGCCGGCACCGCGATGGCCGGGATCAGGGCCGCGCGCCAGTTGCCCAGGAAGGCGAACACGACCGCCACCACCAGGATCACCGACAGCACCAGGGTCAGCTCCGCCTCGTGCAGCGAGGCCCGAATGCTGGGCGTGCGGTCCTGGGCGATCGTCAGGCGCACCGAGGCGGGCAACAGGTCCTGGAAGGCCGGGAGCAGCGCCCGCACGGCATCGACCGTCTCGATGATGTTGGCGTCGGTCTGGCGGCGGATGATCAGCAGGACGGCCGAGCGGTCGTTGAAATAGCCCACCTGGTTGGTGTCCTCGACCGAGTCCTCGACCTGCGCCACGTCGCTGAGCCGCACCGGGCGCCCGTCCTTCCAGTCCACGATCAGCGGCGCGTAGTCGGCCGCCTTGCGCAACTGGGCATTGGCCCGGATCTGCCACTGCCGGTCGTCCAGCTGGACCAGGCCGCCCGGCCGCAGCGAATTGACGTCCTGCAGCGTCTGGCGCACCCGGTCCAGGGGCACGCCCATGGATTCCAGGGCTCGGGGATCCAGCAGCACCCGGACCGCGGGCAGCGAGCTGCCGCCCACCGTGACCTGTCCCACCCCATTGACCTGGGCGAGCTTCTGCGCGAGGACGGTCGAGGCCAGGTCGTACAGCTCTCCGCGCGTGGCCGTCTCGGAAGTCAGCGCCAGCGTCATGATGGGCGAAGACGAGGAATTCACCTTGCGATAGACGGGATTGCCGCGCATCCCCGAGGGCAGCAGCGGCCGCGCCGCGTTGATGGCCGCCTGCACGTCGCGCGCCGCGCTGTTGATGTCGCGGTCCAGTTCGAACATCAGCGAGATGTCGGTCTGCCCCTCGCTGCTGCGGGAACTCATGTTGCTCACGCCCGCGATCGCCCCCAGCGACTGTTCCAGCGGCATGGCTACGCTGGAGGCCATGGTCTCGGGGCTGGCCCCCGGCAGCGAGGCCGAGACCGAGATCATCGGGAAATCCACCTGCGGCAGCGGCGCCACCGGCAGGAACCGCAGCGCCAGCACCCCCGCCAGCACCATCGCCAGGCACAACAGCGAGGTGCCCACGGGCCGGCGCAGGAACAGGCCGAAGAACCTCATGGCCGCCCCTGGGCCGCCCGCCGGTGGCCCAGCCGCTCGAACATCAGATAGATGACCGGCGTGGTGAACAGCGTCAGCAGCTGGCTGCACAGCAGGCCGCCGACCATGGCCAGGCCCAGCGGCTGGCGCAGCTCAGCCCCCGAGCCCGTGGCCAGCATCAGCGGAATGGCACTGAAGAAGGCCGCCAGGGTCGTCATCAGAATGGGCCGGAAACGCAGCAGCGCCGCCTCGTGGATGGCGGCCTGCGGCCCCAGCCCCCGCTCGCGCTGCGCATCCAGGGCGAAATCGATCATGAGGATGGCGTTCTTCTTGACGATGCCGATCAGCAGGATGATGCCGATCACGCCGATCATGTCCAGCTCGATTCCGCCGATCCACAGCGCCAGGAGCGCGCCGATGGCGGCGGACGGCAGCGTCGACAGGATCGTCACCGGGTGGATCAGGCTCTCGTACAACACGCCCAGCACGATGTACATGGTGACCACGGCGGCCAACAGCAGCCACAGCGTGCTGGACAGCGACGCCTGGAAGGCCCGCGCCGCGCCCTGGAACCGGATCTCCAGGGAATCCGGCATCCCCAGGTCCGCGCGCGCCGACTCGATGGCCTGCACGGCGTCGGACAGCGCCGCGTGCGGCGCCAGGTTGAAGGACACGGTCGCCGCCGGGAACTGGCCCAGCCGCTGCACCGCCAGCTGCGTCACCCCGGGGACGAAGCGGGCCACCGTGGACAGGGGCGTCACCCCGCCGTCGGCGGTCGGCACGTGGATCTGCGCGAGGGCCTGCGGCCCGCCGTCGAGCAGGGCGGCATCGGCTTCCAGCACCACGCGGTACTGGGCCGACTGGGTGTAGATGGTGGAGATCAGCCGCTGGCCGAAGGCGTCGTACAGCGCATCGTCGATCGAGGCCTGGGTGACCCCCAGGCGCGCGGCCGCATCGCGGTCCACCTGCACCGTCAGGGCCAGTCCCCGGTCCTGCAGGTCGCCCGCCACGTCCCGCAGCTGCGGCAGGTCCCGCATCGCCTGGATCAGGCGCGGCACCCACTGCGCCAGGCCCGCCTCGTCGGTGCTGGACACCGTCATCTGGAACTGCGCCCGGCTGACCTGGTCCTCGACCGAGAGCTCCTGCACCGGCTGCAGCCAGGTCTGCAGGCCGACCACCCCGCGCAGCGCGCCGTTCAGGCGCTCGATGACGGCATCCGCGCGCTCGCTGCGGTCCGACAGCGGCTTGAGCGTGATCTGCAGCCGCCCCGTGTTCAATGTGGTGTTGTCGCCGTCGATGCCGATGAACGAGGTCACGGAGGCCACGGCCGGGTCGTCCAGCACGCGATCCACCGCCGACTGCTGCAGCCGCGACATCACGGCGAAGGAGGCCGACTGCGGCCCCTCGGTGATGGCCTGGAGCGCGCCCGTATCCTGCTGCGGGAAAAAGCCCTTGGGGATGCCCGCATACAGGCCCGCGGTCACCGCCAGCGTCGCGAGGGCGAACCACAGCGTCGCCCGCTGGTGGGCCAGGACCCATTGCAGCCCGCGGTCGTAGCCGGCCACCAGGCGGTCCATCATGCGTCCCGCCGATTGCAGGAAGCGGCCATGCCGCTCTTCGGATTCCGCCCTCAGCATGCGAGCGCACATCATGGGCGTGAGCGTCAGCGAGATCAGCAGGGACAGCAGGATCGCCACCGCCAGGGTGACGGCGAACTCGCGGAACAGCCGTCCGACCACGTCGGCCATGAACAGCAGCGGAATCAGCACGGCGATCAGCGAGACCGTGAGGGACACCAGGGTGAAGCCGATCTGGCGCGCGCCCCGCAGGGCCGCCGTCAGCGCGTCCTCGCCCTCCTCGATGTGGCGCGCGATGTTCTCGATCATGACGATGGCATCGTCCACCACGAAGCCCGTGGCGATGGTCAGGGCCATCAGGGTCAGGTTGTTGACGCTGAAGCCCATCAGGAACATCAGCCCGAAGGTGCCCACCAGGGACAGCGGCACGACCACGCCCGGGATCAGGGTGGCGCGCCAGGTGCGCAGGAAGACGAAGGTCACCGCCACCACCAGCGCGATGGCCAGCAGCATCTCGATCTGCACGTGGTCGACCGAGTCGCGGATCGTGTGCGTGCGGTCGGACGCGATCTGCAGGTCCACGCCCGTGGGCAGCGTCTGGCGCAGCCCCGGCAGCAGCGCCTGGATCTCGTCGACCACCTGGATCACGTTGGCGCCGGGCTGGCGCTGGATGTTCAGCAGCACGGCGGGCGTGCGGTCGAACCAGGCGGCCTGGTAGAGGTTCTCGGCGGCGCGGCGCACCTGCGCCACGTCGCCCAGCCGCAGGGGGGCGCCGTTCTCATAGGCGAGGATCAGGCGCTCGTATTCGGCGGGGTCCTTCAGCTGGTCGTTGACGCTGATGGTCATGGAACGCTGCGGCCCGTCGAGGTTGCCCTTGGGCTGGTTGACGTTGGCCTGGGTGACGGCCTTGCGCACGTCGGCCAGGGTCAGCCGGTGGGCCGCCAGGGCCTGAGGATCGACCTGGATGCGCACGGCGGGCCGCTGGCCGCCCGTCACGCTGACCAGCCCCACGCCGCCGATCTGGGAGAGTTTCTGCGCCACCCGCACCTCGATCAGGTCGCGCACCTGGTCCAGCGGCAAGGTCGGCGAGGTCACGGCCAGCGTCATGACGGGCGCGTCGGCCGGGTTCACCTTGCGGTAGATGGGCGGCGAGGGCATGTCGCCCGGCAGCAGGTTGGACGCCGCGTTGATGGCCGCCTGGACCTCCTGTTCGGCCACGTCCAGGGACAGGCCCAGGTCGAAGCGCAAAGTGATGCGCGAGGAACCGCCCGAACTGGTCGAGAGCATCTGCGACAGGCCCGGCATCTGGCCGAACTGGCGCTCCAGCGGCGAGGTGACCAGGGCCGTCATGACCTCGGGGCCGGCCCCCGGATAGAGCGTCGTCACCTGGATGGTGGGGAAATCCACCTGCGGCAGGGCCGACACCGGCAATTCGCGATACCCCAGCAGCCCGGCCAAGGCCAGGGCGACCATCGCCAGCGTGGTGGCGATGGGCCGCAGGATGAAGGGGCGCGACAGGTTCACGAAGCCGGGCTCCCGCCCGCCGGCGAGGCGCCCGGCGCCCCGGTCTGCGCCGCGCCGCCGGCCGGCGCGTCCGCCAGGGGCGCCACCACCTCGACGACGCTGCCCTCGCGCAGGCGGTCGGTGCCCTCGACCACGATGGTGTCGCCGGCCTGCACGCCGGATTCGATCACGACGCGGTTGCCGTCGTCCACACCGGTCGTCACCGGCACGACGTGCGCCTTGTGCTCGGCGTCCACGCGATAGACGTACTCACCGGCCGAGCCGCGCTGGACGGCCCGCAGCGGCAGCACCAGACCGGACTCCAGGCCCAGCCTCAGGCGCACCTGCACGAACTGGTTGGGAAACAGGGATCCGTCGGCATTCTCGAAGCGGGACTTGAGCTGCACGGTGCCCGTGGCCACGTCGATCTGGTTGTCCACCGCGATCAGCCGGCCGGTCGCCAGCACCGGGCCGCCGGCCTGTCCCAGCAGCTGGGTCTGCAGGCCCGGATCCCCGGCGCGCGCGGCCAGCACGGCCTGCAGCCGGGTCTGCGGAATGGCGAAGACCACGTCGATGGGCTGGTTCTGGGTCAGCACGACCAGGCCGTCCGCATCGGAGGCATGCACCATATTGCCCACGTCCACCTTGCGCAGGCCCAGCCGACCGGCGACCGGCGCCGTGATCCTCGTGTAGCCGAGCTGCAGGCGGGCGTCCTCGACCGCGGCCTGGTCGATGGTGGCCTGCCCCTGCAGCTCGCGCACCTGGGCGCGGGCCGTATCGAGCTGCTGGCGGGCGACCGAATCCTGCTTGAACAGCTGCTCGTAGCGCGCCAGGTCGCGGCGGGCATTGTCCAGCTGGGCGGCGTGCTGCTGCTGCTGGCCTTGCGCCTGCTGCAGCTGGATCTCGAAAGGCCGCGGATCGATGACCGCCAGCAGGTCGCCCGCCTGGACGGACTGCCCGTCGGTGAAGTGCAGCGACTGCAGCGGCCCGTCCACCCGGGAACGGATCGTGACTGTCGCCGGCGAGGTGACGGTGCCCAGGGCGCGCAGCGTGCGGTCGATCCGCCCGGGTTCGACGGCGACCACCGAGACGGGGGTGGACTGGCCCGGCGGCCCGCCGCGGAATCCCCGGCCGGTCGGCTGGGCGGGGCCGCCCGGCCAGAAATACCAAAGGACCAGGGTCGCCAGCACGCACAGCGCCGCCCAGATCCACACCCGTCGGCGTCCGCCCGCGGACGGCGTCGTGGAGTCGTTCATGATGGGAGATCCTAAAGATTGCAGCGGGCGAGTCGAAAGGCGACGTCCCGGCCGATGGGCTGCGGCTTGAGGACGTTGTCCTGCGTGGAGAACCGCACCCAGATGACGTATTTGTTGGCGCTGATTTCGGGGAAGACGCCCGATTGCGCGTCCACCCAGACCCGCAGCAGCTGGAAGGTCTTGCCGCCCAGCATTTCCTGGTAGGCGCCCTGGCCGGCAAGCTGTTCGCGGGCGTCGCCCGCATCGCGCAGCAGCTGCAGGATCAGGCCCATGGCGCGGTGCAGCGGCATCATCGGCTCGATCCAGCCGCGCAGGTCGTGGATGCGGACCTCGGGCGGCTTGACCTGCCAGGCGTAGTAGGACGGCAGGTCGATGGGGGACGATCCGCCCGGCACGGTGATGCGGCCGCGCAGGCTGGCCAGCCATTCGTTGTCGCGCAGGCACTGGCCGATGCGGCCCTGCCCGGCCAGCGCCGTCGACACGCCCTGGATCTCGTCGAGCAGGCTGTCGACCGTGGCGCGGTCCACCCCCGGGTGCTCGCGCAATCCGGACAGCGCGGTGCGGTGCCGGTCGAGATCCTGCAGGGCGGCGGTACGCACATCGGCACGCTCGCACACGTCGAGCAGGTCGAAGAGCGTGGACATGGCGATCTGGTGATGGTGGGGGTCTTCGCCCCGCGCGAAGAAAAACAGGCGGTCGAAGAGGTACTCTACCCGAAGCAGAGTGCGTACACGTTCATTACAGGGGTACTCGTACAGAATCACACGCAAAAGACCCTAATCATGAATGGCCGGCCCATCGGATGACCGGGAAGCCAGTGCGCACCATGCCTGATGGCAGCGCCAGGACCGCTGTCGCAGGACAGGCAGATCAGTGGCGCCATCGTTCAGGATGACGTCGTCGGCGACTGCGAGCCGATCCCCTCGGGAAGCTTGAGCGGACATGATACGCCCAATGGTCTCCGGCGTCAGCCCGCTGCGCTCGCGCACTCGGCGGATCTGGGTCTCGGGATCGCAGTCCACCACGCAGATGCGGTCCACGCGATCCCGCCAGCGTCCGGACTCGACCAGCAGCGGCACCACGTACACCAGGTACGTCCCCCGCGCGGCCGATGCCTGCGCGCGCACGGCCCGGTCGATCAGCGGATGCAGGATGGCTTCCAGCCGCAGCCGCGCGCCCGCGTCGGCGAACACCCGCTCGCGCATCCAGGCCCGGTCCATGCGGCCGTCGGTATCGATGGCCGCCGGGCCGAAGGCCTGGCGCAGGGGCCCGATGGCCTCGCCGCCGGGCAGGGTCAGCGCATGGGCGACCTGGTCGGTGTCGATCACCGCCGCGCCCCATTCGGCCAGCCAGTCGGCCACCTGGGTCTTGCCGGACCCGATCCCGCCCGTCAGGCCTATGGAAAACATGCGCCGCCCCCCTGTCGAAAACATGACTGTACCCGACTCCGCCTCCGCGGCGGCATCCGGGGCGCGGCCGGGACCGCGCCGCTCACACTACAGGAAACGCAGGAGATCGGGCGGGCCGCCGGCCGGCAGCAGCCAGGGCAGGCTCGCCAGCGCCAGGCAGGGCCCCAGGGGATAGGCCGCGCGGCGGCGCGGCCCGGCGCACAGCCACCACAGCAGCCCCAGCACGCTGGCGCCCCAAAGGATGCCCAGCGCGGCGTGCACGCCCAGCCAGCCGGCCAGCATGGACAGGCACTTGACGTCGCCGCCGCCAAAGCCGTCCCGGCCGCGCAGGCGCCGGTACAGGCCCGCCGCCGACGCCAGCCCGGCCCAGACCGCCAGCGAGGCGCCGGCCGCCGCCATGAAACCGGCGGCCCCGAGCCCCCAGCCCAGCACCGTCAGGGGCAGCGTCAGGGCATCGGGCAGCAGGCCGCTGCGCGCGTCCAGCCAGGCCAGCGACGCCAGGCCCAGACCCAGCAGCAGCGGCGCCAGGCCCGCCGCGCCCTGGGTGCCGACCAGCCAGCAGGCCAGCGACCCCAGGGCCAGTGCAGCCGGCCCGTCGGCGGCGAGGCGGGCCGCGCGCAGGCGGCGGGGATGCGCCGAGCGCCACAGCGCGGCGGCATCGGCGCGCCCGCCCGCCCGGACATGCCGGGCGTAGACGCGGGACCAGGGCCCCAGCATCGCCCCCAGCGCCATGCTGAGCGCCGCGGAGGTGGCCAGCAGCAGCCACGCCGCCCAGGCGCTCTCGCCCGTCAGCCCCATGCGCGACTGCCCAAGCGGGCGGCAAATGCGTAGAATGGCGTTTTCGCCCCTTTGACCGACACTGTCATGCCGCGCCTCACTGCCCCCTCTTTCGCCCGTCTGCTGGGCCTTGGCCTGCTGGTCCTGTTGGGGGCCTGCGCCCAGCAACGCGAACCCGGCTACTACGACACCCCCCGCGGCAGCACGGCGTCCGACGCCCTGCAGCGCGCCCAAGGGGAATCCGGCGCCGTCGCGCCGGCCCAGTTGCAGCTGGGCTTTGGCAAGCAGCAGCCCGCCACCGCCGCCCGCCCGGCCGCCCCGGCGGGCGCTGACGCCGGCGCCTCGCAGGAGGCCGCCGCCACGGCGGCCCGCCGCGACGTCCCCCAGGCGTTGGCCGACACCCGCACCTACCTGGGCACCATCGCCTGCACGGACGGCGGCGCCTGCGCCGCCACCCGCATGACGCTGACCCTGGCCCCCGACGGCCAATGGCGCGCGCGCAACGTCCCCGTGGACGGCAGCGGCCCCGCCCGCACCTCGCTGGGCTGCTGGTTCCTGACCGGCACCGACCCGGCCCGCATCGTGCTGCAGACCGGCGGCCAAGCCTATGCCAGCCTGGAGTTCAGCCAATCCAATGTGCTGCGGGTCACGCGCCTGAACGGACAGGTCCCCCTGCTGGAATCGCGGCTGACCCGCCAGGCCGACCTGGACCCCATCGACGAGCTGTCCGGCAAGCCGGCCCAGGACTGCGCCGCGCACTGAGAGGCCCAGCCCCGGCGCCATGCCGCCCAGCGGACGGCGGCGGGCGCGCGCCAGGCCGTCGCGACAGGACCTTGATGGTCGTCCGAGGCGGGGATCTTCAGGCTCAGGCGGACATAGTGGCGGGTCAGCTCGACCGCATTGCGCACGCCGGTCTTCATGAAGATCCGTGCCCGGTGGGCCTCGATCGTGCGGCGCGACACGCCCAGTTCGGCCGCGATGTATTTGTTTGAACGCCCGCGCGTGATGTAGCCGGCGACCTCGCGCTCGCGCAAGGTCAGGCGGTGGATGGCCGGTTCTGCGGGCGCGGCGCCGCCCGGTTCCATGTCGATGAAAGACATGACAGTCCCCTTGTGTTGTGATTGTGCGGGGATTCTGTCATGCGCCCCCGAGGGGGCCAGCTGTCAGGCTTGACAGACCTGGGACTTGATTCAGCCTGCCTGGAACTCGAGGTTGTCGATCAGGCGGGTGGTGCCCAGCCGTGCCGCCGTCAGCACGACGAGCGGCTCGCCCGCGCGGATTTCTTCCGGCGTCGGCGGCTGCAGGTCGCGCTGGCGGCGCACCGCCACGTAGTCCGGATCCCAGCCGCGCTCGCGCAGGATCTGCATGGCCCGGGCCTCGGCGGTTTCCGGGGCCTGGCCTTCGCGCCCCACCTCGTCCCGCACCTGCTGCAGCAGCCCGTACAGATTGGGCGCCTCGGCGCGCTCGCCGGCCGACAGAAAGCGGTTGCGGGACGACAGCGCCAGGCCGTCGGCGTCGCGCACGGTCTCATGGGCGATGATCTCCACGGGCAGCTGGAACTGCCGGCACATGGCCCGCACGACCATCAATTGCTGGTAGTCCTTCTTGCCGAAGACGGCCACGCGCGGCTGCACGCAGGAAAAGAGCTTCAGCACCACCGTGCTGACGCCCATGAAGAAGCCCGGCCGGAACTCACCCTCCAGGATATTCCCCAAAGCGTCGCCGGGCTGGATGCGGAAATTCTGGGGCTCGGGGTAGAGCTCGCGCTCGTCGGGCGCGAACAGCACGTAGACGTCGCGCTCGCGTTCGAGCTTTTCGATGTCTTCGGCCAGGGTGCGCGGATAGCGGTCGAAATCCTCGTTGGGACCGAACTGCAGGCGATTGACGAAGATGCTGGCCACCACCGGATCGCCGTGCTGGCGGGCCAGCCGCATCAGCGACAGGTGGGCGGCGTGCAGGTTGCCCATGGTGGGGACGAAGGCGACGCGCAGCTGACCCCGCAGCTGGTCACGCAGATCTTCAATGGAATGGACGACTTTCAAGGCGGACTCCGGCGGCGCTTCAGGCCGAACGCGTATAGGACAGTCTGACGTACAGCGGCGCGTAAGGCGCCGCCTGGGTAATTTCAAGCAGGGATTCGCGGGTCAGTTCCAGCAAGGCCAGGAAATGCACGACGATGACCGCGGCGGGCTCGCCCATGCGGATGCGTTCCATGAAGAGCTCGGTGAACTCCATGAAGCGCACGTCCGACAAGCGGCGCAGGATGTGGCTCATGTGGTCGCGCACCGACAGCTGCTCGCGCGTGATGCGATGGCTGGCGTTCAGCCGCGCGCGCTGCAGGATGGCCCGCCAGGCGTCGCGCAGGTCGGCGGCGCTGACCTCGGGCAGCAGGGTCTCGACCGTCAGGTCGGCCTGCGCATGCGCCACATGGAAGTCCCGGCCGACGCGCGGCATGGCGTCCAGGCGCTGGGCGGCGAGCTTCATCCGTTCGTATTCGAGCAGCCGGCGCACGAGCTCGGCGCGCGGGTCCTCGACCTCTTCGCCGGTGTCGGACTGGCGCACGGGCAGCAGCATGCGCGACTTGATCTCGATCAGCAGCGCCGCCATCAGCAGGTATTCGCCGGCCAGTTCGAGGTTGGTGCGCCGGACCTGCTCGACATAGGTCAGGTACTGGGCGGTGACCTCGGCCATGGGAATGTCGAGGACGTTGAAATTTTGCTTGCGGATCAGGTAGAGCAACAGGTCCAGCGGCCCCTCGAAGGCCTCCAGGAAGACTTCCAGCGCGTCCGGCGGGATGTACAGGTCCTGGGGGATGGCGAACAGCGGCTCCCCGTACAGCCGCGCCAGGGCCACGTGATCGACCACGTCGGGCGTGCTGTCGACGGCCGGCGCCATCAGGGCGTCCAGCCCGGCGGCGGGATCGGGCGGCATGTCGGCCGGTCAGGCCTTCTGGTAGTAGACGTAGGGATCCTGGGGGATGCGCGCGGCGCGGAAGCCCTCCTGCTGTTCGGCGTCCAGTTCCTTGTCCCAGAGACGGAAACGTCCGGCGCGCTGGCGCGCTTCGGTATCGGGATGATCCGTCTTGTACTGATTGATGAATTGTGTCAGTTCGGAGGTGAAGTTGTTTGCCATAATAGTGCCGTTGCGATCTCCATGACCGATGCGCTCCAAGTGTACTGCACTCGGACGCTCCAGCGTGCCCATGCCCGACCCCAGTAGCGCCACCCCGCCCCCACCCACGTCCCGGACCCGGGAGCAGCGGATGATCCCCTTCATCGTGGGATGCGCGCTGTTCATGCAGATGCTGGATTCCACGGTGGTCGCCACGGCGCTGCCGGCCATGGCGCGGGATTTCCAGACCACCGCCGTGCACATGAACCTGACCATCACCGCCTACCTGCTGGCGACGGCCGTGTTCGTGCCGATCAGCGGCTGGGCGGCGGACCGCTTCGGCGCCCAGCGCGTGTTCCTGGCGGCCATCCTGCTGTTCAGCCTCAGTTCGGCGACCTGCGCGGCCTCGCAGACGCTGGCGCAGCTGGTGGCCTCGCGCGTCGTCCAGGGCGCCGCGGGGGCCATGATGGTGCCCGTGGGCCGCATCATCCTGCTGCGCCGCATCCCCAAATCCGAGCTGGTCCAGGCCATGGCCTTTCTCACGCTGCCCGCCCTGCTGGGGCCGGTCATCGGCCCGCCGGTCGGCGGCTTCCTGGTGACTTACGCGTCATGGCACTGGATCTTCCTGATCAACATCCCGGTCGGCATCCTGGGCATCGCGCTGGTGCGCCGCTACATCGCCTGCGACATCCCCGACAGCCGGCCGCGCCTGGACACCCTGGGTTTCGTGCTGAGCGGCATGTCCATGGCGGCGCTCATGACGTGTCTGGAGGCGGTCGGCCACGGCGGCTTTGGCGCGGGCAGCATCGTCGGCCTGATCGCCCTCGGCGTGGTGTGCGGCATCCTGTACATCCGCCACGCCCGGCACGCCACCTACCCCATCATCGACCTCAGCCTGCTGCGCGTCCAGACCTTCGCCGTCTCGGTCCTGGGCGGCAACCTCTGCCGCTTCGGCAGCGGTGCGTCGCCCTTCCTGCTGGCGATCCTGCTGCAGGTAGGCTTCGGCCTGTCGGCTTTTTCGGCCGGCATGATCACCTTCACCTCGGCCGCCGGCGCCCTGTTGATGAAGCTCGTCGCCACGCCCATCGTGCACCGCTTCGGCTTTCGCCGCGTGCTGACCTGGAACGCCCTGATCGCGGCCAGCTTCACGGCGGCCTGCGCGCTGTTCCAGGCGACCACCCCGGTGTGGCTGATGGTGGGCGTGCTGCTGATCGGCGGGTTCTTCCGCTCGCTGCAGTTCACGGCCGTCAATGCGCTGACCTATGCCGACCTGGATTCGGCGCAGATGAGCCGGGCCAGCAGTTTCTCGGCCATGGCGCAGCAGTTGGGCATCAGCCTGGGGGTGGCCTGCGCGGCCATCACCCTGAACCTCAGCATCAGCCTGCGTGGCGGTATCGAGGCCGACCGCATCGACGTGATGTGGGGATTCGCCGTCACGGCGCTGTGCGTGGCGGCCTCGGCCCTGTCCTTCCGCCGCCTGTCGGAACGCTCCGGCAGCCAGCTGCGCCACCGCAAGACGGCCTGAGGGCGCGGCGGCGGCGCCGTTCAGGTCTCGCCCAGCAGCATCACCAGCTTGCAGTCGGGGCGGACCGCCAGCCGGAAGGTGAACTGCCGGAACCGCAGCCGTCCCTGGCGGGGATGCTGGAATTCCCGCACCCCGCCTTCCCGGTCCACCACGGTCTGGCGGATCCAGCAGCCGGCGAACAAGGGACTGGCGGCCTGCAGTTCGGCCACCAGGGCCTGGATGGCCGGATCGCCCGCCAGCGCGGCCACGTCCGCGCGGAATTCCGCCACCACGCGGCTGGCGCGCTCTTCCCAGTCCACCACCAGGCTGCGGGCGGCCGGATCCATGAAGATGTAGCGCAGCAGGTTCGCCTGCCCCTGCCCCGGCCAGCCATCGAAGAGCTGTTGCAGGGCGGGATTCCAGGCCAGGACGTTCCAGGCCTGGTCCAGGATGTAGGCCGGCCCCTGGATGCTGTCCACACAGCCGCTCAGGCCGTCGGGCAGCGCCACGCCGTCCAGGCGGGTCGCCTGCGGATCGGCGCATTCGGCCAGGCTGAACAGGTAATGCCGTTCGGCCCGGTCCAGCCGCAGGACGTCGGCCAGGCGGCACCACACGTCCACCGAGACGGAGATCTCGCGCCCCTGCTCGATCCAGGTGTACCAGGTCGTGGAGATGCCGCACAGCTGGGCGGCCTCCTCGCGGCGCAGGCCGGGGGTGCGCCGGCGCGCGCCCGGCGGCAGGCCGTGGTCGCCGGGCGCAACGCGGGCGCGGGCGCTGCGCAGGAACGCGCCCAGCGCCTGGCGTCGGGCCGGATCGTGGCGGGACACGGCCCGGTCCTCAGCGCAGCGTGCTGGCCAGGGTGCGGCGCACGTCTTCCTCGTCGCGTCCGGTGCGGCGGACGTAGTCCGCCACCTGGTCGGCGCCGATGTTGCCCACATTGAAATACTGCGACTGCGGATGGCTGAAATAGAATCCGCAGACGCTGGAGGCAGGCATCATGGCGAATCCCTCCGTGAGCTGCATGCCGATCTCGCCGCAGTCCAGCAGGTCGAACATGGCGCGCTTGACGATGTGTTCCGGACAGGCCGGGTAGCCGGGGGCCGGGCGGATGCCCTGATATTTTTCCCCGATGATGTCCTCGTTGGCCATGTCCTCGTCCGGCACGTAGCCCCACAGGTCGCGGCGCACACGGGCGTGCAGGGTCTCGGCGAAGCCCTCGGCCAGGCGGTCGGCCAGGGCCTTGAGCATGATCACGGAATAGTCGTCGCCCGCGTCCTGGAACTGTTTCTCGTATTTCTCGATGCCGATGCCGCCGGTCACGGCGAACATGCCGATGTAGTCGGTGACGCCGGAATCCCTGGGGGCGATGAAATCGGCCAGGCACTTGTTGTCCACGCCCTCGCGCTTCTGCGTCTGCTGGCGCACGCCGCGCCAGGTCAGCAGGACCTCGCTGCGGGTCTCGTCCCGGTAGATCTCGATGTCGTCGTCATTGATGCTGTTGGCGGGATAGAAGGCCACGATGCCGTTGGCGCTCAGCCAGCGTCCCTCGACGATGCGCTTCATCATGGCCTGGCCGTCGGCATAGAGCTTGGTGGCTTCCTCGCCCACGACCTTGTCGGTCAGGATGGCCGGAAACTGCGCCATCAGGCCCCAGGACTGGAAGAACGGCGTCCAGTCGAGGAATTTCAGGATCTCGTGCAGGTCGTAGTGCTTGAAAACGCGACGGCCGATGAATTTCGGACGCGGCGGCGTGTAGTGCGCCCAGTCGATCGCCGGCTTGGCCGCGCGGGCCTCTGCGATGGAGACCATGGGCGTGGCCTTGCGGTTGGCGTGGCGCTCGCGCACCAGCTCGTATTCGTCGGCCACCTCTTTCAGGTAGGTCTTGACCTGGTCGGACATGAGGCTGGTGGCCACGCCCACCGAACGGCTGGCATCCGGTACATAGATGACTGGCCCCTCGTAGTTGGGCGCGATCTTGACGGCGGTGTGGACCCGGCTGGTGGTCGCGCCTCCCACCAGCAGCGGGATGTTGCGCTCGCGGAAATACGGGTCTCGCTGCATCTCGGAGGCCACGTAGGCCATTTCCTCGAGGCTGGGCGTGATCAGGCCCGACAGCCCGACCATGTCGGCGCCGACCTCCTTGGCCTTGTCGAGGATCTTCGCGCAGGGCACCATGACGCCCATATTGATGACCTCGAAATTGTTGCACTGCAGGACCACGGTGACGATGTTCTTGCCGATGTCGTGCACATCGCCCTTGACGGTGGCAATCACCACCCGGCCCTTGGATCGCACGTCGCCGCCGGCCTCGGCGAGCTGGCGTTTCTCCTCCTCGATGAAGGGCAGCAGGTGGGCGACCGCCTGTTTCATCACGCGGGCGGATTTAACCACCTGCGGCAGGAACATCTTGCCCGAGCCGAACAGGTCGCCCACCACGTTCATGCCGTCCATCAGCGGGCCCTCGATGACCTCGATGGGCCGCCCGCCGGCCGACATGATCTCCTGGCGGACTTCCTCGGTGTCCTCGACGATGAAGGTCGTGATGCCATGCACCAGCGAATGGGTCAGGCGCTCGCGCACCGTGCCCTCGCGCCAGCCCAGGTCCTCTTCCTTTTTCTTGCCTGCGCCCCGCAGCGTGTCCGCCAGCTCGACCAGGCGCTCGGTGGAGGTGCGCTCGTCGGCCGGGTCGGTCTTGCCCAGCGGTTCCTCGCGGTTGAAGACGACGTCCTCGATCAGGTCCCGCACCTTGGGGTCGAGCTCGGAATAGACGCCCAGCTGGCCGGCGTTGACGATGCCCATGGTCAGCCCGCGCTGGGTGGCGTAGTACAGCACGACGGCATGGATGGCCTCGCGCATGGCCTCGTTGCCCCGGAAGGAGAAGCTGACGTTCGAGATGCCGCCGGAGGTGCGGGCATGGGGCAGGTTGTCCGTGATCCAGCCCACGCCTTCGATGAAGTCCAGGCCGTAGCGGTTGTGCTCCTCCAGGCCCGTGGCGATGGCGAAGACATTGGGGTCGAAAATGATGTCTTCCGGCGGAAAGCCGACCTGCTTGACCAGGATGTCGTAGGCTTTCGAGCAGATGTCGATGCGCCGCTGCAGGCTGTCGGCCTGGCCATCCGTATCGAAGGCCATGACCACGACGGCGGCGCCGTACTTGCGGCAGAGTTTCGCCTGCTCGATGAAGGGTTCGACGCCTTCCTTCATGGAAATCGAGTTGACGATGCACTTGCCCTGGACGCAGCGCAGGCCGGCCTCGATGACCGGCCACTTGGAGCTGTCGATCATCACGGGCACGCGCGAGATGTCGGGCTCGGAGGCCAGCAGGTTGAGGAACCGGGGCATGAGGGCCAGGGCGTCGAGCATGCCCTCGTCCATGTTGACGTCGATGATCTGGGCGCCGTTTTCGACCTGCTGGCGGGCGACGGACAGGGCCTCGTCGTATTTCTCCTCGCGGATCAGGCGCAGGAACATCTTGCTGCCGGTGACGTTGGTGCGCTCGCCGACGTTGATGAAGAGGGTGTCGCGGTCGAAGTTGAGCGCCTCCAGGCCGGACAGGCGGGTCTTGATGGGGATTTCGGGGGGCTGGCGGTGCGGCAGCGCGCGGACTTTGTCGGCGATGGCGCGGATGTGCTCGGGCGTGGTGCCGCAACAGCCGCCGACGACGTTGACCAGCCCGGCCCGGGCGAATTCCTCGAGCAGGCCGGAGGTGTCGGACGGGGTTTCGTCGAAACCGGTCTCCGCCATGGGGTTGGGCAGGCCCGCATTGGGATAGACGCAGATGTAGGTGTCGCAGATCTTGGAGAGTTCGGCGACGTAGGGCCGCATGAGGGCGGCCCCGAGGGCGCAGTTCAGGCCGATGGTGACGGGCCGCGCGTGGCGCACGGAGTTCCAGAAGGCTTCGACGGTCTGTCCCGAGAGGATGCGGCCCGAGGCGTCGGTGACGGTGCCGGAGATCATGACGGGCAGACGGATGGCGCGCTCTTCGAAGACGGATTCGATGGCGAAGATGGCGGCCTTGGCGTTGAGGGTGTCGAAGATGGTCTCGATCAGCAGGAGGTCCGCGCCGCCGTCGATGAGGCCGTTGATCTGTTCGGTATAGGCGATGC
The DNA here is from genome assembly GCA_035707805.1 of Castellaniella sp. Classification (GTDB taxonomy): domain Bacteria; phylum Pseudomonadota; class Gammaproteobacteria; order Burkholderiales; family Burkholderiaceae_B; genus Castellaniella. Next base: position 29,400 of record DASSTS010000031.1, on the reverse strand, counting down.
GCAGTTCTTCAAAGGTGACGTTGCGCGCGCCGGGGTCGTTGACGTCCGGGGAAAGAGACGCGGTCTTGGGCTGGGGGCCCAGGGATCCGGCGACGAAGCGGGGGTGGTCGGGGGTGGCGAAGGCGTCGCAGGCTTCGCGGGCGAGGCGCGCGGAGGCGAGGTTCAGTTCGTAGGCGATGTCGGGCAGGCCGTAGTCGCCCTGGGCGACGCGGGTGGCGCCGAAGGTGTTGGTTTCGACGACGTCGGCGCCGGCTTCGAGGTAGCTGCGGTGGATTTCGCGGATGACGTCGGGCCGCACGAGGGAGAGGAGCTCGTTGTCGCCTTTGAGGTCGCGGTCATGGTCCGCGAAGCGTTCGCCCCGGAAGTCCGCCTCGGTGAGTTTGTAGCGCTGGATCATGGTGCCCATGGCTCCGTCCAGCACCACGATGCGCCGTCCCAGCAGGCGCGCGAAGTCGGCGCCGCGCGTATAGGATTCCGGGGGGTAAGGCAGGGCGGGATAGGACACGGCTGGGATCCTGGGGGGAAATGGACAAACTTTCATTGTATCGCTGGGGGGAGCGGGGGTTGGGTAGGGGCTTGCTGAGATGGGTTGGGGTGTAGCTTATGGGTGGCCTTATAGGAGTGGGCCGGGATCTCGTCCGGGTGGACTGTGTGTTGCGGACTGTGCTTGGGGGAGATTTCATCGGGGCGAGCCGCTGCCGGGGGCACAGGTCGCGTTTTGGCGGCTTCGCCGGGGATGGGGAGGTGGGCTCCAACAGTGCCCCCGGCAGCGGTTCGCCCCGATTGACGAAGGGGGTGAGGTTGCTGGGGGGGATGGGGGGGGGGGGGCGGTGCCTGGTGTGTCTGGTGTGCTGACGGCGTATCCCTGCTGGTGTGTCGATCATGGGAGGGCATGGCGAGGTGGACCTTATAATACGCGGCGAAACAGGTATGTTCATGGCGCCCTCGGGCGTCTCGGACATCCAAACGGGAAACAGACGGTCGTTGATCCGACCCAGCTGTGCTGCCCCCGCAACGGTGAGCGCGTCCGCCAGGCCTTCGGCCCGGCCGCGCCAGCCCGATACCGGCCTGCTTCGACCTCCTGACCGTTCCCGCTGCAAGGGGCCTGCGATGTCTTCACGCAGATCCGCTCCGGCCGCGGGCCTTGTTTGTTCCGGCGTGCGGGGACGCGCGCCACACAGGACTGACCCATGACCATCCCGCGTTCCCGGCGCGCGCTTGCCGCCGCCGTCTGCTTCCTCCCCCTGGCCGCCACGGCCCAATCCGATTCCGCCGCCGTCCCCACCTTGCAGGACATTGTCGTCACCCCCAGCCGCAGCCCGGAACCCCTGGCCGATGCGATCGGGGACGTGACGGTGATCGGCCCGCGTGAGCTGGCCGAAGCCCGCGGCGACAGCATCGTCGAGATCATCGGCCGCGCGCCGGGCGTGCAGTTCACCACGACTGGCGGGCCACAGACGGTGTCCAGCATGTTCCTGCGCGGAGCCAATGCCTCGCATACACTCGTGCTGATCGACGGGCTGCGGGCATCGGAGCTTCTGTCCGGAGGCACGCATCTGGAAACCATTGATCCCGCGCTGGTGGAGCGCGTCGAGATCCTGCGCGGCGCGGCCAGCAGTCTGTATGGATCGGATGCCATCGGCGGGGTCGTCAACATCATCACGAAGAAAGGAGATCAGGACCGGCCGCTGTCCGCCTGGGCCAACCTGGGGTACGGCACCTACGAGACGGTGAAATCCAGCGCGGGGATTTCCGGCGCCAGCGATGGCTGGGACTACAGTTTTTCCGCGAGCGCCGCCGGCAGCAAGGGATTTGATGTCATGCGGCGGCATTTCGCGAACAACAGTTCGACCGACAGCTGGGGGCACGACCCCGACGACGATGGCTACGCCAGCCGCGGCTGGACGGGCGACCTCGGCTACCGCTGGGCCCCCGGCCATCGCATCGGGTTGAATGCCTACAGCAGCTATCTGCATGCGGACTCGGACGGCACACAAGATGATTTTCCCTATGCGACCGAAGACAATGTCCGCAATCTCGTCCGCCAGCAAACCTATCGCCTCACCAGCACGGACCAGATCACCGACCGCTGGGAGAGCATGCTGCAGTTCGGCTGGACGAGGGATTCCCTGGACTACCGCCGGCCGATCGAGGGGTCGTTCATGCATTCCAGCCTGAAACGCAGCTGGTCCTGGCAGAACAATCTGCGGGTGCTCCCCGGCCACCGCCTTTCCATCCTGGCCGAGCGCCTGGAAGAACGCATCAACAGCGATTTTTCGTACGACAAGACGGAACGGAACGTCAACAGCACGGCGCTCATCTACAAGGGCGATCTGGATCGCCTGCATCTGCAGGCGAGCCTGCGCAACGACAACTATACGGACCACGGCAACCAGACCACCGGCGCGCTGGGCGCCGACCTGGACCTGAGCGACACGTGGCAGGTGGGTATCGCGGGCAGCACGGGCTTCCGCGTCCCGACCTTCGCCGACCTGTACCAGGATTATCCCGCGGCCTTCTATCGGGGGAACCCCGACCTCAAGCCCGAGAAGTCCCGCAACATCGAGGCGCACGTCCAGTATCAGGACGACAGCACCTTGCTGAAGCTGACGGCCTATCAGAACAAGGTCCGCAATCTGATCGTCAATGTGTCGGATCCGGTCACGTGGATGACCTCTCCCCAGAACGTCGCGCAGGCGACCCTGCGCGGCCTGACGATCACGGGCGAGCACAGGTTCGGCGACACCCGCCTGAGCGCCAGCGCCGACTTCCTGGATCCGCGCAACGATGATCCGCGTCCCGCGCAGGGATTCACGCCGGCTGAAGGGTCCATGCTGCCCTACCGGGCCCGGCAGGTTTTCCACCTGGGCGTCGAACACCGCATCCAGGCCCTGAAGCTCGGCGCCGAATACCAATACACCGGCAATCGCTACAAGGAAACCGCGAACACCACCCGCCTGGGCGGTTACTCCCTCGTCAACCTGACGGCGGCCTACGACTTCAGCAAGTCGGTGGGCGTGCAGGTGCGCTGGAACAACGTGCTGGACAAGGACTACGTCCTGATCGACGGCTACAACACGCCCGGGTCCAACGTGTTCGTGAACCTGTCCTGGCGGATGTAGGCCATGCGCCCGGGCGTGACGGCAGGCGGGATGCGGGAAACGCGGCGGGCGGCATGGGCCCGCATCCCGCCGGCCGCGCAGGCTGTCGCGCTGACCATCGCGCTGGCCGGCGGCCTGGCGGGCCAGGCCGTCGCGGCAATAGCCGCACCCCCGGCCGCGGGCGGGCCGCCAGCCGTCGGGGAATCCCCCGCGACGCGGCCCCGCCTCGTCACCCTGGCCCCCAGCGTGACCGAACTGGTCTACGCGGCGGGCGGCGGCGCCGACATCATCGGCACGGTCCTGAACAGCGACTATCCGCCGGCGGCCCGCGCCATCCCCCGTATCGGCGACGGGATCCAGTACAGCGACGAGACCATCCTGGCCCTGCGCCCCACCCTGGTCCTGGCCTGGCAGCCGACGGACGCCACGCGGGCGCTGGCCGCCCGCCTGGGCGCCCTGGGCGTTCCGCTGCTGTACGCCGATCCCCGGAAGCTCGACGACATCCCCGGGCTGATCCGGCAGCTGGGCGCGCGGCTGGGCACGCAGGCCGCGGCGAATGCCGCCGCCTCGGCCCTGCAGGGACGCATCGACCGGCTGCGGCCGGTGCCGCCGCCCGCCCCTTCCGTCTTCATCGAGGTCAGCGCGGACCCCTTGTTCACCCTGGGCAGGGACCCGCTGATCAACGATCTGCTGGCTCGCTGCGGCGGCCGCAACCCGTACGCGGACAGCCGTCTGGCGGCACCCCAGGTCAGCCTCGAATCCGTCCTGCACCTGGATCCGCAGGTGATGATCCTGTCGCCCTACGGGCGGGACACCCTGGCCGCGCGCACGCGCTGGTGGGCGCAGCACGGCCTGGCGGCCGCCCACCAGGGCCGCGTCTACGCCATCGACCCCGACTGGCTGCACCGGCCCGGGCCGCGGCTGGTGGATGCGGCAGAGGCGATCTGCGCGGATCTGCGCGACAGCCGGTCGTCCGGAGGCGGCCCGGAAGGCCGCTGAAGGACGCCCCTGTCCCCGAAAGGGACGGCCCGGCCCCAAAATGGATTATCCTTGTGTGTGGCCGCCCTGCGCGGCCACATCGCATGGACGCCTCTCACACCCTCGACATGAACACCGCAGACACCCTCACCATCGCCGACCGCACCTTCCAGTCCCGCCTCCTGGTCGGCACGGGCAAATACCGTGATTTCGACCAGACCCGCGAGGCCATCGAGGCCAGCGGCACCGAAATCGTTACCGTCGCCATCCGCCGCACCAACATCGGCCAGAACCCCGGCGAACCCAATCTGCTGGATTTCCTGTCGCCGGACCGCTACACCATCCTGCCCAACACCGCCGGCTGCTATACGGCCGACGACGCCGTGCGCACCCTGCGCCTGGCGCGCGAGCTGCTGGACGGCCACAATCTGTGCAAGCTGGAAGTCCTCGGCGACGCCGGCAACCTGTTTCCCAACATGCCGGAAACCCTGGCGGCGGCACGCACCCTGGTCGCCGACGGATTCCAGGTCATGGTCTACTGCAGCGACGACCCGATCCAGTGCCGCATGCTGGAAGACATCGGCGTCTCGGCCGTCATGCCGCTGGCCTCGCTGATCGGCTCAGGCATGGGCATCGTCAATCCCTGGAACCTGCGCCTGATCATCGACCAGGCTCGGGTCCCCGTCCTGGTGGACGCGGGCGTGGGCACGGCCTCGGACGCGGCCATCGCCATGGAACTGGGCTGCGATGCGATCTTGATGAATACGGCGATTGCCGGCGCGCGGGACCCGATCCGCATGGCGCGGGCGATGCGCCTGGGCGTCGAGGCCGGCCGCGAAGCCTATCTGGCGGGCCGCATCCGGCGCAAATATTACGACGCCGACCCCAGCTCGCCCACCGAAGGCCTGCTGCCCTCGACTCGCGCCGCCTGAATCCACCCATCCCGGCCGGCCCCGCGGGCCGGCTTCCTGAACAAAGCGGAACCGTCATGATTCCCAATACCCTGTCGATCGCCGGCGTGGATCCTTCCGGCGGGGCCGGCGTGCTGGCCGACGTCAAGACCATGAGCGCGCTGGGCGCCTACGGCATGGCGGTCATTGCCGCCCTGACGGCCCAGAATACCCAGGCCGTCACGCACATCTCCCCGGTGCCACCGGACTTCGTGGCGGCGCAGATCGACACGCTGTTCGCCGACGTCCGCGTGGACGCGGTGAAGATCGGCATGCTGGGCCAGGCGGGGGTCATCCGCACGGTCGCCGACCGGCTGGCGCACCGGAAGCCCGTCCACTTGGTGCTGGACCCCGTGATGGTCGCCAAAAGCGGCGACCACCTGCTGGAGCGCCAGGCCGTCGAGGCCCTGCGCGAAGGCCTGATGCCGCTGGCGACCGTCATCACGCCCAATCTGCCCGAGGCCGGCGTGCTGCTGGGCCAGAGCGCCCCCGACAACCTGAAGGACATGCGGCGGGTGGCCGAGCGCCTGCGCCGCCTGCTGGCCGACGACGAGGACCGCTGGGTCTTCCTCAAGGGCGGCCATCTGCCGGGCAACGACACCATCGACCTGCTGCACAACGGCGACCGCATGATCGAACTGCCGGGCCGCCGCATCGAGACGCCCAATACCCACGGGACGGGCTGCACCCTGTCGGCCGCCTTGGCGGCGCTGCTGCCGCGCGCCGGCGACGTGCCCGAGGCCGCCCGCCACGCCAAGCGCTACCTGGAGCACGCCATCGCCGCCTCCGGCCAGCTGCAGGTCGGATCGGGACACGGTCCGGTGCAGCATTTCCACGCCTGGTGGCCCGCGCGGGACTGAGTCCCCGCCACGGCCGGGGCCGCCCCGCGGACCCCCGGCTGGCCTATAATCGGTCCACGTCAACCCTCAGATCACGCGACATGAACGCCAACGACATTCCCGACGCCGAACGTGCCCGCTTCAACATGGTCGAACAGCAGATCCGCCCCTGGAACGTCCAGGACGAGCGCCTGCTGCAGGCCGTGTTCGACACGCCCCGCGAACGCTTCGTCCCGCCGCAGATGCGAGCGCTGGCCTTCACCGACACGGAACTGCCGCTGGTGATCGACGGCGTGGACACGCGCGAGCACATGCTCTCGCCCAAGGTCGAGACCAAGCTGATCGAGGAACTGCAGCTCACGCCCACCGATTGCATCCTCGAGATCGGCACGGGTTCGGGCTACCAGGCCGCGCTGCTGTCGCGCCTGTGCCAGCAGGTCACCTCCATCGAGATCGACAGCCGCCTGGCGGCCTTTGCCCAGGGCAACCTGGCGCGCAACCAGATCAGCAACGTGATGCAGGAAACGGGCGACGCCCACGCCGGCTGGGGCACGGCCGAATACGACGCGATCCTGATCACCGGCTCGGTGCCGGCGGTCCCCGATGCGCTGAAATACCAGCTGGCCGTAGGCGGACGCCTGGTGGCCATCGTCGGCCAGAACCCCATCATGACGGCCTGCCGCATCACGCGCACCAGCGCGGCCAATTTCGACACGGTCCAGGTCTTCGACACCTGGACCAAGCCGCTGCGCGGCACGGCGCGGTCCCGTTTCAAGTTCTGACGCGCAGCAGGTTTCACCGCCGTCCCCTTTCCCTGGAAAGGGGATTTTTTATTGGCGGATCTTCCTCAGCAGGGCCGTCGTCGAACGTTCGTGCTCGAACGGTATGGCAACCGCGCGGCCGCCCCAGCCGCGCACGGCCGCGGTTTCCGGCAGGACGTCCATGTCGTAGTCGCCGCCCTTGACGATCACGTCGGGGCGCAGGCCCCGGATCAGTTCCAGCGGCGTGTCCTCGTCGAACCAGGTCACGAGGTCCACGCAGGCCAGCGCCGCCAGCAGGGCGGCGCGGTCGGCCCGGGTGTTCAAGGGCCGGTCGGCGCCCTTGCCCAGACGGCGCACGGACGCATCGGTGTTCACCGCGACGACCAGCGCCGCGCCCAGCCCCGCCGCCCGATCCAGATAGGTGACGTGGCCCCGGTGCAGGATGTCGAAGACGCCGTTGGTGAAGACCAGAGGGCGCGCCACCCGGCCCTCGGCCACCGCCCGCAGGCACGCATCCGGAGACAGTATCTTGGACTCGAACCGGGGCGCGGAGCCGCCGCCCGGCGACGGATCCGCCGCGCCGGGTCCTGCCGTCCCCGCGGCGCCCGCCTGGCGGCTCACAGGCCGCCTCCGCGGGTCAGGGCCCAGACGGCCACCGCCAGGCCGGCGGCGAGGATGCCGCACAGCACCGCCAGCAGGCGGTTGGTGCCTTCCTGGGCGCGGCGCAGGTGCGCCAGCTCGGCGCGCATGGCCGGGCCGGCGTCGGGGTGGTTCAGGCGGGTATGGACCAGGCGCGGAATCTGCGGCAGGATCTGCGCCCACTGGCTGGCTTCCTGGTCCAGCCGCTGGCGCAGGCCCCGCAGGCCGACGCGCTGGTGCATCCAGCGTTCCAGGAAGGGCTTGGCGGTCTGCCAGAGGTCCAGGGTCGGATCGAGCTCGCGGCCCATGCCCTCGACATTGAGCAGCGTCTTTTGCAGGAGCACCAGCTGGGGCTGGATCTCCACGTTGAAGCGGCGCGAGGTCTGGAACAGGCGCAGCAGGACCTGGCCCAGGGAGATCTCGGCCAGGGGGCGGTCGAAATACGGCTCGCAGACGGCGCGGACCGCGCCCTCGAGCTCTTCTTCTCGAGTGGCGGGCGGCACCCAGCCCGATTCGATGTGCAGCTGGGCGACGCGGCGGTAATCGCGGCGGAAGAAGGCCAGGAAATTCTGGGCGAGGTAGTTCTTGTCGAATTCCGACAGCGAGCCGACGATGCCGAAGTCCAGGGCGATGTAGCGGCCCAGCGTATCGGGATCGTCCGAGACGAGGATGTTGCCCGGGTGCATGTCGGCATGGAAGAAACCGTCGCTGAAGACCTGCATGAAGAAGATCTCCACCCCCTGGCGCGCCAGCTGGGGGATGTCCACGCCCAGTTCGCGCAGCCGCGCGATGCGGCTGATCGGCACGCCGCGCATGCGCTGCATGGTGAAGACCTGGCTGGCGCAGAATTCCCAGACGACCTCGGGCACCATGAGCAGGTCGGCGCGGCCGGTCTCCGGACCGAAATTGCGGCGCAGCTGACTGCAGTTGGCGGCCTCGCGGATCAGGTCCAGTTCGTCGTGCAGGTATTTGTCGAACTCGGCGACAACCTCGCGGGGCTTGAGCCGCCGGCCGTCGGGCGCCAGGCGCTCGACCAGGCCGGCCAGCACGCGCAGCAGCATCAGGTCGCGCTCGATGGCGCCGCGCATGCCGGGGCGCAGCACCTTGACCGCGACCTCGCGGCCGTCGTGCAGCACCGCGAAGTGCACCTGGGCGATGGAGGCCGAGGCCACCGGGTCGCGCTCGAAGTGCGCAAACAGCGTCTGGGGCGGCGCCCCCAGCGAATCCTCGATGATGGCCGCCGCCTGGTCCGAGGGAAACGGCGGCACCCGGTCCTGCAGGCGGGCCAGCTCGTCCGCGATGTCGGCGGGCACCAGGTCCCGGCGCGTGGACAGGACTTGGCCGAATTTCACGTAGATGGGCCCGAGGTTTTCCAGGGCCAGGCGCAGGCGCTGGCCGCGCGGGCGGCGGGGGCGCCGGCCCAGGCGCACCACCCACAGCAGCGCGTGCGCCCAGGGATGCTGCAGGCTGGACAGGACCAGCTCGTCGAGCCGGTAGCGCAGGCCCACCCAGAAGATGTAGGCCAGCCGCAGCAGAGTCAGCATGCGGCCTCCTCCGTCAGGCGCTTGACCCGGGCATCCAGGCGATCCAGCCGGGCGGCCAGCCCCCGCACGTCCTCGCCCAGGCGCTGGAATTCGGCGGTCCGCACCCCGATGCCGGATTCGTCGGCCAGGTATTCGGCGAGATTGTCCCGCGCCCGGCCGGCCGTCTGGCGCGCGCCCGCGGCCAGGCGCCGCGCGCCGTCGCTCAGGCGCACCGCCAGCACGTCGCCCACGATCCGGGACAGATCGTCCTCGACGTCCCAGCGCAGCTCACGGGCCAGGTCGGACACCAGGTGGGCCAGTCCGGCATCACCCTGGATGTGCGCCAGCGCCGTCACGCCCGCCAGCCCCTGGCGGCCCCAGGCGCCGGGCAGGTCGCGCAGGCGCTCGGACGGCACGGACAGGGTCACGTCGGGCACCACGGCCGCGTCGCAGGCCTGCAAGGTGCCGTCCGATGCGATGCTGGCCCGCAGCGACCATCCGCCGGCCGACAGGCGCAGGGATTTTCCCGCATGCGCGGCCAGGCGCTCGCGCGCCCAGGGTTCGCGGCGCAGCAGGGCATTGAATCCCCGCAGCAGCAACGCGGCTGGCTGGGGCAGGAAAGCGGGAAAAGACATGTTCATGCGCAGGAACCGATCGCCCGGCCGCCGGACGGACGCCGGATGACGGATCCGGGAAACAAAAGGGTCCGGGTCAACCGTCATGGTTTCCCCGGACCCTCAGTTTACCGGTTTTACGCCGCCCCCATGCAGGCGGAGGCTGGCGCTTATTGGGGATTGAGCTGCTGGATGCCGGCCAGCAGCCAGCCCGCGCCGTCGGCCTTGTAGAGGTTCCAGACCTCTTCCATGCGGAAGGCCTCGGCGCCGGCGGACTCGCGCAGCATGCCGGAATAGCGCACGCTGGCCAGGTGGCCGCCCGCCACGGTCTCGATGCCCAGCAGCTCGGCGTTCAGCAGCACGATCTCGGTGCGATTGCCCTCACCAGGCTGCGGCAGGCGCGGGGTGATCTCGGCCAGCAGGTCGTCGGTGAGCAGCTCGCCCAGCGCCTGGCGGTCGCCGGCATCCCACAGGGCCTGGACCCGGGTGAACTGCTGCTTGGCCTGCGCCAGGAACGCCGGCACGTCGAAGTCGCCCGGGATGAACCAGGAAGGATCCTGGTTCTCCTTCGAGGCGACGGCCTCGATCACCGGGGCCGCCGACGCGCCCGACGGCGCGGCCGACGGAGACGGCGAGGCCGGGTTCCAGGCGGATCCGCCCGCCCCGGGCGCGGACTGGCGGTAGCTGTTGCCCGCCCCGGCCGCGGCCATCGGGCGTTGCGCCCCGCGCAGGCGCCGGACCAGGAACATGACGGCCATCACCACCAGGCCGATCAGCAGCGCGCTGGACAGGAATTCGAGGAAGGCGCCCGACAGCCCCAGGCTGGACAGCAGGGCGGCAATGCCGAGGCCGGCGGCGATGCCGGCGATCGGCCCGAGCCAGCGCGACATGCCGGACTTGGCGGCGCCAGCCGCCGCCGTGCCCGCCGCGGCCCCGGCGGCCGGCGTGGCGGCGCGCTGGGTGGTCGAGGCGGCCGGCGGTGTGACGGCCTGGCGCTGTTTGATGACATTGGAGGACTGGCGGCCGAAGCTCATGCCGCCTCCCATGCGGCGCGCATGGGCATCGGAAGTGACGGCCAGCATCATCAGCGCGGCGCATAGCAGCAGCGTGGCGACGATCCAGCGGGGCAATTGAACAATCATGGAGTCTCCGGTATGAGGTCGTTCGTCAGCGAAACGGCCCGCCAGCCATAAACTGACAGGAAGCTGAACAAACATAAATTACCACAGATCGGGACGCGCCGCATCATCCGCCCGCGCCGGAAACGCCGGGGGCCGCATCGCGCGGCCCCCGAGGATGTCCAGGAACAGGATGGCTCAGTCCAGCCGGACGCCCTCGTGCAGGGCCACGACGCCGGCCGTCATGTTGAAGTACTGCACCCGGCCAAAGCCCGCCGCGCCCAGCATGCCGGCCAGGGTTTCCTGATCCGGGTGCATGCGGATGGATTCGGCCAGGTAGCGGTAGCTGGCCTCGTCGGAGGCCACCACGCGCCCGATCCGGGGCAGTACATTGAAGGAATACCAGTCGTAGACCGGCGCCAGGGCAGGCGCCACCCGGGAAAATTCCAGCACCAGCAGCTTGCCGCCCGGCTTGAGTACCCGGTGCATTTCCGCCAGCGCCAGGTCCTTGTGCGTCATGTTGCGCAGGCCGAAGGCCACGGACACCCGGTCGAAATACTGGTCGGGAAACGGCAGGCATTCGGCGTCGCAGACCGCGACAGGGGTCACCAGGCCGCGATCCAGCAGGCGGTCGCGCCCGACGCGCAGCATGGAATCATTGATGTCGGTCAGCCACACCTGGCCGGTCGGGCCGGCCCGCCGCGCGAAGGCGCGCGCCAGGTCTCCCGTGCCGCCGGCGATGTCCAGCACCCGCATGCCGGGACGCACCTGCGCCCGGCCCACGGTGAAGGCCTTCCAGACCCGATGCAGCCCGCCCGACATCAGGTCGTTCATGACGTCGTAGCGGCTGGCCACCGAATGGAAGACCTCGGCCACGCGATGGGCCTTGTCGGCCTCGCGCACCGTCTCGAATCCGAAATGCGTCTGCGGCCCCGGGCCGGAGTCTTGGGGGGTTTCACTCATGATCCACGTATCGTACCGCATTCCTCCCGCCGCGCGGCGGCCGGCTCCGCCACGACATCGTCACATGAATGAAATAATGTGACCGTATGATGACCGAGCCCGACACGAAGTCCGATTCACCGATCCGTCATGCCCACCACGATCCTGATCATTGAAGACGAACCCGCCATCCAGGAACTGCTGTCCGTCAATCTGCAGCATGCCGGCTACGCCGTGCGAGCCGCGGGCAGCAGCCGCGAGGCCCAGACCCAGATCCAGGGCGTGCTGCCGGACCTGATCCTGCTGGACTGGATGCTGCCGGACCAGCCCGGCATCCAGCTGGCCCGGCAACTGCGCGCGGCGCCGCGCACCCGCGAGATCCCCCTCATCATGCTGACGGCGCGCGGCGCCGAGCAGGACAAGGTCGACGGGCTGGAGGCCGGCGCCGACGACTACCTGACCAAGCCCTTTTCCCCACGCGAGCTGCTCGCGCGCATCAAGTCCCTGCTGCGCCGCCGCGCCCCGCAGCTGACACCCGACCCGATCGAGGCCGGCACGCTGACGCTGGATCCCAACGCCCGGCAGGTCCGCTGCGGCGGCCAGGTCCTCGCCATGGGGCCGACGGAATTCCGCCTGCTACACTTTCTGATGACCCACGCACAACGCGTGTACACTCGCGGCCAACTGCTCGACCAGGTCTGGGGCGACCACGTATTCGTCGAGGAACGCACGGTGGACGTCCACATCCGCCGGCTGCGCAAGGCCCTCTCGCCCGCCGGCCAGGAGCACACCATCCAGACGGTGCGGGGGGCGGGCTACCGCTTCAGCACCGTACACACCGAATGACCAAGACACTCGTCTCCATCACACTCTGGGCCCTGGGGGGCTGGCTGCTGGGCGCCTGGCTGGGGGCGGCCACCGGCTGGGCGGTCTTCGCCCTGGGGCTGCTGCTCATGATCCTGGTGAGCGGCCTGCAGCTCTCCCGCATCGCCCGGTGGGTGCGCAACATCGACGATCCGCCGCCCGCCTCCGTGGGCCCCTGGGACGAGGTCCTCGCCCCCATCTACCGCAAGCTCAAGCAGAACCGCCTGGACCTGCAGGAACGCAGCCGCAACTTCCAGCGCGCGCTGCTGGCGGCCGAGGCGCTGCCCGACGGCGCGCTGACGCTGGCGCCGGACAAATCCCTGCTGTGGTGCAACCAGACCGCCGCCGGGCATCTGGGCCTGGACCCGCAGCAGGATCGCGGCCACAGCATCCTGAACATCATCCGGGACCCGGAATTCGCCCGCTACGCCCGCCAGGACCGCTGGGACAAGCCTCTGATCCTGCACGTCGCCCGCCACGGCGAGGCCCGCACGCTGATGCTGCACCTGGCGCCCTATGGCGCGGGGCAATTCCTGCTGGTCACGCGCGACATCACCCAGATCGAGCGCCTGGAGCGCACCCGCAAGGATTTCGTCGCCAACGTCTCGCACGAGATGCGCACGCCCCTGACCGTGCTGTCGGGATTCATCGAGACCCTGCTGGACCTGCCCGAAGAGGCCGTCAGCGTCGAACAGCGGCGCCACTACCTGGACCTGATGTCCCAGCAGGCGCACAACATGCAGGCCCTGGTGGCTGACCTGCTCACCCTGTCCTCGCTGGAGACCACGCCCAACGGCGCGGGCGCCCCGGTCCCGGTGCCGGCCCTGATCCGCACCGCCCTGACCCAATGCCAGGCGCTGTCCAAGGGACAGCATCGATTCGACGTCCGGATCCAGGATGAATTGCGCATCATCGGTCAGGACAGCGAGCTGTCCTCGGCCATCGGCAATCTGCTGACCAACGCCGTGCGCTACACGCCGGCCGGGGGCGCCATCACCGTCCGCTGGGAATGCCTGCCCGACGGCGATGCGCGCTACCTGGTGCGGGATACCGGGATCGGCGTCGATCCGGCCCACATCCCCCGCCTGACCGAGCGGTTCTTCCGGGTGGACCGGGGCCGCTCGCGCGCCACCGGGGGCACGGGCCTGGGCCTGGCCATCACCAAGCACGTGGCGCTGCGCCACCAGGCCGCGCTCGAGATCGAGAGCGCGCCGGGCCGCGGCAGCACCTTCTCGATCCGCTTTCCGGCCAGCCGGGTCTGCATCGAGCCGACCGTGGCGGCCGAAGACGCGCCCGCCGCCGGGCCGGTGCCGCCCCAGCCGCCGGCCGCGGCCTGAAGCGCTCCGGGTCCGCCTACAGGAACAGGCGATAGGCCGGATTGTCGGTCTCGTTCCAATACGGATAACCGAGGGTCGACAGAAAATCCTTGAAGGCTTTCTTGTCGTCGGGCGGCACCTGAATGCCCACCAGGATGCGGCCGTAGTCGTCGCCCTGATTGCGGTAGTGGAACAGGCTGATGTTCCATTCGGGATTCATGGCGCCCAGGAACTTCATCAGCGCGCCCGGGCGCTCGGGAAACTCGAAACGGTACAGCACCTCGTGCCGGGCCAGCCCCGAATGCCCGCCCACCATGTAGCGCAGGTGCGTCTTGGCCATCTCGTTGCCGGTGAGGTCGAGCGTGGGGAAATCCAGCTTGCGGAAATGGGCGGCGAGCTTCTCGATCTCGCCTTCCGCGCGGATCTGCAGACCCACGTACACGTGGGCCTGTTCCGCATCGGAAATGCGGTAATTGAATTCGGTGACCGCACGCTGGCCGACGGCCTCGCACAGGCGCAGGAAACTGCCGCGCTTTTCCGGCAGGGTGATGGCGAACAGCGCCTCGCGGGCCTCGCCCACGTCCGCCCGTTCCGCCACGAAACGCAGGCGGTCGAAATTCATGTTGGCGCCGCAAGTGATGGCCACCAGCGTCTTGCCCTTCCATTTCTGCTGGGCGGCATAGCGCTTGGCCCCGGCCAGCGCCAGGGCGCCCGCGGGCTCGAGCACGCTGCGCGTGTCCTGGAACACGTCCTTGATGCCGGCGCAGACCGCATCGGTATCCACCGTCACGAAATCGTCCACGTACTCGCGCACCAGGCGGAAGGTCTCCTGGCCGACCTGCTTGACCGCCGTGCCGTCCGAGAACAGCCCGACGTCGGCCAGCTTGATCCGCCGGCCCGCACGCACGCTGCGCACCATGGCGTCGGAATCCTCGGTCTGCACGCCGATCACCTGGATCTCGGGGCGCAGCTGCTTGATGTAGGCCGCCACCCCGGCAATCAGCCCGCCGCCGCCGATCGCGACGAACACGGCATCGATGGGGCCGGGATGCTGGCGCAGGATCTCCATGCCGACCGTGCCCTGGCCCGCGATCACATCCGGGTCGTCGAAGGGATGGACGAAGGTCAGGCCGTCCCGGGCCTGCAGCTCGGTCGCGTGCTCGGCGGCGTCCGTGAAGCTGTCGCCAAACAGCACGACCTCGCCGCCCAGGGCGCGCACGGCATCGATCTTGACCTGGGGAGTCGTGATGGGCATGACGATCACGGCGCGGCATTTCAGCCGGCTGGCCGCCAGGGCGACGCCCTGGGCGTGGTTGCCGGCCGAGGCGGCGATCACGCCGCGCTTGAGGTCTTCCGCGCTGAGGTGCGCCATCTTGTTGTAGGCGCCGCGCAGCTTGAAGCTGAAGACGGGCTGCGTGTCCTCGCGCTTGAGCAGCACCGTGTTGCCGATGCGCTTGCTGATTCGGGGGGCCGGGTCCAGGGCGGTTTCATGAGCGACGTCATAGACTTTGGACGTCAGAATGCGCTTCAGGTAATCAACGGACATGGCACGCCACGAATGGTCAAGGAAGCTGAAAAGAATATCACAGGGCCATCGGGGACCGGGCGGCGCCAGCCCCGCGCGGCCGCGCCCGCTGCGGACCGAGGAGTCGTCCCATATCGACGAAACCGGTACAAGCCGTTACAGTGAGGGCCTCAGGAACACAAGATCGGGATCATGGAGCTCGGGCCGCGTTACGCCTTCAACAAGCCGCTGTGCGCCAGCATCGTGCTGCTGTGCCTGAGCATCCTGGGCGTCATCTGGCTGGCCGTCCTGCAACTGATCGCCACCGAACGCGCCCAGCCCGTCGACGCGGCCATCCGCGCCAATTCCAACCTGACCATCGCCTTCGAGCAGGACATCTTCCGCACCCTCAAGGCGGCCGAGCAGGTCGCCGCCTTCGCCCGCGAAGAATACGTGCGCGACGGCACGCCGCCCGACCTGGCCGGATGGGTCAAACGCAACGTCATCCGCGAACACATGTTCACCATCATCAGCGTGGTCGACGAACACGGCGCGATCATCGCCAGCACGCAGCACACGCCTCCGGGGGTGAATTACTCGGACCGCGATTTCTTCCTGGCCCAGCGGGACGCCACCCAGGACGCCCTGTTCGTCAGCCGCGCGGTGCTGGGCCGGGTGTCGGGCCAATGGCGCATCCCGATGTCGCTGCGCATCACCCGGCCCGACGGAGGCTTCGGCGGGGTGATCGTCATGGCGATCGACCCGGCCTACCTGACCAATTTCTACCAGCAGGCCGACCTGGGCGTGCACGGCCTGCTGGAGATCACCGGCCTGGACGGCTACACGCGCGGGCGCAAGGCCGGCGGCCGGATCAGCTTCGACGAGGACGCCCGCGGCGCATCCTGGTTCGTCCAGCGCCAGGCGGACCCCACCGGCGATCTCGTGGACCAGGGCGAGATCGACGGCATCCGCCGCATCGTCAGCTACCGCACGCTGGACCACTATCCGCTGATGGTCGTGGTCGGCACGTCCTACGCCGAGGCCGTGGCCGGATCCGAGCACCGGCGCACCGGCTACCTGCTGGCCGCCGGCGCGGCCTCGATCGCGCTGCTGTGCTTCACCGCGATCCTGTTCATGGGCCTGGCGCGCCAGCGGGGCGCCACCCTCGCGCTGCAGGCCAGCGAGACCCGGCTGGCGCATGCCGCCCGGCACGATCCGCTGACCGGCCTGCCCAACCGCGTCCTGTTCCAGGAACGCTGCGTGCGCGCGCTGGAATCCACGCGCCGCCATCACGCCATGGCGGCGATCCTGTACCTGGACCTGGACGGCTTCAAGGAGGTCAACGACCGATACGGCCACGCCACGGGCGACGACCTGCTGCGCCAGGTGGCCCGCCGGATCCGGCGCCACGTGCGCGACGCCTCGGAAGACACCGTAGCGCGGTTCGGCGGCGACGAATTCGCCATCATCCTGAACGGCCTGCACACGCAGACCGACGCGGAGCGCATCATTCAGGACATCCTCGACGTGTTGTCCCGGCCTTTCGACCTGAGCGGCATCGAGGTCCGGATCTCGGCCAGCATCGGCGCTGCGCTGCATCCGCTGCACGGCGCCGACCCCGACACCCTGCTGGGCCGGGCCGACACCGCCATGTACACCGCCAAGCACGCCGGCAAGAACCGGTATGCCTGGTGGCGCGCGGACGGGCCGATGGCCTGAAACAGCGGCGGCATGGCGCCGCCGCCGGGCATCACAAGGCCGCGATCGCGGCGTCGTAGCCGGCGCGCAGGCGCGCGTACACCGGCCCCGGACGCCCGGTGCCCACCGGCTTGCCGTCGAGCTGCGTGATTGGCAGGACTTCCTTGGTGGCCGAGGACAGCATCAGTTCGTCGGCGCTGGCGGCCTCGTCGCGGGTGATGGGCCGCGACTCGAAAGGAACACCCGCCTGGGCGGCCAGCTGTTCCAGGAAACCGTAGCGGATGCCTTCCAGGATCAGGTGGTCGCGCTCCGGCGCGCGCAGGACACCGTCCTTGACCACCCAGATATTGCAGGACGAGCCCTCGGACAGGTGATCGCCGCGGAACTGCAGGACCTCGTCCACGCCGGCATCCGTGGCGTATTGCTTGGCCAGCACGTTGCCCAGCAGGGACACGGACTTGATCTCGCAATGCAGCCAGCGCTCGTCGGGCATGCTGACCGCCGTCATGCCGTCCTCGCGCTTGCGGGCGTCGGGGCGCTTCAGGGGCGAGACCATGCAGAACACCGTGGCCTGGCTGTCCTGCGGGAATCCATGATCGCGCTTGGCCACGCCGCGCGTGACCTGCAGGTAAACGGTGCAGTCGCCCTGGCTGCCGGTGCGCGACAGGATGTCGCGCACCAGGTTTTCCCAGTCGGCGGTGCTGCGCCCGGCGTCGAGGCGGATGGCCTTCAGGCTGCGCTGCAGGCGGGCCAGGTGATTCTGCATCAGGAAGGGCTTGCCGCCGTAGCACGGCACGACCTCGTAGATGCCGTCGCCAAAAATGAAACCCCGGTCCAGGACCGAGATCTTGGCATCGCCCAGCCGGACGTATTCGCCATTCAGATAGACAATGCTGTCATTGTCGACACCGGGAATCATGTGTTTTACCTATCAGTGGTGCAGGATTTTGGAAAGGAACTGTTTGGCGCGGTCGGAACGGGCCTCGGGGTCGCCGAAGAAATCGTCCTTGGTGCAATCCTCGATGATGGAGCCCTGGTCCATGAAGATCACGCGGTCGGCCACGCTGCGGGCAAAGCCCATTTCGTGGGTCACGACCATCATGGTCATGCCTTCCTTGGCCAGGTCGACCATGACGTCCAGCACCTCGTTGACCATTTCCGGGTCCAGCGCCGACGTGGGCTCGTCGAACAGCATGGCCATCGGGTCCATCGCCAGGGCCCGCGCGATGGCCACGCGCTGCTGCTGGCCGCCGGAGAGCTGCCCGGGATACTTGTCGATGTGGGCGCTCAGGCCGACGCGCTCTAGCAGGGCCCGGGCGCGCTGCTTGGCCTCTGCCTCGGAGCGTCCCAGAACCTTGATCTGCGCCAGGGTCAGGTTGCGCAGGACCGACAGGTGCGGAAACAGCTCGAAATGCTGGAACACCATGCCGATGCGCGAGCGCAGCTTGGGCAGATTGGTGCCCGCCGCGCCGACCGAGACGCCGTCGATGAAGATTTCACCCTTCTGGAAGGGTTCCAGTGCGTTGGCGGTCTTGATGAGGGTGGACTTGCCGGACCCGGACGGGCCGCAGATCACCACGACCTCGCCCTTGGACACCGAGGTGGTGCAGTCTGTGAGGACCTGAAAGGAACCATACCACTTGCTGACGTTCTTGAATTCAATCATGAATGAGACTCCTGCCCTTAGCGCACGATGGCGATACGACGCTCAAGCCGCTTGACCGAGCGGGATGCGATGTAGGAAATGATGAAATAGACGACGGCCGCGAACACGAACATCTCGACCATGCGCCCGTCGCGCTGGGCGATGTTGTTGGCCGCGCCCAGGAAGTCCGTGAGCGACAGCACGTAGACCAGCGACGTGTCCTGGAACAGCACGATCATCTGCGTCAGCAGCACGGGGGTCATGTTGCGGAAGGCCTGCGGCAGGACGATCTGCCCCATGACCTGCCAGTAGTTCAGCCCCAGCGCGTAGCCGGCGCCGACCTGCCCGAAGGGAATCGACTGGATGCCGGCGCGCATGATCTCGCAGAAATAGGCGGCCTCGAAGAGGATGAAGGTGATCAGCGCCGAGGTGAACCCGCCGACCGCGATCGGCCTGCCGGCCCCGGTGACCCAGCCGATGATGTACGGCACCAGGAAATAGAACCAGAAGATGATCAGGATCAGCGGCAGGGCGCGCATCAGGTTCACGTAGATGCCCGACACCCCCGCGATCACGCGGTTGGAGG
Organism: Castellaniella sp.; assembly: GCA_035707805.1. Classification (GTDB taxonomy): domain Bacteria; phylum Pseudomonadota; class Gammaproteobacteria; order Burkholderiales; family Burkholderiaceae_B; genus Castellaniella. The sequence continues at coordinate 10,322 of DASSTS010000031.1, read as the reverse complement.
ACAGGCGCATCATGGCCATAAGGGTACCCAGGATCACGGCCCCCAAGGTCGCCAGGACCGTGAGCTTGATGGTGAATACCAGGCCCGTGCCGAGCACGTAGGGCAGGGTGCGCCAGATGACTTCGAAATCGAATCCGGACATGATGTCTCCTTAGCGCTTGGTGCCGATGAAGCCCGGCACGCTGATCCATTTCTCGATCAAGCGCATCAGCACCACCACCACCAGATTGATGATGAGGTACAGGATGGTCGCCGCCGTGAAGCTTTCGAAGATCTGGAAGGAAAATTCCTGCATGGACCGGGCCGCCCCGGTGATTTCCAGCAGGCCGATGGTAAAGGCGATGGACGAGTTCTTGATCAGGTTCAAGGCCTCGGACGTGAGCGGGGGCATGATGATGCGCGCCGTCATGGGCAGCAGGATGTAGCGGTAGGCCTGCACCCGGGTCAGGCCCAGCGCGGTCGCCGCCATGTCCTGCCCGCGCGGCAGCGCCGTGACGCCGGCGCGGACCTGCTCGGCGATCCGGGACGAAGTGAACAGCCCCAGGCACACCGTGGCGGTCCAGAAGGTGCTCCAGACGGGATCGGCCTGCTTGATCGCGTCGCCCAGCGACTGCGGGACGACTTCGGGAAAGACGAAATACCACAAGAACATCTGCACCAGCAGGGGCACGTTGCGGAAGAGTTCGACGTAGCCGGCGCACAGGCGCTCGAGCCACGCGATCCGGGTGGTTCTGAAGACGCCGACCACGACGCCCACGACCAGGGCGATCACCCAGGCCAATGCCGAGACCCCGAGGGTCCAATACGCACCCCGGATCAGGGTATGCAGGTAGGTTCCGGTGCCATCAGGAGCATCTGCCCAGAAAATCAGCCAGTTCCAGTGATAATTCATACGGATATCCTATGCGGCGCCCCCGAAGGCCGGCAGCGCCTGTGATGCAAACGGCACCTCCCAGGGTGAGTCCGGGAGGTGCCGCCACCTATGCAGTGTTTCCCTGAGGACTACGGCTTATTGCTTGTAGTCGGCGGGGTTGGGCGAATCGGTCGGATTCGCGATGACCTTCTTCAGCTCGGGAGTCATCGGCCAGTTCAGGTTGATGTTCTTCGGGGGGATCGGCGACGTGAACCATTTCTTGTACAGCTCGTCGATCTTGCCGTCCTTCATCATGGCCTTGACCGCGTTGTCCACGGCGGTCTTGAACTTCGGATCGCCCTTGGGCTCGATCATGCCGTAGGGCTCGATCGTGTAGGCCTTTTCGCTGATCATCCAGTCGCTGGCGTTCTGCGAGCTGGCCACCAGGCCGGCCAGCAGGATGTCATCCATGAAGAAGGCCGTGGCGCGGCCATTGGCCACCGTCAGGAAGGCTTCGGAGTGATCCTTGGCGGGGATGATGCGCATGCCCAGTTTCTGGTCGGCGTTGGTCTGGGTCAGCCATTTCAGGTTGCTGGTCCCGGACGTGGAGACGACGGTCTTGCCCTTGAAATCGGCAAGGTCCTTCAGGTTGGAGGACTTCAGGGCCGTGAAGCGCGTGGCCGTCACGAAGGTCGTGGGCGCGAAGGCGACCTGTTCCTGGCGCTGGGCGTTGTTGGTCGCCGAGCCGCAGGAGATGTCCACCGTGCCGTTGGCCACCAGCGGGATCCGCGTGGAGGAGGTCACGGACACCAGCTTGATCTTCAGGTTGGGCAGGTTGAGGTCTTTCTTCAGCGCGTCGGCGATGCCGTAGCAGATGTCCATCGAGTAACCGACGGGCTTCTGGTTGTCGTCCAGATAAGAAAACGGAATGGACGATTCGCGATAGCCCAGGGTCAATTCGCCCGTGGACTTGATCTTGTCGATCCGGCTGTTTTCAGCCTGGGCCGCGGTCATGCCCACGACCGAGACGGCAGTCGCCAGAATGATTGGCAAAAGTTTCATGGTTCCTCCTAGTTAGCCTGTTTTATCGTGTTCAGTGGTTCTTCACTGGAACGGGCACCTGCATGAGGGATAATGCAAGCGACCGTAAGTGTAATCACTTTGCCACTTTCGACACCATGCCATAAGACCGGAGTCATTGGACATTGGTGCTGACCATAGTGTGATCCGGCCCCATTATCAGCAGGGCCGTTCCGGGCGACAAATAGCAATTTCACCGGCTGCCATAACGACAGGCTATGCTCTATACTGTCCAACCGGCGGCCTTCGCGGCCGGCGCCCCGCAACCCCTTCTTCGCGGCATCCATTTTCCATGCGACTGCGGCACATCGAGATCTTCGAGGCCATCCGCCAGGCCGGCTCGCTGACCCAGGCGGCGGCGCTGCTCAACATTTCGCAGCCGGCGGCCAGCAAGATCCTCGCTCACGCGGAATCCCAGCTGGGATTCAAGCTGTTCGACCGGATCAAGGGCCGGCTGGTGCCCACCCGGGAGGCCGGGATCCTCAGTCCACAGATCGAGCAGCTCAGCCAGGACCTCGCGCACATCCGGCGCCTGGCCGCCAACCTGCGCCAGGGGCGGCAGGGCCACCTGCGCGTGGGCTGCGCCCCCGCCATCGGACTGGGCCTGCTGCCGATGGCCATCCAGCGCTTTCACGCCGGGACCGAGGCCTCGTTCAAGATCAGCACGCTGCACAGCCCCGACCTCGTCGAGGGCCTGCATGCGCAGGAGCTGGACCTGGTCATCACCTTCGACGACCAGGACCATCCCGGCCTGCGCCGCATCGGCATCGGGACCACCGAACTCGCCTATCTGAGCCTGACGCCCGCGCCCGACCCCATCGCGCTGAGGCAGCTCGGCGACCGGCCGGTCATCGCCCTGGACACGCGCGACCAGGTCGGCACGGTCATGGACCATGCGCTGCGGGCCGCCGGCATCAGTCTGGACACCCGCATCATCGTCCAGACCCACTACGTGGCCTGCAGCCTGGTGGAGGCCGGCTGCGGGGACGCCATCGTCGACCTGCTGACGGGCCGCGCCATGCTCAAGCCCGGCATGGCGCTCAGCCGCCTGGATCCCGCCGTCCCCGTGCCCATCAACATCATGGTGCACGCCAACGACCCGCTCAGCCTGCTGCACCGCGACTTCATCGAATCCGTGCGCGCCATCTGCGAGACCCTGTCGCGGATGCCGTCGGCCGGCCCCGCCTGAGCCGGCCTTTTCCGCCGCCCCCCCCGCGACGCCCATGCCCCCTGGTTATGGCTGATCGCCGGATCGGCATTTGTCACCGCCGCAGCCCGGACCGACAATTTCCGCTGTTGTCTTCGCATGGATACGGAAAATGCATGTATGCGTCATCGGCGCTGGCGTCATCGGCGTCACGACGGCGTGGCAATTGGCCCGCCAGGGCCTGCAAGTCACGCTGGTGGACGGGGCCGAGCACCCCGCCAGCGGCGCCAGCCACGCCAACGGCGGGCAGCTCAGCTACAGCTACGTCGCCCCGCTGGCCGGACCCGGCGTGCTTCCCCACCTGCCCGCCTGGTTGCTCAGTCCCGATTCGCCGCTGCGGTTCCGGCCGCGCGCCGATCCCCGGCAGTGGCGCTGGTGCCTGCAGTTCCTGCGCGCCTGCAACGCCCGCGCGGCATCGGCCACGACGGCCCAGCTGCTGAGCCTGTCCTACCTCAGCCGTGAGGTGCTGCACGAAATCCAGCAGGACGATCCGCTGGATTTCGCCCACGTGCGCAACGGCAAGCTGATCGTCTACCGCACGCCCGCCCTGCTGGACAAGGCCCGCCGGCAGGTGGCGCTGCAGGCCGGCCTCGGGTCCGAGCAGCAGGTGCTGGACGCGGCGCAATTGGTCGCGCTGGAACCCGCGCTGGCTCCCGCCCGGTCGCGCCTGGCCGGCGCCGTATATACGCCCAGCGAGGAGGCCGGCGACTGCGCGCGGTTCACGCAGGGGCTCTTCGACCGTCTGGCGGCCATGGACGGCGTGTCGCTGCGCATGGGCGTCCGCGTCCGCCGTCTGGAACGCCAGGGATCCCGCCTCAAGCGGCTGTCGATGGCCGACGGCGGATCCATCGAGGCCGACCACTTCGTGCTGGCCGCCGGCCTGGAAAGCCGCGACCTGCTGGCGCCCCTGGGCGAACGCGCGCCCCTGTATCCCCTGAAAGGCTACAGCCTCAGCCTGCCCTGCCGCGGCGCGGAGGCCCCCGCCATCAGCGTCACCGACTACGAGCGGCGCACGGTCTATGCCAGGCTGGGCGACACCCTCCGGATCGCCGCCATGGTCGGCATCGGCGTCCAGGGCGAAGGCATCGAGGCCGACCGGATCGCCCTGGTCAAGCAGCAGACGCACGAGCTGCTGCCCCAGGCGGACCTGGCCGCCGCCCAGGCCTGGGCGGGCCAGCGCCCCGCCACCGCGGACGGCAAGCCGCGGATCGGCCGCAGCCGCGCCGCGGACAATCTGTGGCTGAACATCGGCCAGGGGGCGCTGGGCTTCACCCTGGCCTGCGGCAGCGCCCACCTGCTGCAGTCCCTGATGAGCGGCGCCACGCCCGCCATCGACCCCGCCCCCTTCCAGCCGGACTGCTGAGCGCCGACGGGGCGCCCGGCAGGCCCGGGCGCCCCGGATTACACTCTGGGGACCATGGAAACCTGGCTTCAACCTTCGATCCACGCGCTGCTGGCCGCACTGGCGCTGCCCCGCTACGGCCTGTCCGCCATTTTTCTGGTCAGCCTGGTGTCCGCGACGCTGCTGCCGCTGGGATCCGAACCGGCGGTGTTCGGCTACGTGCATATCGCTCCGCACATGTTCTGGCCCGCCGTGGGGGTGGCCACGCTGGGCAATACGCTGGGCGGGGCCGTCACCTATGCCATGGGCGCCGGCGCGGAGAGCCTCTGGCACCGCTGGCATCATCCCCACCCCGCCCCGGCCCGCGGTTCCGCGGGCGGGCGCTGGCACGCCATGACCACCGACTGGTTCCACCGTTTCGGCCCCCCGGCCCTGCTGCTGTCCTGGCTGCCCGTCATCGGCGACCCCCTGTGCGCCGTCGCCGGCTGGCTGAGGCTGCCGTTCTGGCCCAGCCTCTTCTACATGGCGATCGGGAAATTCCTGCGTTACGCGGTCCTGACCGGCGTCCTGATCCACACCTGGCCCTGGGTGCGCGCCTGGCTTTGAGCGGACCGGCCGCCGCCGGAAAAATAAGCTCATGCCGAACGGGCGGCATTTTGCCCTTAAACTAGTGGATTGCCCCTGACCGTGATAGGGGCACCTGCCACGAAGCTTCCATGAACGCCCCCGTCGCCCCCGAACTGCTCGAACCGGCCCAGGCGCCCCGCCTGCGCGAGATCCCCTACAACTACACCTCCTGGTCGGATCGCGAGATCGTCTGTCGGCTGCTGGGCGAGCCCGCCTGGCGGCTGCTCTCGGAATTGCGCGGGCAGCGCCGCACCGGGCGCTCCGCGCGCATGCTGTTCGAGGTCCTGGGCGACATCTGGGTGGTGCAGCGCAACCCCTACCTGCAGGATGACCTGCTGGACAATCCGAAACGCCGCCGCCAGTTGGTCGAGGCGCTGAATCACCGCCTGGCCGAAATCGACGGCCGCCGGGACGACGACCACGGCGCCCGGGACGAAAAGGTCCAGGGCCTGCTGGCGGCCGCCCGCACGGCGGTGCGGACCTTCGAGGACGACTTCGCCGCCGTCGAGAAACTGCGCCACGACGCGATGAAGCAACTGTCCCGCCTCACCCGGCGCGACAACATCCGCTTCGACGGCCTGTCGCGGGTCTCGCACGTCACCGACGCCACCGACTGGCGCGTCGAATATCCCTTCGTGGTCCTGACGCCCGACACCGAGGACGAGATCGCCGCCCTGGTGCGCGCCTGCATCCGCCTGGGGCTGACCATCGTGCCGCGCGGCGGCGGCACCGGCTATACCGGCGGCGCGATCCCGCTGACCTGGCGTTCGGCCGTGATCAATACCGAAAAGCTGGACGCCATCGGCGCCGTCGAGGCCATCGCCCTGCCGGGCGTCGACCAGCCGGTCCACACCATCCTGACCGGCGCCGGCGTGGTCACCCGCCGGGTCGCCGAGGCGGCCGAGGCGGCGGGCCGCGTTTTTGCCGTGGATCCGACCTCCGCCGACGCCTCCTGCGTGGGCGGCAACGTGGCCATGAACGCCGGCGGCAAGAAAGCCGTGCTGTGGGGCACGGCGCTGGACAACCTGGCCTGGTGGCGCATGGTGGATCCCCAAGGCGACTGGCTGGAGGTCTCCCGCCTGGACCACAACCTGGGCAAGATCCACGACGCGCCGGAGGCTCGCTTCGAGCTGAAATGGTTCGACGGCGCCCGTCCGCCGGGCCACACGCTGCTGAAGACCGAGACCCTGGCCATCGAGGGCCGGCGCTTTCGCAAGGCCGGCCTGGGCAAGGACGTCACCGACAAGTTCCTGGCGGGGTTGCCCGGCGTGCAAAAGGAAGGCTGCGACGGCCTGATCACAGCGGCCCGCTGGATCCTGCACCGCATGCCCACGCACACGCGCACGGTCTGCATGGAATTCTTCGGCCAGGCCCGCGACGCGGTGCCTTCCATCGTCGAGGTCAAGCGCTACCTGGACACCGAGGGCCGGGCGCGCGGCGCCATCCTGGCGGGCCTGGAGCACCTGGACGAACGCTACCTGCGCGCCGTGGGCTACGCCACCAAGAGCAAGCGCGGCACGCTGCCCAAGATGGTGCTGATCGGCGACATCGTGGGCGACGACGAGCACGCCGTAGCGCTGGCCGCCAGCGAGGTCGTGCGCATCGCCAATTCGCGCGCCGGCGAGGGCTTCATCGCCGTCAGCCCCGAGGCCCGCAAGAAATTCTGGCTGGACCGCGCCCGCACGGCGGCGATCTCGCGCCATACCAACGCCTTCAAGATCAACGAGGACGTGGTGATCCCCCTGCCGCGCATGGGCGAATACACCGATGCCATCGAACGCATCAACATCGAGCTGTCCACGCGCAACAAGCTGCGCCTGATCGACGCACTGGAGACCTACCTGCAGGGCGAGCTGCCGGTGGGCAAGTCCGAGGACCTCGACGATGCCGAACACACGCGTGACGTCGTCCTGTCCACCCGGCGCCATGACGCCCTGGCCACGCTGGCGGCCGTGCGCCGCCGCTGGGACTGGCTGCTGAACCACCTGGACGCGCCGCTGGCCGGCCATCTGGACACGCTGGAATCGCTGGGCCTGCCCGAGCTGCTGCCCGCCCTGCGCGAGCGCCTGGCCGCGCAGCCCGGCGCCCGCATCATCGACATCGTGCAGGACCACACGGTGCGCATTTCCTGGAAGACCGACATCCGCGGCGCCATGGAACGCCACTTCGCCGGGGCGGAATGCGCGGCCGTGCTGGCCGGCCTGCAGGCTACCCACGACCGCGTCCTGAAGAGCCGCGTGTTCGTCGCCCTGCACATGCACGCGGGCGACGGCAACGTCCACACCAACATCCCGGTCAACTCCGACGACTACGAGATGCTGCGCGAGGCCAACGAGGCCGTGGCGCGCATCATGGGCATTGCCCGCGGCCTGGACGGCGTGATCTCGGGCGAGCACGGCATCGGCCTGACCAAGTTCGAGTTCCTGACCGAGGCCGAGCTCGCACCCTTCCAGGACTACAAGCGCCGCGTCGATCCCCACGGCCATTTCAACGCCGGCAAGCTCATGCCCGGCGCCGACCTGACGCGCGCCTGGACGCCCAGCTTCAACCTGCTGGGCTACGAGTCGCTGATCATGCAGCGCAGCGAGATCGGTGCGATCTCCAACGCCATCAAGGACTGCCTGCGCTGCGGCAAGTGCAAACCGGTCTGCGCCACGCACGTGCCGCGCGCCAACCTGCTCTATTCGCCGCGCAACAAGATCCTGGCGACTTCCCTGCTGATCGAGGCCTTCCTCTACGAGGAACAGACGCGTCGCGGCGTCAGCATCCGCCACTGGGAGGAATTCGAGGACGTCGGCGATCACTGCACACTGTGCCACAAGTGCTTCAACCCCTGCCCGGTGGACATCGATTTCGGCGACGTATCCATGGAAATGCGCTCCCTGCTTCGCCGCATGGGGAAAAAGTCCTTCAACCCCGGCACGGCGGCTTCGATGTTCTTCCTGAACGCGAAGGATCCGCGCGTCATCAAGGCCACCCGCACCGCCATGATCGGCATGGGCTACAAGGCCCAGCGCCTGGCCCACGACTTGCTGGCGCCCGTGACGAAAAAACAGGTGGCGCAGCCACCCGCCACAGTGGGCAAGGCCCCGGTGCGCGAGCAGGTGATCCACTTCGTCAACAAGAAGATGCCCGGCGGCCTGCCCAAGCAGACCGCCCGCAAGCTGCTGGACATCGAGGACCCGCACATCATCCCGATCATCCGCGACCCGGCCGCCACCGCCCCCGACAGCGAGGCGGTGTTCTATTTCCCGGGTTGCGGATCCGAGCGCCTGTTTTCCCAGGTGGGCCTGGCGACACAGGCGATGCTGTGGCACGTGGGCGTGCAGACCGTGCTGCCCCCCGGCTACCTATGCTGCGGATATCCGCAGCGCGGCAATGGCCTGGCCGACAAGGCCGAACAAATGGTCACGGACAACCGCGTGCTGTTCCATCGCATGGCCACGACGCTGAACTACCTGGACATCAAGACCGTGGTGGTCAGTTGCGGCACCTGCTACGACCAGCTCGAAAGCTACCAGTTCGACAAGATCTTCCCGGGTTGCCGGTTGATCGACATCCACGAATACCTGCTGGAAAAGGGCGTGGACATCGCCGGCGTGCAGGGCGTGCGCTACATCTACCACGACCCCTGCCACACGCCCATGAAGCAGCAGGATCCGATGAAGACCGTGAAGTCCCTGCTGGGCTCGGACAAGGCCATCAAGACCGACCGCTGCTGCGGCGAATCCGGCACGCTGGCGGTTTCGCGCCCGGACATCTCCACCCAGATCCGCTTCCGCAAACAGGAGGAACTGGCGAAGAACACCGCCGCCATCCGCGCCGACGGCTTCCAGGGCGAAGTGAAGATGGTGACATCCTGTCCGTCCTGCCTACAGGGCCTGTCGCGCTACGAGCAGGACACCGGCCTGTCGGCCGACTACATCGTGGTCGAAATGGCCCGGCACCTGCTGGGCGAGAACTGGATGCCGGATTACGTGAAGGCCGCCAACGCGGGCGGCATCGAACGGGTGCTGGTGTAATCCGCGCAAGGCGCGCGGACCCTGACCGGAGGCTCAGGCCTCCGGGCCCGTCTCGAATTCACAGACCGTATACACCGGCAGGCCCGAATCCCGGACGGCCTTCGAGCCGCCCAGGTCGGGCAGGTCGATGATGGCGGCGGCCTCGGCCACGTTGGCGCCCAGGCGCTGCAGCAGACGGGAAGCCGCCAGCATCGTGCCGCCGGTGGCGATCAGATCGTCGATCAGCAGCACGCGCTGGCCGGGCCGCACCGAGTCCGTGTGCATCTCCACCGCAGCGTTGCCGTATTCCAGGGCGTATTCTTCGGCCACCGTGCGAAACGGCAGCTTGCCCTGCTTGCGCACCGGCACGAAACCCAGGTTCAGCTCATAGGCCAGCACCGAACCCACGATGAAGCCGCGCGCGTCGATTCCCGCCACCAGATCCAGACGCTGGCGCATGTAGCGGTAGACGAACAGGTCGATCAGCACCCGGAACGAACGCGGATCCTGCAGCACCGGGGTGATGTCCCGGAACTGCACACCGGGTTTCGGCCAATCGGGCACGGTGCGGATCGTGTCGCGGATGTACTGGGCCGGATCGGTTTGCATGGCGGGGTCCTGTGGCGGGGGCATGAAGGCGGGCACAGTTTAACAAGCCAGCCCCCTCACCGGGGCGCCCATTCCGCTTAAAATCGCGGGATGCATGCCCACCCCAAACCCAGCCCGGCGGCGATCCGCGCCAGCGCCGACCGCACCTTCGACATCGAGATCCAGGCCCTGCAAGCCCTGCAAGGCCGCATCGACGCGCGCTTCGCCCAGGCGGTCGGCCTGATCCTGGACTGTCCGGGCCGCGTCGTCGTCACCGGCATCGGCAAATCCGGCCACGTCGCCCGCAAGATCGCCGCCACCCTGGCATCCACCGGCACGCCCGCCTTCTTCATGCACGCGGCCGAAGCCATCCACGGCGATCTGGGCATGCTCACGGGGCAGGACATCCTGCTGGCGATTTCCTATTCCGGCTCGGCCCAGGAACTGATCACCATCATTTCCGTGGCCAAGCGCATGGGCGCGCGCATCATCGCCCTGACCGGCCACGCCGACTCCGAACTGGCGGTCAGCGCCGACCTGACGCTGGACGCCGCCGTGGACCAGGAGGCCTGCCCCCTGAACCTCGCGCCCACCGCCAGCACCACGGCCGCCCTGGTACTGGGC
>DASSTS010000030.1:0-4987 GCA_035707805.1 Castellaniella sp. | reverse complement strand
CGTATGGCCCTGACAGGTCTGGACCGCCGTGCGCACGACCTGGGAAAAGTCATCCAGCGTCAGCGAGAAGTATTCGCCCGTGCCGCCGGCCGCGAACAGCGCCCGCGCGCCGTAGGGCATCAGCCATTCCAGACGCGCCTGGTAGCCCTTGGCGTCGAAATCGCCATTGGCGTCGAAATCGGTGACGGGGAAGGACAACAGCCCGTCGTTCATTATTTCCTTCAATTCCTGGCACGAGATCATAGGCACCTCCTCCGGCGCGAAAGCCGTCCTGGACGGCCGGCATTCATTAGTTATACGTTATCATACAAGGTGATAAATCCGGGATCAATCCCGATGTGTGGCCAGAGGGCTCAGTAATTATCCCTATGCCGTCCCGCGCAGCACGCAGGATTGCGGCCCGGCGGGCCGCCTCACAGATATGATGTCTTTCGAGAGAAAGGACGCCGCCGGTGCGGCGGCGCGACGGGAGAGCCCCGCCCAGTCGCGGGCAGGCCGCTCAGGCCTGCTCGGATACCGATTCCTGCGCCTTGCGCAGGCGTTCCCGGCTGTTGGCCAGGTGCGTGCGCATCGCGGCGCGCGCGGCATCCGGATCCTTGCGGACGATGGCGTTGTAGATGTCCTCGTGCTCGACGTGCACGCGTTCGAGATAGCGGGTGCGGTCGTCCTCGGCCAGCGCGGCGGAATCCACCCGCGTGCGCGGGATGATCGCCCGGCCCAGCTGCTTGAGGATGTCGTGGAAATACCGGTTGCCGGTGGCGGTGGCGACCAGCAGGTGAAAGGCCACGTCCGAGACGACCGCGTTGCCGGTCTTTTTCCGGATGTGCGTCGAGAATTCGTCCAGGATGCCGCGCAGCTGCTGCACCTGGACGTCCGTGCGCCGCAGGGCCGCCAGGCCGGCAGCCTCGGTTTCGAGGCTGATGCGCAGCTCGAGGATCGCCATCACGTCCAGCATCGTCAGGATGTTTTCCGTGCGGATGCGTAGCTGCTGTTCGTTCTGGGGTTCCAGCAGGAAGGTGCCGATCCCGTGGCGGGTTTCCACCAGCCCCGCCGCCTGCAGGCGCGAGATGGCCTCGCGGATCACGGTGCGGCTGACGCCGAAGGATTCCATCAGCTCGGATTCCGTCGGCAGCTTTTCTCCCACGTGGAATTCGCCGTTGCGAATGCGCTCGGACAGGGCCGTCACTACATTCTGAGTCAGACTGCGGGAACGTCGCGCGGTAGCAGTAGCCATGACGGTGGAAGATCCAGGTTAGAGAACTGTCATCATACTTCAATCGGACGGTCTTGAAACCCTCCCGCGCCCCGGCCGCAACCCTTTCAGTCCGCTGCGGCAGCGCCTGCGCGGGCGCCGGTCGGTGGCTTCAGGGTAATTCCTGATTTTTCGTTATACGACGACATATCACAATGACCGGCATCGACTTGTACAGCGGCGGCCCTGGGCAATTCCCGGCTGACCACCCTGCTCGAAAGTATGACGTCTTATCTTGAGCAGGGGCACACACGAGGTATCGAGTGCGCTACACCTTCAATTTTTCGGGCCTGGCGCCGTATTGGGAAATGTTCCTCGACGGCGCGCTCATGACGCTGGAACTGACCCTGGCGTCCACGGTATTCGGTCTGGTCCTCGGCGTCCTGTGCGCCATCGGCAGGCGCAGCCGTCTGCCCTGGCTCTCGACCCTGTGCGGCATCTATATAGAGACCGTGCGCAACACGCCCTTCCTGGTCCAGATCTTCATCTTCTATTTCGGCCTGTCCAGCCTGGGCTACACCATGCCGGCCGCCGTCGCGGCCGTCATCACCATGGTGATCAACGTCGGCGCCTATTCGGCGGAGATCATCCGGGCCGGCATGGACGCCGTGCCCCCCGGCCAGATCGAGGCCGCCGAATGCCTGGGCCTGTCGCGCCCGCGCATCTACTGGCACGTCGTGATGCTGCCGGCCTTCGAGAAGGTCTATCCCTCCATCACGAGCCAGTTCGTGCTGATGATGCTGATGTCCTCGGTGACCTCGCAGATCTCGGCCGAGGAACTGACGGGCGCCGCCAACAACATCCAGTCGATCACCTTCCTGTCCCTGGAGACCTACATCGTGGTCGCGGGCCTCTACCTGGTCCTGGCCGTGCTGCTGAAGGCCCTGTTCAGCCTGGGCGGGCTGGTGCTGTTCCGCCGGCGCCGCGTGGTCGGCCGCGCAGCCCGGCAGACCGCCCGTGTGGCCCGCACCGCCGCCTTGCGCCGGACGGCGCGGCCGCGGCAACCCGCCGCCTGAGGAACCCGCCATGGACCATCTCAATTCCGCGCAATTCCTCTATCTGCTCAAGGGCCTCGGCTGGACGCTGGTGCTGTCGGCGCTGTCCTTCGTGCTGGGATCGGTCGCCGGATTCGGCGTGATGCTGGCGCGGCTGTCGCGCGTCGGCGTGGTCCGGGTGCTGGCCGCGATCTTCATCCAGGGCATCCAGGGCATCCCGCTGCTGGTGCTGCTGTTCGTCGTCTATTTCGGCGTCGGCATTTTCGGCATCGACGTCCCGCCCCTGGCGGCGGCCGGCATCGCCCTGATGGTCTACGTCAGCGCCTTTCTCGGCGAGATCTGGCGGGGCAGCGTCGAGTCGATCGAGAAGACGCAATGGGAAGCCGCCGAATGCCTGGGGCTGTCGCGCTGGCAGTCGCTGCTGCTGGTGGTCATTCCCCAGGCGATCCGGCTGTCCCTGCCTGCGACGGTGGGCTTCCTGGTCCAGGTCATCAAGTCCACCTCGCTGGCCTCGGTGGTCGGCTTCGTCGAGCTGACCCGGGCCGGACAGATCATCAACAACTCGCTCTTCCAGCCGTTCCTGGTGTTCGCGCTGGTGGGCGGGTTCTATTTTCTCCTGTGCTTTCCTTTGTCAAAATGGAGCCAGGCCATGGAAAGGAAGCTGAATGTCGGTCGCCGTTAGCCTGCGCAACGTCCACAAGCGCTTTGGATCGAATCCCGTGCTCAAGGGGGTGTCCTTCGACATCCCCCGCGGGCAGGTGGTGGCCATCATCGGCCAGAGCGGTTCCGGCAAGAGCACGGCGCTGCGCTGCATCAACCGCCTCGAGGCCATCGACGACGGCAGCATCCAGGTGTGCGGGCACGACCTGGGCGGCGCCCGCGTCGACCTGGAACAGTTGCGCAAGGACGTCGGCATCGTGTTCCAGAGCTACAACCTCTTCCCCCACCTGACCGTGGCCCGCAACATCACCCTGGCGCTGCGGCACGTGCGCAAGCTCTCGCGTGCGGCGTCCGAGGAGCGCGCCCGCGCGGTGCTCGACACGGTGGGCCTGCTGGAAAAATACGACAGCTACCCCGAGCAGCTGTCGGGCGGACAACAGCAGCGCGTTGCCATCGCCCGTTCGCTGGCGATGGAGCCCCAGGTCATGCTGTTCGACGAGGTCACGTCCGCGCTGGACCCCAAGCTGACCGGCGAAGTGCTCAAGGTCATCGAAAAGCTCGCCGAAGGCGGCATGACGATGGTCCTGGTCACGCACGAGATGGCCTTCGCGCGCCGGGTGGCCCACCAGATCGTGTTCATGCACCAGGGCCAGGTCTGGGAGACCGGCGGCCCCGGGATACTCGTCGATCCGCAGACACGGGAATTGCAGGATTTCATAGGCAACGGCCTATAAACGCAGAGGCGCCCCGCCTCGTGACGACCCTCGGAAGGAGACTCGAATGACATTGAAAAAGACAGCATGGATCGCCGCCGCCAGCCTGTGCGCCTTTGGCGTGGCGGCGCACGCGGGCGACCTGGACCAGATCAAGAAGGACGGCGTGATCCGCGTGGCCATCGCCATGGGCGTGCCGATGTTCAGCTACGCCAACGCGCAGATGCAGCCGGAAGGATCCGACGTGTCGACGGCGGAACTGCTGGCCAAGGATCTGGGCGTCAAGCTGGAACTGGTCCCGATCACCAACGCCGCCCGCGTGCCCACCATCCAGACCGGCAAGGCCGACCTCGCGGTCGCCAACCTGTCCATCACTGAAGAGCGCGCCAAGGTCATCGACTTTTCCGTCCCCTATGCCTCCCTGCAGATCATCGTGGCGGCGCCCAAGGCGCTCAAGATCACCGGCTACAAGGATCTCAAGGGCGTCAAGATCGGCGTCACGCGCGCCACCGTCAACGACACCGACATCACCAAGAACGCGCCGGACGCCAACATCCGCCGCTTCGAGGACGACGCCACCCTGGTGACTGCGGCGGCCTCCCGTCAGGTCGAGGCGATCTCGTCGCAATGGCCGAACGTCGCCGAGGTCAACAAGAAGCTGAAGAACAATCCCTACGAAACCAAGTTCGTGCAGCACGAGTTCATGCTGGGCATCGCCATGCCCAAGCAGACGCCCAAGCTCAAGGCCTGGGTGGACGACTGGGTCCGCGCCAATCTCAAGAACGGCCGCCTGAACGAGGTCTATAAGAAATACCACGGCAGCGACCTGAGCCCGAAGGTCATCGCCAACGGCGCCTGAAGGGCCGAAGGCCGAGAATCCTGGCGCAAGCCTGAACGCAGACGGCCCCCTCGTCCATGGGACGAGGGGGCCGTCTTTTACCGCGGCCGATTATTCCGGCAGCGCCTCGATCAGGGCGCGCAGCTCGGCCTCTTCCTCGGGCCGCAGGTCGGTCAGCGGTGCGCGCACCGGGCCGGCGGGATGGCCGACGATGCGCGCCCCCGCCTTGACGATGCTGACCGCATAGCCGGCCTTGCGGTTGCGGATCTCCAGCATCGGCAGGAAGAACGTATCCAGCAGATGGCCGATGGTCTCCTGGTCCCCCGCCTTGACCGCCTCGTAGAAACGCATGGCGGTGGCGGGAATGAAATTGAACACCGCGGACGAGTACACCGGCACGCCCAGTGCCCGGTAGGCCGCGGCAAAGACCTCCGCCGTGGGCAGGCCGCCCAGGTAGGCAAAGCGATCGCCCATGCGGCGGCGCACGCGCACCATGTTCTCGATGTCGCCCACCCCGTCCTTGAAGCCG
>DASSTS010000029.1:0-67562 GCA_035707805.1 Castellaniella sp. | reverse complement strand
CGGTGCAAGGCCTCATGAAGATCGTCGACCTCAATAGAAAGATCGGGTACTGGAGTCTCAGAGCCACCTTGGGTCGCGAAGCTGATCTGCACGGTCATCGTGGCTGAACCCGCATAGGTACGGATCCAACCGTGATCCATCGCGAGATCGAGACCGAGAATGTCCCGGTAGAACTCGTCCACCACGGATGGCTCGGACGTCGGGATGTTGGCAACGATGCGCTTGACCTGCATGTGGTCTCCTCAGGGATGAGATTGTCCCTGATTATGTTGCGTGAATGCTGGATCTCGCCGGCAGCGATTGCGCGTTTGGTGTAACGCGAACTGCACTTGGGTGGTGCCGCAGGTGCGACGCTACTGGAGATCTCATTGCGCTTGAACTAGGCCAGCAAAGATCTGGAAGGCCGCGTCCGGCATTTCACGCCACGAGGTCGCGAAGCGTTGGCACGCCCATTTCGACATGCCAGAACTTGGCATTTGAGACAATGGTGCCCGGGGCCGGAATCGAACCGGCACGCCTTGCGGCGGGGGATTTTGAGTCCCCTGCGTCTACCAATTTCACCACCCGGGCAGGGTCGGGACGGCAGAGCGCCGTCCCGGAAATGGACCGCCATTATACGGTGTTTTCCTGGGGATCGGCCTGGCGGCGCCAGGCGCCGGGGCTGCTGCCGTACTCGGCGCGAAAGGCCCGGCCCATGTGCGCGGCGTCTGCGAACCCGCAGTCGGAGGCCACGGCGGCGATGCTCTTGTCCGTCTGGCGCAGCATCCAGGCAGCCAGGCGCAGGCGCACGGTGCGGGCGTGGGCCTGGGGCGTGGTGCCCAGGTGCTGGCGGAACAGGCGCTGCAACTGGCGGGGCGACAGGCCCAGGCGGCTGGAAAGTTCGGCCAGGCTGAGGCCCTGGCCGGCGTATTGCTGGATCAGCAGGACGGCGCGGCGCAGGGCCGGCGGGCTGTCGGCGGGCACGCCGGGGGGCGGCGGCTGTACCTGGCTGTGGGGTTCGCCGGCCTCGATCTGCAGCAGGCGCAGGGCGCGCTGGATATCGGCCCGGGGCAGGTGGCGGGCGAGGATGCGGACGGCCACGTCGGTGACGGCGGGGCCGCCGGCGCAGCTGATGCGGCGCCGGTCGAAGACGGCGGGACGGTCGGTCACCAGCCGGTCAGGCGGCCAGGCCGGATGGCGTTCGATGAAATCGCGATACAGGTGGCCGCCGATGCACAGGCGGTAGCCGGACGCCACGCCGGCCTGGGCCAGGGCGAAGACGCCGTTGCACAGGGCCGCCAGGTGGCGGCCGCCGCGCGCCGCCTGGCGCAGCCAGGCGAGCAGGCCCGGGCGGGCGGGATCCGCCGGGGCCTGGAGGCCGCCGACCACCACGATGTAGTCGAAACGCAGGGGGTCGCCCAGCAGGTCGGTGGGCACCACCTGGACGCCGCTGGCGGAACGCACCGGAATCAGGGTGTCGGCCACGACCTCCCACGAGCACGGGCCCAGGGTGTCGGTCTGGGAATCCAGCAGGCCCAGCAGATCGGTGAAGGCGGCGAACGCCCCCATGGCGAACTGCGGCATCAGCACGAAGCCCAGGCGGACGGATATATGGGCCTGCAGTCCGGCCCGGATGGAATGAATGTCGTTTGAATTCATTTTTAAGGCTTGAACGTCGCTTTTATTCAATTCGTATCAAAGCGCCAAACCCGCATGAGCAGGCACATTCCAGGCACCAGGGATCCGATGACATAAGAATACCTGATGAATGTCGCTTTGATTCAATCAAGATTCCGCCAAATCAATAGAATCTGGAACCATGAGGGGCCCGCTAGGGCGCGCGACGACGCCCGGCCAGGCCCCGCCGTCAATTTTTTCCGGAGGACGATCATGGCTCTGTCCGTCTTCGACATCTTCAAGATCGGCATCGGCCCATCCAGTTCGCACACGGTGGGGCCCATGCGCGCCGCCCGCAATTTTGCCCGCAATCTGAACGCGCGCGGGCTGCTGGACCAGGTGGACCGCCTGTCCATCCACCTGTATGGTTCGCTGGCCGAGACCGGCGCGGGACACCGCACCGACATGGGCATCATGCTGGGACTCATGGGCGAGGCGCCCGACACCGTGGATCCCGCGGCCATCGGCGGGCTGGTGGGCGCGGTGACGCGCGACCGCCGCCTGACGATCTGGCGCCGGCACACCATTTCCTTCGATCCCGAGACCGTCTTTTCCGGCCGGGTCCAGCCGCTGCCGGAACACCCCAACGGCATGCGGTTCATCGCGCTCGATGCGCAGGGCGGCACTCTGCTGGACGAGCGCTATGTGTCCATCGGGGGCGGCTTCATCCGGGCGCTGGACAGCATCGAGACCGACGAGACGGTGCCCGAGCACGAACCCATGCCCTACCCCTTCACGCACGCGGCCGAGCTGATGGACCAGTGCGCGCGCCACGGGCTCAGCATCGCCGAGCTGATGATGGCCAACGAGGTCACGATGCGCCCGGCCGAGGAGGTCCGCGCGGGCGTGCTGCGCATCGCGCGGGTGATGGACGACGCGATCGACCGGGGCTGCGGCCTGCAGGGCGCCTTCGGCGACGAGATCCTGCCCGGCGGCCTGAAGGTCAAGCGCCGCGCACCGGCCCTCTACCAGGAATTGCTGTCGAAATCGCGCGCCCGCGAGCCCGGCTGCACGCGGGCGCCCGCCCCCGTGAATCCGGACGACGTCATGTTCGCCATGGACTGGGTCAATCTGTACGCGATGGCGGTCAACGAGGAAAACGCCGCCAGCGGCCGCGTCGTGACGGCGCCCACCAACGGCGCCTCGGGCCTGCTGCCGGCCGTGCTGCGCTACTACCGCACCTTCATTCCGGGCTGGTCGGAGGACGGTGTGGTGGATTTCCTGCTGACGGCGGCGGCCATCGGCTTTCTGTACAAGGAGAACGCCTCGATCTCGGGCGCCGAGGTCGGCTGCCAGGGCGAGGTCGGGGTGGCCTGTTCCATGGCGGCCGCGGGCCTGACGGCCGTGCTGGGCGGCACCGTGGCGCAGATCGAGAACGCCGCCGAGATCGGCATGGAACACAATCTGGGCCTGACCTGCGACCCGGTGGGCGGGCTGGTGCAGATCCCCTGCATCGAGCGCAACGCCATGGGCGGCAACAAGGCGATCAACGCCTCGCGGCTGGCGCTGCATGGCAACGGCAAGCACCACGTCACCCTGGACATGGTGATCGAGACCATGCGCCAGACCGGCGCCGACATGAAGTCCCAATATAAGGAGACCTCGCGCGGCGGGCTGGCGGTGAACGTCGTGGAATGCTGATGAAGGGACCCGCGCCTGTGACGGGCGCGGCAAACGGCGCGGATCAGCCCAGCGTGGCCAGGGCCTGCGCGCGCGTGTCGCAGACTTTCAGGATGGCGAGAAAGCCGCTGATCTCGAAGACCTCGCGCACATTGGGCTGGATGTCGCACAGGATCAGCGCGCCGCCGAGCTGCTTGAGTTTCTTGGCCAGCAGCAGGACGACCCGAAGGCCGGCGCTGGAGATATAGTCCAGGCGCTGCAGGTCCAGGACGATCTGGTGTTCGCCCTTGTCGACCTGCGCCATGAGATCCGCCTCGAAGGCGGCCGCGTTGGCGCTGTTGACCTGGCCTTCGGGCTGGAAGATGAGCGCGGATCCGGACTTGTCGATGGCAAAGGGCATGGCAGGCTGGGACGGACAGATAAACCGGTCTCCATCATACGCGAAACGGCGGCGCAATAGCGCAGACGCGGCGCCGCTCGCAGACCCGGGCCAGGCGGTCGGGCCGGCCCGCCTCGTCGCGCCAGAGCTCCAGCAGCCGGTCCGCCCCGGTGCGCCGTGTCCGCACCGCGTGTTCGGCATAGTCCAGCCAGTGGCGCTCGGCCGGCGGCAGGCCGCAGCGCGCGATGTCCAGCACCTCGTCGGCCAGCGCGCGCACGCGATCGTCGTCCAGGGCGTCGCGGATCGCCACGGCGCGCAGGCCGCGCAGCCGTTCCCAGCCCCAGTCCCGCCACAGGCGCTCGGCATCGTCCAGCCGGCTCAGCAGGCCCAGCTGCACGGCGGACGGCGCAATGGGCGCGCTGGAGGCCACGGCCGGCCCGGCCTCCGCCAGCAGCTGCGCGTCGGCGAAGACCGCGCCGGGCGCGCGGCCCTCGATGTAACCCTCGGCGCCGCAGTCCTGCAGCAGGGCCTCCAGCCCGTCGGGCTGGTCCCAGGCCCGCAGCAGCGCGTCCAGTTCGGGCTCGCGTTCCACGCGGTAGCGCCAGCGGGCGTCCAGGAAATGGGCATACTGGGCGTAGGTGAAATAGGCGCCCTGGGGCAGCAGGCGGACCGCCGGCCCCAGGGCGCCGCCGCTGCGCCCGTCCCAGCCGGAGGATCGCAGGAATTCCGACAGCGGCGGGTCTCCCTTCAGATAGATCGGGGTGACGGACTTGTAGCCCTGCCCCAATTCCAGCGGCAGGGCGCGCGACGCCGTCCCGGACCCGAACATCCACCGGTAATGATCCCCCAGGTCGCGAAAGGGCTGCTGCGGCAGGCGCTGCAGGTAGTGGTCGCCCGGAAAGCGGGCGTCGCGGAACATGCGGTCCCACATCGTCAGGCGGTTTTCCTTCAGGCCGGTCTCGCGGCCCGATTCGAGCGGACTGTTGGCGAACAGTGCGATCAGGGCGGGCGACAGGGCCAGCATGGCATTGAGGGCGCGCGCGGCCTGCGCGACCGGCACCGAGGTGCAGGGGCCGTTCTGCGCCTTGGCGTCGATGCCCACGCGATGCCGCCAGCCGCGATAGCCGGCCAGTTCGCGATAGATGGGCCGATCCACGCGCGCGCCCGCGTACCAGCCGGGATCCAGCGGGCAGTCCGGATGCTGGGACGCATTCAGCAAGGCCGCGCCTTCGGCGGCCAGCGCCTGTTCCGCCTCGCGCAGCTCCCGCAGCACGCCGGCGGCCAGGCGGTCCAGCGCCCCGGGGCCCCCGTCGATGGGCGCGAAGGCCGTCTCCAGCAGGTTGTAACCATTGTCCAGGCCGCTCTCGCCCTCGGGCGTGCCCAGCCCCGCCAGGCGATCGCCGATGAGCCGGCGCGCGGGCCGCAGGCCGCGCGCCTGCTTCAGGACGGCCAGCGCCTCGAAATACCGCTGCACGGCGTGGCTGCGGCCGTCGGCGACGCGCACCACGCCCATTTCCAGTTCGAGTCCGATGCGGCGGCCCGCCGCCAGGCCGTCCATCATGGCGCCCCCCTTCTGTTTTGCAAGCAAACGACACCGACGTCAAATTTGAGACACATCCTTGCCGGAACCTTTCCTGTACTCTGGTTACTCAGTCGCTAAACCCGACTTTGCGAGGGTGGTCCGCCGCCGCAGCTGCTCGAACCGACCATTTATGAACTCCAATCTGTCCACTTCCTTGCCTCTGTCGCGGGGGCCGAGCCTGGAACATTTCGAGACGGCCGCCCACGGGGCGGAGGCCGTCTGCATTTCCGTGTCCGGCCAGTCCATGCAGGTCCTGGGCGTCGGCGCCAGCCCCGGCGGGCGCAGCGTCGCCTGGGTCGAGCCCGACGTGGACACGACCCGCATGTTCACCGAGGCCCTCGGCCAGGCCTACGGCATCGGCATCGCCCGCGCCGTGGCCCGCGAGCTCGGGCTGGAACCCAGTCCCGGCAAGCCCCTGGCCTCGCGCACCGTCGCGCAGGCCCTGGACATGGCGCAGACCTCCAGCCAGGCCATGTCGGGGGTGGACTTCGCCACCCGCCTGGACTGCTCGGCCGCCGCGCGCGGCGCCGGATTCCAGGCGGCCTGCCGGTCGCTGGGCATCGAGCCGTCCACCATCGGGCCCCAGCGCGCCGCGCAGATCGACCAAGCCATGCAGGCGCGGTTCGAACAGGCCGCGCGCGAGGGCCAAAGTCCCGTCCCCCCCGCGACGGCGCAAGCCTGGCTCCAGGACCTGCTGGCGGGCTGAACGCGCCCGAATCGTCCATCCGCGCCGGTCCGCGCGGCTCTCCGATACTATAGGCTTCACGTAATTTCTTGTAAGGTCTCGTCTCATTGATCTAGAATCTGCCGGATCAGCAGTGCCCATCGCTCCCTGTTCCGCCCCATGACCTCCTCTTCCGATCCCGACGGCACCGCAGCAGATACCTCGTGCCGGGCAGACGACACCGCGCCTACCCGCATTCCCGATGAACGCCTGTTCCGCGACCTGGTCCAGGAGCACAGCGCGCGCCTGCAGCGATTCATCATCAAGCACATCGGCAACACCACCGAGGCCGAGGACCTGGCGCAGCAGGCCTTCATGGAGGCGGCCCGCTCGTACCAGACCTTTCGCGGCGAATCCCAGCTCTCGACCTGGCTGTACGGGATCGCGCTCAACCTGATCCGCAACCACCTGTCGCGCGCGCCCGAGCGCCGCTACGATTTCGTGGGCGACAGCAGCCTGGAAGACCTGGCCGCCGAATCGACCTCGCCCGAGGACGCCGTCGCCCAGACCCAGACGATGCGGCTGCTGCAGGATTCGCTGGAGGAACTGCCCGAGAGCATGCGCAGCATCCTGCTGCTGGTCGGGCTGGACAATCTGTCCTACGAGGAAGCCGCCGCCCTGCTGTCGGTGCCCATCGGCACCGTGCGCAGCCGCCTGTCGCGTGCGCGCGCCGCCTTGCGCGAACGGCTGCAGGACAAGGGGCTGACGCTCGATTTCTAGGCCCGCCTTCAGAGGCCGTCGTCCTGCGGCCGCAGCACGAAGTGATGGCGGAACTGCGGCGGCTCGGACATGCGCACCTGCTGGCCGTCCGGCGACACGCTCAGCACCACGCTGACCTGCGCCCAGCTGAGCGAGGGATCCATGGCCACCGGCATCCCGACGCCGTTCTGGTCCAGGCCCACCGCATCCTTGATGGGAATGGTCATCACCGCGCCGATCCGGAAACTGCCGTCCTCGAACCGCTCGACGTCGAAATGGAAGCGGCCCGACCCGACGGGCATGACCACCGATCCGTCTTCGAGCTTGAAGGGCGAATCCTTGCCCATGTCCTGCAGGCCCTTGAGGATGCCGGCGCCCAGCTGCTGGTTCATCAGGCGCGTCAGCGGTTCGGCCGCGGGCCCGGCAATGCGGGTCAGCGCGTCCAGCGCCTCGCCCATGGCCTCGCCGCGCCGGTCCTGCGGCACGCCGTCGGGCCAGCTGGAACGCACGACGCTGCCATCCGGGCCGGGGCCGCGCACCGAGAGCGAAATGCTGGGCCGTTCGATGCCGTCCTTGAAGAACGATGAGCTGACGGAGAATTCGATATCCGTGCCGCGCACCGGCAGCGTGACCTTATGCGTGGGATGGACCGAGACGTTGACGGGCTCTTCCAGGTGCGGGGCGAGCCTGGCCCGCATCCCGTCGCTCAGCATCAGGGTAGATTCGAAGGTCCCGGGATTGCAGCGGACGCCGTACTGTTCCATCAACGAGGTGTAGAACTCGCCCGGCAGCTCGACGGCATCGGTCGCCGGGGCCTCGCCCTTGACCCGTCCGGGGATGGCGTCGCGCAGCGCGCCGGCGATGCCGGCCAGCAGGTGTTGCGTCGTGCTGACGCGCTTGAGCGTCTCGGGGCCGCCCTGCTCGTAGCCGCCGTCGCCCACGATGCTGCTCAGACCGAAGGCGATGCTGCCGAATCGGACTTCCAGGCCGTCGAGCAGACCCAGCTGGGACAGCGCCCGCTCGGCGGCGTCCTTTTCGCCCGATTCGGCCAGGCCGGCGAGCGCCTGCCGGAAGGCCTGCTCGACCATGGCCTCGCGGTCGTCCACGCTGGCCATGTCGCCGTAGTGGCCCAACTGGGCCAGCTGCTGGCTGCGCTGCAGTTCCAGTTCGGACAGGTCGCGCAGCTGCCGCATGAGCGCCGGCATGTCCACGGGGTCGGCGCCCAGCGTGCGCATCAGGCCCGTCATGCCCTGGACCACCTGCTGGCTGAGGGCCTGCACGCGCGCCAGACCTTCGGCGCGGGCGCCGTCGCGATCCAGCTGCAGGCCCAGCCCGCGCAGGTTGCCGCTGCGGCGCAGCAGGCCCAGCGCATTGTCGTCCAGGCGTTGGAGCGAATCCCGCGTCAGCGGGCCCTCGGGATTGGTGTCCGGGTTGCGCAGCGCGGTCATGGCGCCGGACACCTGGGCGCGCACCGCGCGCAGCGTGTCTTCCGGCAAGGTGCCGTAGGCGTCCTGCAGCGCGCCGATCGTGCCGTTCAGGTCGAACAAGGCGCGCGCGATGGCGCTGCGGTCGCCGCGCTTGATCGCGGCCTGCAGGCCGTCGGTCAGGCCGGGATGCGTCCCCTCGATGCGCGCCTGGATTTCCTTGTCCAGCGCCAGGCTGAGGCGGTCCAGCATGGCTTCGCCGTGCTGGATGCGGCCGGACTGGATCAGGCCCGGATCCAGCGTCTCGTGGACGCGGTCGGGGGCGTCCTCGATCCGCAGCGGCCGCGCATCCGGATCGCGGATCTGCGTCAGGGCCTGCTTGGCGCCATCCAGCTTGCCGCCATGCAGCAGGTCCCGCAGCGTTCTCAGTTCATTGCGGGACAAGCCCTGCAGATGGACGCCGAGCTTGTCGCCGCCCATCATGGCCAGGCCCTCGGACAGCTTGCCCAACTGGGCCTCGAGCGCCACGCCGTCCACGGGGCGGGCGGACAACAGGCCTTGGATCTGCGACAGGGGCTCGCGCACCACCTGTCCGGCCAGGTGCTGGTCCATGGCGCGGACGATCTGGTCCAGCACCTGGGCGGCCTGGGCGCGCAGGTGGGGCGGATCCACGCGGTCGAGCGTGGCCTGGCGGGCCTGCGGGTCGCCCAGCACGCCGCTGCGCAGCGCGCTCAGGTCCGGCAGGCCCAGCTCGCCGAGGTAGGTATTCAGGGCCTGCTGGCCGCCGGGCAGGCGGGAAAAGTCGCCGCCCGACAGGTCTCCCAGGCGGGCGAGGCCCTCGGCGATCTTGGCCTGGGCCTTGCGGTCGTTCGGGGAAGCCGTCAGGTTGCCCAGCAGGTTGCCGATGCGCCGGCTGTTGTCGCGCGCCTGGTCCAGCACGAACTGCTGCGCGCGTTGCGCGGGGCTGGCGCCGACGTAGAAGGCGACCTTGGACAGGAACTGGCCGAAGCGCTGGAAGACGTTGGGCCCCGAGGTGCGGGGCGTCGCGCCCGGCTCGGCCTTGAAGCGCAGGTTGCCGACCTGTCCCAGAGGACCGGATTCGAGCTGCTGGCGCTGGAGGTTTTGGAGGCCGGGTTGGCCGAGGTTCTGGATGCCGGGCATGATGTGGATTCCTATGGAGATCAGACGCGCAGGCCGAAGTCGGGCGGCAGGGTGCCGGCTGCCGCGCCGGCCGGCAGGGCGCCGGAGCCGCCCGCATCGGGGGACGCGCCGCCCAGGCGCTGCCGCCAGTCCTGCGCCACGGCGGCCATGGACTCGACCGTCGCCCGCAGCCAGGCCGTATCGGCGCGCGGCAGTTCCAGCCGGCGCGACAGCACCAGCTCGCCGGCGACCTCGTCCAGCCCCAGGGTGGCGCCCGCGGTATCGCGGCCGAAGACATTGGCGGCCAGCATCTGCCGGAAGACCTCCTGGCGGCGGGCCGGATCGGCCGGCACCGGCCCGATCACCACGTAGCAATGCAGCACGTCCGCCTGCGGGTCGTGTTCCAGGTGCAGCGTGGGCCCGCCTTCGATGGCCAGCGCCGCCGTCCCGGCGTCGTTCAGGGCCAGGGCGATGCCGGCCTCCTGGCCGAACAGGGAAATCAGGCTGGATGCGTCCATCGGTGTCCTCGCTAGGTCGGGAGGCGGCGGGATCGCCGCCTCCCGACTGATAGGTAACACCCGGTCGCCAGGCGTTCCCTTTCCCGCGCCCGTGTCACCGGACCGGCTGGACCTCCACGCGGACCGATGACTTGCGCGACACGGCCGACGCGCTGTCGCTGGGCACGCTGGCCTCGCCCAGGGCCTGCGACTCGACGTAGGACGGACCGACCCGCACGGGGCCGGTGACCGAGGCCTCGCGCACGGAATCGAAGCGCACCCGGGTCTGCTGCCCCTGGATCAGGTCCAGGTACTCGCCGGCGCTCATGGGCTGGCCGTTGTCCGGCCACGTGGCGTTCAGCGCCGGCCCCGTCCCCGCGGACTGCAGGCGCGGGGGCGCCACCGGCTGGCCTTCGATCGATACGACGCGCGGGCGCAGCAGGAACAGCCTCTCGCGGCGCTGGCGCGTCTTGCTCTTGTTGGAGAACAGCGCGCCCAGCAGCGGGATGTCGCCCAGCACCGGCACCTTGTCGACCTGCTGGCTGTCCTGGCTGCTGTTGTAGCCGCCGACCAGCAGGGTCTGGCCGTCGCCGACGATGGCCAGCGTGCTGATGCTGCTCTTGCGCACCGTCGGCAGGGTGCCGATCTTGCGCTCGTCCTGGATGCGGCCGTCCTCGATGTCGACCGTCAGTTCGACCCGGCGCCGGTCGCCGCTGCCCTCGATGTAGCGCGGCGTCACGCGCAGCGAGGTGCCCACCGTCACGGGCGTCACGGTGGCCACGCGCTCGCCCGTCGTCTGGATGTAGAACGTGTCCGACAAGTCGATCAGCGCGCCCATGTTGTCCGCCGTCAGGATGGACGGCTGCGACAGGATGTTGGCCGCGCCCTGGGTCTCCAGCGCGTGCAGGCGGGCCGCCAGCACGTTGCTGACCGACAGGCCGATCGTGCCCGGCGACAGCGAGGCGGCGCTGTCCAGCGGCAGGCCGTTGCTGGGGCTCAGGCCGAAGTCGCTGTAGCCGAACGTGGTCTTGCCGGCCTGCGCGCCCCAGGTCACGCCCAGCTCGCTGATGTTGTCCGAATTGACGTCGACGATCATGGCCTCGATCTCGATCAGCGTGCTGGGCACGTCCAGCTGCTCGATCAGCTGGCGGTAGATGGGAATGCGGTCCGGGATGTCCTGGACGATGATGGCGTTCAGGCGGGGATCGGCCTGGACCGTCGGCTCGCGAAAGCGCAGGCCCGTGCGCCGCCGCGGCTCGCGGGCGGGCGCGCCGGCCGACCCCGGGGCCTCGGCCGCGCCGCCGGCGGCCGGCTCGCCCCCCGCATCGCCGGCAGAGCCGGCGAACACGGGCGGATTGTCGCGCAGCGGCGCCGCCACCGCGGACAGGGTCTCGTTGTTCGCGCCCGACCCCGATCCCAGGATCAGGTTGCGCAGGACCGTCGCCAGCCCCGGGGTCACGACGCTCTGGTCCCGGTAGCTCACGACGCGGTCGTTGACCGAGGCGTGCTTGAGGCGGAACACCGCGACCTGCTGCCCGCCGGCCCCCAGCGGCAGCGCAGCCACCATCTTCTGCACCAGCTTCACGTAGGCGGGCGGCCCGGACACCAGGGCGATGCCCTGGTCCTCGAGCTCGCCCCAGCCGAATCTGGGATCGAGCACGCCGAGTTCCAGCAGGGCGTCGCGCAACGCGGAAATGGAGCTGCCCATGGCGCTGACCGAGCGCGTCACCATGGCGCTGGCGGGGCTGACGAACAGGGTGCCCGAATAGACGAACCAGTTGAAGCCGTACACGCCGCCCAGGCGGTCCATGAATTCCGTCGGGGTGGCGGTGTTGAACTTGCCGTTGACCGTGCCCGAGACCCCCGGCGCCATTTCCAGCGCCAGGCTGAAGCCGCCGGCGAATTTCCGCAGCACGTCCTGCAGGCTCTCGTTCTGGGCGTAATAGCTGTAGGCGGCGGCGGGCCAGTTGGGCGCGGCGCGCGCGTTCGTGCCGGCCAGGCACAGGGCCAGCATGCAGGCTGGAATCCAACGTTTCAACAAAGCGCCTCCCGTGCGTGCCGCAAGTCGTGTCATCATCATTTCCCGTGTCTCGTTCATGCCGCCCGCCGCACCGCGCCCGTCCAGAACGACAGTGCGTTGGCGAACTGTCCCACCGCCTCGTCCAGCCGCACGGCATCCGTGTCGGGCCGCACCATCTGCTGCAGCCACAGCGAGTCCTCGTCCGGGTCCACCACGCAGGCCGAGGGCTGGCGGCTGAGCATGCCGGCGGCGTGGCGGCCGATGTCGGCAAAAAACCGCTCGCGCGCCAGCCCGGCCGGCGGCAGGGCCCGCAAGCGCGCGCTGATCGCCAGCCAGCCGTTGCGCGCGCCCAGCAGGTGCACGCGGTACTTGTCGTCGATCACCAGGGTGAGCCGGCCGTCGGCACGCACGCCGTCGTGGATGCCGTGCCGGGCCGCGTACTCGGCGATCAAGGGGTGGGATGGAATGGCCATGGATCTACTCCGGTTGTTCCCCCGCCAGCTTGCGCACCAGGCGCAGGATTTCGGCGACGGGTTCGATCAGTTCGCTGGGGATGTACTGGTCCAGTTGGCCGTCGGCCATCAGGGCCCGCGCCAACGGGATGTTCTGCATGACGGGCACGCCGGCCTCGCGCGCGGCGCGCATCATTTCCGCGGCCAGGGCGCCCTCGCCCTTGGCCAGCACGACGGGCAGCGGCGTCTCGTCCTGGTCGTAGTACAGGGCGATCGCCAGGTGCGTGGGGTTGGTCACCAGCACCGTCGCCTTGCGCGCGCTCTGGACGGCGCCCTGCATCACCATTTCCTGGTGCAGGTGCTTGCGCTTGCCCTTGATGTGGGGGTCGCCTTCCATTTCCTTGTATTCCTGCTTGACCTCTTCCTTGCTCATCATCAGCTGTTTGCGGTGCTGCAGGCGCTGCCAGACGAAGTCGGCCAGCGAGATGATGGTGTAGGCCAGCGCGACGTTCAGCAGCAGGGTGCGCAGCATCCCGCCCACCCCCATCTGCAGGCCGGCCAGGCCGCTGTGGGGCACCGACATCAGCTGCGGCAGCGCGTCGCGCACCACCAGGGTGACGAGGATCGACAGAAAGGCGATCTTGACGGCGGACTTGAGGAACTCGACCAGGTTCTTCTTGGAAAAGATGTTCTTGAGGTTGCTGGCGGGGTTGAGCTTCTGTCCCGAGGGGATGAGTTTCTTGAAGGCCAGCACGATGCCGACCTGCAGGAACTCGCCGAACAGGCCCACGCCCAGCACGATCAGCACGAAGGGCAGCATCAGCGACAAGGCCTCGCGCAGCGTGGCCTCCAGCGCCGTCTTGAGCGCCAGTTCGAAGGGCATGCCGGTCAAGCCCGCCGGAATCAGCAGGATCCTGCCCAGCGAGGAGATCAGGCCGGACGCATTGGCCAGCATGTAGCCGAACAGGGCCAGGATCAGCAGGGTCTGGGTGAAATCCTTGCTGTGGGCGACGTCGCCCTTTTCGCGGGCCTCGCGCAGCCGCTTGTGGCTTGGCTGTTCGGTCTTTTCGCCGCTCATGGCAACCTCCACTGTCCGTCCAGGAACGGCAGGATCCCGGGGATCTCGCGCACGGTGTCGCCGGCATACTGGAACAGCGTGCTCATGTACAGCACCAGCACGAGCAGCGCCAGGGCGCTCTTGATGGGCATGGCCAGGAAGAACACCTGCAGTTGCGGCGTGAAGCGGCTGACCAGGGCCAGGCCCAGCTCGGCCAGGAACATGGCCACGATGGCCGGCGCCGCGAACAGCAGCACCAGCCGCATGAAACGGCTGAGCTGGTCCAGCATCAGGGGGATGCTGTCGGCGCGCAGCGTCGGCGCCCAGGACCACAGATCCCACAACCGGAAGCTGTCGTACAGCAGCGACAGCATCAGCGTGAAGCCGCCGCCGACCAGGAAGAACACCAGGAACGCCTGATTGAAGAGGATGCCCAGGGGCGAGGAATCGTTGCCCGTGGCCGGATTGATGACGGCGCCCAGGCTGGCTCCGCGCTGGTTGTCGATGACGAATCCCACCGCCTCGAAGATCCAGAAGGGCAGCGCCACCATGAACCCCAGGACCAGGCCGACGAAGACTTCCTTGGTCATCAGCAGCAGCAGGCCGATCGTGCCGAGGTCCAGTTCCGCGTAGCGCGGCATCAGCATGGGCACCAGCACCAGGCCCAGGGCGGCGCAGATGGCGTAGCGCAGCAGGCCCGGCAGTAATTGCCGGTTGAACAGGGGCAGCATGCTGCACATGGCGAGCAGCCGGGGTTGCGTCAGCGCCCAGGCTCCCAGGAACATGTGGATTTCTGCAGTGGCTGCGCCGTTGAACATGTCGTGCCCGTCCTCAGTGTATTTTGTGGAACAGGTCGAACACCGACACGGCGTAGTTGTAGAGCTCGCCGCTGAGCCAGCGCGCCGTGAGCAGCAGGGTGGCGAACACGGCGATCAGCTTGATCGCAAAGGACAGGGTCTGTTCCTGGATCTGCGTCAGCGCCTGGAACAGCGAGAACAGCGTCCCCACGATGGCCGCCACGGCGATCGGCGGCAGCGACAGCCACAGGGTCAGGTAGAGCGCCTGGGTCATGTAGGAGACAATGTCGACGGTACCCATGCGCGCCTCAGGAATAGGACAGGACCAGGCCCTGGATCAGCCGCGTCCAGCCGTCGATCATGACGAACAGGAACAGCTTGAGCGGCATGGAGATCGTGACCGGTGACACCATCATCATGCCCATCGCCAGCAGGATGTTGGACACGATCAGGTCGATGATGACGAACGGCAGGTACAGCAGGAAACCGATCTGGAACGCCGCCGTGAGCTCCGACACCAGGAAAGCCGGGATCAGCACGATCATGTCGTCCTGGCGCAGTTCGCGCGCCTGAGCCTCGCCCCAGAGATGCCGGGCGGTGCGCACGAAGAAATCCCGCTGCTCGGGCCGGCTGTTCTTCAGCATGAAGGCGCGCAGGGGCTCGGTGCCGCGCGCCACGGCATTCAGCATGGCCCCGACCGGGTCGGCGCGCGGTTCGGCGGTGGCCGACAGGCTGGCCGGCTCGCCCACGGCGCGCAATTCGTGCCCGACCTGCATCACGACCGGCCCCATGACGTAGGCCGACAGGATCACGGCCAGGCCGTAGAGCGCCATGTTGGGGGGCACCTGTTGCACTCCCAGGGCATTGCGTACCAGTGCGAACACCACGGCCAGTTTCAGGAAGGACGTGGTCATCACGGCGGCCAGCGGCAGCAGCGCCAGCAGCGCCAGCGCGATGGCCAGGCTGATGGGATCGAAATTGCCGCTCATGCCCCGCCCTTGCCCAGGGTGCCGACACGCACGCCGATGCGGCCATCGACCTCGACCAACTCGCCGGTGCCGACCAGCGCGCCATTGGCGCGGATCATGACCGGGCCGTCCGACAGCGGCCGCTGCAGGTCGAACACCGCACCGGGCTGCAGCTGGCGCAGTTCAGCCAGCGTCATGGCGCGGTCGCCCAGGTCGAAGGTCAGCCGCACCGGAATGGCGTCGAGGTCCAGCGGCTCGGCGGATGGGGCTTCTTCGGCGGAAGGAACGGTCTGATTCATGAGGGAAGTCCAGCCTTGGGTCACGAGATAGGAGGAATGTTCGGCGCGCACGCGCAGGCCCTGGCCCTGCGGAATCCCCAGCCACAGCTCGCCTTCGGGCCCGACCAGGTATTCGTCCAGCAGGATGACGTCGCCGCTGCCCAGGGTGCGCAGTTCGGCGGCCGGCAGCGAGGCGCGCCCGATCTCGGCGCGCAGGCCGACCGGCAGGGCCGATTCGTCGACGGCGCCGACGGCGCCGGGCGGCAGCCGGTCCAGCAGGCCGGCCAGCAGCATCAGCCCCAGGTCGTCGGACTCCAGCACCGCCAGCACGGTCTCGCCGCGTGCTTCGGCGCGGGCGGCCAGAGTCCAGGCGTGCGGCAGCTCCGCCTGCCGGGGCTCGGCCAGGACACGCACCGTCCCGCCGGCCAGGGCCGGCGACAGCGCGGCCACCGCCTCGGCCAGCAGGGTTTCCAGGGCCGCCGCCTGCAATGCTGCGGGCAGTTCGCCCACGCCAAGGCCAGGCAACCGCGCATCGGCCCAGGCCGCCAGGGCAGCCGGCGGCAGACTCAGCCGCAACGCGGCCCCCGCCCATTCCAGGTCGGCCCGGTGGCTGGCGGCCTGACGCAGGGCCTGCGGCACGCCCGGCGTCAGGCCCACGCGCCAGGCAACGGACACAGCCTCGGCGCCTTCGGGCGCCGGCATATCCACCCGCAGGTCGGCGCCGCGGGTCGCGACCAGCGTCAGCGCCTGGGCCTGGTTGGTGGTCAGGCGCGGCAGGGCGGCGGTCCGGGCGGTCAAGGGATTCATTGCATCCATGAAACGGTCTTGGTCATGCGGCCGCAGCCGCTTCGAACAGGCAGGGATCTTCGGGATCGTCGGTGCTCACCCGCACCAGGACGGCACGCGCCAGGGACTGGGCGAGTTCCTGGGCCAGCACCGGCGCACAGCGATTGAGGGTTTCGCGCGAGGCCTCGCTGGCGCAGGCGAACGCGGCCACCAGGCGGCCATCTTCTTCATAAACGGACACGGTCACGCCTGGCAAGACTTCGGCCTTCAGGTCCAGGCGCACTTCGCGTCGACCGCTGCTGCCATCGCCCACCAGCATGCGGTCGGCCGCCTCGCTCAGCGCCTGCGCCAGGCCATCCGGGGCCGCAACCGGCGCTTGGGTTTCGGCGGGCGCCAGGGCGCCGGAAAGCAGGACGAACGGCTTGGGGGTATCGGCCGAAGGTTCCGGACTCTCTGCCGGCGGCCCGCCATCCCGGGCCAGGGCCTGCTCGAACGCCTGGCGATCCGCGTCGGACGCCTCGCGGCGCGATGCGCCGGCGCCCTGCTGTCCCAGGTCCGGCATGCTCCGGGCCATGCCGATGTCCAGATCGATGCGTCGTTCAGTCATGGTCATGCGGGCTCATAGTCATCATGCTGCAGCCAGTCTTCGCGGTCGCGCGCGACGGATGCGGCTTCTTCCATTTCCAGGTCTTCCTTGCGCTCCAGTTCGCGCAGTTCCTCGGCCGCGTGCAGGCTGGCCAGCTGGACGAATTTCTCGACCATGCGCGAGGCTTCGCGGTGGGCTTCGCGGCACTGGGTCAGGGTCTCGGCCTCGCGATGTGCCTGATTTTCGGCCTCCTCGACACGGGTCTCGCGGTCCTGCTCACCCTCGCGCAGGCCGGCCACGTTCTCCAGCACGTCCTCGATCTCGCTCGCCCTCACCAGGCGGCTGCAGAGGTCACGGTACATGTCCAGTTCCCTTTGCTCGGACCAGCGACGGTATTCATCCAGATGTTCAACCGCCTGGAGCCGCAGGCGTTCGGCCTCGGCCAGCACCTGGCGCTGCCGCATCATGGCCAGCTCCGCCTGGCCCTCGCGGAAGCGCTTGATGGCGATCAGTTCGCGAAATACGTTCATCCCGCGTTCTCCCCGACGATCGAGGCCATGGCTTCGATCGCTTCCGGCAGGGTCGAATGCTCATCGGTCTTCTGACGCAGGAACCGATTGATGGCGTCGATCTTGTCGATGGCCTCGTCCGTGACGGGGTCTCCGCCGCGCTTGTATTCGCCGATCTTCACCAGCAGCTCGACTTCCTGGTACTTGGCCATCAATTCGCGCATGCGCCCGGCGAGCCGCTTGTGCTCGTCGCTCACCACCGCGTTCATGACCCGGCTGGCCGAGGCCAGCACGTCGATCGCCGGATAATGGTTGGCCGCGCCCAACTTGCGCGACAGCACGATGTGTCCGTCCAGGATGGAACGCGTCTCGTCGGCGATGGGCTCGGTCATGTCGTCGCCCTCGACCAGCACGGTGTAGAGCGCGGTGATCGAGCCGTGGGCGTTCATGCCGACCCGCTCCATGAGCTTGGGCAGCGTCGCGAACACGGACGGCGGATAGCCGCGGCGCGTCGGCGGCTCGCCGGCCGCCAGGCCGATCTCGCGCTGCGCGCGCGCGAATCGCGTCACGGAATCCATCAGGAACAGCACGCGCTTGCCCTGGTCGCGGAAGTATTCGGCGATGGCCGTGGCCACGTAGGACGCCTTGGCGCGCTCCATCGAGGACTTGTCGCTGGTCGCGCAGACGATGACGCTCTTGCGGCGCCCTTCGGGGCCGAGTTCGTTCTCGAGGAATTCGCGGACCTCGCGGCCGCGTTCGCCGATCAGCGCCACCACGGTCACGTCCACGTCCGCGCCCTTGACCAGCATGCCCATCAGCGTCGATTTGCCGCCGCCCGCCGCCGCGAAGATGCCCATGCGCTGGCCCTCGCCGCAGGTGAGCAGCCCGTCCAGGGCGCGCACGCCCAGCTCCAGCGGCTTGTCGATGATGCGGCGCGTCAGCGGGTCGGGCGCCTCGGCGAACACCGGGTAGAACTTGCTGGCCTCCAGAGGGCCGCGCTCGGCCTCGTCGAGGGGGCGGCCCAGGCCGTCCAGGACGCGCCCCAGCAGACCCGGCCCGACCGGCACCATGTGCGCCCGGCCGGTGGGGATGACCTCGGTGGCCGAGGAAATGCCGTACATGTCGCCCAGCGGCGTCAGCAGGGCGGCGTCCCGGGCGAAGCCCACGACCTCGCCCCGCATCTCGAAATCCTCGCCGGGATTGCGCAGGATGCAGACCTCGCCGACCTTCACGGTCGGCACGACGGCCTTGATGATGGTGCCGATGACCTGCGTGACCCGCCCCTTGATGCTCAGGGTCGGCGTGTCGTGCAGCGCCATCTCCATCATTTCCGTGATGTAGTCGAACTGTCGCATGGCCCTACACCCGACTGCCCAGCGTGCGCTGGAAGGCCTTGCGCACGGCCTCGATCTGCCCTTCCAGGCTGGCCTCGACCATGCCGATCTCGCTTTCGAGAATGCAGGCGCCCGGCGTCAGGCGGGCGTCGGCCAGCAGGTCCAGGTAGCCCACGCCGGGATAAGTGGCCAGGATGTCGTTGATGCCGGCGCGCACCACCTCGATGTCGTCGGGATGCAGGCGCAGGGTCATCTGTTTCTGGTTGCGCACCACGGCCAGCGCGTTGCGCACGACCACCATGACTTTTTCCCGGTCGTCGAAGCCGTCCACGACCTTGCGCACGGCCGCCATGACCAGGTCCACCATTTCGTTTTCCACGCCGGCGAAATAGTCCACCGTGCGGCTGACGGTCTCGATCATCTTCTCGGCCTGGTCGAGCAGGGCCTCTTGCTTGCCGTCCTCGTAGCCGCGTCGGCGCTCTGCCTCGAAGGCCTCGCGGGCGCCGGCCAGTATGGCCTCGGCCTGCGCGTGCGCCTCGTCCAGGACGGACTGCGCCTGCACCAGCGCGGCATGGTCGGCCGCCCGCAGGACGCGGGCCGCCGGGTCCAGTTCCGCCGCCAGCGTGCGCGGTTTCAGTGCGTCGCGGGGAATGAGGAATGCCATGTCGGT
Organism: Castellaniella sp.; assembly: GCA_035707805.1. Classification (GTDB taxonomy): domain Bacteria; phylum Pseudomonadota; class Gammaproteobacteria; order Burkholderiales; family Burkholderiaceae_B; genus Castellaniella. The sequence continues at coordinate 48,384 of DASSTS010000029.1, read as the reverse complement.
TCGATCCGTTCAAGAACGTCCAGGGCCAGGCCCAGGGCGTCCGGGAAATCGTCCGGCGCGCCGGCCGGTTCGTCCTGCAGCTTGAGCTCGGCGCGCAGGGCGAGCTCGGGGCCCGCGCCCTGGAAGGCCGCGCGCAGGGCGGCACGGCCCAGGCGGTCCACGCTCTCGGCCAGCGGTGCGCCGGCGGCCTGCGCGGCGCCGGCGCGCGCCGGCGACCCGGCATCCGCGCGACGGGCGAAATCCAGCACGTCGGCCCCCAGCGCCGACAGCAGCTGGCGCACCTCGCCGCCGTCGATGGCGCGGCGCAGGCGTGGCGCGCACAGCGCGGCGCCCAGGTGTCGCGCGACCCGCGCCAGCCGGTCCGGCGGCAGCAGGGCCAGCGCCAGCTCGGGGCGCTGCGCATCGGCCACCGGCCGCTCGTGCAGGTCCAGGCGGCGCAGGATGTCGGCGGACCAGTGCCGGTGCCAGGCTCGGGCGCAGGCGGCCGGCACGGGCCGGGCCGGAGCGCCGAAGGCCGCATGGCGGCTGGGATGGAGCGTCAGGCTGGGCAGGAGATTGAAGGCCAGCAGCCGTGATCCGAACAGCGGCGCCGCGCTCATTCAGAGCCCTCCCGCGCCGCCGGCCTCAGGGCCGGCTCGCGGCGCTCGCGGGCGCCCGGGCCCAGCGGCAGCAGGCCGCCGCGCCACAGCAGGTAGCCCAGGCCGCCGGCCAGGGCCAGGACCAGCAGCACCAGCACGCCCAGCAGCAGGCCCAGGCCAGCCGCGGAGCCCCGGGCCACCTGGAATCCCAGCACGGAACTGAGCGCGGGCGCCTCGTGCGCCGAGGCGGTGCCCGGCTGCGCCGACACCAGCGTGATGGAGACCCGGTCCTCGGTCAGGCCGGGAATGGCATGCGTCACCAGCTGGCGGATCTGCGGCTTGAGCGCATCGAAGGAATAGCCGACGCGATGCTTGATGAAGACCGCCGCCGTCGAGGGCGTGGCGGCCTCGCCGATCTCGCCGCGCTCGGGCAGCACCACGTGCACCCGCGCCGCCAGCACGCCGTCCATCTGCGACAGCGTGTTGGTCAGCTCTTGCGACAGGGCGTAGATGTAGCGGGCGCGTTCCTCAAGGGGCGAGGACACCAGGCCTTCCTTGCGGAAGATCTGCCCCATGCCGTCGAAGCGCTCGCGCGGCAGGCCCTGCGAGCGCAGGATGTCGAGCGCGCGGGCCACCTCGGCGCCATCGACGGAGACGCTCGCCCCCGCCTTGCCGATGACCTTCTCGGCGTGGATGCCGGCGTCCAGCAGCACCGAGAGCAGCTCGTTGGCCTCGCCCTCGCTGGCCGACGAATACAGCGTGACGCTGGAGCCGCAGGCCGCCAGGGCCGACAGCGCCAGGGCGGCCAGCGCGAGGCGCGCGGTGCGCAGGGAAAACAAGCGTGAGGGCATCATCAGGACATCCGGACCAGCGTGTCGATATTCTGGGTGGAGCGGGCCACGGCCTTGCCCACCAGTTCGTATTGCACGGACACCTGCAGCAGTTCGGTCTGCAGGCGCAGCATGTCGCTGACGGCGGGCTGCGCGCCCATGCCGTCGAGATTGTGCGCGATGTCCTTCCAGGTGTCGGAGAAATCGGTGGCCACGCCCCGCAGGCCCGACAGGATCTGGCCGCCCAGCGTGGGCTCGGCCCCCGCGGCGGGCGCGAAGACCGACTGCAACGCCGCCGGCACGGCGCCCAGCGCGGGGTCCATCGGCGCGTTCATGATGGCGTTGAACTGCTCGGCGGCCAGTTGGGCCGGTTCGGCGCGCGCGGCAGGCGCGGCGGGCAGCGTCTGCGCCGTGAGCGCAGCGGTAAGAGCGGCGATTTCCACCATCAGTCTCCTCGTTCAATGACCATCGGACACCTCCGCCAGCCCCAGCATCCGCCGGGCAAGCAGGCCTCCCTCGCCCGGCAGGGCCGCGGCATCGGCCAGGGCCTGTCGGCTTTCGGCGCCCCGTCCGGACAGCTGCAGGGCCAGGCCGCACCACGCCCGCGCCACGGCGCGTTCCTCGGGATCGGGCAGGTCGGCGTCTTCCAGCAGGCGCGCCGCCTCGGCGGCGCGGCCGGCGTTCAGGCGGGCGACGGCCAGCCCCACCAGGGGATAGGCGCGATCCGGCCGCAACTGCCGCAAGGCGTTGAAAATTGTATCCGCATGTCGCAGATCCCCGCGACCGGCCGCCAGCATGCCGACCTCGGTGAGGAAGCGGGCATCATCGGCCTCAAGCACAAAAGCCGTCTCGCGGGAGACGGCTTGGGGTCCCGGCCCATCCGGCCGGGGGACGGGGTCTCGGGGACCCCTCATGAAACGGCCCGCTTGCCCGCGAGGTCCCGCAGCACCTGGGCGCGCGGACGCAGGGCGTCATACCGGCCGCCGGATTCGGCGATGCTGCGCAGCACGCGGTCGAGTTCGTCCGCCGCCTCGGCCGTGCGCCCCAGCATCAGCTGGCACTCGGCCACCTGCAGGGCGGGCTCGGGGCTGCCGGGGAACAGTACGGTCAGCAGCGAATACATGTGGATGGCTTCCTCGTAGCGCTCGCACATCTCCAGGCACAGGGCGAGCCCCGCGATGTAGTGCCGCCGCGTCGGGCCGTAGGTCGCCAGGATCGAGAACACCGGCAGGGCCTGGGCGTACTGACCCTGGGTGACGTGGGCGTAGGCCAGGGCGTAGATCACCTCCAGCTGTTCGGAACTCAGGCGGCTGCTGGACGGCAGCGCCTGCAGGCCGTCGTAGAGCTGCTGGCCGAAGGGGCTGCGGGCGGGGGTGGCGTTGTGCGACATGCGTTTCTCCTGGGGCGGTCCGTCAGACCGTCGACTTGCTGCCCATGTTCATGGCGATCTGGGTCATGTTGTCCGTCGTGCCGGCAATCATCTTGCTGACGAGCTGCGTGCTTTCCTCGATCTGCTGGATGATTTTCTTCATTTCCTCGCGGCCTTCTTCCATCTGCTTTTGCAGCTTGATCATCATGGCCTCCAGCTCTTTCTTGCCGGCAATCGCCTGCTGGGCCTCTTCCTCGGACTTCGCCTTGGAGATGTTCAGGCCCCCCTGCGCGATCTGTGTGCCGCCCGACACCGCCGCCGAGGTTCCGGTGACGACGGTGTTGAAGGTCTTGAGGGCGCCCAGGATCACCTTGTTGCTGACCTGGGTCGCCGTCGTGGCCACGGAGGAGCCGCCCGTCATCACGGCCATGGCGATGCCCACGCCGATGGCCGCCGCGATCGTCAGGGCCATGCCGATGTACCCGGCGGTCTTTTCATCCGCGCCCGCCATCAGGGCGATGCTCTGGGCCATGTTGCCCAGCAGCGAGGGTTCGATGGCCAGCATCACGGGGCAGGCGATCGCCAGCGCGCCGCCGATGATCTTGCAGATGTTCTCGGCCTGCTTGGGATCCACACCGCACACGTCGGTCAGGAATTTGCCGACCGTGTGCTGGATCAGGCTGTTGATGCTGATCTCGGGGCCGCCGCATTCCTGCGAGACGGCGCTGGCCAGCGTCATGGTGGCGCTGATGGCGCCCACGACGGCCAGGGCCAGCAGCGGCGCCGCCGCGCCGCCCGTGGCCACCGTCGCGGCGGCAGCCGCCACCACGGCCACGATCGAGGCGACGAACGCGAAGATCTTGCCGATCCAGCCGAAGATCTTGCCCAGCAGGCCCTTGGATTGGGCCTCCTTGCACTTGTCGACCCATTCCTTGATCTTTTCCAGCTGCTTTTCGGTGTTCTTCTCGGACTTGATGCGGGCGGACTCCAGACCTTCCTTGGCCGCCTTGAGCTGCTCGTCCTGCGTCTTGCCGCGCAGGCTGCGCAGCAGGTCGACCATGTCGTTGGCGCTGAAGCTCCGGGTGGGCGCATCGAGCCGCGGCGCGCCGCGCTGGTCGACCAGCGGATCGTCCTCGCCGGGCTGGCCGGAGGTCTCGTACTGCTGTGCGAATTTCAGGACCTCGTCGTAGAACTTGTCCAGGTCGAGGCCGCCGATCTGCTGGCTGCCCGAGGCGCCGCCGACCTGGCCGCCGCCGTCCGTGCCCGTCAGCGAGGAGTTGTAGCCAGGTCCGGCCGAATTCGAGGTAACGGTCGTATTCATGGATGCCCCTGTGTGTGAGCCGCGCTTAGACGTTGCGCGCGATGCCGCGGTTGGTTTCGTTACGCGCCTGGTCGATGGCGCCGAGTTTTTCGCGCACGTCGCGGATGATGTCCATCATCTGCTGCATCAGGTCGTTGGCCTGCTGCACGCCTTGTTCGTGCACGCGGGCATCCGCCTCGAGCTCGGCTTTCTTGGCGTCGTGTCCGGCCGCTTCCTGTTCCTTGCCGGCGCCGGCCATCGTGCCGATGCCCGACAGGATGTTGCCCGCGCCCTGCGCCGAATTGGAGAGCATCCCGGCGGTATTGGAGAACTGCATGCCCTTGACGGTGTCGGTGCCGGCCTTGATGCCCTTGGCGCCGTAGACGCCGCCGGCGATGCCCATGCCCACGGACATGGCGCCGCCGGCGATCTGGAACGAGCCCTGGATCATGGCCTGCTGCAGGCGGTCCTCGGCGGCGTTGCGGATCTCCTGGGCGGCGTTCTTGAGGGTCGTGACCTGGTTCTGCATCTCGGAGTTGCGGACCTCGCGGGCCTGGTTGCGCATTTCCTGCGCGCATTTCTGGAACAGCGCCATCACCGAGTAGATGTCGATGGCCACGGTTTCGGAGTTCAGCTTGCCGAACGGATCGCCCGTGCTCTTGTCGCCGGACGGCTCGGGCAGCAGGGACTGCAGCAGGGCATCGAGGCGGCCGGCATTGGATTCGTTGACCTCGACGCCGATGAGCTTGAGCGCCGCCTCCATCGTGATACCGGTGGTCTCCACCATCTTGCGGGTGGCGGGATCCAGCGACTTGGGATCGATCCCCGGCGGCAGGTATCCGGGCGGCAGATTGGTTTGCAGAGAAATCGTCATGATGGGCTCCGGGATGCGGGCGGGATGGGACGGCCGGCTAGCGGCCGGGGGCTTTGGCCAGGAGGGCCTTGAGCAGGGCCCCGGCGCGCGTCTTGATGACGTCGTGCTCGCCCGGCCTGCACAGCGATCCGATGACGAGTTCCAGCGATTCGCGCGCCTCGTCGGTCCGGCCCAGCGCGATCAGGCATTCGGCGCAGTGATAGACCGGCGCCGGGTCGTCGATCCGCATGACCGTCACGATCATGTAGTGCTCCAGCGCCGTTTCATAGCGCCGCGTCATCTGCAGCGCCGAGGCCAGGGCCATCTGGTAGCGCGATTCCATGTGGTCGTAGGCCACCAGCTGGGCGAAGATCTTGAAGGCGTCCTCGTACTTGCCCTGGGCGTACAGGGAATGGCCGTGGGCGTACATGGCCTCGCATTCCTCGCTGCTCAGGCCCATGGCCTGCGCCAGCGTTCCCCCGGATTTCCAGAGGCCGATCAGGTTCTCGGCGGCGGCGTCCGCCTCCGACTGTGTCCATTCCGCGTTTGCCTGCATACTCATGGCGCGTCCTGTGATGGTGATGGTGGTTCCCCCGGCCCGCCGGGCCGGGGCCTCAGATCATGTTGCGCATCTTGCGCGGACCGCCCGCGCGCGGCGCCGCATTGGCAAAGCTCAAGCGTGCGGCCTCTTCGGCCACCTCGCGCTCGATGTCTTCCATGTCCTTGCGAAACAGCGCCTCGGCCTCGGCCCGATGCTTGTCCTCCAGGCCCGCCTCGAGCTTCTGACGGTCCAGGCCGTGGTCCTGGTAGACGGCGGACGTCGACTCCAGGCTCTTGCGGGTCTGCTCGATCAGCGCCTCGGCTTCGCGCATGATTTCTTCGGGGGTCTTCTTGGTCATGGACGTCTCGATCAGAAATTGCGGATGATGTTGGAATTGGCGTCGGTGTGTTTTTTCTGCGTGTTGGTCAGGATCTCGATGGATTCGTTCTTTTTGTTGTTGAGGCTCTGCAGTCGCAGCATGTCCATCTGCTGGTTGTTGCTTTCGGCGTCGATCAGGCCCTTGACCTTGGTGATGGCCGCGTCGATCTCGCCCTTGGTGACGCTGCCGGTGATCACGTTGGTGCCGGTCAATAGCTTGCCGGCGCTACCGTCCTGGGACTCGCCCTCCAGCGGCGTGCGCTGGCCCGTGCGGCTCTCGAAGCCCAGGTCCGTGATCCCCGCCTCCTGGATGGCGTCATTCAGCGGAATCTCGTACTGGCGGATCTTGTCGTTGCTCCAGTCCTTGCCTTTGGGCTTGCTGCCGGCGTCGGTGCCGTCGATCTGCGAGGCATAGGAGTTGAGCCGCGTCAGCACATCGTTGAGCTTGGCGATCTGGTCGTTGCGGGCCTGTACGGCCTTGACCTGGTCGACCAGTTGGGAATCCAGCAGCCGCACGCGCTCGCCCTGGACCATCTGGATCAGGGTCTGGATGTCGCCCGACGCGATTGCCTGGCTGATGTCGATAGGCAGCGAACTGCCTACACCGGGAGTATTCATGGTCTGCTCCTTGAATCGGGCCGCCAAGGCGGACTGGTGAACGATGGCGACGGCCCGGACTGCGCGGGCCGCGGTGCCCTCAGAAGTTGCGGATGATGTTGGAATTGGCGTCGGTGTGTTTTTTCTGCGTGTTGGTCAGGATCTCGATGGATTCGTTCTTTTTGTTGTTGAGGCTCTGCAGCCGCAGCATGTCCATCTGCTGGTTGTTGCTTTCGGCATCGATCAGGCCCTTGACCTTGGTGATCGCCGCATCGATTTCGCCCTTGGTGACGCCCGGATTGATGACGTTGTGGCCCTGAATCTCCACGGCGTTCAGATAAGCCCAATCCTTGGTCGGCTGCTCGCCGGGATCGGCTGTCCTGAGGCCGGGGTGCGAATCGATACCCAGATCGGTGATGCCCGCCCGGCGAATGGCGTCATTCAGCGGGATCTCGTAGGCCCTGCGTTGGCTGTCGTTCCAGCCCTTGGGCTTGGAACCGGCGTCCGTGCCGTCGATCTGACTGGCGTAGCCGTTCAGGCGCGCAAGCACGTCGTTGAGCTTGGCGATCTGGTCGTTGCGGGCCTGTACGGCCTTGACCTGGTCAACCAACTGCTGGTCCAGCAGCTTGACGCGTTCGCCCTGCACCATCTGGATCAAGGTCTGGATGTCGCCCGAGGCGATCGCCTGGCTGATATCGATGGGCAGCGAGCTGCCTACGCCGGGAGTGTTCATGGTCTGCTCCTCGCATTCGGCCGCCTGGGCCGACTGGTGAACGATGGCGCCGGCCCGGACTGCGCGGGCCGCGGCGCCCTCTGAAATGACGGATGATGCTGGAATTGACGTCGGTGCGCTTTGTCTACGTGTGTTTCAACTGGATGTCGCCGCTCGCCAACGCAGCCTGGAAATGGATACCGCCGGAGTGGGTTACGGGAGAGCTCATGGTGATCGTCCTGTCGTTAGGCTGGCGCTGGCGCCGGATGCCGCTTGCCGGGTGAGTAACCGATCCGGCCGGGGAGTTCCTCGTTGGTGGAACCGCGGTCCGGCCGGGCGGCCTGCTTCCGATGAGTGTCGTCCGGCGGCAGTCGGTTCCATGCGTTCCGCCACAATCCCGGGAAAACCCCAGGATGGCATCCGCCGCGGCCCGTTTCATACTCCGCAGGGAACTTTCCGCCCCCGGCGGTTACTACCCGAGCACAGCATCTCCTCGGAGCCCCGCCCCATCATGAACCGCATCGACACCGGAGGTCCCTCCCCCGGATTCAGTTCGCTTGGCCAGCAGGCCGGGTTCGATGCCGGGCACGCCCAGACGGGCACCCTGCTGGGCGACCATGCCGTGCTGCTGCAGGGCGAGGTCTCCTCGCTGGGAGACGCGGCCGAGGAAATCAGCCTGCACATGGCCGAAAAGACCGAAAGCAAGCACCACGCCGAACGCAAGATCAAGCCCGAGCGGCCCCTGGAACTCATGCGGCCCGAGGAAATCATCGAGCTGCTGCAGCAGACGCAGGACCCGAATGCCCAGGCCAAGCTCGAGGAACTGGCCAGCCGGCTGCTGGCGGGCGGCGGCGGATCGCCCCGGCAGCAGGCGGCCCAGGCCTTCGGCGACGTGTCGCAGCAATACCTGGCGCTGCAGTACGCCCTGCGCAAGGGCGAACAGGAAGGCGCCAGCCCCGAATTGCTGGAGTCCCTGCGCGACGCGCTGGCCGACCTCGAAATCGAATCGGGGCCGCAGATCCGCGCCGGGCTCAACACGCTGGGCAGCGCGGGCGAATTCGGCGCCGATGCGCGCGGCGTGCAGTCGTTCCAGGACACCTACCGGGACATCGTCCTGGGAGAAAACACCCTGGGCAAGACCCTGGCGCTGGCCCTCGAACGCTTCGGCGACCGGGATGTGGGCCGCGGCCTGGCGCAGCTGGTCCTGGCCCTGGGCCAGGACCTGTCCTCCACGCGCCCTTCGGTCGCGCCCAGCCGGCTGCAGGCGCTCACCAGCGATCTCTATCACCTGCAGGTCGCGGTGACCGTGCTGGACAGCTGCGCAGAACTGTCCGGCAGCCTGCAGGCCAAGGGCCTGGGCACGCTGGACAGCGGCCGCCTGATGCGGGACCTGGTCAACCTCACCGGGGAAAAATGGCTCAATGAATCGCGCCTCACCAGCCTGGCGCAGCAGCACGGCATCACCACGCCCGAGGGGCGGGTGGCGTTCCTGTCGGGCGTCAAGGCCATGATGCGCGAGCTGCCGGTCCAGGTGTTCCCCGACCCCGAGGCCCGCCAGGCCAATCTGAACGCCGTCCAGGATGCCCTGGACCTGGCCATCGACGAGGAAGATCTCTGATGAGCGGTTCCGCTGCGATCCTGCAACAATTCGGCGAGGCTGCCGGCATCCCCGACCTGCGCTTCGACGGCCGGGGACAGGCGGTGTTCCGCACCGGGCCGGGCCGCCTGCTGGGGCTGGAACAGGCCGAGGGCGAGATCCTGATCTATGCGGCCCTGCCGGTGCGCTACGACAGCGGCGACTGGCTGCGCCGCGCCTGCAAGCGCGCCCACCACAGCCGCCTGGACGACTGGCCGGTGCAGGCGGCGCTGCGCGAATACGACGACGTCCCGCACCTGCTGGCCCTGGTGCGCGTGAGCGAACCCGAGCTCACCCCCGCGCGCCTGCAGCAGGCGCTCGAATACCTGTCCCGCTGGCTCGACGAGCTGAGCGCGGAACCCTGAACCGGAGCCCGCCATGCCCGACATCTCTCCCAACCGGCTCATGAGCTTCGATCACGGCATCGACACCATCGTCTATGCCCGCAAGGACGAACAGGCCGCGCGCAACCTGCCGGACCGGCGCAACCTGATGCCCTCGGACGACCCGGTGCGCGCCCAGCTCACGCAGCTGCTCGAAAAACCCAACACCGGCCGCTTCCTCGAGGACGCCCTGCGCCCCGAGATCGGCAACCGCGACCTGCTGATGCCCTCGCAGTTCGCCGAGGCGCTGCGCGAGGCGCTGAAGGGCCTGGGCCAGCTGGCGGAGGCCGGCGCCGGCGACAGCCGCGTGCTCAACCGCGCGGTACGGCTGCTCAAGGAAGAAACCAATCTGCGCGACCTGGTCGCGATGTACCGCAGCGCCTTGTACCAGGGATGACCGCATGAGCCCCCTCCCCGATCCGCAGGACGCGACCGGCGCGGCTTCGCCGCTGGGCGAGCAAGGCCCCGTGCTGCTGGACCTGCTGTCCTACATCTACCTGGAAAACGACCGCCCGGAAAAGGCCGCCGTCCTGCTGGCCGCGCTGGACGAGCTCGGCCTGGCAGACGCCCGCCAGCGGGTCTCGCTGGCGCTGGCGCAGTTGCGCGCCGGCAAGCCCGAGACCGCAATCGGCACCCTGGACCGCGTCGCGCTGCAGGGCGGCCTGAGCAGCGCGTTCCACCTGGTCCGCGCCCAAACCCTGGTCGCCCTGGGCCGCGAGGCCGAGGCCGAAGCCGCCATGCGGGCCTACGTGGACCTGCGCGCCCGCCAGGCCCCGCCCGCCGACCCCCGCTGAGGCCCCCATGCAACAAGCCCTGACCCGCGCCGTCAACCTCATCACCAGCCGCAACGACATCGTCCTGGCGGTCCTGATCGTCTCGATCATCTTCATGATGATCCTGCCGTTGCCCACGTCCCTGGTCGACGTGCTGATCGGCACCAACATGACCCTCTCGGCCATCTTGCTGATGGTGGCCATGTACCTGCCCTCGCCGCTGGCGTTTTCCTCCTTCCCCTCGGTGCTGCTGGTGACGACGCTGTTCCGCCTGGGGATCTCCATCGCCACGACGCGCCTGATCCTGCTGCAGGGCGACGCGGGCCACATCATCGAGACCTTCGGCAATTTCGTGGTCGGCGGCAACCTGATCGTCGGCCTGGTGGTCTTCCTGATCCTGACCATCGTGCAGTTCGTGGTGATCACCAAGGGCGCCGAGCGCGTGGCCGAGGTCGCGGCGCGCTTCTCCCTGGACGCCATGCCGGGCAAGCAGATGTCCATCGACGCCGACCTGCGGGCCGGGACCATCGACATGGACGAGGCGCGCAAACGCCGCAGCGTCGTCGAAAAGGAAAGCCAGCTCTACGGCGCCATGGACGGCGCCATGAAATTCGTCAAGGGCGACGCCATCGCGGGCCTGATCATCGTCGCGGTCAACCTGCTGGGCGGCATGCTGATCGGCACGATGCAGCGCGGCCTGTCCGCCGGCGAGGCGGTGCAGGTGTATTCGATCCTGACCATCGGCGACGGGCTGATCGCCCAGATCCCGGCGTTGTTCATCGCCATCTGCGCCGGCATCATCGTGACCCGCGTGCAGACCGGTGAAGGCGGCCCGTCCAACGTCGGCAAGGACATCGGCGCCCAGGTGCTGGCCCAGCCGCGCGCGCTGCTGATCGCGGCGACCGTCGCCCTGGGCATGGGGCTCATCCCGGGCATGCCCACGCTCACCTTCGTCGCCCTGGCGGCCGTCGTGGGCACGATCGGCTTCGTGCTGCTGCGCAACACCCGCAAGGTGGTCGACGAGAAGACCGGCGAAATCACCGAGATTCCCGCGCTGCAGGCCGACGGCCAGCCCGCGCCCAAGCCCCGTGCCGAGGGCGGCGCCGAATTCGCCCCCACCCTGCCGCTGATGATGGACGTGGCCGCCGGCCTGCAGCAGCATTTCAACGCCGACGAACTCAACGAAGAGCTCATCAAGATCCGCCGGGCCCTGTATTTTGACCTGGGCGTGCCCTTCCCCGGCATCCAGCTCCGGTTCAACGACGCCCTGCCCGAGAACACCTACCTCATCCTGCTGTCCGAGGTGCCGGTGTCGCAAGGGCAGCTGCGGCCGGGACACGTGCTGGTGCGCGACACGGAACAGAACCTCCAGGCGCTGCAGATCCCCTACGCCACGGACAAGCCCTTCCTGCCGGGCGTGCCCGCCCTGTGGACGCAGGCATCCCACCTGGCCACGCTGACGGCCGCCGGCATCCCCTGCCTGGATGCCCACCAGATCCTCACCTGGCACCTGGCCTTCGTGCTGAAGAAATATTCTTCCGACTTCATCGGCATCCAGGAAACGCGCTTCCTGCTGACCGCCATGGAGGACCGCTTCCCCGACCTGGTCAAGGAGGCCCTGCGCGTGATGCCGGTGCAGAAGATCGCCGAGATCATGCAGCGGCTGGTGTCCGAGGACATTTCCGTGCGCAACCTGCGGGCGGTGCTGGAGGCCCTGATCGAATGGGGCCAGAAGGAAAAGGACTCGGTCCTGCTGACCGAATACGTACGCGTGTCGCTCAAGCGGCACATCAGCTACAAGTATTCCAGCGGCCAGAACATCCTGCCCGCCTACCTGCTGGCGCCCAACGTCGAGGAAACCATCCGCGGCGCCATCCGCCAGACCTCGGCCGGCAGCTACCTGGCCCTGGACCCCAGCACGACCAAGAAACTGGTGGAGAACATCCGCAAGGCCGTGGGCGAGATCGCGGTCAATGCCCGCAAGCCCGTGCTGCTGACCTCCATGGACATCCGCCGCTACCTGCGCAAGATGATCGAGCAGGACCTCTACGAACTGCCCGTGCTGTCCTACCAGGAACTGACCCAGGAAATCAACGTGCAGCCGCTGGCCCGGGTGGAACTATGACGCGAGCCCCTGACGACCGCCGAGGACGGAGCCCCCGATGAGCGCGGCGCTGGAACTGCGCGTGCTCTCGGGCATGCACCGCGAGGCGCGCTGCCCGGCCCGGCCCGGCGACCTGCTGGGGTCCGATCCGGACTGCGACGTCGTGCTCGCCGACGACGGCGTGCCGCCCCGCGCCGCGCGCCTGAGCCTCGATGCCGGCGCCTGGAGCCTGACGCTGGACGACGCGCCGGAAGATGCACCGACCGGCGCCGGCGGCCCGCGCACGCCATTCGGCCAGCCCCTGCCGCTGGGCCCCGTCTGGGTCACCGTGGCCCGCCCGGAAGATCCCTGGGCCGAACCGGCCGGCGCCCCCGGCGCGGTGCCAACGCCCGCCGGCGGGCCGGCCGAGGACCCGGCAGGCGGCCCGGCCGCCGCAAACGGCCAGGCGGCGGACGATCCGGCCGCGGGCAGCCCGGCGGCGGACAGGCCGCTGCCCCCGATCCAGGCGGATCCGCGCCCCGCGGCGCATGATCCCCTCGTCCCCCGGCGCCGGTCCTGGATCATGACGCTGGGGCTGTCGGCCGCGGGCCTGGCCGTCGCCATCGCCCTGGCCCTGGCCTGGCTGCTGCCTTCCGCCGCGCAGCGCCCGGCGCGCGTGGACCGGACCGCCGCCGCCCAGCAGTCGCTGCCGCAGATCCGGACGGTGCTGGAACGCCTGGGCTTGGCCGGCCGCCTGCAGGCGGCCATGACGGCCCAGGGCACCGTCCAGGTCTCGGGCTGGGTGCGCGACGAGGCCGAGCGCGACGCGCTGGCCGCGGCGCTGGCCCAGATCTGGCCCATGCCCGCCATGCAGGTCAGCACGGAAACCGATGCCCTGCGGACCGCGCAGAAAGCGCTGGACGGCTTCCCGGTCAAGTACCTGCCCCGCTACGATGGCGACGGGCGCCTCAGCATCCTGGGCGTGGCGGCGGACGAGGCCGGCCGCGCGGCCGCCGTCGAGGCCGTGCGCGCGCAATTGCCGGGCATGGTGGTGATGGGCAACGGGATCCAGCTGGCGCCGGCCGTCGCCGACGCCCTGGCCCGCGAGCTGGCCGCCCACGGCCTGAGCGGCGTGACGCTGAGCTGGCAGCCCCACCGGCTGCAGGCCGACGCCTCGGCGCTCGATACCGAGCAGATGGAACGCTTCGAGACCGTCCTGACGGCCTTCAACCAGCGATTCTTCGACATCGCCGCGCTGCCCGGCCCCGACCGGCCCTACGCCGATTCCGTGCCCTTCGGCATCCGCAGCGTGGTCGGCGGCAAGACGCCCTTTATCGTGCTGGAGGATGGGAGTAAATTGCTCGTAGGCGGCACCTACCGGCGCTACCGCCTCACCGGCATCGAAGAAAAGCGGCTGACCTTCGACGGCCCCCGCCCCGCCATCGTGCTGCGCTGAACCCGGATCCCGCCATGAACCCTGCCCTGACCGACCTCGAAACCCGCCTGTCCGCCCCCGGCGGCGCCGGACTGCGCGACGCGCTGGCCGCGCGCGCCGCCGGGCTGGAACATACTTGGCGCGCCCGCATGGCGGGCGGCCTGCCGCGCGCGGATTTCCCGCACTGGCAGGCCATGGCCGACGCCGCCGGCGCCGCCCGCGAAGTCCTGGCCGCCTGGCCAGCCAATGACGCCGTTCCCGACCCGCGGGATCCGGCCCATCCTCTCTGACCCTCTCTCGACACCGCAGGAGCCCACCATGTCACTCAATGGCCTTACCGGTTCTGCCGGACTGAACTTCAACGCCGTCAACGACACCATCTACAACAGCATCCGCGCGCAGGAGAGCAAGCTGCGCGACACGATCTCCGGCATCAGCACGGATGCCGACGGCAACGTCTCGCAGACGGACCTTCTGAAGCTGCAGCAGCAGACCCAGCAGTGGTCGATGATGATCGAGCTTCAGAGCACGATCACCAAGCAGATCTCCGATTCGCTCAAGGGCATCATCCAGAAATCGTCCTGATCCGGGGCGGCCAGCCGGCCGCGCCCGATGCGCCGGATCAGACGGACTGCAGGAAGACGGCGGGGTCGCGCATGTCCGGCGCATCGGCCGCGGGGGCCTGGTTCCAGGACTCGGCCTGGTCCAGCAGGGATTCCAGCGCGGGCCCCAGGACGGCCGCGGTGCAGCCGTCGAGTTCCAGTGCGACCTGCATGTGGGGACGGCCATCGGGGGCGGCGCACAGCACCGCGCCATGCCCGGCCTGCAGGAAATTGGCGCGCGCCATGCGGTCCGCCTGACGGGCGTCGATCCCGTGGTCGGCCAGCCGGCACGAGATCAGCACCCGGCCCCGCGCCCCCAGATGCACCAGCTGCACCACGTGCCGGCCATCGAACACCAGCTGGCAGATGCCGTCTTGCGAGGGCGCCAGGGCGTCGATGCCCAGGGTGCGGCCCAGGTCGGCGATGAGGCGGGCAAAAGGGGAATCGGCAGACATGAACGAAAGTGTCCGGAGGTCGGGCGAAATGGCTGGATCGCTAAAGATACGCTGGACCGGCGCAATTGAACAGATAGAACAAACCAGGGGGCGCGAGGCGCCCCCTGTCCATGCCGCGGCTGCGGATCAGGCCAGCGGGCCGCCGAACGGCATGCCCGGCACGCTGCCCGGGGCGTCCGGGGCCGCATCATCGGCCTCGGTGCGCAAGGGGCCGCCATCATTGGCGGATTCGATGCGTTCGCGCCAATGGGCCGCCACGTTGGCGAACCGTTCGATCCAGACCGACAGCGATTCGACGTCCAGGCCCCCCAGGCCGCGCCGGTCGGCCAGGAAGATGCGCCCGGTGTCGAGGTCGGCGCTGAAGGTCGCGCCGCGCGTGCCCTGCCAGAGGACGTTGGCCGCCAGCAGCATGGCGTTGACGGCGTCGCGGCGGCCGGGGTCGGCCTCGGGCATGCGGGAAAAGAGGACGACGATGTCGTCTTCCGCGTCATGCTGGATGTGGATCTCGTGATCGTCGATCACCAGTCCGACGTAGCCGTCCTCGCCCGCTGCCATATCGGCCTGGCCCAGCGTCTGGCCCAGCTCGGCGATCAGGGCCTGGTATGAAGTAAGAGACATGCGGTGCTCCTGTGATGCGGGGGTGTCGTCGTGCGGCGGAATCAGGCTTTGGCGAACGCGCCCAGCCCGGAAAGAAACTGACGGACTTCGGGATCGGGCAGCCGCGCCTTCAGGTGGCCGGCCTCCTTGCTGCCGGACAGGCCCGTGTTCCAGCGCTGGTTCTCAAGCTGGCCAGAACTGGAACTGACGGTATAGTAAACGCCCTGGTCGTCGCCCTGAAGGCGCTCGTCGGGGTTCATTTCGCCCCCGAGGTCGCGCAGGATGAGTTTGGCCTTGAGCTCGACGTCGGTGACGCCGCCGCGGTCCTTGTCGCTCTTGCAGCCCTTGGACATGGTTCCGGCCAGGTCGGTGGCGCCCACGAGATCCAGGCCCTGTTCGGCCAGGCCCTGCAGCACCAGGATCTCGCGTCCCATCTTGGCGGTGTCCCCGTTGCCCGAACGGAAGGTTTCCTCGGTGAACATGCCGCGCACCAGGTCGGTCTGCCCGCGCAGCTGGGCCATGAGCTGCTCGGCCTTTTGCAGCTGAGCCGGCGGCGTCGCGGGATTGTTGACCAGGGTCTCCAGGCGGTCGTAGACCTCGCCCACGAATCCGCCCGGCCGGGCGCCCCGGGCGCCGAATTCGCCCTCGCCCAGGTCGCCGACCAGCTTGATCATGTTGCGGGTATTGTGCTCGTGGACGTTGTTCCAGACCCGCATCACGTTTTCCCGGCCTCCCGTGGAGATCGCATTGATGCCGAAGGAAAACGTGATGGTGTCGACGTCCACCCGCGCCTGGACGTGGCGGCCCGGGTCCTGGGGATCGAAGACCCGCAGGTCCTGGTTCGGCCCCGTATTGGCCTCGAAGGCCCGGAACTGATTGTCGGTATAGGTGCGTTCCTGGTAGTCCTGGATGCCCAGGACGTCGCGCAGGGTGTCGGGCGAGATCAGGTTGACGCTGACGTGCACCAGCCGGGGCGGCGGGGCGTTCTGCGGCCGTCCCGGATCGGTCAGCACGCCGCGCAGGCGATCGTTGCTGGTCAGGGCGACCTCCAGGACCTCGCGCGCGCCGGTTTCGTTGGAGGTCCGCCGGTCCTGCGGGTCGTCGACGCCCCACATGTCCAGCACACCGTGCCCGACCACGGTGGTCATGAGCTGGCCGTCGGGATCGTACAGGCGGCTGACCTTGAGGTTGCGGGCATGATCCTCGCTGTCCCTCACCCCGGCGGACACGCCGCCGATGCGGCCATGGCCGAGGTCCACGCCAAGCTGATGGCTGATGAACTGGGCCGGGACGATCTCGCTCTTGTAGGTGCGCATCACGCCGTCGCGCATGACCGGCATGTCGCGCGAGATGGGCTGCCAGGTCTCCAGCCCCGACAGCGCCTGGCGTTCGCTTTGCGCGATGCGGGATTTCGAGAACATCGCATCCAGCGTGTCCTGGGGAATGCCGATGCCTTCCAGTTGCGTGCGCAGATCCTGCAGGGTGTCCCGCTTGCCGCGGACGATCGGGTGCGTTTCCTTGTTCGAGCCGTCGGGCGCCTCGATGCGCTGCAACCCGTCGGGATCGTTGCTGCTGTCGCGGTAGGCCTGGCTGCGGTCGTCGCACAACAGGGCCCAGTCGCCGCGCAGCTGCGCGAGCGCCCCCAGTTGGTCCGGCGTCAGCGGCGGATTGCCCTGGTGGGCGCCGCGGTTCAGCTCGTCCAGCAGGTGCCGGCCGGCCTCGGCCCACACCAGGTTGCTGTGCTTGACCGACTTGTCGGTCAGAGGATCGGTCAGACGCATCTCGTCCACGTAGGTCAGCTTGGCGTCCAGCAGCTCAAGCTGACGGTCGATGTCGGTGTCCAGCGCCTCGTAGACGCCGAGTTTTTCGCTCAGGACCCGGATCTGCCCTTCCAGGTCTTCCTTGCGGGCCTTGAGGTTCTTTTCCGCGTCCGAGCCCGGCGGCGCGCCGGCCAGCGCCTGATCGACCTCGTGCAGTTCGTCCCTCAGGATGATCCGGTCGAGGGAGACATCCCGGCTTTCCATGAACATGTCCCACTGGAAATCCTGGAGATCCTGGCGCTGCTGGGTCAATTCCCGGGACAGGCCGCCCAGGTCGTCCAGATTCCAGGCCTGGCGGCCGAGCAGTTCGGTGGTCCGGTCCAGGTGGTCCAGGGCGCCGGTGAAGCGCGGTTCTGCCCGCGGACCGCTGCCGTAGATCTGGCGGATGCCGTCGGTCAGGCGGCCCGGATTCAGCTCGACGCGGGACAGCGGACTGCCCGGGGGAGCGGTGCGGACCAGGTCCGTCATGCCCGGAAAGCGGTTTTCGCACTGCCGGCCCTGCAGTTCGCGCAGTTCGGATTCCGCGCGGCTGCGCAGGGTCTGGATGGCGGCGCGGTCCAGCGGCTGGCTGCCGTAGCGCGGGTCGTTCTGGACGGCGCGCGTGATGGCGGCCCGCAGGTCGCGCAGGCCCGGACCTTCGAGGCCGCGCAGCGTCTCGTTCAGCAGGGCCTGGTTGTGCCCCACCACCCGCATCCGGTATTCCTGCGCCTTGTCCAGGATCCGGCCGATCTGGTGATTGGTCAGGGGACGGTCGTTGTTCACCCAGTTGCGAGGCAGGCCGCAGGCCCGCAGGGCGCGCCGCGCGCCGGCCCGGCCCTCGGTCTTTTCGAGCAGGTTCAGGAAGTCCTGCTTGACCTGCATGCGTTCCTGGGCCCGCGCCTGCTGTTGCTGGGGCGAGCGGAACCAGCCCTGGATCCGGCCGAACAGGCGGGACTGGCTGCTTTGGCGCACGTCCCCTCCCTGGCCCTGGGGACCCTGGCGGATTTCCCGCTCGAAGAGCCCGCCGCCCACCTGTCTGAACTGTTCGAGGCCGATTGCCATGCTGTTCTCCGTATAACCGTCAAGATCGCCATTCTGAGTAACCCGGACGCCCGCCGGGTTCCCGATCCGGATCAAACCGTGTCTTCGTCCCGGGTCAGTTGCTGGAAGGCGAGCTGCCCC
Source organism: Castellaniella sp. (assembly GCA_035707805.1). Lineage (GTDB taxonomy): Bacteria > Pseudomonadota > Gammaproteobacteria > Burkholderiales > Burkholderiaceae_B > Castellaniella. Next base: position 30,281 of record DASSTS010000029.1, on the reverse strand, counting down.
TTGCGGATTTCCTGCACGAACTCGTCCCGCGAAAATCCCGCCGCCGCCTTGGGCTCGGCCAGGATGCAGGGGCTCAGGCCGGCCTTGAGCAGCAGGCCGTTCATGGCGATGAAGACGTTGGTCCGGGTGTTGCCGTCCATGAAGACGTGCGAGCGGTAGAGGTCCTGGGTCGTGCGTCCGATGATGGCGAGCTTGTCCTCTTCCGTCTGCGCCCCCGCCATGTCCTGCTCATGGCGGGCCAGGATGCCGCGCGCCCGGTCGCGGCATTCCTGGGGCGTCTTGGGGGCGAAGGTAATGGCGAATCCTTCCTGGCTTTCGCGGATGCCCTGGAACCAGGGATCGTCCTGCGCCAGCGCCCGCAGTTCCTCGCGGCCTGCGGGGGTCACCTGGCCGTCCTGCCGCAGATTGAGGTCGGTGCCGCCGTCGCGGTAGCCCGGGGGCACGCGCGAGGACTCGCGCAGATCGGTCCCTTGCGTGCCATCGACGTCCATGGCCTTGAACGCGCTCGTGTAGGTGAGCCGCAGATCCTCGTCGCGGAAGGTGTTCTGCGAACTGGCCCGCTGGATGCGTTCCAGCCAGCGTTCGTCCAGCGGCTGCTGGCCGCGCACGTCCTGCAGCATGCCCAGGAAGGCGCGCTGCATGGCCGCGAGCGTGCCCTGGCCGTTCTGTTCCAGCACCCATTTGCCGGAATCGTCCGGGAGATTGCCCGGGGCGAACAGCCGCCAGTGGTCTTCCGGCGCCAGGCCGCCGAAGTCCCGGTCGCCGTCCAGTTGCTGATGCATCTGCAAGCCCGCTTCGATGGCATCGAAGGCCGCGCCGAGGCGCTCCTTGAGCCCGGCCGGCAGCGTGCCGACGATGTCCAGCGCCACCCGCAGGTCGCGCAGCACCTCCGTCGGATCCCGCTCGAGCCGCTCGGCCAGCGCGAACACGTCCCGCTCGAGCCGCGACAGGGCCTCGGTGCTGTACCACAGCGGCAGGTCCAGGTCGCCATAGCCGTCGCCATAGTGGGAGACGTAGGCCTGGATCAGGTCGCGCGGGGCGTCGAACTGCCGCAGGCGCGCCTGCTCGAAGGCCTGGACGCCCGCCTGGCGCAAGGGCTGCGACTGCGTGCCGCTGCCCAGGCGGTCCATATTGTCGTCGCCGCTGCCCGAGCGCGTTCCCATCAGGCTGGTCAAAACGCCGATCAGGGTGTTGATGTCGCGCTGCAGACGGCCCGCGAACTGCAGGTTGGTGAGGGACCCGTGCGCGTCCCCCGAGTGCAGGCCGTCGGAGACCGCCAGATAGATGGATTTCAGCGCGCCTTCCTCGTCCAGCGCACGGTCCAGCAGGCCGCGCAGCAAGGCGGGATCTTCGGTGCGCAACTGTCTGAGGGCGCCGATCAGCGCCGTGCCCGCGCATTCCTCGAAGAAATCCGAGCCGATGTCCTCGTCCGGCCCCGTCTCGGACTTGAGCAGGAGCACGGTGTGCTGCCGGATGAGATCCAGGCGGTCCATGACGTCCTGCGCGGGCGCACCCTGGCCGATCGCCAGCAGCAGTCCCTTCCAGTGCAGGCACAGGCTGTCGCGCACCGAGCGGGCATCGTCCAGCTGGCCCCGGGCCTGCATGGCGAGCACGTGCTTGAGCGTGCTGCGCGCCAGGCTCGCGATGTCTTCGTTCTTCAGGGGCCTGACGCCCAGGTTGCTGATCGCCTTGCAGGCCTCGGACAGGCGCCGGGAGTATTCCTGACGCACCAGGTCGCTGAGGGTCGACAGGTCCACGGGAGGATCGAAGGACGCCAGGACGGCCAGGAAATGGTCGGAGGGCTCCCCGCCGGCGATCGGCGGGTTGAATTTCTCCAGGCGCATGCTTTGATCCACCAGGTTCTGCTGGCGCGCCCGGGCCGCCAGGCCGATCAGCCGTTCGACGTCGCCGGCCTCCAGCCGGCGCGCGCCCGTCAGGCCGGCCTGCTGCAGGGCCTGGCCGGCCGCCTCCGTGCCGTACCGGTCCTTGAGCAGATCGTGGAAGACCTTGAAGGCCTCGGACTGGCGATGGGCGCGCGTCGAATCGCCCAGCCCCAGGGCCTCGCCCAGGTCCTTGAAGGCGCAGACGATGGCGCGGCCCACGGTGCCCTTGTTGTTGATCAGGCGGCGCGGGTCGCCCTTGTCCAGCGTGATGACGCCGGACTCGTTCTGGCGCGCCAGGTTTTCGAAATTCCGCAGCGTGATGCCGTTCATGCCCGATCTCCCAGGAAGGAATGCGCCTCTTGCGGGGCTTGCGGCGCCTGCAGGCGGGCGCGCCAGTGCCGCGCCACGCGGGCCAGGCCCGCCACGACGTCGGCCAGGCCGCCCGCCATGAATTCTTCGGCGCCGCAGCGCCGGTGCAGGACCAGCGCGCCGGTCTCGGGCAGCAGCGCGAAGGCGCCGCCCTCGGTGCGGGCGGGGGAGAAGTTCTCGACCAGCAGCTCGGCCAGCTGGCCGCCCTCGGGGACGACGTCGTCCAGGCAGATCATGAGGCGCAGGCCTCCCATGGCGTCCAGTCCCAGGGTCACGAAAAGCTCGTCGTCGCCCAGGGCCAGCATGCAGACCCCTTCCTCGTCGAGCGCCAGATCGGGAAGGCCCAGCACCTGCCCCAATTGGGCAATGTGGGCATTGGCTTGGCTACGGTCCATGTGTATAGTCTCCGGTGACGGCGGCGCCATCGTTCGCCGATTGACTGCTGAGTGACGCGTCCGCGGCAATGGTTCCCGCCGGGCGGCGCCCGTCGCGCGGCGGCCGGTTTCCACCCTGCCCCAGCCGTACCTGGCCACCACACCATGCACCTGACTACCCGCGCCTTCCTGCCCGCCCTGCTGTCCGCCCTGCTGATCCTGTCGGGATGCCAGAACCTGCCCTCGGCGTCCCGGCAATCCTCCCCGTCGACGGCCGGCGCAGGCGACGAGGCCGCCAACGGCGACGCCCGCGTCGTGCAGCCGGTCGCCATCTATCTCGCCCAGTCCGCCCCTGGCAGCGGCCTGGTGGCGGTGCAGGTCCCGGCCGGCGCGATCTACCTGCATTCCCGCCCCATCCTCGGCCGCGAGGACCTGACCGACGCCGCCGCCCTGTCCGACCGCCAGGGCGGGCATTTCGTCGGCCTGCGCCTGACGCCGGCCGGCGCCGAGCGCCTGGGCGCCGTCAGCCGCGACAATGTCGGCAGCCTGCTGGCCCTGGTCATCGGCCGCGAGCTGGTGGCGGCGCCCCGCATCGCCGGGCCGCTGGACCACGGCATCCTGGCCTTCGAGGTGCCCTCGGCCGCCGTGGCGGCCGACCTGGCCGCCCGGATCCGGGGCGACGCCTCCCGATGACCCGATGACCCGATGACTCCATGACCCCACAGCGCGAGGGATCCATGCCGGACAGCCAAGACACGCTCGCCCTGCCCGCCGACAGCCGGGCGGTGCCGCTGGCGCTGGAATGGATCGAGTCCCTGGCCGAGCGCCGGGGCTGGGGGCCGCGCACCACCTTCGGGCTGACCCTGTCCCTGGACGAGGCCCTCACCAACGTGGTGTCCTACGCCTTCGGCCAGCCGGCCGCGGCCGAACCGGCCATCACCGTGTCCTGCCGCATCGAGGGCGAGGACATCCGGCTCGAGCTGCGCGACAACGGCCAGCCCTACGATCCCACCGCGGGCGACCCGCCGCCCCTGGTCGCCTGCCTCGACGAGGCGCGGATCGGCGGGCATGGCGTGCGGCTGATGCTGCACTATCTGGATTCGCTGGACTACCGGCGCGAAGACGGCTGGAACTGCCTGACCATGACCCTGCGGCCCGCGTGAAAGACGCGGCCCGGACGGAACCGCGGGGGCGCATTCGGGTACTGAATCGGGACCTCCAGCCAGATCCGTGATCCGCATGACGCCTTCCGTCCGCCTGCTCGACGACTCCGACCGCATCCGCGCGCACATCGACGCGCGCGCCGTCGCGCACAACCTGTCGCAGTTGCGCCAGCGGCTGGCGGGCGCGGCCACGCGCATCTGGGCGACGGCCAAGGCCGACGCCTACGGCCACGGCCTGTCGCGCGTGCTGCCGGGCCTCTCCGAGGCCGACGGCATCAGCGTCCAGACCCTGGCCGATGCCGGCGCCTGCCGCCGGCGCGGCTGGTGCGGCCCGATCCTGGTGCATGCGGGCCTGCTGGGCGCGGGCGAGGTCCACGCCCTGACGCTGCCGGGGATCCACCTCGTCATCAGCCACGCCGAACAGCTGCTCTGGCTGGCGCGCACACGGCCGGCCGCGCCGCCGGCCCTGTGGCTGCGCTATGCCGGCGACACGCACCTGGGCGGCTTCGACGATGCGGACTATTCCCGCGCCCACGCCCATGCGGCGACGCTGGCGGCCCGGGGACACGTCGGCGCCATCGGCCATCTCAATCACTACGCCCGCGCCGAGGAGGAAGGCGGCATCGCCGAGGCCGAGGCCCGCTTCATGCAGGCCGTGCGCGGCCTGCCCGGTCCCGTCTCGAGCTGCAATTCCGCCGCCTTGCTGCTGCATCCGTCCCACGCCGCCGCGACCCACTGGGCGCGCCCCGGCATCACGCTGTACGGCGTCAGCCCGCTGCCCGGCGTCACCGGTCCGGACCTGGGTCTGGTCCCCGCCATGACGCTGGCCGCCCGCCTGACCGCCATCGTGCTGCTGCGGGCCGGGACCAGCCTGGGCTACGGGGGCGCGTACATCGCGCCCCAGGACACGCGCGTCGGCCTGGTGGCCTGCGGCTACGCCGACGGCTACCCACGCCACGCCGGCACGGGCACCCCGGTGCGGCTGGCGGACGGGCGGATGAGCCGCCTGCTGGGCCGGCCCAGCATGGACACCCTGGCCATCGATCTGGCCGGGATGGACGACGTGCGCCCCGGCGCCGAGGTCACGCTGTGGGGCGAGGGCCTGCCCGTCGAGCGGGTGGCGGCCGGCGCCTCGACCATCGCGGCGGAACTGCTGACCTGCCTGACGGCGCGGGTGCCGTTCACGCCGGCGACCTGAGCGGGGCAAAGGCCAGGAACAGTACCGTGGCCGCCAGGTAGATCAGGCCGGTCAGGGCCAGGCCCGCCCCCATGCCGGCCGTGCCGAACAGCATCCCCACGATCAGGGGCCCCGCCATCTGGCCGAGCTTGTCCGCGGCCCGCAGCACGCTGGTCGCCCCGGCCGCGCCGTAGCGCTGGACGTCCGGCAGGGCCAGCATGTAGGGCGACTGCGCGGCCCCCGCCAGGCAGCTGGCGAGCGCCAGCAGGAACACGGCCAGCGCCGCGGCGCCCAGGCCGGAATCGAAATACAGTCCCAGCAGGCCCAGGCTGCCGACGAGCCCCCCGGCGGCAATCCAGAGTTTCTTGGCCGCCGACCGGTCCGCCATGCGGCCCATCCAGGGCCCCAGGTAGATCACGCACAGGCCGTAGATCATCAGGATGCGGCCCACGCTGGAGGCGGCCGCGCCCTGCGCGTCCAGGTACAGCGGCAGGGCGTAGGACAGCAGACCGACCTGGGCCACGGAAAACGGAATGACGCTGCCCAGCAGCAGCAGGCCGAAATCCCGGGTGAAGAGCAGGCGCAGGGTCCGGGCCAGCCCGGCGCGGCGCAGTGGAGCCGCCGCCGATGCGGGCGCCGGCCCCATCGGCGCGGCGTCCACGGCCTGCCCGCGATAGGGGCGCATCAGGACCAGCACCCCCAGCAGCGGCAGCGCCAGCATGCCCAGCCCCACCAGGAACACGGCGCGAAAGCCCAGTTGCTCCATCAGCATGGCGCCCACGGCGGCGCCGGTCAGGTGGCCGGCGAACAGGCCGGCCACGAGACTGCTCATGTTGCGGCCGCGATACGGCGCGGCGCTGCGCGTCACGACGAAGCCCTGCAGGCCCATCCAGGCCAGGCCGTAGCCCAGGCCGACGAGGCCGCGCGCCGCCGTGAACCAGGGCAGGTCCGGCGCCGCCGCGCAGGCCGCAAAGCCCAGGCCGCAGACCGCCAGCCCGGAGAGCACCGGCACCTGCCAGCCCCGGCGGTCCGTCAGGCCGCCCGCCAGCAGCGCCGCCAGCAGCCCGCAGCCCATTTCCACCGAAATGGGCAGGGCCATCAACAGGTTCGGCGGCAGCGGCAGGCCGCCGTCCGGCAGGCTGCGGGCGTAGAGCGGGAGGAAGCCCAGCGGCAAGGCCCAGGCGAACAGGAAGCCGAACATCACAGGGCGGCCGACACGCCCGATCACGCCGGCCCGGTCGTCGCCGGAGCGGCGCAGCAGCAGGGACAGCAGCATCAGCATTTCCACGGCCGCCACCAGGGCGACCGCAATCACCGTCAGCGCATCGATGACCCGGGCGCGCACGCCGGCGGCGATCACGCCGTCATCGAGGTGCAGGACCAGGCGTCCCGGCGAGGGTCCGTCCCGGCCGCCGGACAGCGGCAGCGACAGCGCCATCGGACCCGACTCGTCCAGGGCGGGCCCCGGCGGCAGCGGTCCCTGGGCGCCGGCGCGGTTCAGCACCCGGCCGTCCGGGCCCAGCAGGTCGATGGACCGGATCACCGGGAAGGTCGCCGCCAGCCGGGTGAAGGGCGCCTCCACGCCGCGCAGACGGTCGATGGCGATGCCGTAGCCCAGGACGCGGTCCAGGTCGTTGCGCAGGCCCTGCGCCAGGACCTCCGCGTTGCTGCGGGTGACCTGCAGCGAGACCGCCCGGAAGGTGTGGATCGTGTGCGCGGCGTACAGCCCCTGGGCCAGCATCAGGGCGGCCAGCGGCAGGAGGAAATGCGTCCGTCCGCCCGAAATCAGCCGCTGCGGCGGGATGAGGAAGCGGTAGACGGCCGCCAGCCCCAGGCCGGCCGCCGCGGTCACGGCCAGCAGCACCGCCAGGTTGCGCAAGATGAAGGACCGGCTGGCCGCGGCATCGGGGCGCACGGCCAGCACCGCGACGCCCTGCAGGCCGGCCGCGTCGGCCAGCGGCACCGCGACCGCGACCGTGTGCTTGTCCACCCGCGCGACCGCGCCGTGCGCGCGCCGCGAAAAGCCGTACGGCAGGGGCGCCGCCGCATCGGCCACGGCCCGGGCCAGCGCCCCGGCCTGCGCGATGGCCGGGCCGCGCCCGATGACGGGCCGCCCGTCGGCCAGCAGCACCGCCGCGCCCTGGGCATCGTCCAGCTCCGAGAGGCGCTGCTCCAGCAGGCGCCCCAGGCCGAAGAACTGCCCCAGGGGCTTGCCCAGCCGCAGGCCGTTCTCGATGCCGGCCGCCATCTGCCGCACCTCGACCTCGACCCGGTCGGCGGTCATGTCGGCGTTCAGGCGGTACAGCGCCGAGAGGCTGAGCGCCCCGATCAGCGCCTGGGCGAACAGCAGGACGGTCAGGCAGGCCAGCGTGACTTCCAGGACCGGACGGCGGCGCACGGCGCCGGGAATCCGGCGGAAAAAGGAGAGACTCATAGGGGCGGCGCAAGGTCCATCCGGCTCAGGGTAGACGAGATTTTACAATTGAAGTAATTTGCAGTGCCCAACCCTTTCCCATCCTTCCGATGCGTATCCCTGCCCGGTCCTTGCGCGGCAAGATCTTCCTGGCTGCCCTCGGGCTTCTGCTCGTGGTGGCCGGCGCCGTCATGCCCGTGACCCAGCGCGACGTCACGCGCACGGTCGAGGCCAGCGAGCGCCACGCGGTGGACAACGCCCTGCAGCTGGCGCTGCGCGACACCGAGGCGCGCTGGGGCGCCCTGCTCGACGACAAGATCCGCAGCGTGCGCACGGGCCGGGCCCAGCTCATGGAGCTGGGCGCCACTCTGCAGTCCGTGCTGGCCGGCTACGCGGCCATGGCCGAGCGCGGCATCCTGTCGGCCGACGCGGCCCGGCGGCTGGCGGCCGCCTGGATCAACCGCCTGCAGCTGGGCGAACAGCGCTATGCCTTCGTCTACGACGCCCACGGCAAGGTGCTGGCCAGCGGCCTGGAGCCCATGATCGGCATGGACCTCAGCGGGGTCAGCGACATCAAGGGCCGGCCCCTGGCCCAGGCGCTGCGCGAGGAAAGCCTGTATGCCGGGCACGGATTCGCGCTGTACCGGTGGACGGCGCCGGCGGCCGACGCTGCCGGCCAGCGCCTGGAGACCCGCTACGCCTATTTCAGCGACTTCCGGCCCTGGGACTGGACGCTGGCCATCTCCGGCAACGCGCAAGGGATCCTCGAACAGGTCCGCGAGCAACGATCACGGATGGAAGCCGCGATCCGGGCCTCGCTGTCCAGCCTGACCCTGGCGCAATCCGGCTTTCTCTTCGTCCTGGCCGATGACGGCCACCTGATCGTCCCGCCGCCCGCCCGGCACGGCGGCCTGCTGCAGGCCACCGATCCCGACACCGGCAAGCCCCTGGGCGACACGCTGCGCCAGCGCCCCTCCGGGATGCACACTGTCGCGCCGGAGGGCGGGGGCTCGCCCTGGCTGGTCCAGGCCGTCCACTACCGGCCGCTGGGCTGGACGCTGGCGGCGGCGGTGCCGCGCGACGACCTGACCGCGCCGGCGCGGCACCTGATCCACCGCCAGGCGCTGATCTTCGCCGGCACCCTGCTGGTCGCGCTGGCGCTGGCCTGGTACCTGGCGACCCGCATCAGCCGCCCGCTGGACACGCTGACCCGCTATGCCCGCAGCCTGCCCGAACAGGACCTCACCGCGCCCGCCGAGCCGCCCGAACAGGTCGCCCGGCTGCCGGAACGCCATCCCGACGAGGTCGGCCGCCTGGCCGCGTCCTTCCTGTTCATGCAGCGCAAGCTGGGCGAGAACGTCGCCCGCCTGATGCAGGAGACCTCGGCCCGCGAGCGGTTCGAGAGCGAGCTGAACATCGCCCGGGCCATCCAGATGGGGCTGCTGCCCGTGCCCCTGCCGGTGGCCGTCCTGCGGCAGGTGGACCTGCATGCCGAGATCCAGCCGGCCAAGGAGGTCGGCGGCGACCTGTACGACTATTTCACCCTGGCCGACGGCCGCCTGTGCTTCGCCATCGGCGACGTGTCCGGCAAGGGCGTGCCGGCGGCGCTCTTCATGGCCGTCACCCGGACGCTGATCCGCGCCACGGCGGAAGACGAGACCGATCCGGCCCTGATCCTGCAGCGGATCAACAACCGCCTGTCGGAGAACAATCCCAACATGATGTTCGTGACCCTGCTGCTGGGAATCCTGGACCTGGCGACGGGCGAGCTGGCCTGGGCCAATGCCGGGCATCCGCCGCCGGCCGTGATCGGCGCCGACGGCGCGGTGCGGCTGCTGCCCGGCCGCAGCGGCCCGGCCTGCGGCGTGCAGGAGGACCTGCACTACGGACGGCTGGACGACCGCCTGATGCCGGGCGACACTCTGTTCGGCTACACGGACGGCGTCACCGACGCGACCAATCCGGGCGGCGAGCAGTACGGCGAGGCGCGCATGCTGGCCCGCGTGGCCGACGCCGCCGGCGACACCGCCGAACTGGCCCGGCGGCTGCTGGACGACGTGCATGGCTTCACGGACGGCGCCGATCCCTTTGACGACATTACCCTGATCGCGGTGCGACGCACATGATTTCCAAAGCCGGCTCCCTCGTGTTGTCCCTCGCCCTGGCGCTGCCGCTGCTGCCGGCCGCCGTCCGCGCCGCGCCGCCGGCGCCCGCCGCCGGCCAGGCGATCTTTCCCACCACGCCGCACGCCCGGCCGGACGGCCGCAAATGGCGCCTGGGCTATTTCGAAAGCGGCGACTACGTCGAATACCCCCGCACGCTGCGCGCCATCGTGCAGGGCCTGCAGCAGTTGGGATGGCTGTCGGTGCCGGACATTCCGGACGAGCTCGGCGGCCGGCAGATGTGGCAATTCCTGGCCTCGCACGTCCGCAGCGACACGCTGGAATTCGTGCCCGACGCCTACTGGGAACCGGGGAATTTCGACCCGGCGCTGCGGCCCGCCGTGCGCGAGTCCATTACCCGGCGCCTGAAGGACAAGCACGACGTGGACCTGATCATCGCCATGGGCACCTGGGCCGGCCAGGACATGGCGGCCCTGGGCCCGCCCGTGCCCACCGTCGTGGCCTCGACCAGCGACGCCGTGGGGGCCCACATCGTCGCCAGCGCCCAGGACAGCGGCCTGGACAATCTGCACGCCCGCGTCCAGCCCGAGCGCTACCAGCGCCAGGTCCGGCTGTTCCACGACATCGTGAAGTTCAAGACCATGGGCGTGGTCTACGAGGACAGCCCCGAGGGCCGCACCTACGCGGCCGTGCCCGCCGTGGACCAGGTGGCGGCGGAGGACGGCTTCCAGGTCAAGTCCTGCACCACGGGCGCCAGCGGCATCGACACGGCCGAGGCCACGCGCAACCTGTTCGACTGCTACCGCAAGCTCGGCAGCCAGGTCGACGCGATGTACGTCACGGTGCACCGCGGCATCACGCCGGACACCGTCGGCGAGGTGGCCTCCATCCTGCGCGAGGCCAAGGTCCCCAGTTTCGCCATGCTGGGTTCCGCCCAGGTCCGGGCCGGGCTGCTGATGAGCCTGGCCCAGGCCGACTATTCCTACGTGGGCCTGTTCCATGCCGAGGTCATCGCCCGCATCTTCAACGGCGCCAGGCCCCGCCAGCTCAGCCAGATCTGGGTGGACCCGGCCAAGATCGCCCTGAACCTGGACACGGCGCGCATCATCGGCTTCGACCCGCCGGTGGACATCCTGCTGGCCGCCGACGAGGTCTACGAAAGCCGCCAGCCGGCCGGCAGTCCCTAGTGTCCCGCCCGGTCAATAGCCGGATGAAACGGACAGCGCCCTAGCGCGCCGCCCGCACGACGCCGATGCTGGCGGCCACCACCAGGGACACGCCCAGCATCTGTCCGCCGTCCATGCCCTGCCCCAGGATCAGCCAGCCCGACAGGGCGCCGATGGCCGGCTCCAGACTCATCAGCACGCCGAAGGCCGCGGCCGGCAGGCGCCGCAGCGACTGGATCTCCAGGATGTAGGGCACCAGCGGCACCAGCACGGCCAGCCCCGCGGTCAGCAGCAGCTGGCGGCCGGGAAAATGCAGGCCGCCGGCCTCGGCGGCGGCGAACGGCAGGGACAGGACCGCGGCCACGAGCAAGGACACGGACAGGCCCTGCAGGCCCGGGAAGCCGTGGCCGACCCGTTTCATCATGATGATGTAGGTGGCCCAGCCGGCGGCCGCCAGCAAGGCAAAGCCCAGACCCACCGGATCGGCGCCCGCGCCCTCGTGGACATCCCCCCAGGCCAGCAGCAGGATGCCGCCCGCCGCCAGCAGCGGCCAGGCCAGGGCCCGCCAGCCCTTGACGCCGAAGGCCGCCACGGCCAGCGGGCCGCAGAATTCCAGCGCCACGGTCAGGTGCTGCGGCAGGCGCTCGATCGCCAGGAAGAACGCCAGCGTCATGACCGTCATCCCGGCGCCCAGCAGCAGGGCGGCGCGCCACTGGGCGGCGCTCAGGCGATGCAGCGGCGGACGCACCCACAGCAGCAGGGCCAGGGCGGCCCAGCACAGGCGCAGGCTGGACGTGCTGAGCGGTCCGTAATCGCGCAGGACCGGCACGGCCAGCGACACGCCCATCTGGACGCTGGCCATGGACGCGACGGCCATCAGGACGGCCAGCGCCCGTCCACTCGGCGCGGGATCGGCCTGCGGCGAGGCTGCCCGGGACGGACGGCGGGCGCGGCGGCGCCCGGAAGGTCCGCTTTGGCCGGCGGGCGAAAATGGCTTATCGTTGGGCACTGGAAATCAGCGCGGCGTACGTGTTCCGCCGCTGGCTCGTGTTTTTGGACACATGACTATACAGGACTCCTCCATGACAGCCTCTCCGTCGCCGGCCTCGCCGGACACCGACGCCCTGCGCCGCCGCATCCGGCAGCTCTTCGACCGGTCCGGCCTGATGCACCACCTGGATGCCCGGCTGGGCGACGTGGCGCCGGGCCGCGCGCACGTGCACCTGCCGTATTCGCCGTCCCTCACCCAGCACCTGGGCTTCTTCCATGCCGGCGCGACCACCAGCATCGCCGATGCCGCGGGCGGTTTCGCGGCCATGACCCAGGCCCCGGAAGGCCACACGGTGCTGTCCGTCGAATTCAAGATCAATATGCTGGCGCCGGCCCAGGGCGAGTCCCTCGAGGCGGTCGGCCGGGTGGTGCGCAAGGGCCGCACCCTGACCATCGTGCAGGTGGACGTGTTCGCCCTGAACGCCGGCCAGAAAACCCCCGTCGCGCTGATGCAGCAGACCATCATGAACGTGCCGGAGCGCAAGTCATGAAGCCATCCATTCCGCTGTCGGTGCTGGACCTGGCGCCGATCACCGAGGGCGGCAGCGCCGCGGAATCCTTCGCGCACACCGTGGACCTGGCCCGGCATGCCGAATCCTGGGGCTACCGCCGCTACTGGATGGCCGAGCACCACGGCATGACCGGCATCGCCAGCGCGGCCACCGCCGTGCTGATCGGCCACGTCGCGGGCGCCACCTCGCGCATCCGGGTCGGGGCCGGCGGCATCATGCTGCCGAACCACTCGCCGCTGGTGATCGCCGAGCAATTCGGCACCCTCGCGACGCTGTATCCCGGCCGCATCGACCTGGGCCTGGGGCGCGCGCCCGGTTCGGACCAGGCCACGGCGCGGGCGCTGCGGCGCACGCTCGCCACGGACCCCGACGCCTTTCCTCGCGACGTGGTCGAGCTGATGGGCTATTTCCAGGGCGGCAACCCCGTGCGCGCCATTCCGGGCGAAGGCTGCGCCGTCCCCGTCTGGATCCTCGGATCCAGCCTGTTCGGCGCCCAGCTGGCGGCCGCGCTGGGCCTGCCCTATGCCTTCGCCTCGCATTTCGCGCCGGCCCAGATGATGGACGCCATCCAGGTCTACCGGCGGCACTTCCAGCCCTCCGAGGCGCTGGACAAGCCCTACGTCATGCTGGGATTCAACGTCTTTGCCGCGGACACCGACGAGGAAGCCCGCTTCCTGGCCAGTTCCTGGCAGCAGTCCTTCGTCAATCTGCGCACCGGCCGGCCCGGACGGCTGCCCGCGCCCGTCGAGGGCTACGTGGACGGGCTGCCGCCGGCCGCCCGCGAACTGCTGGACCACGTCCTGTCCTGCGCGGCTGTCGGCGGGCCGCAGGCCGTGGCGCAGCAGACGCGCGCCTTCATCGCCCGCACCGGGGCGGACGAACTGATGGTCACTTGCAATATGCACGATCACGCCGCGCGCCTGCGGTCCTACGAGATCCTGGCGCAACTGGGTGCGGAGGCGTCGAGGCCCGACGCCCCGCCGGCCCCCTGAAGGGGCCGGGGCGGACCTAGGGGGCGATCGGCAGCGCCCGCTTGTGGGCGCTGCGCCGCCAGGTGGACACAATGATGTCGAAGACCTCGGGAGGCACGTCCTTGCCCTCCAGGAAATCGTCGATCTGGTCGTAGCGCACGCCGAAAGCGTCTTCGTCGGGCTTGAGCGGCGTGAGCAGTTCCAGGTCGGCCGTGGGCACCTTGAGGACCAGCGAGTCGGGCGCGCCCAGGGCGGCGGCCAGCGCCCGGACCCGGCGCTTGTTCAGGCCGGCCAGCGGCGTGACGTCGGCCGCGCCGTCGCCGAACTTGGTGAAGAATCCCATCAGCGCCTCGGCCGCGTGGTCGGTGCCGACTACCAGGCCGCCCCGCGCGCCAGCCACCGCATACTGGGCGATCATGCGCTGCCGGGCCTTGATGTTGCCATGCAGGAAATCCTGCTGGGCCGCATCCCGGAAGGACTGGCCCGAGGCCTGCAGGGCCGCCAGCATGGCGTCGGCCGCGGGCCGGATGTCCACGGTCAGCGTGTCGTCGGGCTGGATGAGGCGCAGCCCGGCCTGGGCGTCGGCCTCGTCCAGCTGGGTGCCGTAGGGCAGGCGCATGGCCACGAACCGGGCATCGCCGCCCTGCTCGCGCACGCGCCGCACCGCCTGCTGCGCCAGGCAGCCGGCGGTCAGGGAATCCACGCCGCCGCTGATGCCGAGCACCAGGGCGTGCGTCCCGGTGCTGCGCAGCAGTTCCGCCAGGAATTCGACCCGGCGCTCGACTTCCGCCCCGGCATCGAAATCATCGCGTACGCCCAGCCCCAGGCGGATCTGAAACTGCAGGGCGCGTTGTTCGGCATTCAGCAAGGCGGGGTCCTCCGGTCAGCGGTCTTCGAAACGATCCAGCACGGCGCCCGTGCTGGCATCCGAGCAGTTGAACGCGAACTTGGCCTGGACGCCGCGCGTGTAGCGGGGCGCGGGCGCGGTCCACGCGGCGCGGCGGGCGGCCAGGACCTCGGCGGACACGTTCACCTGCAGGAGCTGCTTGTGCGCGTCGATGGTGACGGAATCGCCTTCCTCGACCAGCGCGATCGTGCCGCCGGCGGCGGCCTCGGGCGCCACGTGGCCCACCACCATGCCCCAGGTGCCGCCCGAGAAGCGCCCGTCGGTGATCAGGCCGACGGAATCGCCCAGGCCCTCGCCCACCAGGGCGCTGGTCGGGGCCAGCATCTCGGGCATGCCCGGGCCGCCCTTGGGGCCGAGGTAGCGCAAGATCATCACGTCGCCCGCATGGATCTTGCCCGCCAGGATGGCGTCCATGGCGGACTGCTCGTCGTTGAAGACGCGCGCCGGGCCGGTGATGGCCGGGTTCTTCAGGCCGGTGATCTTGGCGACGGCGCCCAGCTCGGCCAGGTTGCCCTTGAGGATGGCCAGGTGGCCTTCGGGGTACAGGGCCTGGTCCAGCGGCCGGATGACGTCCTGATCGGCGGCCGGCACGTCGGGCACGTCGGCCAGGGTCTCGGCGATGGTCTTGCCGGTGATGGTCATGCAGTCGCCGTGCAGCAGGCCGGCGTTCAGCAGCAGTTTCATGACCTGGGGCACGCCGCCCGCCTTGTGGAAATCGACCACCAGGTATTTTCCGCTGGGCTTGAGGTCGCAGATGACCGGCACGCGGCGGCGGACGCGCTCGAAATCGTCGATGGTCCATTCGACGTCGGCAGCGTGCGCGATCGCCAGGATGTGCAGCACCGCATTGGTCGAGCCGCCGGTGGCCATCACCACGGCCACGGCGTTCTCGATGGATTTGCGCGTGACGATGTCGCGCGGCTTGAGGTCGAGCTCGACGGCCTTCAGCAGGACGCGGGCGGACTCGGCGGCCGAGTCGGTCTTTTCCTGGTGGACGTTGGCCATGGTGGAGGAATACGGCAGGCTCATGCCCATGGCCTCGAAGGACGAGCTCATGGTGTTGGCCGTATACATCCCGCCACAGGATCCGCTGCAGGGAATGGCGTGGGTCTCGATATTGTGCAGGTCGACCTCGGACATGCGGCCGGCCGCGTGCTCGCCCACCGCCTCGAAGACGCTGACGATGTTCAGGTCCTGGCCGCAGTAGCTGCCCGGCAGGATGGTGCCGCCGTAGACGTAGATCGAAGGCACGTTGGCGCGCAGCATGCCCATCATGCCGCCCGGCATGTTCTTGTCGCAGCCGCCGATGACCAGCACGCCGTCCATCCACTGGCCCTGCACGCAGGTCTCCACGCAGTCGGCGATGACCTCGCGCGACACCAGGGAATATTTCATGCCTTCGGTGCCCATGGCCATGCCGTCGGAAATCGTCGGCGTGCCGAACATCTGGGGATTGCCGCCCGCGTCCTTGATCGCCGCCGCCGCCGCATCCGCCAGCGGCTGCAGGCCGCTGTTGCACGGCGTGATGGTGCTCTGTCCGTTGGCGATGCCGATCATGGGCTTGTTGAAATCGTCCTCCGTGTATCCCAGGGCGTAATACATGGAACGGTTCGGCGCGCGAGCCACCCCCTGGGTGATGTTGGATGAACGCAAAGGCTTGGACATGATCGGATCCTTACGGGTGATTTCAGCAAAGAATCTTGCAGTTTAAGGCTTGTTCGCCGAACGCGCAGGACGGCGCGGCGGGAATCCCCGGGCCGTTCAGAAATCCCGGCGCGCGGCGCGCACCAGCGATTCCAGGAAGGCCGGATCCCGCAAGGCCCAGTCCCGGCGGGCGCCAGAAATGCGGCCCTGGGCGACCCAGTCGGCCAGCAGCCGGCTGAGCGTTTCCGGCCGCACCCCCAGGTGGGCCGCCAGCTGGCGCTGCGTCAGGGGCAGCCGGATGGTGCCGGCGTGGTCGCAGGGCAGGCGCAGCAGATAGTCGGCCAGGCGCTGGGCCGCCGTGCTGTCGCTGTACCACTCGATCTCGTTGACCCGCTGATAGACCCGGTCGCTCAGGCGGGCCAGCAGGCGCAGGGCGAGCTCGGGCCACAGCCGGGTGACCTCCTGCAGGCCGGCGCGCTTCAGGCACAGCACGACGGAATCCTCGCGGGACCGGGCCTGCATGGGATAGCGGCCATGGCTCATGAACATGGCGGTCTCGGCCAGCATCTGGCCCGGCCGGAAGATCGAAAAGACGCGCTCCTGCCCGTCCTGCGTATGGCGCAGGACCTCCACGCTGCCGCTGATCACGTACAGGTATTCGATCGCCTCCGCGCCTTCCAGAAAAAGCGTCTTGCCGGCCTGCGCATGCAGGACGGCCGAATCGCGCAGCAGCGTCTGCCGCAGTTCGTCCGGCAGGCCCTGGAACAGGGAGTGTCCGAACACCCGGAGGGGAAAATCCTCGGACTTATTGACTTTTGTCATTGCCACTCACGAAACCGGAATGAGAGTATACGCAACTGATAACAATTCGCATTCATATATGTGGGAAGCTCTGAAATCATCATACCGCGTCGCGGGCGGATGGCTGCTCGCGGCGGCGCTGTCCGCCGCTCCGGCGGCCGGCGCCGCGCCCTACCCGTCCCTGGTGCTGGCCGGCCCCACGGCCGCCGTCAGCTTTCCGCTGATCCACATGGTGGAATCCGGCGCGCTGGCGGACTGGGCTGACGAGGTCCGCTTCCGCCACTGGAAGAACCCCGACCAGCTGCGCGTGCTGCTGGCCAAGCAGGAGGTCGACTTCAGCGCCGCGCCGGTGAACCTGCCCGCCATCATGGCCAATCGCGGCCAGGACGTGCGCCTGCTGAACGTGTCGGTCTGGGGGCTGCTGTGGTTCGTCAGCAGCGACCCCGCCGTCAAGACCGTGGCGGACCTGGCCGGCAAGCCGCTGCTCAGCACATTCCAGCGCGATCTTCCCGCCCTGCTGCTGCAGCGCCTGCTGGCGACCCAGGGCCTGACCGGCGAGCGGGCGCCGGCGATCCGCTATGCACGCGACGCGCAGGATGCCAGCGCCCTGGTTCTGACCGGCCAGGCGCCCAATGTCCTGCTGCCCGAGCCGTCGGTGTCCCTGCTGCTGGCGCAGAACGCGCGCCAGGGCGGACG
Source organism: Castellaniella sp. (assembly GCA_035707805.1). Classification (GTDB taxonomy): domain Bacteria; phylum Pseudomonadota; class Gammaproteobacteria; order Burkholderiales; family Burkholderiaceae_B; genus Castellaniella. Next base: position 13,032 of record DASSTS010000029.1, on the reverse strand, counting down.
GCCCCTGCACCGGGTGCAAAGCCTGGAGGATGCCTGGCGCCAGGCTTTCCCGCGGCAGCCGGACCTGCCGCAGGCGGGGCTCATGGCCAACGCGCACCGGGCCGGCGATGCCGCCCTCGGCCAGGCGGTCGCGCGCGCCTACGAGGCCTCCGCGCGCTGGTGCAAGGCCGAGCCGGCGGCCTGCGCCCGCGAGGTCCACCGGCACCTGGACTTCCTGCCGCTGGACGCCATCGAGACCTCGATCCGCGTCACCCGCCTGGAAAGCCGCGACGCCCACGACGTGCGTCCCGCGCTGGAAGCCCTGTATCGGCTGATCCTGGAACACAATCCGCAGGCCGTGGGCGGGCGGCTGCCGGCACCGGCGTTCTACGGACCATGAAGCCGGCCGACATGACACGGACCGAAACCCAGGCGCCGACCCTGCGGCCCGCATCGCCCACGTCCTGGCGCTGGTCGGCGCTGGGCGTCGTCCTGATCCTGCTGGGCTGGGAGCTCGCCGCCCGCGCCATGGGCCCCATGCTGATGGCGTCCCCCCTGCAGGCCCTGCGGGCCGTAGCCGAGCTGAGCCGCGATCCCGGCTTCTGGGAACACAGCCACGCCAGCCTGCTGCGCATCGGCGCCGGGGTCGGGACGGGCTGCACGATCGGCTTCGTCCTGGGGGTGCTGGCCGGGCACGACGCCCGCCTGCGCGGGCTGCTCGAACCGCTGCGCTGGCTGCTGATGGCCGTCCCGCCCGTGGTGGTGGTCGTGCTGGCCATGCTGTGGTTCGGCCTGGGATCGGGCATGGTGATCTTCATCACGGTCCTGATGATGGCGCCGGGCATGTACGTGAACACGGTCAAGGGCATGCGCATGATCGACCAGGGCCTGCTGGAAATGGGCCACGTCTACCGGTTCGGCGCCTGGATGCGCCTGCGCCACATCTACCTGCCGGCCCTGGCCGCCCCGCTGACGGCGGCCCTGCTGATCGCCACCTGCGGCGGCGTGCGCCTGGTCGTGATGGCCGAGGTGCTGGGCGCGGAAAGCGGGGTGGGCTATGCCCTGGCCAACGCCCGCAGCACCTTCGACAGCGGGCGCCTGTATGCCTGGGTCCTGCTGATCCTGGGACTGGTCGCCCTGCTGGAATTCCTGCTGCTGCAGCCCATCCAGCGCCGGCTGACCCGCTGGCAGGAGCCCAGCCATGCTTGAAATGACCCGCCTCGGCATGCGTTTCGGCGAGCGCGTCGTCCTCGACGACATCGACCTGCGGATCGGCCCCGGCGAACGGGTCGGCCTGATCGGCCCCAGCGGCGCCGGCAAGAGCACGCTGCTGCGCCTGGCGGCCGGCCTGCTGCGACCCACGTCCGGCGCCTGCCGCAATACTTTCCTGCGCACCCGGATGGTGTTCCAGGATCCCCGCCTGCTGCCCTGGCGCAGCGTCGCCGCCAACCTGGACCTGGCCCTGCGGGCGGCGGGGCATCCGCCCGCCCGCGCCGCGGAACGCCGCGACCGGTGGCTGGCGCGCGTGGGCCTGGGCGGCTGCGGACACGCCTGGCCCGCCGAGCTGTCGGGCGGCATGGCGCAACGCGCCGCCCTGGCCCGGGCGCTGGCGCTAGAACCCGACCTGCTGCTGCTGGACGAGCCCTTCAGCGCCCTGGACCCGGCCCTGCGGGCCGACCTGGGCGCGCTGTGCGCCCGGCAATGCCGCGACACCGGAGCCGCCATGATCTGCATCAGCCACCAGCCCTGGGAACTGAACGGCCTGGTGGACCGGATCCTGCAGGTCTGCGACGGCGCCGTCCGCGAACAGCCCGTCTCCGACCCGAATCCCTCCAACCTCCTTCCTTCGACCGAGGAATCCGCATGAACGCGCAACACGCCCCCCGACCCCTGGCGCTGGTCCTGGCCCTCATGGCCGCCGGCCTGGCGCCCGCCCTGGCCCAGGACGTCACGAGCCTGAACCCCATCACCGTCAGCGGCGATGCGCAGGCCACCCCCTTGAATCCGGGCGCCGCCGCGGAACGCGCCCGCCTGGACGGCGTGGCGGGCGGCACCAACCTGATCGAACCGCAGCAAGAGACCCGCCTGTCCACGCTGAAGGACGCGCTGGACTACCAGCCCGGCCTGGTCGTGCAGGAATTCTTCGGCGGCCTGGACCAGCCGCGCCTGAACGTCCGGGGTTCGGGAATCCAGAGCAACCCGGTCAACCGCGGAGTGCTGCTGATGCAGGACGGCCTGCCGCTGAACGAGGCCGACGGCTCGTTCGTCATCGGCTTCCTGGAACCGCGCAATGCCCGCCTGATCAGCGTGCGCCGGGGCGCCAACGCGCTGTCGCCCGCCGCGACCACGCTGGGCGGCGAGATGGACTTCCAGTCGCTGACCGGCACCTCGGGCGACGTGCTGGGCGTGGAAGGCGGCAGCTTCGGGCGCTTCGGCGTCCAGGCCGCCAAGGGTTTCCAGCGCGGCGCGCTGGACGGCCGCCTCAGCCTCACGCACGACAAGTACGACGGCTACCGGCACCATTCCGGGTCCGAGCGCACCAGCGTGCAGGGCAACTTCGGCGTCGTGGGCGAGGGCTTCGAGAACCGCACCTATCTGTCCTACGTGGACCTGGACGTGGACATCCCCTTCGTCGTGACGCGCGACCAGATGGAATACGATCCGCGGCAGACCAACGGCGAAGGCGTCAAAGTGAATCCGCCCTTCAACCAGATCGACGTGGACAAGCGCGACCCGCACCGCACGTCGCGCCAGTTCCGCGCCGCCAACCGGAGCTACTGGGGGACGGAGGCCCTGAACCATACCCTGGGCGTCTACGCCCAGAGCATCGACGACACCTTCCAGGATCCGCTGAGCTCCACCGTGACCGAAGGCATGACCTACGGCGCGCAATGGCAGCTCGCCGGCAAATACCGGACCCTCGATTACCGCGTCGCCCTGGACTGGGCGCGCAGCGACATGGACAGGGACCTGTATACCGTCGACAAGAACACCGGCCGGCGCAAGACCCACTACGGCAACTACGACCTGCAGGCCGAGAACCGCAGCGCCCTGCTGGGTTTCGCCTGGCACGCGACGCCGCAATGGTCGGTCGTGGGAGACGCCAAGTTCACCCAGGCGATCCGCGATGCGCGCAACCGCCTGGGCGGAAACACGCTCGACCAGGACTGGAGCTACGTCAGCCCGAAACTGGGCCTGATCTGGCAGCCGGCGCAGTCGCAGCGCTTCTTCGTGAACCTCAGCCGCAGCAGCGAAGCCCCGACCTACTGGGAAATCATCAACGGCGGCGCCGGGCCCGCCTCCCTGCCCAATCCCATGAACGACGCGGCCGGCGCCACGGGCCTGAGCGCCCTGAAGCTGCAGCGCGCCGACACCGTCGAGATCGGCGGCGACGGCGTGCTGGGATCGGGCGACTACGCGCCGCGCTGGTCCCTGGCCCTCTATCACAGCGACGTCCGCGACGAGCTGATATCGGTCAGCACCGCCAACGGCACTGCCAAGGGCACCTACAACTACCAGGGCGGCACGCGCCACCAGAGGATCGAGCTGGGCCTGGACGGCAGCCTGCCCGCCCCCGGCGCGGGCGCGGCCTTCGACTACCGGATGGCCTATACCTTCAGCGATTTCCGCTTCAAGGGCGGCGAATACGCGGGCAATCGCATCGCGGGCGTGCCGCGCCACCTGGTCAGCGCCGAGGTCCTGTACCGCATGGGCGGCCTGCGCCTGGGCCCCAACGTGCGCTGGATGCCGACGGCGACCAAGACCAACCACGCCAATACGCCGGATACCGCGCAGGACAGCTATGCGCTGCTGGGCTTCAAGGTCGACTACCGGATCGGCAAGCACTGGCGGGCCTATGTGCAGGCGGACAACCTGACGGACGAGACCTATGCCAGCGCCTTCGTCATCCGCGACACCGGGACCACGGCGATGCCGACCTTCCTGCCCGGCAATGGGCGCAGCGTCACGGCGGGCGTGAGCTACCGGTTCTGATCCCGCGACGCGGTGGCGGCAATATAAGCCAGATGCATGGTCTCCATACGGATCCGGCCATAATGCGCTTATCATAAGCGGTCGCCCGGCCCCGGCATGTCCGGCGCGGGCGGCGCCCGACCATCCCGAACCTGGAGACCCCGTGAAGCCCGCAATCCCGACCGATGCTGTTTCCCCCCTGCGACAGGACATCCGGCTGCTGGGCCGGACGCTGGGCGAAGTCATCCGGGAATGCGAGGGCCGCCCGATCTACGACGTGATCGAAAAGCTGCGCCGCGCCGCCGTGAAGTTCCGCCGCGAGGGGCTGGACAGCGACGGCCGCATGCTGGAACGCCAGATCCGCCGCCTGGCCGACGGCGAGGCGAATTCCGTGGCGCGCGCCTTCAGCTATTTCCTGCATCTGTCCAACATCGCCGAGGACCGCGACCAGACCCGGCGCCAGCGCCTGCAATGGCAGGACGAGGGCCCGGCCACACCGGGCAGCCTGCAGCACGCCGTCGAACGCCTGAAGGCCGGCGGCCTGTCGGGCAGCCGCATCCGCCACCACCTGTCCCAGGCCTGCATCGTGCCGGTGCTGACGGCCCACCCCACCGAAGTCCAGCGCAAGAGCACGCTGGACCTGCACCAGTCGATCGCCCGGCACCTGCGCCAGCTGGACGCCCCGCACGCTCCCCTGGAAGCCGCCCGCCTGCAGGAACGGCTGACGGGGCTGATCGCGGCGCTGTGGCAGACCCGCATGCTGCGCCAGAGCAAGCTTACGGTGCTGGACGAGATCGACAACGCGCTGTCCTACTACACCAGCACTTTCTTCAGCACCCTGCCCCAGCTGCATCTGGACATGGGCGCGCTGCTGCGCAAGCCGCCGAAATCGCCCTTCGACGTGGACAACGCGCCGCTGCCGCCGTTCGCGCACATGGGCAGCTGGATCGGCGGCGACCGCGACGGCAATCCCAACGTCGATGCCGCGACGCTGGAACAGGCCCTGCTGCGCCAGTGCGTCCACGTGCTGCGCTACTACCTGACCGAGGTTCACGAGCTGGGGGCGGAGCTGTCCGTGTCCCAGTCCCTGATGCGGGTCACGCCGGCCCTGGCCGACCTGGCCGCCGCCAGCCAGGATCCCTCCAGCCACCGCCAGGACGAGCCCTACCGCCGCGCTTGCATCCACATCTACGCCCGCCTGGCGGCCACGGCCCAGGCCCTGACCGGCCGCCGCCTGGCGCGGCGCAGCACCTACGAAGCCCCCGCCTACGAATCCGCCGCCGCCTTCGCCGCGGACCTGCGCACGGTCGCCGGCTCGCTGGACGCCCATCACGGCGCCCTGGTCGGCCGCCTGCGCCTGACGCACCTGTGCCAGGCGGTGGAGATCTTCGGCTTCCACCTCGCCACGGTCGACCTGCGGCAGAGCTCGGACGTCCACGAGCGCGTACTGGACGAACTGATGCGGCAGGCGGGCGTCACGCTGGACGGCAAGGCGGTCCACTACGCGCGCCTGTCCGAGGCCGACCGCGTCCGGGTGCTGCGCCAGGAGCTGCGCGAGCCCCGGCCGCTGGTCTCGCCCTGGATCGGCTATTCCGCCGAGACCACCAAAGAGCTCGCCATCCTGCGCATGGCGGCGGACTGCCGGCGCCGCTTCGGCGCGGCCGCGATCCGCCAGTCCATCGTCTCGCACACCGAAACGCTCAGCGACCTGCTGGAAGTCCTGGTGCTGCAGCAGGAAACCGGCCTGATCGCGCCCACGGTCGGCGGCGCCGTGCCGCGCGAGGGCCTGATGGTGGTGCCGCTGTTCGAGACCATCCCCGACCTGGAGCGCGGCCCCGACATCATGGACGCCTGGCTGTCGCTGCCCGAGGTCGCCGCCCGCGTCCGGCAGGCGCAGGACGGCATCCAGGAAGTCATGCTGGGATATTCGGACAGCAACAAGGACGGCGGCTACCTGACGTCGAACTGGTCCCTGTACCAGGCGGAACGGCGCCTGGTGGAGGTCTTCCGCAAGCACCGCACGCGCCTGCGCCTGTTCCACGGCCGCGGCGGCTCCGTGGGCCGGGGCGGCGGCCCCAGCTACGATTCCATCGTCGCGCAGCCGCCGGGCACGGTGAACAATCAGATCCGCCTGACCGAGCAGGGCGAGATCATCCAGGGCCGCTACAAGGACGCCGAGGTCGGCCGCTGGCACCTGGAACTCTTCGTGGCCGCCACCCTGGAGGCCAGCCTGGCGGGCGCGCCCGCCGCGCGTCACGAGGACCAGCACGCCACCGAATACGGCGAGGCCATGGCCTGGATGTCGCAGACCGCGCGCCAGGCCTATCGCGACCTCGTCTACGGCACCGACGGGTTCACGGACTATTTCTTCGCCTCGACGCCGATCCGCGAGATCGCCGGCCTGAACATCGGCTCGCGCCCCTCGTCGCGCAAGGCCCTGCAGCGCATCGAGGACCTGCGCGCCATCCCCTGGTCATTTTCCTGGGCGCAGTGCCGCCTGCCACTGCCGGGCTGGTACGGGGTCGGCACGGCCCTGGCCAGATACCTGGACGAGGGCGGCCCGGACCAGGCGCTGGACCGCGGCGTGCGCCTGCAGCGCCTGCAATCCATGGCGCGCGACTGGCCGTTCTTCCGGACCCTGCTGTCGAACATGGAGCAGGTGCTGGCCAAGACCGACCTGGTCATCGGCCGCGCCTATGCCGAACTGGTGGCCGACAAGGCGCTGCGCAAGCGCATCTTTTCCCGCATCGAGGCCGAATACCAGGCCACGGTCCGGGTGTTCCGCGACATCACGGGGCACGAGCTGCTGGCGCACGACGCGCCGCTGCGCGCGGCCCTGGCCGAGCGGTTCGCCTACATCGATCCCCTGAACCACCTGCAGGTGGAGCTGCTGCGCCGCATGCGCTCGGGCCCGTCCTCGGCCCACCGCGCCAACGAGCAGGAATCCCGGGATCAGCGCGCCATCCACATGACGATCAACGGCATCGCGGCCGGCCTGCGCAACTCGGGTTGAGCGCGGCGGCGGGCGCCGCCGGCCTGCCGGCCGCCTCAATGCCGGCGGGAATACGCCAGCATGACGATGCTGCCCAGCACGATGGCGCCGCCCAGCAGCTGCACGCCCGAGAACACCTGGTCCAGCACCACCCAGCCCAGCAGCAGGCTGGCCACGGGCTCGATGTTCATCACCGGGGCATTGCGCGCCATGTTCAGCCGGGGGACGCAGACGAACAGCGCCGTGAAGGCCGTGGCGTACAGGACGGACAAGGCGGCCAGCGCCAGCCATCCCGAGCCGTCCGCCGGCGGGTTCATCCCGCCGGGCACGACGCCGGCCGCGCCGGCGACCAGCATCCCGCAGAACACGATCACGATCGTATAGAGGCTGCGCACGGCGCCCGGCAGCGTGCCCAGGCGATGTTCCGTGATCCACAGGCCGCAGGAGAACACGCAGGCCGCCGCAAAGGCGAATCCGACCCCCGAGCGCCAGGCCGGCGTCACCTCGGCCGAGGCCGAGAACCAGGCGGGCAGGTCCAGCACCAGCACCAGCCCGCACAGGATCACCCCCATCAGGAAGCAGGCGCGGCGGGTCGGCGGCGACCCGCCCAGCAGCCAGGTCAGCAACGCCAGCAGGATCGGGAAAGTATTGCCGATCAGCAGCGCCAGGGCGACCGGGATGCGAGCCACGGCGGAGTACAGGCACAGGCTCTGGAGCGCGATCAGCAGGCCGAGGACGATCTGCCATTTGAGCAGGCCCGGCGCGAGGCGCAGGCGCGGCTGGCGCCACAGCACGAAGGCCGCCAGGGCCAGCAGCGTCAGGCCCGAGCGGCAGACGATCGCCAGCAGCAGCCCCGCCTGGTTGTCGAAGGCCAGGCGGGCCGCCACGTGGTTGGCGGCGAACAGCGACCCCACGGTGAGCAGGATCGCCACCGCGCCGCGGTTGGAAAAGGAAGCAGACCTCATGCGGGAAACCTCAACGAGCCATCAGGACAGGAGCTGCCCGGGCAGCCACAGCGAAAAGGCCGGCACGTAGGTGACCAGCGCCAGCGCCACCAGCAAGGCGCCGTAGAAGGGCCAGATGGTGCGCATGACCGTCCCCACCGACACCTGCCCGATGGCGCAGCCGACGAACTGCGTCGTCCCCACCGGCGGCGTGTTCAGGCCCAGGGCGCAGTTCAGCAGCATCACGATGCCGAACTGGACCGGCCCCATGCCGTACTGCATGCAGATGGGCAGGAAGATCGGCGTGCAGATGAGGATGGTCGCGGCCATGTCCAGGAAGGTGCCCAGCACGAACAGCGCCACGTTCACCATCAGGAAGATCGCCCAGGGGCTGTCCGACACCGCCGCCATCAGGGCTCCGGTCTTCTCGGCGACGCCGTAGAAGCCGATCAGGTAGCCGAAGGTCGCCGAGATGCCGATCAGCAGCAGCACCACGCCGGTCGTCTGGACCGCCTTGGCGGCCGCGGCCAGGAATTGCCGCCACTTGAGGGTGCGATAGATCAGCACCGTCAGGCCCAGGGCGTACAGGGCCGCCACCGCCGCCGACTCGGTCGCGGTGAAGACCCCGCTCAGGATGCCGGCGATGATCAGCACGATCACCAGCATGCCGGGCACGGCGGCGGCCAGCGTGCGCAGCACGATGGGCCAGCCGGGGAACCGCCCCGCCGGATAGCCCCGGCGCCGGGCGACCAGGTAGGCGGCCGCCAGGTTGCAGATCGTCAGCAGCAGGGCCGGCACGATGCCGGCGACGATCAGCGCGGCGATGGACACCTGTCCGCCCGCGGCCAGCGTATAGATGATGATGTTGTGGCTGGTCGGCATCAGCGCGCCGACCAGCGCGGCGTGCGTGGTCACGTTGACCGCGTAGTCCGCATGGTAGCCCTCGCGCTTCATCATGGGGATCATGACCGAGCCCATGGCCGACACGTCGGCCACCGGCGAACCCGACACGCCGCCGAACAGCGTGCAGGCCAGCACGTTGGACATGCCCAGGCCGCCGCGCACGTGGCCCACCAGCGCCTTGGCGAAGGCCACGATGCGGTCCGCCACCCCGCCATGCAGCATCAGTTCGCCGGTGAAGATGAAGAACGGGATCGCCAGGAACGAAAAGGCGTTCATGCCCGAGGTCATCTGCTGGAACGCGACGGCGATGGGCAGGTCCTCGTAGGCGATCGCCGTGATGGACGCCAGGCCGATGGAAAAGGCCACCGGCACGCCCAGCACCAGAAAGCCCATGAACGCCAGGGAAAGAATGGTCAGAGCCATGAGGATTCCACCTTCTTGTTGCGCAGGACGGCAATCATGTGTTCGATGGAGAAGACCGCGATCAGCACGCCCGCGATCAGGGCCGGCGTGTATTTCCAGCCTTCCGAGAGCCCCAGGTTGGGGATGCGGTAGGCGTGGACCGATTCCGCCAGGACGGCGCAGTTCCAGGCCATCAGCACGCCGAAGGTCAGCACCAGCGCGTGGATCAGCAGCAGCAGCGGCCGGCGGCGGCGCTCGGGCACCAGCAGCAGGATGGACTCGAAGCCGATGTGCGTGCCGTCCCGCACGCCCACGGCGGCCCCCATCATGGTCACGTACAGGACCAGCAGCAGCGAGAGGCTCTCGGCCCAGGTCGGCGTGTCATTGAGGACGTGGCGTCCGAAGACCTGGAAGACGACGGCGGCCAGCAAGGCCACGATGCCCACCACGCTGAGCATCCGGCACAGCCAGGCCAGCCGGGCGCAGACCGCCGTGTAGCCGTCCAGCGCCCGGCTCAGCCGGCCGGACGGCGCGGGGGCGCCGCCGGCCGCCACACCGCCCAGGCCGGTGTTGAGCAGGCGGCACACTTTATTTCACCGCCTGGATGCGCTGGACCAGGTCGCGCATCTCGTCGGTCGTCACGAAGCGGTCATAGACCGGCTTCATGACGGCCTGGAACGAGGCCTTGTCCGCCTCGACGACCTGGGCGCCGCCCTGCTTCACGATCTCCAGGGACTTGGCCTCGCGCTCGGCCCACAGCTTGCGCATGTAGGGCACCGATTCCCGGGCCGCATCGCGGATGATCTTGCGGTCGGCCTCGGGCAGCTTGTCCCACTGGCGCTTGGAGAACAGCAGGATCTCCGGCGTCATCGTGTGCTCGGTTTTGGAAAAGTACTTGGCGACCTCGTAGTGATGCGCGCTTTCGTAGCTGGGATAGTTGTTCTCGGCCGCGTCGATCAGGCCGGTCTTCAGCGAGGTATAGACCTCGCCCAGAGGCATGGGCGTCGCATTGGCCCCGATGGCCTCGATCATCGCCACCGACAGGTCGGACTGCTGCACGCGGATCTTCGCGCCCTTGGCGTCCGCGACGGTGCGGATGGGCTTGTCGCGGGAATACATGGAACGCGCGCCGCTGTCGTACCAGGCCAGGCCGACGAAACCCGCCTTTTCGCAGGATTTCAGGATCTGTTCGCCGATGTCGCTGTCCAGCACCTTGTGCAGGTGTTCCGTGGAGGTGAACAGGAACGGCAGGGACGGGATGCGGGTGACCTCGCAGATGTTGTGCATGGCGGCGCTGCTGACCCGCGCCATCGACAGGGCGCCCAGCTTGACCTGCTCGATCGAGTCGCCTTCGCTGCCCAGCGCGCTGCCGGAGAAGACCTTGACCGTGATGCGGCCCTGGCTGCGCTCCTTGATCAGCTCGCCCATCTTCTGGACCGCCATGACGGTCGGATAGCCTTCCGGATGGATGTCGGCCGAACGCAGCTGCAGCGCCTGGGCCGCGCCCGGGCCGGCCGACAGCATCAGGCCGGCCACGGCAGCCAGCGAAACGAATTTCAGTTTGAACTTCATGATGTCTCCCTCACTCTTTATTTGAGAATGTGTTTTTGAATCTGGAACTGCCAGCACTGCGGGACTGCAAAAGCGATGGCCCGCACACGCGGGCCATCTGAAAATCAGGCAATGACGCAAGCCGGTTCGGCCACGCCGCGGACGCCGGGGCGCAGGGCGAACACGGCGCCGTCCAGGGCATGCGGGGCGGCGCCGGCCTGGCGGATGGACGTGACGAACAGGATGTCCAGGTCCTTGCCGCCAAACGCGCACATGGTGGGCTTGGCCACCGGCACGCGCAGGCTGCGGTCGAGGCGGCCTTCCGGGGTGTAGCGGTGAATCAGGCCGGCATCGTTGCCGCAGATCCAGTAGCAGCCGTCCGCGTCCATGGCCGCGCCGTCGGGCCGCCCGCCCGCCAGCGCCTCGATGAACAGGCGGCGATTGCGGGGCACGCCCTCGTCGACGTCGTAGTCGCAGGCCCAGACGCATTGCCGCAGCGGATGCGAATCGGACAGGTACATCGTCCTGCCGTCGGGGCTGAAGGCCAGGCCGTTGGGCACCATCAGCTCGTCAAACACCCGCGTCAGCGCTGGCGCGCCATCCTGCCCCGACAGGCGGTACAGGCCGCCGACGGCGGCGTTCTGCGACGCATCGCACAGCATCGTGCCCGCCCAGAATCGTCCCTGCCGGTCGCAGCGGCCGTCGTTGAAACGCATGCCGGCGCGCGGATGGCGAACCTCGGCCAGCCGTTGCGTCGCCAGGACCTGGTCCTGGCCCGGCGTCAGGCGGTAGATGCCATCCTCCATGCCGCCGATCCATCCGCCCGAGGGCAGCGGCGCGATGCAGGCGAGCTGCTGGCCGGCGCGCCAGCTGCAATGCTGCTCGTCGCGCAGGCGCCAGCGGTGCAGCGCGCCCGTCGGGATGTCGACCCAATACAGGGCCTGCTCGCCCGCATGCCAGACGGGGCTTTCTCCGGTCTGGTTGCGCAGGTGCACGACCAGTTCCGCCTGGCCCGCCGACGCGGTCGCCCGGCGCACGGGCGGGGTCTGCTCATACGGCCCTGCCGCCGTGAAGGCGCCGCCCTGATAGACCGCGTCCGGATCGTCGGCCGCCGGCGCGGGCTGGCGCTCGACCTCGGCGCGAAAGACTTCCGAGCTGTCCTGGGGGGCGTAGCCGAGCACCGCCGCGCCACTGTTGTCCCACCAGACGTCGCGGTTCGCCGACACCCCGTAGACCACGGTGTGGCCCACCTCGGGCGTGAACAGGCTGCGGCGCACCAGTTCCGTCAGGTCGCGGTAGCTGAGCCAGGTGCTCATCATGCGGCGGTTGCGCGGCTGCGGGAAGGACGAGCCGATCCGCACGCTGACGGTCTCGATGCCGTAGCGGTCGTGATAGAAGCTCGCCACGTCCTCGCCGAAGGACTTGGACAGGCCGTAGTAACCGTCCGGGCGCCGCGGCGAGCGGCTGTCCAGGCGCACGCCCTGCTTGTAGAAGCCGATCACGTGGTTGGAACTGGCGAACACGATCCGCCGCACGCCGTGCCGGCGCGCGGCCTCGTACAGGTGATAGGTGCCGCGGATGTTGGCCTCGACGATCTCCTCGAAGGGGCGTTCGACCGAGATGCCGCCCAGGTGCACGACCGCGTCCACGCCGTCCATCAGGGCGTCGACCGCGTCCTTGTCGGCCAGGTCGCAAGGCATGACCTCCTCGTGCGCGCCGGCGGCGGGCGCCATGGCGGCAATGTCCGACAGGCGCAGGACCCGCGCAAAGGGCTGCAGGGTCTCGCGCAGGACCTTGCCCAGGCCCCCCGCGGCGCCAGTCAGCAGGATCCGGTCGAAGGTTCGGGTGTTTTCAGCGTCAGTCATCGACGGCTCCGTTTACAAAGATTCGATCAGGGCCCTGAGGGCCGATTCTTCCGAGGGGTCCAGGTCCGCCAGCGGGGCGCGCACCGGGCCGGCCGGGTGTCCCACCAGGCGCGTTCCCGCCTTGATGATGCTGACCGCGTAGCCGGGCTTGCGGTTGCGGATCTCCAGCATCGGCAGGAAGAACGTATCCAGCAGGTGGCCGGTGACGGCATCGTCCCCCGCCTTGACCGCCTCGTAGAAGCGCATGGCGGTGGCGGGAATGAAATTGAACACCGCGGACGAATACACCGGCACGCCCAGTGCCCGGTAGGCCGCGGCAAAGACCTCCGCCGTGGGCAGGCCGCCCAGGTAGGCAAAGCGATCGCCCATGCGGCGGCGCACGCGCACCATGTTCTCGATGTCGCCCACCCCGTCCTTGAAGCCG
>DASSTS010000028.1:0-3638 GCA_035707805.1 Castellaniella sp. | reverse complement strand
GGCGCGAAGGTGCGAAACAGCGGCAGGAAGCGGGACAGGATGATGGTCTTGCCGCCGTGCTTTTCATAGAAGGCATGGGTCCTGATCAGGGCCTTGCGATCCAGGAACCGGTAGTCGTGCGAAAACACCTTGGGTCCGATGAAGCGGCCCACGGAATAATTGACCGTGTTGCCCAGGATCGCCGCGACGATCAGGATGCCGCCCATCAGCACGGGGTCCAGCTGGCCGGTGGCGCCGAAGGCGCCCGCGATGAACAGCAGCGAATCCCCCGGCAGGAAAGGCAGCACCACCAGGCCGGTCTCGCCGAAGATGATGAGGGCGAGGATCAGGTAGATCCAGGCGCCGTACTGGGCGACCCACAAGCCCAGCGACTGGTCGATATTGAGCACCAGATGAAAGAATTCGGCCATGGCAGCCTTGGAACCTCTTGAAATTAGCTATGGGTAAGCGGTGGCTTGTAGTGAGTGCTAACTATAATCGCTTTCATGACGCGACCCATCTCTGCCCTGCCCGATACCCTGATCAGTCAGATCGCCGCGGGCGAGGTCATCGAACGCCCCGCCTCGGTCCTGAAGGAACTCCTGGAAAACGCCCTGGACGCGGGCGCCCGGGCGGTCGAGGTACGGCTGGACGGCGGCGGCATCCGGCGCATCCTGGTGGCCGACGACGGCCACGGCATCCCGCAAGACCAGCTGGGCCTGGCCCTGCAGCGCCATGCCACCAGCAAGATCGCCTCGCTGGCTGAACTGGAATCGGTCGCCACCATGGGGTTTCGCGGCGAGGCGCTGGCCTCGATCGCCTCGGTGGCCCAGCTGACGCTCAGCTCCCGCACCGCCGAGGCGGACCAGGCCTGGCAGGTCGGGCCGGGACAGCGCGAGCCCCAGCCCGCGGCCGGCCCGGCGGGCACCCGGGTGGACGTGCGCCAGCTGTTCGACCACATCCCGGCGCGGCGCAAATTCCTGCGGTCCGAGGCCACAGAATACGGCCATTGCCTGGACGCCATCGAGCGCATCGCGCTGGCGCACCCGGAAGTCGCCTTGCGCGTCTTTCACAACGACAAGCCGCAGCGCAACTGGCCCGCCACCGACATCCAGAGCCGGATCCGCGACGTGCTGGGCGTGGAGTTCCAGGAGCAGAGCCTGCCCATCAGCGCCGAACAGGGTCTGATCACCCTGGAAGGCTGCATCACGCGGCCGACCTTCGCCCGCAGCCGGGCGGACCGCCAGTACCTGTACGTGAACGGCCGCTACGTGCGCGACCGCACCGTGTCGCATGCCGTGCGCCAGGCATACGCCGACGTGCTGCATGGCGACCGCCAGCCCGCCTACGTGCTGTTTCTCAGCCTGGATCCGGCCGGCGTGGATGTGAACGTGCATCCCGCCAAGCACGAGGTGCGCTTCCGCGACAGCGGGGCCGTGCACCGCTACGTGGCGCAATCGCTGGGCCAGGCGCTGGCGCAGCGCGGCGGCATGGCGGGCGACACGGCCGACGCCCTGCCGATGCCCACCGGCGCGGTCTTGCCGGCCGGCGATGCGGCACATGCCCGTGGCGGGGCGGCGGCGCCGGACGTCAGTGACCCGAGCGCCCGGACGCCGACGCCATCGCCCGCGCCCTACCCCAGCCGGATTCCGGTGCAGCAGCGATTTGCACTGCGCGACACCACGCCCCCGCAGGACTGGCGCAAGCTCTACCAGCCGCTGGACGATGCCGGCGTCGCGGCGGTGGAACAGCCGCCGCACAGGCCGCAGACGCCCGCTTTCTCCGCGGCCGACGGCAACCGGGGGGCGGACGCCGCTCCGACAGATGGGCCTGGCGTCCCGCCGCCGGCGGGCATGGACCGCCGCACCGTTTCCGAGGACCTGCCCCTAGGGCTGGCGCTGGGGCAGCTGCATGGCATCTACATCCTGGCGCAGAACGCCCGCGGCCTGATCCTGGTGGACATGCACGCCGCCCATGAACGGGTGGTGTACGAACGGCTGAAGGGCGCGCTGGACGAGGCTCCCCTGCCCGCCCAGGATCTGCTGGTGCCGGTGATCTTCACGGCCACGGAAACCCAGGTCGCCATCGCCCAGGAATACCAGGACACGCTGGACGGGCTGGGGCTGCGCATCCGCGCCACGGGCCCGGCGTCGCTGGCGGTGCGGGCGGTGCCCGCCCTGCTGGCCCAGGGCGACATCGAATCCCTGGCGCGCGGCGTACTGGCCGACGTCGAGCGCTTCGGCCAGTCGCCGCGCCTGACCGAACAGCGCAACGAACTGCTGTCCACCATGGCCTGCCACGGCGCGATCCGCGCCAACCGCCGCCTGACGCTGGACGAGATGAACGCGCTGCTGCGCCAGATGGAGCGCACCGAACGCGCCGACCAGTGCAACCATGGCCGCCCGACCTGGTTCCAATGGAGCCTGAACGACCTGGACAAGCTCTTCATGCGGGGACAGTGATGCCCGGCACGCCCCTCCTGATCTGCCTGGCGGGCCCGACGGCTTCCGGCAAGTCGGCGGCGGCGATGGCGCTGGCCGAGCGCTGGCCGGTCGAGATCATCGTCATGGATTCCGCCACGATCTATCGGGGCATGGACATCGGCACGGCCAAGCCCAGCGCCCTAGAACAGGCCAGGGTTCCCCACCACCTGCTGGACATCCGCGATCCGGCGCAGTCCTATTCAGCCGCCGAATTCGCGCGCGATGCGGCGGCTCTGGCCCGGGACATCCGCGGCCGCGGCCGTATCCCGATCCTGTGCGGCGGCACCATGCTGTACTACAAGGCGCTGCGCGAGGGGCTGAACGATCTGCCCGGCGCCGATCCCGCGATCCGGCAAGCCCTGGACGAGGAAGCCCGGGAGCGCGGCTGGCCCGCGCTGCATGCCGAACTGGCCGGGGTCGATCCAGACACGGCCGAACGCCTGGCGCCCAATGACAGCCAGCGCCTGCAGCGCGCCCTGGAGATCTGGCGCGGCACCGGACGCACCCTGAGCGACTGGCTGGCCCAGCCGCCGCAACCGGTCCTGCCGGGATGGCGGTTCCTGACCATCAGCCTGGAACCCTCCGACCGCGCGGTGCTGCATGACCGTATCGCGCAGCGCTACCGGGCCATGATGGGCGCAGGCCTGCTGGACGAAGTCCGCGCCCTGCGCGCGCGCGGCGACCTGCATCCGGGGCTGCCGTCCATCCGATGCGTAGGCTACCGGCAGCTCTGGGATCATCTGGACGGACGGATTGCGCTGGACACCGCGATCGAGCAGGCCATCGCCGCCACGCGCCAGCTGGCCAAGCGGCAGATCACCTGGCTGCGGTCCCTGCCGCAGCGGGTCGGCGTGGATTGCCTGTCGGAGCAGGCCGTGGCAGAAGTCGCACGGCACTGCGCCCAGGCGCTGGATGGCGAGCGCCCGCGCCCCTGATCAGTCGACGAGGGTTTGTGCCCCGCCCTGGGCCTGGGGCTCGATCCGGCCCAGCGTGTGGACGGTTTCGCCCTGGGCCCGCAAGGTGGCGGCGATGGCGTCGGCCTGGGCGGGATCGACCACCAGCACCATGCCGATGCCGCAATTGAAGACGCGGGCCATCTCCTGGTCGGCCACGCCGCCCTGGGCCTGCAGCCATTGGAACAGGGCGGGCCACTGCCAGGCGTCGCGATGCAGATGG
>DASSTS010000027.1:0-43965 GCA_035707805.1 Castellaniella sp. | reverse complement strand
AGTCCGTGCCGCGGCCCAAGGTCAAGCTGCCCAAGCGCCAGAAGCCGGGCCACTACCGCGAGCCGGACCGACCGGTAAGGCAGGTGCCCGAGCTGTACTGAGGGCCGCGCATAACCATGAACGCAGCGCCAGTACTGGCCGCCCGGGCCGCGCGCTTGCCTAGAATGGTTGAAAAATCCGCAGCGGCGGCAACGCGTCGCCTACTGCGCCCCATCGTTTCTTCGCGGCGGGAGACTTATGCTCGAGGCCATCGAGACGTTCCATTGGGGCGCCATATTCCAGATCGTTCTCATCGACATCCTGCTCGGCGGCGACAACGCCGTCGTGATCGCGCTGGCCTGCCGCAATTTGCCGCCGCGGCAACGAATGCGGGGCATACTCTGGGGCACGGCGGGGGCCGTGCTGTTGCGGGTGCTATTGATCGCCTTCGCGCTGGTGCTGCTGGACATCCCCTTCCTGAAGGCCCTGGGCTGCCTGCTGCTGGTATGGATAGGCATCAAGCTGCTCGCCCCCGAGGAAGACGCGCACGGCAACATCGCCGCGGGCACCAGCGTGCTGTCGGCCATCAAGACCATCATCCTGGCCGATTTCGCGATGAGCCTCGACAACGTCATCGCCATCGCCGGCGCGGCGCAGAACGCCCACGAGGCCCACCAGGTCGGCCTGGTGATCTTCGGCCTGCTGGTGAGCGTGCCCATCATCGTCTGGGGCAGCACCCTGGTGCTCAAGCTGATCGACCGCTTCCCGCTGGTGGTCACCCTGGGCGCGGCCCTGCTGGGCTGGATCGCCGGGGGCATGCTGGCCACCGACGTCTTCGTGGTGGAGCACTTGGGGCCAGTGCCCGCCGCCTGGAAGATCGGGGCCGAAGTCGTCGGCGCGCTGCTGGTCGTCCTGCTGGGTCGCATGCTGGCGCGGCGCAAGCGCGCGGCCGGCGACTGAGTCCCGTCCGCGGCCGTCCCCGCGGGGCGGCCGCGGACGGCTCAGGCCGCCGAGGCCTGGCGCAGCTGGCGCAGGGCGCCGCCCAGGTCCTCGATCAGGTCCTCCGGGGATTCCAGGCCGATGTGCAGGCGCACCAGCGGGCCCTTGTAGGGCCATGACGAGGCCTCGCGCTCGGGCAGGGTTTCCAGCGGCATCACCATGCTTTCGAATCCGCCCCAGGAAAATCCCAGGTGGAACAGCTCCAGGCTGTCGACGAAGCGGCGCAGGGCGGCCGGCGGGCAGGGCTTGAGCACCAGGCCGAAGAGCCCCGACGCCCCCCGGAAGTCCCGCCGCCACAGCGCATGGCCCGGCGCGCCGGGCAGGGCGGGGTACAGCACCTGCTCGACTTCGGGGCGGCTGGCCAGCCATTCGGCGACCTGCAGGGCATTGTCCTGGTGGCGCTGCAGGCGCACCGACAGCGTGCGCAGCCCTCGCTGCGCCAGGTAGACGTCGTCGGGGCCGGCATGCAGGCCCGCGGCGTCGGTGTATTCATGCAGTTCGGCCCAGGCTTCGCGCGTGGTCGTGACGGATCCCAGCAAGGCGTCCGAATGGCCGGTGATGTACTTGGTGCAGGCCTGCACCGACACGTCGACCCCGTGCTCGAAAGGCTGGAAGTACAGGGGCGAGGCCCAGGTGTTGTCCATGACAACGCGGGCGCCGTGGCGGCGGGCGCGATCGGCGATGGCGGGGATGTCCTGCACCTCGAAGGTCTGGGAACCGGGCGACTCGACGTAGACCAGGCGGGTCTCGGGCAGGAACGCCTGCTCGATGGCGGCCCCCGCGCGGGGATCATAGAAGCTGCAGCGCACGCCATAGCGGGCCAGTACGGTGCGGGTGTAATGGCGCGTCGGGCCATAGGCGCTGTCGGTCAGCAGCACGTGGTCTCCCGATTTGACGAAGGCCGAGATCGCGGCGACGCAAGCCGACAGGCCTGACGAGGTCAGCGTCGTGCGGTAGCCGCCTTCCAGGCGGGCGATGGACTCTTGCAGCGCGAAGGCCGTCGGCGTGCCCTTGCGCCCGTACCACATCACGCCGGACTCGTCGCGCGCGAGCGCCTGCTGGCGCGCATCCATGTCTTTCATGTTCTCGAACACGATGGTCGAGGCTCTGCAGACGGGGGGATTGACCGTGCCGCCGAAGGCGCGCGGGCTGCGCGTGCCGTGGGACAGGAAGGTATCGACGCTGTGGCGGGCATGGGGATGCGAGGCTGGGCCGCCGGCCGAGGTGCGCGCGGGCGCTGCGTCGGTCGTGGGGGACGAGGAATCGGGGGGCAGGGCAGTCGAGGCGACGGGCATGGCGGGGTTCCGGATGAATGACTTGAGCTTCCGGATAGTCTAGTTTCCATCGCAGGGAAAATATTTCCATTGTTCATCCATTGAAACCCGTATTATTGGAATAATTTTCTAATTATCAGGTGACATGGATAAATTCGACTGTCGCATCCTGGAGGCCTTGCAGGCCGATGCCACCCTGGGCCTGACCGAACTCGCCGCGCGGGTGGGCTTGTCCACCACGCCGTGCTGGCGACGCGTGCAGCGCCTGAAGGAGGACGGCGTCATCCGGGCGCAAGTCGCCCTGTGCGATGCCGCAAGCCTGAATCTCGGCCTGACGGCCTTCGTCTCGGTGCGCGCCGCGCGCCACGACGACGCCTGGACCCAGCGCTTCCTGGACGGCGTGGCGGCGATCCCCGAGATCGTGGAGATCTACCGCATGGCCGGCGAGATCGATTACCTGTTGAAAGTCGTGATGTCGGACATCGCCGGCTACGACCGGGTGTACAAGCGCCTGATCAAGACGGTCGAGCTGGTAGACGTGAGCGCGAGTTTCGTCATGGAGACCGTGCGTCACACGACGGCCCTGCCGCTGGATCACGCGGCCTCGGCCGTCCGGCGCTCAGCCGGCTGAGAGCAGCCTGATGGCGGCCACCGTGCCGATGCCCAGCAGCGTCATGGCCAGGGACCCGCCGACGTGGACCCCGATCGAGGCCGCCAGCCAGCCGAATCGGCCCTCCTGCAGCAGGATGGCCAGTTCCGCCGAGAAGGTCGAAAACGTCGTCAGGCCGCCGCAAAATCCGGTGATGATGAAGAGCCGCAGCTGGGGCGACAGATGGGGGGACGAGCCGAAGAGGGCGACCGCGACCCCGATGATGTAGCCGCCCAGCAGGTTCGCCGCCAGGGTGCCGGGCGGCAGGAGGGGAAACAGGGCGTTCAGGGCACGGCCCAGCCACCAGCGCAGGATCGCGCCCGCGGAGGCGCCGGCGGCAATGGCGAACAAGGGACTGTAGAAGATGGGCACGCCTGATATTAGCAGCCCCCCGCCGGATGCTGCAAGGCAGCATTCAGGGTGTCGCGCTACACTGGTCCTCGTCGTTTCACGTGTCCATTCCAGAAGGAGTCGTCTCATGCTCAAGGGAAAAAAAGCGGTCGTCACCGGTTCGACCAGCGGCATCGGCCTGGCCATCGCGCAGGAACTCGCGCGCCAGGGGGCCGATGTGGTGATCAATGGCTTCGGGGATGCGCAGGCCATCGAGCGTGAGCGCGCGGGGCTGGAAAAGGATTTCGGCGTCAAGGCCGTCTACCTGAACGCCGACCTGATGGACGCGCAGGCCGCCCGCGACTTCATCGCCGGTTCCATCGAGGCCCTGGGCGGCATCGACATCCTGGTCAACAACGCCGGCATCCAGCACACCGATCTGATCGAGGATTTCCCGGTCGACAAATGGAACGCCATCATCGCGCTGAACCTCTCGGCGGTCTTCCACTGCACGGCGGCGGCGCTGCCGGCCATGAAGGCGCAGAAATCCGGTCGCGTGATCAACATTGCCTCGGCCCATGGCCTGGTGGCCTCGGCCAACAAGTCGGCCTACGTCGCCGCCAAGCACGGCGTGGTGGGCCTGACCAAGGTCACCGCCCTGGAAAACGCGGGCACCGGCGTCACCTGCAACGCCATCTGCCCAGGCTGGGTGCGCACGCCCCTGGTCGAAAAACAGATCCAGGCTCTGGCCGAGCAAAAGCATCTCGGCATCGAGGACGCCGCCCGCGACCTGCTGATGGAAAAGCAGCCCTCGCTGCAGTTCGTCACGCCCCAGCAGCTGGGGCAGGCCGCGGTCTTCATCGCCTCGGACGCGGCCGCGCAGATGACCGGCACCACCCTGTCGATCGACGGCGGCTGGACCGCCCGCTGAGGCCCCGCGCAACCCCGCCGGCCAGGTCCGCTGTCGCCGATGGCTTTCCGCGGCGGCCGGCTCCCGTCCCCACCGAATCTTGAGGACCGTTCATGCTGATGGTTTTGTCCCCGGCGAAAAAGCTGGACTATGACTCGCCCGTGCGCACCACCCAGCACACGCTGCCGGTGTTTCCCGAGGATACCCGCGAGCTGGTGGGCGTCATGCGGCGCCTGTCGGCCGGCGACCTGGCAGAACTGATGAGCCTGTCCGACGCGCTGGCGCGGCTGAACGCCGAGCGCTACGCGGCCTGGGTGGACGCCCCCGACACCGCCCACGCCCGGCAGGCGGCTCTGGCCTTCAATGGCGACGTCTACGAGGGTCTGCGCGCCGCCGAGCTCTCCGATGCCCGCCTGGCCTGGGCGCAGGATCACCTGGCGATCCTCAGCGGGCTGTACGGGGTGCTGCGGCCCCTGGACCTGATCCAGCCCTACCGGCTGGAGATGGGCACGCGCCTGCGCACCGCGCGCGGCCACACCCTGTATGAATTCTGGGGCGATCGGATCGCCGCGGAGCTGAACCGGCGCCTGGATGCGCTGGACGGCGAGCGCGTCCTGCTGAATCTCGCCTCCCAGGAATACTTCAAGTCCGTCGATCTGCGGACCCTGCGCGCGCGCGTCGTCGAATGCGTGTTCCAGGACGAGAAGAACGGCGCCTGGAAAGTCATCAGCTTCCACGCGAAGCGCGCCCGCGGCCTCATGGCCCGGCACGTCATCGACCATGCCGCCAAGCGCGTGTCCGACCTCAGGAAATTCACCGCGGGGGGCTACGCCTTCGCCGCCGAGGCCTCTTCGCCGAACCGTCTGGTATTCCGCCGTCCCCATCAGGGATAACCTGGGTTGTGTGAAGCCACCCGCCTCTCTACGCTGTCCATAATTATGAATTATTAATTTTTGGACTCTGCGCAGGAGGCCCGATGGCCGCCAGGATCGTTCAGAAAATCCTCTACCAGGAAGTCGCCGACCGCTTGCGGGGCATGATCCAGGTCGGGGAGCTGCAAGCCGGGGAATGGATCGACGAGGTCCGCCTCACGGCCGCGCTGGGCATCTCGCGCACCCCTTTGCGCGAGGCGCTGAAAGTCCTGGTGGCCGAGGGCCTCTTGCGGCTGGAGCCGCGCCGCGGCTGCTTCGTCAACGAGCTCTCGGCCCGCGACCTGGAAAACATCTTTCCCCTGATGGCCCTGCTGGAAGGCCGCTGCGCCTACGAGGCGGCCAGCAAGGTCACCGCCGCCGACCTGCAGCGCCTGGAGATCCTGCACCGCGATCTCCGGCATTACGCGGAACTGGGCTCCGTGGATGACTACTACGCCGCCAACGCCAAAATCCACGTGGCGATCCAGGAACTGGCGGACAACCGCTGGCTGTCGGACCTGATCGACAATCTGCGCCAGGTGCTCAGCCTGTCGCGTCACCGCAGCCTTACCTATCCGGGCCGGGTGCGTGAATCCTGCGCCGAGCACCTGGCGATCTTCGCAGCCTTGAAGGCCCACGATTCCGAGGGTGCCGATGCCATCACGCGCAAGCACCTCATGCGCCAGCTGGACGCGCTGCGCGCGCTGGCGCGGCAGGACGACCGGGCATCCGCGCCCGCCGATGCCGGCATCCCGGCGGGAGACGCATCATGAATACGGTTTCAAGCGACGCGCCGCAGAAAACGGCCGGCCTGATGGAACGGCTCAGCCGCTGGCTGGACCGCGACCATCTGCCCGATCCCGGCGCCTTGCGCACGCTCTACGAGGCCTCCCTGACCGATGGCGCGGCCAACCGGCTGGCCCGGCAATGGGCGGACCGCTATCTGGCCGCCGACGCCGACGAACGGCGCTCGCTGCTGGCCGGCCTGGTGGGCGCCGCCGTCGGACTGCAGGGCGATCACCCCAGCCGGCTGTTCCGCCGCCTGTATGCCCAGAGCGACCGCCTGGGCCTGATGGTCGAGCTGCGCGCCGACATGCTGCGCTGGCGCAACCAGGTGGCCGGCGTGTCGGCGCTGGAACAGGAGCTGGCCGTGCTGCTGTCCAACTGGTTCGACGTCGGCATGCTGGAACTGCGGCACATCAACTGGGATTCCCCGGCGTCGCTGCTGGAAAAACTCATCCGCTACGAGGCCGTGCACCAGATCCGGTCCTGGGACGACATGCGCCGCCGGGTGGCCGCCGACCGCCGCTGCTACGCCTTCTTCCATCCA
Organism: Castellaniella sp.; assembly: GCA_035707805.1. GTDB lineage: Bacteria > Pseudomonadota > Gammaproteobacteria > Burkholderiales > Burkholderiaceae_B > Castellaniella. The sequence goes on along the minus strand of DASSTS010000027.1, from coordinate 37,583 downwards.
CGCATGAACGACGTGCCGCTGATCTTCGTCGAGGTCGCCTTCGCCGAACAGATGTCCGACGACGTGCAAGTGCTGATCGATCCGGCGCGGCCCGTGGCCGATGCGGACAAGGCGCGCTGGGCGATCTTCTATTCGATCTCCAATACCCAGCGCGGCCTGCGCGGCATCAGCTTCGGCAATTTCCTGCTCAAGCGGGTCATCGAGGAACTGGTGGCCGAACTGCCGCGCCTGAAATCCTTTGCCACCCTGTCGCCCATTCCCGGCTTTGCCGACTGGCTGGGCAAGTGCGGCGGCGCCGACATCCAGGAATGCCTGGCGGACAAGGCCGAGCGTCAGTCCGCCGCCCAGGATGCCGACGCCGGGGCCGCCTGGGTGGCGCGGCTGCGGGCCGCGGCGACCGGCACGGCCCCCGAACCAGTGCGCCGGACCGGCCTGCGGCTCGCGGCCCGGTATCTGCAGCAATTGCACGGCGGCGAGCCGGTCGACGCCGTGGCGCGGTTCCACCTGGGCAACGGTGCGCGCATCGAACGGGTGAACTGGGCGGCCGACTGCTCGGCCAAGGGGCTGGAGCAGTCCTGCGGCATGATGGTGAACTACTTGTACGAGCCCGAGCAGCTCGACGAGAACCGCGCGCGCCTGGCGGCGGGCAAGCCCCGGGTATCGCGGGGGGTCCAATGGCTGTAGAACCGACCGGCGCCCAGGACGGGCGCATCCACGTCCGGCGGCAGGATGCCGTGGCCACCGTGGTCCTCGACCATCCGGGGCGCCTGAACGCGATCACCGTGTCCATGTGGCGCGAGCTGGGGCGGGCGTTCGACGCGCTGTCGGCCGACGGCAGCCTGCGCTGCGTCGTGGTGCGCGGCGCCGGCGGGCATTTCGCGGCCGGGGCCGACATCCGGGAATTTCCCCGGGAACGCATGGACGTCGCCCGCGCCATGGCCTATCACCGCGACACCATCGCGCCGGCCCTGCGGGCCGTGAGCCGATGCCCCCACCCGGTGCTGGCCGTGATCGAGGGCGCCTGCGTGGGCGGCGGGCTGGAGATCGCCGGCCGCTGCGACCTGCGCCTGGCGCAGCGCGGCGCGCGCTTCGGCGCGCCGATCAACCGCCTGGGATTTCCGATGGCGCCCGACGAAATGCAGGGCCTGCTGGATCTCGCCGGGCGCGCCGTGACGCTGGAGATCCTGCTGGAAGGGCGGGTGTTCGACGCGGACGAGGCGCTGGCCAAGGGCCTGCTGACGCGCGTGGCCGATGCCGTCGATTTCGAGGACGTCCGGCGCGACATGGTGGTGCGCCTGTGCGCCGGCGCTCCGCGGGCGGCCCGCCTGAACAAGCGGATCGCGACGCGCCTGGGCGCCGGCCAGCCGCCCCTGAGCGAGGCCGAATGGCAGGAATTCTTCGGCTACGCCGACGGCCCGGACCACCAGGAGGGCGTCCGGGCCTTTCTCGACGGCCGGACCCCGGTTTTCACAGGAGAATGAATGTGGAGCGCAACGCCAATCTTTATACGATCCTGCAGTCCGGCTTTCCCGATGACCGCCAGGCGGTGGCCATCGAGACGCCGCAGCGGACGTACAGCTGGGACGACATCGAGGACCTGAGCGGGCGCATCGCCAATCTGCTGCTGTCCTTTGGCGTGCCGGCGGGCTCGCGGGTGGCGGTCCAGGTGGAAAAATCCCCCGAGGCCCTGATGCTGTACCTGGCGACCCTGCGCGCGGGGCTGGTCTACCTGCCCCTGAACACCGCCTACCACGAGGCGGAGATCGCCTATTTCCTAGGGGACGCGGAGCCGGCCGTGGTGATCTGCGCCGGACAGGCGCAGGCCTGGTGCGAGCCGCTGGCCCGTTCGCTGGGCGCCGGGCAGGTGCTGACCCTGGAAGCCGACGGCTCGGGCAGCCTGATGGAGGCGGCGGCCCGGCAGAGCCCGCAATGCCGCACCGTCCAGCGCGAGCCCGGCGACCTGGCGGCCATCCTGTACACCTCGGGCACGACCGGGCGCAGCAAGGGCGCCATGCTGACGCACGCCAACCTGGCCTCCAACGCCCTGACGCTGAAGTCCTACTGGGGCTGGCGTGCCGACGACGTGCTGCTGCACATGCTGCCGATCTTCCACGTCCACGGCCTGTTCGTGGCATCCCACGGCGCCCTGCTGGCGGGGGCCCGCATGATCTGGCTGCCCCGGCTGGACGTGGACCAGGCGCTGCGCTACCTGCCGCGCTGCACCCTGATGATGGGGGTGCCGACCTACTATGTCCGGCTGCTGGCCGATGCGCGCTTCGACCGCGAGGCCTGCCGCCACATGCGGCTCTTCATCTCGGGCTCGGCGCCGCTGCTGGTCGATACCTTCCGCGAGTTCCAGGAACGCAGCGGCATGACCATCCTGGAACGCTACGGGATGAGCGAGACCGGCATGATCACGTCCAATCCCTACGACGCCGCGCGCGGCGAGCGCCTGCCGGGCACCGTGGGGCCGGCGCTGCCAGGGATCTCGGTGCGGGTGGTGGACGATGCCGACCAGCCGCTGCCGGCGGGGACGCCGGGGCACGTGCAGGTGCGCGGCCCCAACGTGTTCGCGGGCTACTGGCGCATGCCGGAGAAGACCCGCCAGGAATTCGCGCAGGACGGCTGGTTCCGCACCGGCGACATCGGCGTGCTGGGCGGCCCCGGCATCCCGGACGACTACCTGAGCATCGTCGGGCGCAGCAAGGACCTGATCATCACGGGCGGCTACAACGTCTATCCCAAGGAGATCGAGATGGTCATCGACGCCATGCCCGGCGTCCAGGAATCCGCCGTGATCGGCATCCCGCACGCCGATTTCGGCGAGGCGGTGGTGGCGGTGGTGGTGCCGCGGCCGGGCGCCGAGGTGGACACCGGCGCCATGCTGGCCGGGCTGAAGGCCGGCCTGGCCAATTTCAAGGTGCCCAAGCAGATCCACGTGGCCGATGCGCTGCCGCGCAACGCCATGGGCAAGGTCCAGAAGAACGTGCTGCGCCAGCGTTACGCGGGCCAGCACTGACGGAGAAAACAGCAGCACACGAAGGAGGAGGGACAAGCCTCCCGCAGGCGAGCCGCACCCGGAAGACCGGGGCGGCGGGGTTAGACCACATGATCAATGATCAGGAGACAACATGATGAAGCGACACATGCTTTGCGCCGCGCTGGGGCTCGCCCTCGCGGCAGGCACGGGCGCCGCCCATGCCGAGACGACGCTGCGGGCCTCGCACCAGTTCCCCGGCGGCCAGGGGGACCCTCGCGACGAGATGGTGCAGATCATCGCCCGCGAGGTGGGGGCCGCCAACGTGGGGCTGAAGATCCAGGTCTTCCCGTCTTCCTCGCTGTACAAGGCCACCGAGCAATGGGGCGCGCTGACGCGCGGGCAGCTGGACATGGCCGCGTTCCCGCTGGACTACGCCTCGGGGCGGGTGCCGCAGTTCTCGGCCACGCTCATGCCCGGGCTGGTGCGCAACTACGACCACGCGCAGCGGCTGAACCAGTCCAACTTCATGAAGGACATCAAGGCGCTGGTCGAAAAGCAGGGGGCGGTGGTGATCGCCGACGCCTGGCTGGCCGGCGGCTTCGCCTCCAAGAAGAACTGCATCACCGGCCCGGACACCATCAAGGGACAGGTGATCCGGGCGGCCGGCCCGGCGTTCGAGCAGATGCTGGCGGCGGCGGGCGCCTCGATCTCGTCCATGCCCTCGTCCGAGGTCTATTCGGCGATGCAGACGGGGGTGCTCGACGCGGCCAATACCTCGAATGACAGCTTCGTCTCGTACCGGCTCTACGAGCAGGCCAAGTGCCTGACGGCGCCCGGGGAGAACGCCCTGTGGTTCATGTACGAGCCGGTCCTGATGTCCAAGAAGGTCTTCGACGGCCTGGAGCCCAAGCAGCGCGACGCGATCCTGGCGGCCGCCAAGAAGGCGGAGGACTACTTCACGAAAGAGGCCCGCAAGGGCGAGCAGAAGATGCGCGACATCTATGCCAAGGCCGGGGTCGAGGTGGTCACGATGACGCCCGAGCAGTACCAGGCGTGGATGAACATCGCCAAGCACTCGTCCTACCGGCGATTCGCCGAGAAGGTTCCCGGCGGGGATGAACTGCTGAAGAAGGCCCTCGCGGTCCAGTAAGCGCCGTCCGGCATCGGGCTTGCCCGATGCCGTTTTTTTGCCCAAGCGACACCGGGAGGTCGCATGAGTCGAATTTACATACGTTGGGTCGAGGCGCTGTCGCGGGCCTGCGGCGTGGCATCCGTGCTGCTGCTGGTCTTCGCCATGGTGGTGGTCTGCCAGATGATCCTGATGCGCTATGTCTTCCGGGCCGCCACCATCTGGCAGACCGAGGCCGTGGTGTTCGGCGCGACCGCCGCCATCTTTCTGGGCGCGCCCTACGTGCTGATGACCAAGGGCCACGTCGGCGTGGATTTCATCCACATGCTGGTGCGCCCGCGCACGCGCCACCGCCTGGACCAGATCGGCGCCTGGCTGGGGCTGGCGTTCTGCTGCGTCATGACCGCGGCCACCGGCCTGCACCTGTTCGAGGCCCTGGCGGGCGGCTGGACGACCCCCAGCGTCGCGGCCGTGCCGCTGTGGATGCCCTTGTCGCCCGTCGTGTTCGGTTTTGCGCTGCTCAGCCTGCAGTACGTCGCCGAGATCATCAAACTCAAAGAGGTGCAGCCATGACGCCCACGCTGGCTGGAATCAGTATTGTCGCGGCCCTGTGCCTGATGCTGGCCACGGGCATGCCGATCGCCTTTGCCCTGGGGCTGGCGGCCGTCGGCGGCCTGTTCCTGGACATGGGGCCGGACGTGATCTACGTGCTGGCCGAGACCATGTTCGCCGGGATTGCGAACCTGGGCTACGTGGCCATTCCCATGTTCGTGCTGATGGGGGCCATCGTCGCCGGCACGCCCGCCGGCGGGGACCTGTACAAGGCCCTGGACCGCTGGCTGTACAAGGTGCCGGGCGGCCTCATCCTGTCCAACATCGGCGCCTGCGCGATCTTCTCGGGCATGACCGGATCCAGTCCGGCCACCTGCGCCGCCATTGGCAAGATGGGCATTCCCGAGATGCTCGGGCGGGGCTATCCGGCCTCGGTCGCCACCGGCTCCATCGCGGCGGGCGGGACGCTGGGCATCCTGATCCCGCCCTCGGTCACCATGATCGTCTACGGGATCTCGACCCAGACCTCGATCGGCCGCCTGTTCCTGGCCGGCGTGGCGCCGGGCGTGCTGCTGACGGTCATGTTCATGGCCTGGGCGCTGTTCGACGCGCGGCGCAAGGGTTTCCGTTTCGGCGCGGGCGGGCAGCAGTATTCCTGGCGCGACAAATTCGAGTCCCTGCCGCGCGTACTGCCGCTGCTGCTGATCATCCTGGGCATGCTGTTCGTCCTGTACGGCGGCGTGGCCACGCCCTCCGAGGCGGCCGGCGCCGGGGCGCTGCTGACCCTGGTGGTCGTGGCCGTGGTCTACCGGCTGTTCCGCTTGCGCACCTACACGGGCGTCTTCGGCTCGGCCATGCGAGAAAGCGTCATGATCATGATGATCATGGCCTCGGCCGAGCTCTTCGCCTTCGCCCTGTCGTCGCTGTTCATCACGCAGTCGCTGGCCGCCGCGATCGCGGCGCTGGAGATCAACCGCTGGCTGCTGATGGGCCTGATCAACGTGTTCCTGCTGGTGGCTGGCATGTTCCTGCCGCCGGTGGCGATCATCGTGATGGCGGCGCCGCTGCTGCTGCCCATCATCACCCAGGCCGGCTTCGACCCGTACTGGTTCGCGGTGATCCTGACGGTGAACATGGAGATCGGCCTGATCACGCCGCCGGTGGGCCTGAACCTGTTCGTCCTGAACGCGATCGCGCCGGACGTGCCCACCAAGGACATCCTGATGGGCGCGCTGCCTTATGTGCTGGTGATGATGCTGGCGATCGTGCTGCTGTGCATCTTCCCCCAGGTGGTGACCTGGCTGCCCGACGTGATCATGGGGGCGCCGATCTGACCGGGCTGCGTCCGGCCGGGATGTTCACGCCGCCTGCGGCGCGCCGGCGGGCGGCGCGGGCGGGCCGGCATCCAGCGCCGTCATGTTGTCGTCGATCTGCTGGGCGGCCTTGATCATCTGGCGCAGGGGGTAGGCCAGCGCGGCGCGTTCGCCGTCGGTCTCGATCACGTTCGGCGGCGCCGCCGGCCGGCCGGCGAGGAAATTGTCGGTCGCCGCCAGCGCCTGGCGGATGCCCTCGGGTTCTTCGTCCAGCAGGGCCAGCTGCGGAATGACGGCCGCGATCTGCGAGGCCAGGGCGTGGTGCTGGATCAGCAGGCGGTTGAATTCCGGCACGTGGCGCTGGCGGCGGGTGGGCTCGTCCATCATGCGGTAGAAGGCCGAGGCGAAATTGCTGAAGGCGATGTGGACGTTCTTGCGCGACAGGTTCCACTGGGTTTCCGATTCCCGCAGGTCCGCGCCGCCGGGCGCGCCCGCGCGCGCCTGGCGCGCCGCCTGCACGTGGGCCAGGCCGGCGTGCAGGAAGGCCTGGTTGGCGCGCCGCAGGGTCAGGGCCAGCGCATCCAGGGAATTGCGCTCCCAGGACGGCAGGATGTAGCTGCAGCTGAGCGCCAGGGCGCAGCCGATCAGGGTGTCGGCCAGGCGCTCGCCCACCACGGTGTTGGAGCCCGGCACCAGGAAATGGAAGATCAGCAGCACGAAGAGCGTGTTGAACATGGCCGACAGCGTGTAGTTCACCTGGACCAGGCTGTAGCCCAGGATGCTGCAGGCTACCAGGATCAGCAGGTAGAGCTTCGGGTTCAGGCCCAGGTAGAACAGCACCAGCGACAGGCCGCAGCCGATCAGCGTGCCGATCAGGCGCCAGCCGTTGCGCTGGCGCGTCAGGGCGAAGCCCGGCTTCATGATGATCAGCACCGTCAGGATGATCCAGTAGCTGTGGCCGGCCATGCCCGGGTCCACGGTGCGTACCATGGGCGCATGGGCCAGCAGCGTGCCCACGATCATCGAGAGCAGGGCGGCCGCGGCCACCCGGACCGCGTAGCGGAAATGCGCCGACTGGCCGTGCAGATTGTGGGTCAGCAGGCCCAGACGCCATTTCTGGCGCGTCAGGAAGCGGTTCAGCGAGCGGTTGGCCTGCGTCAGGTCCGAATCCTGCGGCAGCGGGTTGACCGAATGGTCGGCCATGCGCTCGACCTGGCGGGCCATGTTGCGCAGGCGGCGCAGCACCTGTACCAGCAGGGCGTAGAGCTCGGGCTGCGCGGCCGGCATGCCGTTCTCGCGCAGCTGCTGCAGCTCGAATTCCAGGGCGCGCAGCTCGGCCTTGACGCTGTTGCGCACCCGCGCGCGCCGGTTGCGGGCCACGTTCAGCGCCAGGTCCGCCACATTGTCGGCCAGCTTGCGCATGGCGTCGCGCACGAACAGCAAGATGTCGCTGTCCGGCAGGGCCTGGCGCAGCGTGGCGTAGTCGGTGTGCGTGGCGACCATGCTGTCGAGCAGGTGGATCATGTCCACGAACAGGTTCAGCAGGCCCTGGCGCAGCCGGTCGGCATGCGAGGTGGTGCCGCGCGGCAGTTCGCGCAGGACCATGTCGCGGGCCGCCTGGTGGGCGTCGGTCATGCCGGCCTGGGTGCGGATCAGGCGGCGGTAGCTGTCGTCCAGGTCGAGACGCACGTCGTAGAACCGGGCCCGGGCGGCGATGTAGTCGGCGGTGGCGAAGAGCGCCACCGACAGGGCCTGCTGTTCCTCGCGGTGCCAAAGCACCCGGTGGGCGATGGTGCTGTAGACGAGGTAGAAGGCCCCGCCCAGGAAGGAGGTCAGCGTGTGCTGCAGCACGTCGGCCTGCGTGAGGGGCGTGCGCAGGGTCAGGGTCATGATGAGCAGGCAGGCAAAGCCCAGCAGTCCCCCGTGCTTGCCGTAGACGGTCAGCATCGAAAAGGCGAAGCACAGGGCGGGCACCACGAGCCAGATCGCCAGCGTGTGGCTGGCGGCCAGCCCCGTCACGGCCGTCGTGGCCGAGCCCAGGCACAGCGCGGCGAACATGCCGTTCAGGCCGTAGCGCCGGGGGCCGCCGGGCTGGTCCAGGATGGCGACGCAGGCCGCGCCCACCGCCGCCACGAAGCCGCCGGCCACCGAATCGAACAGGCCGGTCAGCACCAGGGCCGGCAGCAGCACGCCCGTGGCCTGGCGCAGGCCGCCGAAGAAATAGTGGCTGTAGAAGAATCGCTGCAGCTGGGGCGCGGGTGAGATCATGCAGCCGGATCCGGAAGGCCATGCGCAATGGCGATGGGCGCAGTATAGAAAATCTCGCGCCGCGCGTCTGGCCGGGGGGCGGGGCGGCGGCGTCCGGGCAGGGGAAATCCCGCATCCGGGCCCTCATCGCTTGCGACACATGTTGCAACGCGGTAAATTAGCTCTTCGGCCAGCCCGATCGCGGCCTGCCGATGCGGCGAATGCCCCGGGTCACACACCCGGTTTTTTTCGTCTTCCGATTCATGTCCCAGGATGCGCCACAAGCGTGGTCCGGGGCGTCCGTTTCCACCACGTTGCGCCGCAGGGCGGCGCGTGTGTCTTGTGCCAAGGGGCGCAGGCTGGTCCCGCAATGTGTCCGGGCAAAGCGATTCCGTGAATCGCCGAGCGTCGGATCATGTCGCGGATCGCCGGTACTGGCCCGGGCTGCCGACAGGCCGCTTGGTGCCCGACACGGGTTAGAAAGGAAATCCATCATGGAACTCAATGGCGCCGACATCGTCGTGCGTTGTCTGATCGAGGAAGGCGTAGACCACGTGTTTGGCTACCCCGGCGGCGCGGTCCTCTACATCTACGACGCAATCTACAAGCAAGACACCTTCCAGCACGTCCTCGTGCGACACGAGCAGGCCGCGGTCCACGCGGCGGATGCCTATTCCCGATCCTCCGACAAAGTCGGCGTATGCCTGGTGACCAGCGGTCCGGGCGTGACCAATGCCGTCACCGGCATCGCCACGGCCTACATGGACTCCATTCCCATGGTCATCATCAGCGGCCAGGTGCCCACGCACGCCATCGGCCAGGATGCCTTCCAGGAATGCGACACCGTCGGCATCACGCGGCCCTGCGTCAAGCACAATTTCCTGGTGCGCGACGTCAAAGACCTGGCCGAGACCATGCGCCGCGCCTTCTACATCGCGCGCTCGGGCCGCCCGGGTCCGGTCCTGGTCGACGTCCCCAAGGACGTCTCCGTCGCCACCTGCAAGTACACGCCCCGCCGCGGCCCCACGCAATTGCGGTCCTACGCGCCGGTCACCAAGGGCCATCACGGCCAGATCAAGAAAGCGGTGCAGATGCTGCTGGCCGCCGAGCGGCCCATGATCTACGCCGGCGGCGGCGTGGTGCTGGCCAATGCGGCCGACGAGCTGCGCAAGCTCGTGCGCATGACCGGCGCGCCCTGCACCACGACCCTGATGGGCCTGGGCGCCTTTCCGGGCACGGACGAGAAATTCGTCGGCATGCCGGGCATGCACGGCACCTACGAGGCCAATATGTCCATGCAGAACTGCGACGTGTTGCTGGCCATCGGTGCGCGCTTTGACGACCGCGTGATCGGCAATCCCAAGCATTTCGCCCAGGTCGCCCACAAGATCATCCACGTCGACATCGACCCGTCCTCGATCTCCAAGCGGGTCCGGGTGGACGTGCCCATCGTGGGCGACGTGCGCGAGGTGCTGCAGGACCTGATCGGGCTGTACGCCCAGTCGCTGGCCGAGCAGGGCCTGGCCGAGCACCGGCTGGATGCCTGGTGGCAGCAGATCGAGGCCTGGCGCGGCAAGAAATGCCTGGACTATGAGCAGTCCGACACGGTCATCAAGCCGCAGTTCGTGGTGCAGAAACTCTGGGAAGTCACGCGCGGCCAGGCCTTCGTCACCTCGGACGTGGGCCAGCACCAGATGTGGGCGGCCCAATACTATCCCTTCCCCGAGCCGCGCCGCTGGATCAATTCGGGCGGCCTGGGGACCATGGGCGTGGGCCTGCCCTTCTCCATGGGCGTGCAGATGGCCAATCCGGACCGCGACGTCGCCGTGATCACCGGCGAGGGCTCGATCCAGATGAACATCCAGGAATTGTCCACCTGCAGCCAGTACCGGCTGACGCCCAAGATCCTGTGCCTGAACAACCGCTACCTGGGCATGGTGCGCCAGTGGCAGCAGATCGAATACGGTTCGCGCTATTCCGAGTCCTACGTCGACGCGCTGCCCGACTTCGTCAAGCTGGCCGAGAGCTACGGCCACGTGGGCATGCGCATCGAAAAGCCGGCCGACGTCGAACCCGCCCTGCGCGAGGCCTTCACCAAGTACAAGGACCGCCTGGTCTTCATGGATTTCATCACGGATCAGACCGAGAACGTCTGGCCCATGGTCAAGGCTGGCCGAGGGCTGACGGAAATGCTGCTGGGCGCCGAGGATCTGTGAGGGGATAAACCATGAAACACGTGATTTCCGTTTTGCTGGAAAACGAACCCGGCGCCCTGTCGCGGGTGGTGGGGCTGTTTTCCGCGCGCGGCTACAACATCGAGACCCTGACCGTGGCGCCCACTGAGGACGCCACGCTGTCGCGCATGACCATCGTGACGGTCGGGTCCGACGAGATCATCGAGCAGATCACCAAGCACCTGAACCGCCTGGTGGACGTGGTCAAGGTGGTGGACCTCTCCGAGGGCCCCCACGTCGAGCGCGAGCTGATGCTCATCAAGGTGCGCGCGGTCGGCAAGGAACGCGACGAGATGAAACGGATGGCGGAAATCTTCCGCGGCCGCATCATCGACGTCACGGACAAGACCTACACCATCGAACTGACGGGCGTGCAGGACAAGATCGCCGCCTTCATCGGCGCGCTCGACCGCAGCGCCATCCTGGAAACCGTCCGCACGGGCGTGTCCGGGGTGGGCCGCGGCGAACGCGTCCTCAAGCTGTGAACCCCCACGCCGCGCAGGCTTCGCCCGCTTGCTGCCCCCCGAGGGGGCGCTTTTTGCCTTGGGGCGGCCCGGCGGCAAAAGCTGTAAAACCCGGGGGGCCGCGCAGCGCGGGACATCCCCACGAATCCAACCTCTCGTTTCAGAATTGAAAATCGGAGTATCCAACATGAAAGTTTTCTACGACAAAGATTGCGACCTGTCCCTGATCAAAGGCAAGCAAGTCGCCATCATCGGCTATGGCTCGCAAGGTCACGCCCATGCCCTGAACCTGCACGACTCCGGCGTGCACGTCACGGTGGGCCTGCGCAAGGACGGCGCGTCCTGGAAGAAGGCCGAGAACGCCGGCCTGGCCGTCAAGGAAGTCGCCGAGGCCGTCAAGGGCGCCGACGTGGTCATGATGCTGCTGCCCGACGAGCACATCGGCCAGGTCTACCGCACGCAGATCGCCGCCAACCTCAAGCCGGGCGCCGCGCTCGCCTTCGCTCACGGCTTCAACGTGCATTACGGCCAGGTCGTGCCGCGCGACGACATCGACGTCATCATGATCGCCCCCAAGGCCCCGGGCCACACGGTGCGCAGCACCTACGCCCAGGGCGGCGGCGTGCCGCACCTGGTCGCGGTCCACCAGGACGTGTCCGGCAAGGCCCGCGACCTGGCCCTGTCCTATGCCATGGGCAATGGCGGCGGGCGCGCCGGCATCATCGAGACCAACTTCCGCGAAGAAACCGAAACCGACCTGTTCGGCGAGCAGGCCGTGCTGTGCGGCGGCACGGTCGAGCTGATCAAGGCGGGCTTCCAGACCCTGGTGGACGCCGGCTACGCGCCGGAGATGGCCTATTTCGAGTGCCTGCACGAGCTCAAGCTGATCGTCGACCTGATCTACGAAGGCGGCATCGCCAACATGAACTACTCGATCTCCAACAACGCGGAATACGGCGAATACGTCACCGGCCCGCGCGTGGTGACCGACGAGACCCGCGCCGCCATGCGCCAGTGCCTGGCCGACATCCAGTCCGGCGTCTACGCGAAGAACTTCATCCTGGAAAACGCCGCCGGCGCCCCGGAACTGACCTCGCGCCGCCGCTTGAACGCGGAATCCCAGATCGAGCAGGTGGGCGCCAAGCTGCGCGCCATGATGCCCTGGATCGCCGCCAACAAGCTGGTGGACCAGTCCAAGAACTGATCGGGGCGCGTCCGCGCCACCGCGGGCCGCCGCAGGCGCGGCGCCGGCATGGATTCTTTCCGTCCCGGCGCCGCGCCCGCGGCGGCCCGCGCGCTTCTGAAGGCTCGATTCCGCTTCCTGAATTGGGTTATTCTTGCCCCTACCATGAAAATCCCCCCTTACCCCCATCCCCTGATCGCCCGCGAAGGCTGGATCATCCTGGCGCTCTGCCTGGTCGTGGCGCTGCTGGTCGCCGCCTGGTCGCCGTGGCTGTCCATCCCGTTCTGGATCTTCGGCCTGTTCGCGCTGCAGTTCTTCCGCGACCCCGCCCGCGAGGCGCCGGATGGCGACGGTCTGGTGCTGTGCCCCGCCGACGGGCGCGTCGTCTGCGTCGAAGACGTGGCCGACCCCTACACCCAGGGGCGCCCCGCGCTGAAGATCAGCGTCTTCATGAACGTCTTCAACGTGCACTCCAACCGCGTGCCGGTCGACGGCACCGTGCGCTCCATCGACTATTTCCCGGGCAAGTTCTTCAACGCCGCCCTGGACAAGGCCTCGCTCGAAAACGAGCGCAATGCCATGGTGCTGGAAACCCCCGACGGCCAGATCGTGACCGCCGTGCAGGTGGCCGGCCTGGTAGCCAAGCGCATCCTCTGCCACGCCAAGGCCGGCGAGACGCTCTACGCCGGGCAGCGCTATGGCTTCATCCGCTTCGGCTCGCGGGTGGACGTATACTTGCCCCAAGGGGCGCGGCCTCGCGTCGCCATCGGCGACAAGGTCAAGGCCACCAGCACGGTGCTGGCCGAACTGCCCGTTCCCCATCGCCATGATGAATCCGCAGCCTGAAGACCCGATGCCTGACGAAAGACAGCGCCGCCGCAGCATCTACCTGCTGCCCAACGCCTTTACCACCGCCAACCTGTTTTCCGGCTTCTACGCCGTGGTGCAGGCCATGAACCAGAATTTCGAGACCGCGGCCATCGCGATCTTCCTGGCCATGGTCTTCGACAGCATGGACGGCCGCGTGGCGCGCCTGACCAATACCCAGTCGGCCTTCGGCGAGCAGTACGATTCCCTGGCCGACATGATCTCCTTCGGCATGGCGCCGGCGCTGGTGATGTACGAATGGTCGCTGCAGGGCCTGGACCGCTGGGGGTGGCTGGCCGCCTTCGTCTACGTGGTGGGCGCCGCGCTGCGCCTGGCGCGCTTCAACGCCAACATCGGCAAGGTCGACAAGCAGTACTTCCAGGGGTTGCCCAGCCCGGCGGCCGCGGCCCTGGTGGCGGGCTTCGTCTGGCTGTCGGTGGACAACAAGCTCTCCCTGTCCGACGGCCTGATCCCCTGGGCCGCCTTTGCCGTGACGGTCTATGCCGGCATCGCCATGGTGTCCAACGCGCCGTTCTTCAGCGGCAAGTCCTTCGCCTTGGGGCGCAGCGTGCCTTTCTGGGTGATGCTGCTGGTGGTGGCCGTGTTCGTCTTCGTGTCCAGCGATCCGCCGGTCGTGCTGTTCGCGCTGTTCGTGGCCTACAGCCTGTCGGGCTGGCTGATCTGGCTGTGGCGCGTGCGCCGGGCCCGGCGCCTGGGCCAGCGCATGCGCGGCGCCGATGCCGAGGACCCGCCGGCCCGCTGAGCCCCGGCGGGGCGTTGCCCCCCCAAATCCGCTATAATTTCGATTGCGCCGCGATTTGCGTGGCGCTTTTTTCATCCCACGGCAGCGCGCCTCGGTGCTGCCGCCTGTTTTCGAGGTCAAAAAGCATGTCTGTTGCTGATATCGTCAAATCCGACATCGTTGCGCAATTCCAGCGCGCCACCGGTGATACCGGTTCTCCCGAAGTCCAGGTCGCCCTGCTGACCGCCCGCATCAACGAACTGACCGGCCACTTCAAGGCTCACACGAAAGACCACCATTCGCGCCGCGGCTTGCTGCGCATGGTCAGCCGTCGCCGCAAGCTGCTGGACTACCTCAAGGGCCGCAACCCGGATTCCTATCGCGCCCTGATCGAAAAACTCGGTCTGCGCAAATAATGCCCCGGGGCCTGGCTCCCCGTGCACGAACCGTGTACACCGCGATCCGATGCGCGGGGTGCACGGTTTTTTTTGCAGTGGCGCACGGCCCCAAATCGTCAGAAGGATAATGTAATGTTCAACAAAGTGAGCAAGTCGTTTCAATACGGTCAGCACACGGTCGTCCTGGAAACCGGCGAGATCGCGCGCCAGGCTTCGGGCGCCGTCCTGGTGTCGGTGGACGACACGGTCGTCCTGGCCACCGTCGTGGCGGCCCGCACGGCCAAGCCCGGCCAGGATTTCTTCCCGCTGACCGTCGACTACGTCGAAAAGACCTACGCCGCCGGCAAGATCCCGGGCGGCTTCTTCAAGCGTGAAGGCAAGCCCTCCGAAAAGGAAACCCTGACCTCGCGCCTGATCGACCGTCCGCTGCGCCCGCTGTTCCCGGAAGGCTTCTACAACGACGTCCAGGTCATCATCCATACGCTCTCCGTCAATCCGGAGATCGATCCCGACATCCCGGCGATGATCGGCGCCTCGGCGGCGCTGGCGATCTCCGGCATTCCGTTCAACGGCCCGGTGGGCGCGGCCCGCGTCGGCTACGTCGACGGCCAGTACGTGCTGAACCCCAGCACCAGCCAGCTGCGCGAGCAGTCCCAGCTCGACCTGGTGGTCGCGGGCACCGAGGCCGCCGTGCTGATGGTCGAATCCGAGGCCAAGCAGCTGCCCGAGGACATCATGCTGGGCGCCGTGGTGTTCGGCCACGAGCAGATGCAGGCCGCCATCAATGCCATCCACGAGCTGGTGGCCGAGGCCGGCAAGCCCGAATGGGACTGGAAGCCGGCGCCGCGCAACGAGGTCCTGGCGACCGCCGTGCGCAGCGCGGCCTTCGAGCCGCTGAAAGCCGTCTACCAGGTGCGTAACAAGCAGGAACGCACCACGCAGCTGCGCCAGGTCTATGCCGACGTCAAGGTCAAGCTGGCCGAGCACGCCGCCGCCCGCGGCGATGCGGCGCCGGACAGCGTCGAGGTCGAGAACATGCTGTTCGCGCTGGAATCGGAGATCGTCCGCGGCCAGATCCTGAACGGCGAGCCGCGCATCGACGGCCGCGACACGCGCACCGTGCGCCCGATCAGCATCCGCCTGGGCGTGCTGCCGCGCGCCCACGGTTCGGCCCTGTTCACCCGAGGCGAGACGCAGGCGCTGGTGGTCACCACCCTGGGCACCAAGCAGGACGAGCAGATCATCGACTCGATCATGGGCGAGTACCGCGACCGCTTCATGCTGCACTACAACATGCCGCCGTTCGCCACGGGCGAGACGGGCCGCTTCGGCGTGCCCAAGCGCCGCGAGATCGGCCACGGCCGCCTGGCCAAGCGCGCGCTGCTGGCGCTGCTGCCCAGCCCCGAGGAATTCCAGTACACGCTGCGGCTGGTGTCCGAAGTCCTCGAATCGAACGGCTCCTCGTCGATGGCCTCGGTCTGCGGCGGCAGCCTGTCCATGATGGACGCCGGCGTGCCCATCAAGGACCACGTGGCCGGCGTGGCCATGGGCCTGATCAAGGAAGGCGGCAAGTTCGCCGTGCTGACCGACATCCTGGGCGACGAGGATCACCTGGGCGACATGGATTTCAAGGTCACGGGCACCGTGACCGGCGTGACCGCCCTGCAGATGGACATCAAGATCCAGGGCATCACCAAGGAAATCATGCAGGTCGCGCTGGCCCAGGCCCGTGAAGGCCGCCTGCACATCCTGGGCAAGATGCGCGAGGCCATCGACGGCTCGCGCACCGAGCTGTCCGACTTCGCCCCGCGCATGCTGCGCGTGAAGATCAATCCGGAGAAGATCCGCGACGTGATCGGCAAGGGCGGGGCGACCATCCGCGCCCTGACCGAAGAGACCGGCTGCCAGATCGACATCAGCGACGATGGCAACATCACCATCGCCAGCGCCGACCTGGACCGCGCCCACGAGGCCGAGCGCCGCATCAAGGAACTGACCGCCGACGTCGAGATCGGCCAGGAATACCAGGGCACGGTGCAACGCCTGCTGGACTTCGGCGCCATCGTCCAGGTGCTGCCGGGCCGCGACGGCCTGCTGCACATCTCCGAGATCGCCAACTACCGCATCGCCGACATCAACGACGTGCTGAAGGTCGGCCAGTCGGTGCGTGTCAAGATCCTGGAAGCCGACGACCGCGGGCGCCTGCGCCTGTCGGTCAAGGCCATCGGCGGCATCGAAGCCCAGGGCGGCCCCGCCGCCCCCTCGGCCGAGTAAGCCGTCCGCCGGGCTTCGCCGGCCGCGTCTGCGCGGCCGGATCGGCAGCCGGAAAAAAGGCGCCCCGTTTTCGGGGCGCCTTTTTTCATGGGCGCGGTGCGTGGCGCTGGGCGCGGTGGCGACCCGACCCGACTTCTGGCCGGCCTGACGCGATCCGGCCTGGCGCAATCCGGCCTGACTGGATCCGGTCCGGCGCGACCGGATGGCCGGCCTCAGACCAGCGTCAACACGATCTTGCCGATCTGCTCGCCCGCGTCCATCATCGCGTGCGCGCGGGACGCCTCGTGCAGGGGAAAGGTCGCATGGATCAGCGGACGGATGGTGCCCGCCTCCAGCAGCGGCCAGACGCGCTCGCGCAGCGCCTGGGCGATCGCCGCCTTGAAGGCCACGGGCCGCGCGCGCAGCGTGGACCCGGTGATCGTCAGGCGGCGCGCCATGACCTGCCAGCAGTTCAGGTCGCCGTGGGCGCCGCCCAGCTGGGCGATCATCACCAGGCGGCCGTCGTCGGCCAGAGCCTTGATGTTGCGGGGCAGGTAGTCGCCGGCCACCATGTCCAGGATCACGTCCACCCCGCGGCCCTCGGTCAGCCGGTGGATTTCCTCGACGAAGTCCTGGGCCCGGTAGTTGATGCCTTGCGTGCAGCCCAGGGCCTCGATGGCCCGGACGCGCTCGTGACTGCCGGCCGTGGCGTAGACCGGGTTGCCGAACGCCCGGGCCAGGGCGATGGCGGTGGTGCCGATGCCGCTGGCGCCGCCGTGGACCAGCAGGGTCTCGCCGAGCGACAGGCGGCCCCGGTCGAAGACATTGCTCCAGACGGTGAAATAGGTCTCCGGCAGGGCGGCGGCCTCGATCATCGACAGCCCCCGGGGCACGGGCAGGCATTGGGCGGCGGGCGCTACGCAGTATTGCGCGTAGCCGCCGCCGGCCACCAGGGCGCAGACCGAATCCCCCAGGCGCAGACCGGCCGATTGGGGATCACCGCCCACGATGCGGCCGGCGACCTCGAGGCCGGGCAGGTCGGATGCGCCCGCGGGCGGCGGATAGCTGCCCTGGCGCTGGAAGACGTCGGGCCGGTTGATGCCGGCAGCCTCGACCTCGATCAGGACTTCGCCGGGTCCGGGGACGGGTTTGGGACGGTCCACCAGGCACAGGACCTCGGGGCCGCCAGGGGTGCTGATTTCGATTGCTTTCATGTGGGACTCCGCTCGATGGGTAGCCTGAATTATGCGCTACACTTGCGATCTTCTCTTCACATCGGAAGCGTGCCAGAGCGGTTGAATGGACCGGTCTTGAAAACCGGCGATGGGGCGACCCATCCGTGAGTTCGAATCTCACCGCTTCCGCCACTCCGGGCCGCCGGCCCGGTGGCCGGCCCTACGGGCGCGGGCCGCCGGCGATGAATGCCCGGCAGGCTGACTGCATGCCGCTGTCCAGCATGCGCTGCAGATGCACCGCCAGCTGCGCCTGCCAGACCGGGGACGCCCGCAGGGCTTGCGGAAACAGGTCTTCCAGCATCAGTGCTTGCGCCAGCGCGGCGGCGTCGTGTCCGCACGCGTTGGCCCGGCGCTGCAATTCGGCTTCACGCGGGTCGCGCAGCGCGTATTTGACGCCCGCGTCCGTCCTGCCCAGGCAATACCGCATCCAGGCCGCGATCGCGAAGGCAAAGGGCTCGATGTCGTCTTCCCGCTGCCAGGCACTGTGCGCGGCCGCCAGGATCCGCTGCGGGATCTTCTCCGTGCCGTCCATCGCGATCTGGTAGGTCTCGTGCTCGATGGCGCGATTGGCGAATCGCGCGCACAGGCTGCGGGCGTATTCCTGCAGATCCAGGCCGGGCTTGCGGTCCAGGCTGTCGGCGGCAGCGTCCATCAGCCGCCGGACCGTGGACGCGAGGGCGGCATCGCTCATGGCGTCCTTCACATGGCGGTATCCGGCCACGTGACCCGCGTAAGCCAGCAGGGAATGGGCGCCATTGAGCATCCGCAGCTTCATCTGCTCGTAGGGCGCCACGTCGTCCACCATCAGGGCGCCCGCCTGTTCCCAGGCCGGCCGTCCGGCCGGGAAGCGGTCTTCGATGACCCACATGCTGAACGGTTCCGTTTCCACGGCGGCGTGGTCCTCGTATCCCATCAGGGCGCTGGCGTCGGCCCGGGTCCGCGCCGTGGAGGCCGGTGTGATGCGATCCACCATCGACGACGGGAACGCCACGTCTTCCGCCATCCAGGCCCGCAGGGCGGGGTCCACGGCCGCCGTCATGTCCAGTACGCCGGATCGGAGCAGGCGGCCGTTGTCGGGCAGGTTGTCGCAACAGAGAACCGTGAAAGGTTCGATCCCCCGGGCATGACGCCGGCGCAGGGCCAGGCTCAGAATTCCCAGCGGGCCGATGGGGTGTTCCGGATGGGCCAGGTCATGGACGATGGCGGGGTGGTCGCTCAGCAGGCCGCCCGCATGCCGGTCGATCCCGTAGGCCTTTTCCGTGACGGACAAGGTCACGATGCGGACAGCGGGGGAGCCCAAGGCGTCCAGTACCGCCGCCGGGTCGCGAACCGCCGCAATGACGCCGGCGATGCTGCCGATCACGCGCGCGGCGGTGCCTTCGGGATGGCGGACCAGCAAGGTATAGAGACCGTCCTGAGGGTTCATCGAGGCGGCAACGGATTCGCTGCGCAGGCTGACCCCCTGGATCCGCCAGTCGCCGCCTTGCCGTGAGAGCAGCTCGTCGGTGTAGACAGCCTGATGCGCCTTATGGAAAGCACCCGTGCCCAGATGGACGATGCCGACGCCGTGGGCTTGCGGCAGGTACGCCGGCAAGCCCGGGTCATGTCGCGAGCCGGGGGCGCCGCCCCGCCGGGCGCGTGCCAGCCATGCCGCATCGAGCCGCGGTGGCGTCATGCGGCCAATCCCACGGTGGAGTGCTCCAGCGCCGTGACGATCCCCCGCAGCTCGGCCAGGCCGCGCAAACGCCCGATGGCGGGATAGCCGGGCTGCGCCTTGCGTTTCAGGTCATCCAGGATGTCCTGGCCGTGGTCGGGCCGGAAGGGAATCGAACAGTCGGCCCGGCCGGCCGCGCGGCGGCGCCGCTCTTCCTGGATGGCTGCGGCGATCAGGGCCACCATGTCGGTGTCGCCCCCCAGGTGCTCGGCCTCGTGGAAGGAGCCGAACACCGCGCCGGATTCCCGGCGCACATTGCGCAGGTGCAGGAAGTGCACCCGGTCGCCCAGGCGCCGCATCATGCCGGGCAGGTCGTTGTCCGCCCGCGCGCCCAGCGAGCCCGCGCACAGCGTGATGCCGTTGGCCGGCAGGTCCACCGCCCGGGTCATCCGGACGTAGTCCGCCTCGGTGGACATGATGCGGGGCAGGCCCAGCAAGGGGTAGGGCGGATCGTCGGGATGGCAGCACAGGCGGACGCCGAGTTCCTGGGCGACCGGGGCGACTTCCTCCAGGAAATCATGGAAATGGCGGCGCAGGCGGTCTTCGTCGATCGAGCGGTATTGGTCCAGATGCCGGCGGACGTCCTCCAGGGACATGTGTTCCGCCGCGCCCGGCAGACCGAAGACGACATTGGTCGCGAGCTGTTGCCGGCGGGCGTCGTCCATGCTGGCATGGCGTTGCGCGGCCGCCTCGACCACGTCGGCGGGGAAGGACTCGGCCGCCCCCGGACGCTGCAGGATGTGGATGTCGAATGCGGCAAAGTCGATGAGATCGAACCGCATGCAGGTGCCGCCGTGCGGCATGCGCCATCCGAGATCCGTGCGGGTCCAGTCGAGCACCGGCATGAAGTTGTAGCAGACGACCTCGATCCCGCACTGCGCCAGATGCCGCAGGCTGGTCTTGTAGTGAGCGATGTGCTGCTTCCAGTTTCCCTGCTGCTTCTTGATGTCTTCGGACACCGGCAGGCTCTCGACCACGTCCCAGGCCAGGCCTGACGGCGAGCCGTCCGACATCCGGGCGACCAGCGCCTGGCGCTGCCGGATCTCGTCGACGGACCAGAGCTCGCCGGTGGGTATGTGGTGCAGGGCGGTGACCACGCCCTGCACGCCGGCCTGCAGCATATCGTCCACGCTGACCGTGTCGTGGGGACCAAACCAGCGCCATGTCTGCTTCATAGAGGTGCTCCTGTGCTAGGGATATCGGTATTGACCGACTAGTATGGAAGTATGATAATCGCAAAACAGAAGAATAGGAATGCTTGCGCGCAAGGATGCACTTCATGCCAGAGACAGTGATCACCCTCCAGGACCATCAGCTGGACCCTTGTCGGGCCATCGGCCCGCAAGTGCACGGCATCTTGCGCCAGGAGATCATCCAGGGCCTGCTGCGTCCCGGCACGCGGCTGTCCGAATCCGAATGCGCGATGCGCTTCGCCACCAGCCGTCAGCCCGTGCGCGAGGCCTTCATCAAGCTCAGCGAAGAAGGGCTGGTGGAAGTCAGGCCCCAGCGCGGCACCCTGGTCCGCCGCATCTCCCAGAACGCCGTGCTGGAAGCCCGCTTTGTCCGGGAAGCCATCGAGGCCGATGTGGTCAGGCGCGTCACGGAGATCGGTGATGCCGCCGTGGTGCGTGAACTGCGCCAGCAGCTGCAGCGCCAGCGCGAGGTGGCGCCGGACAAGCCAGCCGAGTTCATGGGGCTGGACGAACTCTTCCACCGCACGCTGGCCGAGGCGGCCGGCATCGGCCAGGCCTGGAAGATCGCCGAAAGCATCAAGGCCCAGATGGACCGCGTCCGTTTTCTCAGTTTCGGCGACATGCAGCTCGCCAAGCTCATCGCCCAGCACACGGCGATCGTCGAGGGCATCGCCCGAGGTGACGTGCAGCACGCCGAGGCGGCCATCCGCCACCACCTGCACGAGATCCTGCACGACCTGCCGCAGATCCGTGCGGCTCATCCCACGTTGTTCGATCCCATTCACTAGCCCCCGGGCTTGATCACCCCCAGGAAGGAGACAACACCATGACCAAAAAATCACACGCAATCCTGAAGTCGCTGCTGGCCGGCGTCGTCGGTCTGGCCCTGGCGCAAACCGCCGGGGCCGCGGACGTCACGCTGAAGCTCGGGCACCTGGCCAACGAACAGAACACCTGGCACAAGGCATCGCTGAAGTTCGGCGAGGAAGTCGCCCGCCTGACCCATGGCCGCATCGAAGTCCAGGTGTTTCCCAACGAATCCCTGGGCAAGGAAATCGATCTGATCAATGGCATGCAGCTCGGGACGGTGGACATGACCATCACGGGCGAAAGCCTGCAGAACTGGGCGCCGCTGGCGGCCCTGCTGGCCATTCCGTACGCCTACGATTCGCTGGAGCACATGGATGAGGTCGCCAGCGGAGAGATCGGCAAGGCGGTCGAACAGCAGATCACGGAAAAGGCGCGGATCCGGCCCCTCGCCTATTTCGCGCGCGGCCCCCGCGACCTGACGTCCAACACGCCGATCAAGACGCCCGACGACCTGAAGAACCTGAAGATGCGGGTGCCCAACGTCCCGCTGTTCATGGACGTCTGGAAGGCGCTGGGCGCGCAGCCCACGCCCATGGCGTTCTCCGAGGTCTTCACCTCGCTGCAGAACGGCACGATCAGCGCCCAGGAGAATCCCCTGGCCCTGATCAAATCGGCCAATTTCAACGAGGTCCAGAAATACGTCAATCGCACGGAACACGTGCGCAGCTGGATCTACCTGACCATTTCCAACATCACCTGGGACAAGCTCACCGATGCCGACCGGCAGGCCATCCAGCAAGCCGCCAAGACCGCCCAGGCATACGAGCGCAAACTCTTCCTGGCGGATGAAAAGCAGCTGGAAGAAGACCTGAAGGCAGGCGGCATGACTTTCGTCGACGTGGATCAGAAGGCCTTTGCGGCCAAGGCCCGCAGCGCCGTGCTGGCCAACGTCAAGGGCGACGTCAGGAAGTACGTGGAAACCATCATGAACTGAGGCTGCGTGCGCGCATCCGATGCGGCGGCGTGCCCCAGGCATGCCGCCGCACCGGGTTCCGGCGTCCACCTCGTCCCCCGGGACCTGGAGTACACCCATGAAAACCGTATTTCCCGTTTTTGAACAGGCGTGCCGGTATCTGACGGGGCTCGCGTTCCTGAGCATCATCGCAGCCGTCGTCATCCAGCTGGTGGGCCGCAATATCCTGAACGACTCGCCCTTGTGGACAGAAGAACTCTCCCGGTTCGGGCTGCTCTTCCTGACGGCCTTCGGCCTGGGGCCGTCGCTGCGCACCGGAGACCTGGTCAATGTCGACCTGTTCTGCGAGGGGCTTTCAGGCCGCAAGCCCTGGATGCTGCGCCTGGCGTCCGCCATCGTCATGGCGCTGTTCTGCGTGATGCTGCTGGCGCCGTCCTGGCAGTTCACCGAGATCGGCTCGATCCAGACCTCGCCGGCCCTGGGCTGGCGCATGGATTTCGTGCACGTCTCCACGCTCGTGGCGGCGATCTCCCTGTTGGCGTATTCGGTGCTGCGGATCATCGGCATGCTGCGCGGCACGACCGACGGGCTGCCGGAACAGTCGTACTCGGAGGTTTCATGAGCCTGCTCATCCTCTTCGGGGTCTTCGCCGTCGGCCTGCTCATCGGGATCCCGGTGGCCATCACGCTGGGCGTATCCTCGGCCGCCTATCTCCTGTATCAAGGCATCCCCATCGTGGTCATGCCGCAGAAGATGTTCGCCGGGATCGACTCCTTCGTGCTGCTCTGCATTCCCGGCTTCATCCTGGCGGGCAATCTCATGAACAGCGGCGGCATCACGGAGCGCATCATCCGCTTCGCCAATGCGGGCGTGGGCTGGATGCGCGGCGGCCTGGGCCTGACCAACGTCGCCGGCTCCATGCTCTTTGGCGGCATCTCCGGCACGGCGGTCGCGGATGCGGCGTCGCTGGGCGGCGTCCTGATCCCCGGCATGAAGAAAGCCGGCTATCCGGCGGATTTTTCCGCGGCCGTGACGGCGGCGTCCTCGACGGTCGGCCCCATCATTCCGCCCAGCGTCCCCATGATCATCGTGGGCGCCTTGTCCGGGATCTCCGTGGGCAAGATGTTCCTGGCCGGCGCCATTCCCGGCATCCTGATGGGCCTGGCGATGATGGTCACCACCTACATCATCTCGGTGCGGCGGAACTTCCCGCGCCAGCCCTGGCGTGGCTTCGGAGAGCTGTTCAAGGCCTTCCTCGGGGCGTTCTGGGCGATCTTCATGACGCTGCTGATCGTGGGAGGGCTCATGAGCGGCATGGCCACGCCGACGGAAACCGCCATCGTCGCCTGCCTGTATGCGTTGGTCGTCGGCAAGCTGGTCTATCGCGAACTGCCGCTGCGGCAAGTACCCAAGCTGATCATCGACAGCGCGATCGCCTCGGCCGCGATCCTGGCGCTGGTGGGGTTCGCCAATGTGTTCGGCTGGATCCTGGTGTCGGAGCACATCCCGCAGACCATCGCCTCGGCGGTGCTGGGCGTCACGGACAACAAGTATCTGGTCATCCTGCTGGTCAACATCCTGCTGCTGATCGTGGGCATGTTCATGGAGACCATCGCCGCGCTGATCATCCTGTTCGTGCCGCTGCTCACGCTGGCCCAGAGCGTGGGCATCGATCCCCTGCATTTTGCGACCTTCGCCGTCCTGAACCTGATGATCGGGCTGACGACGCCGCCGGTGGGCGTGTGCCTCTTCGTCTGCGCCAACATCGCGCGGCTGCCCCTGTCGCCCATCGTACGGGCCATCATTCCCTACATCCTGACCAATATTGCCGTGCTGCTGGCGGTTTCCTATTTTCCGCCGCTGGCCACCTGGCTGCCTTCCGTCCTGATGGACTGAGGGCGGCCGATTCATCATTCGAGGACGCATCATGAAAACACGAGTCTGCCGGCTCTACGGACAACACGACATCCGGATCGAA
Source organism: Castellaniella sp. (assembly GCA_035707805.1). GTDB lineage: Bacteria > Pseudomonadota > Gammaproteobacteria > Burkholderiales > Burkholderiaceae_B > Castellaniella. The sequence goes on along the minus strand of DASSTS010000027.1, from coordinate 13,318 downwards.
ACGGACGAGATCGACGGGCCCGGGCCGGGCGAAGTCCTGCTGCGCATGCACTCGGGCGGGATCTGCGGCTCCGACCTGCATTATTACCAGGACGGCGGCTTTGGTCCGATCCGGGTGCGGGAGCCCATCATTCCGGGCCACGAGGTCTCGGGCACGGTCGCCGCGCTGGGCGCCGGCGTCGAGTCTCTCCACGAAGGCCTGAAGGTCGCCTTCAATCCCAGCAGGCCCTGCGGCCAGTGCCGGCAGTGCCGTTCCGGCATGCCCCGGCATTGCAGCGAGATGCGCTTTTCGGGCTCCGCCATGCGCATGCCCCATGAGCAGGGCGGGTTCCGGGAGTACATGGTCGTGCAGGCGGCGCAGTGCATCCCGTTGTCCGGGACCACCTCGCTGGCGCATGCCGCGTGCGCGGAGCCGCTGTCCGTCGCCCTGCATGCCTGCCGGCGTGCCGGCGACCTGCAGGGGCGGCAGGTGCTGGTGACGGGCGCGGGACCGATCGGCGCGCTCTGCGTGGCGGCCGCCAGGCTGGCGGGCGCGGCGCGCGTCGTCGCCACGGACATCCAGGAGGCAACGCTGGAGGTCGCGCGCCGGATGGGAGCGGACCAGACGCTGAACGTCCGCCAGGATCCGCAGGCGCTGGAGCCGTGGCAGGAAGACAAGGGCCGGTTCGATGTCGCGCTGGAATGCTCGGCCTCGCCCCAGGCGATCCGCGATGCGCTGCTGGCCGTGCGTCCGACGGGCACCATCGTCCAGGTCGGCGTGGCGGGCGACGTCGAGTTGCCGCTGAACCTGCTGGTGGGCAAGGAGATCTCCTTGTGCGGCACGCATCGCTTCGACGAGGAGTTCCCTCGGGCGGCGGCGCTGATCGACAGCGGACGCATCGACGTCGGGCCCATCCTCACGGGGCGCTATGCGCTGGACGATGCCCGGGCGGCCTTCGAGGCGGCGGCGGACCGGACGCGTTCGGTGAAGGTTCAGCTGGCGCTGGAATAGCGCCGCTGCGGCGCGTCCGCGAGGATCAGGTCCGCCGCCTTTTCTCCGACCATGATCACCGGGGCGTTGGTGTTGCCCGAGACCAGCGCCGGAAAGATCGAGGCATCGGCGATCCTCAGACGTTCCAGGCCATGCACGCGCAGCCGCGCGTCGACCACGCTCGTGCGCGGGTCGGGCCCCATGCGGCAGGTGCAGGCCGGATGAAAGACGCTCCAGGCGTTTTCGTGGATGTCGCGGATCAGGGCGTCTTCCGAGAGGCAGTCGCCGCCGGGGCGCAGCTCGCGTTCGATGACCGCCGAGAGGGCGGGCATGGAGGCGAGCCGACGCAGATGCCGGACACCGGCCAGCAGGATCCGGACGTCCTCCGGCTCGGACAGGTAGGCCGGCTGGATCGAGGGCGCGTGTGCCGCGTCCGGCGTGCGGATGCGGATCTCGCCCCGGGAATGCGGGCGGCAGTTGGAGACGCCCAGCAAAAAGGCGGGAAACGGATCGGGGTGCATCAGGGGCCGGGTCCCGGGCGTGGCGCGGGTGTAGCTCAGGGGCGAGAAATAGAGCTGCAGGTCGGGCCGCAGGGCGGCCGGTGTGCTGCGCAGGAAACCGCCGGCCTGGTTGATGCTCAGGGCCAGCGGCCCGCGCCTGGCCCAGGCGAACTGCAGGGCGGCCCCTACCCGGCCCCACCAGGGGGACAGCGCGTTGTTCAGGCTAGGCTTGCGGCTGCGAAACAGATAGTCCACCCCCAGGTGGTCCTGGAGGTTGCGGCCGACGGCGGGGCTGTCGCAGATGACCGGGATCTGCAGGGATTGCAGCAGCCCGGCCGGGCCGACGCCGGATCGCTGCAGCAGGGCGGGTGTCTCGATCGCGCCGGCGCAGAGCACGACTTCCGCCCGCGCCCGCGCCTGCCAGGGCCGGCCGTGGCGCGTCCCGCACACGCCGACTGTGCGCCGGCCGTCGAACAGGATGCGCTCGACCATCGCATGCGTGCGGACCTCCAGATTGGATCGCCCGCGGGCCGGACGCAGATAGGCGCGGGCGGCGGACATGCGCCAGCCGTCCTTCATGCAGATCTGGTAGGGTCCCACGCCCTCTTGAGAGGCGCCGTTGAAATCTGCGTTGAAGGGCAGGCCGGCCTGCCGGCCCGCCTGGAAGAAGTCCTGGCACAAGGGATGCACGCTGGCGGAGACGTCCGACACGAAGACCGGCCCCTCGCCGCCGCGCCAGGCATCGGCGCCGGCCGCGTTCGTCTCGGACCGCTTGAAATAGGGCAGCACGTCCTGCCAGGACCAGCCGGGGTTGCCGGCGTCCCGCCAGCCGTCGTAGTCGGCGGCGTTGCCGCGGATCCACACCATGGCGTTGATCGAGCTGGACCCGCCCAGGACCTTGCCGCGCGGCCAGTAGCTGGGCTTCCCGGCCAGGCCGGGGACGGGCTCGGTCATGTACATCCAGTTGACGGCCGTCTGGTAATAGGTCTTTCCGTAGCCGATGGGCAGCCGGATCCAGAATCGCCGGTCGCTGCCGCCGGCCTCCAGCAGCAGCACGCGGGTGCGGCCGTCGGCGCTGAGGCGGTTGGCCAGCACGCAGCCGGCCGATCCCGCGCCGACCACGATGTAGTCGTAGGCGTCCTCGGCATCGGTGCGGGAACTCGCCCGGGGGGCCATGCGCGCCTCAGATCCGGATGGTCAGGTTCTTGACGCGGCAGTAGTTTCGCAGGGCCTCCAGGCCCTTCTCGCGTCCGAAGCCCGAGGCCCGGTTGCCGCCGAAGGGCGTGTAGATGCCGCCCGCGAAATACTGGTTCACCGTGACCTGGCCCGCGTCCAGGTCGCGGGCGAGGGCCAGCGCCCGGCTGACGTCGCGGGTATAGATGCCGGCGACCAGGCCGTAGGGCGTGCCATTGGCGAGGGCCAGGGCATGCTCGGCATCCCGCGCCACCTGCACGGCCAGCACGGGGCCGAAGATCTCTTCCTGGATGATGGGGTCGTCAGCGGGCACGGCGTCGATCACGGTGGGCTCGAAGAACCAGCCCTCGCCGGTGTCGGGGTCGCGGGCGGCGCGCCCGCCCAGGGCGACCGGCATCCCGCGCTGCCGGGCCGCGTCCACGGCCCGCGTGATGCGGGCGAGCTGAGCCTCGGAATTGATGGCGCCGATCTGCCGGTCCCTGAGCCCGTGGCCCAGGCTCAGCGTGGCGGCGCGGGCGACGAAGCGCTCGACGAATGCCGCATGGACGCCGTGTTCGACCACCAGCCGGGACCCCGCCGAGCAGACCTGGCCGGCGTTCAGGTAGATGGCTTCCAGCATGTCCTCTACCGCCGCATCGAGGTCGCAGTCCGCCAGCACGATGGCCGGCGATTTGCCGCCGAGCTCCAGGGTGACGCTGGCGACGTGGCGGGCCGCGTTCTGCATGACGCGCTGTCCCGTGGCGACCGAGCCGGTGAAGGTGATGTGCCGCACCTTGGGATGCAGGCTCAGCGGCTCGCCCACGGCCGTCCCGGTGCCGGTGACCACGTTGCAGACGCCGGGCGGCAGACCCGCCGCGGACAGCACCTGGGCCATCATCAGGGCCGTCAGCGAGGTGGTCTCCGCCGGCTTGACCACGGCGGCGCAGCCGGCGGCCAGGGCGGGCGCGACGCCGCGCATCATGGCGAACAGGGGAAAGTTCCAGGGCACGATGTGGGCCGTGACGCCCACGGGTTCCAGCAGATTGCAGGACAGGTAACGCGGGCCCAGCGGGATGCTGTCGCCTTGCAGCTTGTCGGCGGCGCCCGCGTAGTAGTCGAGCAGGGCGGCGACGGTTTCCACGTCGTCGCAGGCTTCGCTCAGGCGCTTGCCACTGTCCAGCGATTCGACGACCGCCAGGGTGGCGGCCTGTTCGCGCACCAGGACCGCGGCGCGGCGCAGGATCCCGGCGCGTTCGGCGGGCTCGACGCGCCGCCAGATGTGCAGGAACGCACGCTCGGCCGATTCCACGGCGTCGTCGACGTCGCCCGCGTCCGCCGCGGTGAAGCGCGCATGGACGCGCCCGGTGCCGGGGTCGAGGGTTTCCAGGTATCCCGGGCGGCGCGCGTTCCGCCAGCCGCCGTCGATGTACAGCCGGTCGGGCAGGTCCGGCATGCCGCCGTCGCGCAGGACCGCGTCGGCCAGGGTTCGCGCTGTGTCTTTCATGGGCGTTCGGCTCGGAAAATGGAAAAGCTCAGGGCAGGCGGCTGATCTGGTACTGCGACCGGTACAGCCAGTCGGGCAGGATCTCGATCCCCCAGCCGGGACCGGCGGGAATGTCGACCTTGCCGTCGCGGGCCACCGGATAGTCGGCGTAGATGCCATATTGCCACGGATAGTAGTCGGCCTCCTCGATGGAAAATTCCACGTAGGGGCCGGCGTTCTCGAGGGCGCCCATCAGGTGCAGGGTGAAGACCGTCACCAGCGACAGATTGGCGGAATGCGGGGTGCAGACCTTGCCGGCGCGGGCCGCCATGCGGGCCACCCTCAGCGTGCGCTCGATGCCGCCGAGATAACAGACGTCGGGCTGGACCACGTCCATCACCCGCGTGTCGATCATGTGCTTCCAGAGGGCGAGGTCGTTGTCCTGCTCGCCGCCCGCGACGTCGATGTCCAGCGTCTCGGCGACCTCGCGCGTCCAGTCGCGCCGCCAATAGGGGCAGGGCTCCTCGAAATGGCGCACGCCATGGTCCTGCAGCAGCCGTCCGACGCGGATGGCCTCGGCCGGGGTATAGCAGCTGTTGCCGTCGGCCAGCAGGTCGGCGTCCCAGCCCAGCGCCGCGCGGATCGCGGGGATGATCGCCTCGGTGCGGCCCGGCCATTCGTCGCGGTCGTGGCCGCATTCGGCGCCGACGCGGAACTTGAAGGCATCGTAGCCGTGGCGTTCGCGCAGGCGCAGGAAGCGCCTCGCCTCGTCCTCGGGCGTGATGTCGCGCTTCATGCTGGAGGCGTAGACGCGCAAGGGGCGCGGCGTGCCGCCGAGCAGCTCGCAGACCGACTTGCCCTGGCGCTTGCCGTGCAGGTCCCAGATCGCCGTGTCCAGGCCGCCCAGCGCGCGGCACATATAGGACCCCGGGAACTTGTATTCCTTTTCGTAGATGCCGTCGAGCAGGGCGCCCAGGCCCGCCAGGTCGGAGATGTCGCGGCCCAGCGCATGCGGGGCCACCTGCCGGTGCAGCACGGTGGCGGAGATGTCCGCATGATAGGGCGACACCTGGCCCCAGCCCTGGTGGCCCTCGTCCGTGCCGATGCGCACCAGGCCGACATCCCGGGTGCAGAATGTTTCGATGCTCTCGATTTTCATGGGTATGCGCAGTCCCGTGCGGCGCCGGCGGACGATCCGCCGCGTACAGCCACGATCATAGGGACAAAGCGGCATACCCATGAATATCCATTCTGGATAAATTAAGATACCAATATGCACGCCATTCCACGCACGGAGGATGAGGCATGGTCAAGATAGCCGGAGGCGCCCTGCTGGCCTCGATCACCATCGACCGGACATCGGACGCCACGATCAGCACGCAGGTCTGCACCGCGATCCGCAAGATGATCTTTTCCGGCTCGCTCTCGGCTGGCGAGCGCCTGCCCTCGACCCGGACCCTGGCCGCCGACCTGTCGCTGTCGCGCACGACCATCAACCACGTCTTCGAGCGGCTGGCCGAGGAAGGCCTGATCGAATCGCGCACCGGGGCCGGCTCCTTCGTCCGTCCGCAGCTGGGCCATCACCTGCACCGGCTGCCGGTGCCCACCACGGAAAAGCGCGCCCTGCGCCGCGAGAATCTGCGGCTGTCGCGCTGCATGGAACAGGCGATCGGCCATTTCGGCAGCCGCATTCCCCACGAGCGGCGGGCCTTCACCACGGGCACGCCGGCTTTCGACACCTTTCCCATGGCGCAGTGGACGCGGCTGGTGTCCCGGCATTTCCGCAGCGCCCGGGGCGCGATCATGGGCTATGGCGATCCCGAGGGCCACGCGCCCCTCAGGGCGGCCATCGCCGCCCACCTCAAGGGCAACCGGGGCCTGGACTGCGATCCCGCCCAGGTGTTCATCGTCAGCGGCGCCCAGCAGGCCTTCAACCTGGCCTGCAGCATCCTGCTCGATCCCGGCGACACGGTGTGGCTGGAAAACCCGGGGGCCATCGGCGCGCGCAACAGCTTCATCGCCGCGGGCATGCGCTGCGTGCCCGTGTCCGTCGACGGCGAGGGCATGCGGGTCGACGAGGGGCTGCGGCAGGCGCCGCGGTTCCGCCTGGCCTTCGTGACGCCCTCGCACCAGCAGCCCATGGGCCACACGATGAGCCTGGCGCGGCGCATCGAGCTGCTGCAGGCCGCCGAGCACAGCGACGCCTGGATCCTGGAGGACGACTACGACGGCGATTTCCGCTACCAGGGCGTGCCCCCGCCGACCCTGCAGAGCCTGGACACGACCGAGCGGGTCCTCTACGTGGGGACCTTCAGCAAGTCCCTGTTCCCGGCGCTGCGCCTGGGCTACGTCGTGGTGCCGCCCATCCTGGTGGACACGTTCCATGCGGTGTGGGGTTCGTTCCTGCACGGCGTGCCCACCAGCCTGCAGGCGGTGCTGGCCGATTTCATCGACGAGGGCCATTTCGCCACGCACATCCGCCGCATGTGCAAGCTCTATGCGGCGCGGCACGACGCCCTGATCGAGGCGGCGTCGGGGCGGCTGGGCGGCCTGCTGGAGGTCCAGCCCACGGGCACCGGATTCCATACGGTCGGCCTGCTGGCCGAGGGCCTGGACGAGACCGCCGTCAGCGCGGCGGCGGCGGAGCGCGGCCTGTCGGTCTCGCCCATCGGCCGCTACTGCATCGCGCCGGTGGCGCAGCAGGGGCTGGTACTGGGATTCAGCACGGTCAGGCCGCCCGAGATCGCGGCCGGCATCGACGCGCTGGCGCAGGTGCTGGAATCGTTCAGGGGCGGCGCGGCTTGCCGAAGCACTGGGCGGCGATCAGCAGCCCCGACGTGATCAGGATCAGCAGGGTGGAGATCGCCGTGATGGTGGGGTCGATCTGGTCGCGCAGCGAGTTGAACATGCTGCGCGTCAGCGTGGAATTCTGCCCGCCCGAGATGAACAGCGCCATGACGACCTCGTCGAACGAGGTCAGGAACGCCAGCAGGGCGCCGGTGATCACGGAATAGCGGATCTGGGGCAGGGTGATCTTCATGAAAGCCTGCAGGCGCGAGGCGCCCAGGTTGCGCGCGGCCATCTCCAGGTCCATGTCGTAGGACTTGAGCCCGGCGCCGACGACGATCAGCACCAGGGGAATGGCCAGCGTCGAGTGCGCCAGGACCAGCCCCGGGATGGTGTTCAGCAGGTGCAGGCGCGCGTAGACGTAGAAGGCGCCGATGGCCAGCAGGATGACCGGCACGATCATGGGGGTGATCAGCAGCAGGTAGACCATGCGCAGGCCCCGCATGCCCGAGGTGTGCAGGCCGTAGGCCGCCGCCACGCCGCAGGGGGTGGCCACCAGCATCGTGCCCAGGGCCGCCTTGACCGAGGTCCAGGTGGCCTGCATCCATTCCGGCGACGTCAGGAAGTGCGCGTACCAGCGCAGGGACCAGTGCTGCGGCGGGAATTCCAGGAACTTGGAATCGGAAAACGACATGGGGATCACGATGAGCGTGGGCGCGACCAGGAACACCAGGACCAGCACCGCCACGGCGTACAGCCACAGGCGCTGGCGGTGGGTGATCTGGGTGTCGCAGGCGGGACGGTCGAGCCAGGAGCTCATCGCTTTCCTCCGTGCAGGCCCTGGGCGCCCGACAGGCGCGAGGCGAGGGCCAGGACCAGCATGGTGAGCACGAACAGCACCACCCCTAGCGCGCTGGCGGCCCCCCAGTTGACGAACAGTTCGATGTTCGAGGCGATGCGCATGGATACCATGATGACCTTGCCGCCGCCCAGGATGGCGGGCGTGACGTAGAAGCCCAGCGACAGGATGAAGACGATCAGCATGCCGCCCAGCAGCCCCGGCAGGGACAGAGGAAAGAAGACCTTCCGGAAGACCTGCGAAGGGCTCGCGCCCAGGTTGGCTGCGGCCTTCAGGCAGTTGGCGTCCACCGCCCGCATGGCGCCGTACAGCGACAGCACCAGGAAGGGCAGCATGATGTGCACCATGCCGATCAGGGTGCCCGCGAAATTGTGCACCAGCGGCAGCGGGGAATCCCACAGGCCGGCGGCCATGCCCCATTCGTTGATCAGGCCCTTGCGCTGCAGCAGCACCAGCCAGGCATAGGTGCGCACGAGCAGCGAGGTCCAGAAAGGCACCAGCACGGCCACCATGCAGAGGTTGGCGGCCCGGGTCGGCAGGCAGGCCAGGAAGTAGGCCAGGGGGTAGCCGAGCAGCACGCACAGCAGGGTGGTGCAGGCGCTGATCTCGAAGGTCTGCACGAAGACCTGCAGATAGGACCGGCTGGCGAGCATGCGCTGGTAGTTTTCCAGTGAAAGCCCGCCGTCGCTGCCGATGAAGGACAGCCAGAACAGCCAGCAGATCGGCACCACGATGATGAGCGTCATCAGCGCGAGCGCCGGCGTGCACAGGCCGAACAGGCCCAGCCGCTCGAGCATGGCCTGCCGGCGCAGCCGCGCGGCGTTGCCGGCCGGGCCGGGCCGGTTGCGGGGCGCCGCGCGGACGATGGATTCAATCATCGGGCACCAGCACCGTGCCGTCCCGGTGCAGCCCCAGCGTGACCGTGGCGCCCAGGGGCGGCAGGCCGCCTTGGCGGCCGTCCTGCCTGGGCCCGCGCACGCCCACCGCGACGCCGCCCTGCAGCGTCACCAGCAGCAGATGGCTGTCGCCCTGGTAGATGATCTTGTCCAGGGTGCCGGTGAAGGTGTTGAGTTCGGGATCGTCCGCGGCGTCGGTCAGGCGCAGGTGTTCGGGCCGCAGCATCAGCACGGCGGGATCGCGGGGCCGGGCGCCGGCCGGCAGCTTGAGCAGGCGCTCCGCGCACCAGGCGTGTCCGTCGACGAAGCGCACCGGCAGGAAGCTGGACTCGCCGATGAAGTCGGCGATGAAGCGGCTGGCGGGCCGCTCGTAGATGTCCTGCGGCGTGCCGACCTGGGCGACGCGCCCCTGGTGGATGACGGCGATGCGGTCGGACATGGTCAGCGCCTCGCGCTGGTCGTGCGTCACGTAGACCGTGGTGATGCCCAGCAGCTCGTGCAGGCGGCGCAGTTCGACCTGCATGTGCTCGCGCAGTTTCTTGTCCAGCGCCGACAGCGGCTCGTCCATGAGCAGGATGCGCGGCTCGAACACGATGGCGCGCGCCAGCGCGACCCGCTGCCGCTGGCCGCCCGAGAGCTGCTCGATGCCGCGCTCGCCCAGGCCGTCGAGCTGGACCGTATGCAGGGCCTGTTCGACGCGGCGGCGCACCTCGGCGGCCGGGACCTTGCGCAAGTTGAGCGCGAAGGCCACGTTCTGCGCGACGTTCATGTGCGGAAAGAGGGCGTAGCTCTGGAAGACCATGCCGACGTCCCGCTTGTGGGGCGGCACGCAGATCATCTCGGCGTCGCCGAACTTCAGGCTGCCGCTGTCGGGGCGCATGAAGCCGGCGATGGCCATCAGCAGCGTGGTCTTGCCCGAGCCGGAGGGACCGAGCAGGGTCAGGAACTCGCCGCTGCGGATGTCGAGGTCGACCTGGTCGAGGGCCACGGCCGCGCCGTAGCGTTTGCTCAGGCCGGTGATCGAGATCGGCAAGGCTTCCTGGGTGGTTTCTGTCATGCCCGTCTCCCCTGATGGCTGGATGCTACTCCATCATCATGTCCTGATACAGGGCGGCTGCCTGTTTCTCGTGCTGCTCGTACCAGGAGATGTCGAGCACGATCTGCTGCGCCGCGTTCTTCGGCGAGGACGGCAGCTTGGCGGCGACCGGGTCGCTGATCAGGCCGCCTTCGTAGGCCTGCTTGTTGGTGGGGCCGTAGGTGATGTATTTGGTGAGGGCGGCCTGGTAGGACGGCTTGCTGATCTCGGCCAGGAACTTCATGGCCTCGGCCTTGTGGGGCGCGCCCTTGGGGATGGCGAAGCAGTCGGAGTCGAGCAGTCCCTGGGCAAAGGTGTAGCGCACCTTGGCGCCGTTCTTGGCGATGTCGTCGAAGCGCCCGTTCCAGCCCGTGGCCATGTCGACCTCGCCGTCCTTCATGAGCTGGGCGTGCTGGGCGCCCGAGGTCCACCACACCGCGATGTTGGGCTTGAGCTCGCGGATCTTGTTGATGGCCCGCTCGATCCCGCCGGGAGCCGACAGGACCTCGTAGACTTTCTCGGGCGGCACGCCGTCGGCCATCAGGGCCGGTTCCAGCGAGCCGGCCACGCCGCCCCGGTAGGCCCGCTTGCCGGGGAATTTCTTGACGTCCCAGAAATCCGCCCAGCCGCTGGGCGTGGGGCCGCCGTTCTTGCCGTATTTCTCGGTGTTCCAGGCATAGACGTTGGAAAAGACGTCGCCGCCCACGCAGTATTTCGAGGCCATCCCCGGGTAGAAGTGCGAGATGTCGATGACCTTGTAGTCCAGCGGTTCGAGCAGGCCCTCGGCGCCGGCGCGTCCGGCGCTGCCCGAGCCGCTGGCCACGATGTCCATGGTGACCGCGCCCGTCTGCACCTGCAGCCGCACGTCCGTCATGCCGCCGTAGCTGACCTGCCGGATCGGAATGCCCAGCGCCTTGGCGGCCGGCTCGAACAGGGCTTCGCTCTGGGCCTTTTGATAGGCGCCGCCCCAGGACGCGATGGTGAGGTCCGCCGCCCCGGCCCCCGCGCTGTACGAGGCCGCCGCCAGCGCAGCCGCGACGGTCGCCAGCCTTGCAGATTTCGAAATCCCTGACATGGTGTTGCTCCTATCGACGATTGATGGATACCGCCCGATGTCGCATTGCGGCCTTTCGTACGAGCCATTAAACCGTGTTAATGGACCCCATCAAAGGTCCATTATGGAAGTATCGAAGAGTCCAATGCGCCCCGGCTGGTATGCTGGAAAATCCAGAATGGCCGTGTCCTGCGCGGGCCGCTGCGGCTATGCTGGCTGCGGCGGCCCTGGGGTTCCGATTCCCGGAACTTCCCGGCAGCCTCGTTTGCGGCCATCCTCCATGACACGAATGCCCCCCGACCCCTATCGCGGCATCAGCCTCTGGTTCGACACCTTGCCCGGGGACGTCCGGCCGCGCGAGCCCCTGCGCGGCGCGCGCGACGTCGACGTCGCCATCCTGGGCGCGGGCTATACCGGCCTGTGGACGGCCTATTATCTCCGGCGGCTCGATCCCTCGCTGTCGGTCGTCGTCGTCGAGGCGCAGACCGCCGGCTTCGGCGCTTCCGGACGCAATGGCGGGTGGCTCAAGGGCAGCCTGACGGGCGACGACCGCTATCTGGCGACGCTGCCCGAGGATCAACGGCGCGCCGGCCATGCCTTGCTGCACGGCATCGTCGATCACGTCGCGCAGGTGCTGGCCGAAGAAGGCATCGACTGCGGCCTGCACAAGGGCGGCGTCCTGTTCGCCGCCGCCCGCTATCCCGAACAGCTGGCCCTGCTGCAGGCGACCCTGGCCAGGGTACGCCGGGCCGGGCATACGGAGGAAGACTACCGCTGGCTGGACGCCGCCGAGCTGGAGGCGCGCGTGCGGATGCGCCGCCCGCTGGGCGCCCTGTATTCCCCTCATTGCGCCGTCATCGATCCGGTGCGACTGGTGCGCGGCCTGGCCGAGGCGGTCGAGCGGCGCGGCGCGCGGATCTTCGAGCGCAGCCCCGTGCGGGCGCTGGATGGGCGCCGCATCCGTACGCCGGAGGGCGAGCTGCGCGCGCGCATCGTCGTGCCGGCGCTGGAGGGCAGCCTGGGCAGCCTGCCGGGGCTGTCCGGCTATCACCTGCCGGTCCAGAGTCTCATCGTGGCCACGGAGCCCCTGACGAACGCACAGTGGGACGCCATCGGATTGGAAGACCGGCCCGCGTTCAGCGATGCCGGGCGGTTCATCACCTACGGGCAGCGGTCCGCCGACGGACGGCTCGTCTTCGGTGCGCGCGGCGGCTACCGGTTCGGCGCCCGGCCGCGCCATGACTTCGATCCCGCCGGACTGGAATTCGAGTTGCGCAAGCAGTTGATGACCGATCTGTTTCCCGCCTTGCAAGGCGTGCGCGTGACCCACGCCTGGGGCGGCACCATGGGCATGTCGCGCCGCTTTGCGCCGCACGTCGTCTACGACGCGGCGCGCGGCCTGGCGCTGGCCGGCGGCTACGGCGGCGGCGGGGTGGGGGCCTCGAACCTGTTCGGCCGCACCCTGGCCGACCTGATCCTCGGGCGCGACACGCTGGCGGCCCGCATGCCCTGGGTCGGCCGGGCCGGCGTGTCCGGCCTGCGCCGCTGGGAACCCGAGCCCGTGCCCTGGCTGGTGTATCAGGCCGTGCAGGCGGCCTACGGCTGGGAGGAATCGCTGTGCCGGGCGCCCGGCGCCCCGGCGTGGCGCAAGCAGCTGGCCTCGCGCGTGGCCAGCACCCTGGCGCGCCTGATCAGCTGAAAGGGCCTGCGCGACGCCCGGCCGGTGCGGCTACAATGGGCGCCTTGCCCGAGTGGTGAAATCGGTAGACACAAGGGACTTAAAATCCCTCGCCGCAAGGCGTGCCGGTTCGATTCCGGCCTCGGGCACCAGTTGTAAATCAACACATTAGGAGATTTCTGGTGTGTTGTTGTGGCGCGACGTTCCGCATTGTTCCGCATGGATGTTCCGTTTGGGGTGACGACGAGCGTGCATCATTCATCGACTGGATCGCGCAGAACCCTGAAGCCGGGGACGTCATCCCTGGCGCCACGCCGCTGCGCAAGGTTCGATGGGGCCGCGCCGGCACCGGTAAGCGTGGTGGGGTACGGGGCATCTACTACACGACCTCATCTTCGTCAGCAAGATCCCGCCCGCTCATTATTTGGCTGAAGACCTTGGCTCTCGTTCCGTCCCTCAGCTTGGAGATGTCATTTTCGTAGCTCAGCGACATGAGAGTGTTTCCCATGTCTGTTACGCGAAATCCGCCCGTTGGCAACGGCGCAAGGTAGATTGAGTGGGCGTCACCATCGGGAAAGGAAAATGGCGTGGAAACGTACAGCAAGCCGTCATCTGACTGCGCTCAATCAGGGTTTCCCAGAGGTCCATCCCGAGCCGCAGCCTACAGTGCGAACTCACGCCAGGAGGCGCTACCTGCGAATTGCTGGCCACTTTGCAAACGCAAACACCCAAAGCGCGATCAGGTTCACCACCGGGATGAATGCCAAGATGACCCAAGCCTTGCTGTACCCGGCCTTTCCCAAAATGATTGCCGCCGGGATCCCGATCAGCACGAGATAGCCTA
>DASSTS010000026.1:0-10521 GCA_035707805.1 Castellaniella sp. | reverse complement strand
TCGGCCTGGGCGGGATCGACCACCAGCACCATGCCGATGCCGCAATTGAAGACGCGGGCCATCTCCTGGTCGGCCACGCCGCCCTGGGCCTGCAGCCATTGGAACAGGGCGGGCCACTGCCAGGCGTCGCGATGCAGATGGGCGCACAGGCCCTCGCGCAGGATGCGCGGCACGTTTTCCAGCAGGCCGCCGCCGGTGATGTGGGCCAGGCCCTTGATTGCGCCGCGATGCGCGGCCAGCGCGGCCAGCACGGATTTCACATAGATGCGGGTGGGCTCCATCACGACGTCGCCCAGGGGCCGTCCGTCCAGGTCCTGGTCGGGCCGGGCGCCGGCGTGCCGCAGGATCTTGCGCACCAGGGAATAGCCGTTGGAATGGGCGCCGCTGGAGGCCAGGCCCAGGACCGTGTCGCCCACCTGGATGCCGGCGCCGTCGATGATGGCGGATTTTTCGACCGCCCCGACGGCAAAGCCCGCCAGGTCGTATTCGCCGTCGGGGTACATGCCCGGCATCTCGGCCGTTTCGCCGCCGATCAGGGCGCAGCCCGCCAGCTCGCAGCCGCGCGCGATGCCGCCGACCACTTGCGCGGCGGTGTCCACGGACAGCTTGCCGCAGGCGAAGTAATCCAGGAAATAGAGGGGTTCGGCGCCCTGCACGAGAATGTCGTTGACGCTCATGGCGACCAGATCGATGCCGACCGTGTCATGACGCTGCCATTCGAAGGCCAGGCGCAGCTTGGTCCCCACCCCGTCGGTGCCGGACACCAGCACGGGCTCGCGCAGGTGCGTAGGGATCTCGAACAGGGCCCCGAAGCCGCCGATGCCGGCCATGACGCCGGGACGCATCGTGCGCGCGGCCAGCGGTTTGATGCGATCGACCAGCGCATCGCCCGCGTCGATGTCGACGCCCGCGTCGCGGTAGGTCATGGAGGGGTGGGTGCCTTGTGTCATGAGAAAAGCCGCCGAATGTGCAAGAATTGCAGGTTTGGACAATAGTGGCCTGATTTTAACCCGGCGGATCGCAATGCACGGCACGACATGGATGGCGCGGGACAGGACGCGGAGCAAAAAACGGGACAAGGCATGACACAGCAACTGCTGTTGGACCTCCTGCCCGGGTCGCTGCCCACTCTGGACGGTTTCATCGCGGGCGCCAACCAGGCGGCCCTGGACGCGGTGCGCGGCCTGTCACCGGGCCGCGCCCTGTACCTGTGGGGCGGCGCCGGGTCCGGCCGCAGCCACCTGCTGCGCGCCCAGGCCCAGGCGCACGCCGGCCACTACCTGGATGCGCGCACGCCCGCTCACCGGCTGCAAGCCCTGGCCACCGACGAGGACCTGGCCCTGAGCCTGGTGGCGATGGACGACGTGAACGCGCTGGACGACGCGGCGCAGGCCGCGCTGTTCGCCCTGTTCAACCGCTGGCGGGCCGCCGCCAGCACCCCGGATGCCTTTGCCTTGCTGACCGCCGGCGACCGCGCGCCCCTGACGATGCCGCTGCGCGAGGACCTGCGCACCCGGCTGGGCTGGGACCTGGTCTACCGCGTGGAGCAACTGTCCGACGAGGATCGCGCCCAGGCGCTGCGCGACCGCGCCGGCCAGCGCGGGCTGAAGCTGTCCGACGAGGTGCTGAACTGGATCCTGACCCACCAGGACCGGGACATGGGCCGGCTGACGGCGCTGATCGACCGCCTGGACCAATATTCCCTGGCGCAGCACCGCCCCGCCACCCTGCCCTTGCTGAAAGAACTGCTGGCCGGCAGGCCGGCGCCCTCCGATTCGACGGCCGCCATCCCCGATGCCGGCCCCTCCCGCCCCTGATCGCCGACGCGAAACATCCATGCCTTCTCATTCTCATCTGGCCCTGTTCGACCTGGACCACACGCTGCTGCCCTTCGACAGCGATTACCAATGGGCCGACTTCCTGGCGCGCACCGGCCGCGCTGGCAATCCCGAACTGGCCCGCCAGCGCAACGACGACCTGATGCGCCGCTACAACGAAGGCACGCTGTCGGCCGAGGAGGCCGCCGACTTCATGCTGGGGCTGCTGCGCCTGGGCGAGCCGGCCGAACTGGAACAATGGCACCAGGACTACATGCGGGAGGTCGTCGCGCCCGGACTGCTGCCCGCCGCCCGGGCCCTGGTCGCCGAGCACCAGGAGCGCGGCGGCCTGTGCGCCATCGTCACCGCCACCAACGCCTTCGTCACCGCACCCATCGCACAGGCCCTGCGGATCGACGAGCTGATCGCCACCATCCCGCAGCGCGACGCCGGCGGCCGCTATACCGGACGCATCGAGGGCACGCCCAGCTTCAAGGCGGGCAAGGTGCTGCGCGTGCGAGACTGGCTGCAGTCCCGCGGCATGCAGCTGGAGGACTTCGCCGAGTCCTGGTTCTACAGCGATTCCATGAACGATCTGCCGCTGCTGGAGGCCGTCACGCATCCGGTGGCGACCAATCCCAGCCCCGCCCTGCGGGCGCTGGCCGAAGGCCGGGGATGGCGCGTACTCGACCTGTTTGCGGACATGCAGGATACAAAGTCTTAAAATACGCGCCATGCTCAAGCAGACCATCAAAAATTTCGTCTCGCGCCTGTTTGCCACGCCGCCCAGCGGTCCGGTGCGCCTGTCCCGCGACAAGCACGGCATCGACCGGCGACTGGTATCGCGCCACGCCATCAAGGTCTGCGAGGTCCTGAACCAGCAGGGTTTCGATGCCTACATTGTCGGCGGGGCGGTGCGCGACCTGATCGTGGGCCTGCAGCCCAAGGACTTCGACGTGGCGACCAACGCCACCCCGAACCAGATCCGGCCGCTGTTCCGGCGCGCCCGCATCATCGGCCGGCGCTTCCAGCTGGTGCACGTGGTGTTCGGACAGGAAATCATCGAGACCTCGACCTTCCGCGCCCCGGCTTCGGGCGGGCACGAAACCGACGAACACGGCCGCATCCTGCGCGACAATGAATTCGGCACCCACGAGGAAGACGCGGCGCGGCGCGATTTCACCATCAACGCGCTGTACTACGACCCCCTCAAGGAAGAAGTCATCGACTTCCACCAGGGCGTGGCCGACCTGAAGAACCGCGTCGTGCGCATGATCGGCGACCCGGAGACCCGCTACCGCGAGGACCCGGTCCGCATGCTGCGGGCGCTGCGATTCCAGGCCAAGCTGGGCGCGCGCATCGACCCGGCCACCGAGGCCCCGATCGCCCAGCTGGCATCGCTGATCGAGCACGTCCCGGCCTCGCGCCTGTTCGACGAGACCCTGAAACTGCTGACCTGCGGCCATGCCATGGACTGCCTGCGCGAACTGCGCCGGTCCGGCCTCACCAAGAGCCTGATCCCCCTGATCGACCGCATCTTCGAGGAAGAAGGCGGCGAGGCCTTTGTAGAGATCGCCCTGTCGCGCACGGATGCGCGGGTGCGGGCCGGCAAGCCCATCAGCCCCAGCTTCCTGTTCGCCGCCCTGCTGTGGCGCCTGGTGCAAAAGCGCTGGACCCGGCTGCTGGCCCAGGACGTGCAGCGCAACGAGGCCCTGATCCGCGCGGCGGACTCGGTGATCGACGAGCAGATGGACAAGCTCGCCATCCAGCGCCGCCATCAGGCCGACATGCGCGAGATCTGGCTGATGCAGGCGCGCTTCGAGCGCGCCACGGTGCGCTCGATCTGGCGCATGATGGAACAGCCGCGCTTTCGCGCCTCGGTGGATTTCCTGCAACTGCGGGCCGAGGCGCGCGAGGTCGACAGCGTCCTCGCCCAATGGTGGATGGACCTGGCCAACAGTGGCGACGAGCGCCGCAGCGAGATGATCGACACCTGGCAGGCCGGACATGCGGGCGCGCGCCGCGTGGGCGCGGGCGCCGGCCGCAAGCGCCGCCGCCGTCGCAAGACGGGCGGCGACGAGGCAGCCGCGGGCAGCGGGCAATCCGCGGACCTGCCGGACTGACGCCGGCGCCACGCCGTCCCGACCCCGCCCGATGAACCCAGGTTCCACACCAGAACAAGCCCGGCGGTCTGCCACGGCTTATGTCGGCCTGGGGGCGAACCTGGGCGAGGCAGCCGCCACGATCCGTCAGGCGGCGACCGAGCTGGCCGGCACGGCTGGTGTCGCAGACCTGCTTCTGTCGTCGCTGTATGCCTCCACGCCGATCGATTCCAGCGGTCCCGACTATGTGAATGCGGTCGCACGACTGCGGACCACTCTGTCGCCCGAGGCGCTGCTCGATGCGCTGCAGGCCATCGAACATCGCCATGGCCGCCTGCGCCCCTACCGGAACGCGCCGCGAACCCTGGACCTGGACCTGCTGCTGTATGAAGACCGGCAGATCGCTACCGCACGGCTGACGGTGCCGCATCCGCGGATGCACGAACGGGCCTTCGTGCTGCGTCCGCTGCAGGATCTGGCGCCGACGCTGACGCTGGCCCAGGGTCCGCTGGCAACGCTGCTGGCGCGGTGCGCCGGCCAGGGGATCCGCCGCCTCGAGGACACAGCCCGCTAAGCCTGGCCCCCCGCCGGCATCGCGGCCGCCATGGCCTGGCGTATGGCCTCGGGATCGAGGTCGCGCACGTGGGTGGCCAAGGCCCATTGGTGTCCGTAGGGGTCACGCAGCCTGCCATAGCGGTCGCCCCAGAACATGTCCTCGGGTTGCATGAGCGCCTCGCACCCGGCTTCCACCGCCTGGCGGAACGCGGCGTCCACGTCGCGCACATAGACGTGCATGATGACAGGCGTGCCCTTGAGCGTCGCCGGCCCGATCGAGTCGCATTGTTCGGACTCTTCCGCCAACATCAGGACGGAATCGCCCAGGCGCAGCATGCCGTGCAGCAATTTTCCTTGCGGATCGTCCAGGCGCGCCGCGACCGTGGCGCCCAGCGCCTTGACGTAGAAATCCATGGCCGATGCGGCATCGGCGCACACCAGGTGCGGCGTCACGGTATTCATGTCAGGCGGCACCGGCAGGACACGCGCAGGCGCGCCTTCGGGTTGCAGGTGCATCATGCCCTTGAAGGTGCACATGTCTATCGGAAACGAGAAGTGCTCGTGCGCGATGCGCCAGCGGCCGTCGACCCGGCGCAAGCCTTGCGTCATGCGCGACCAGTTGTCGATGCCTGGGTCTTCGTCGGCCCGGCATTCCATGAGCGCGTGCAGGTAGGCGACGTCACCGTCGGCCTGAACGTCGATATCCCGGGTCTGGAACCGCAGGCCCGCCGGACAATGTTCGAGACACGCCAGCCAATGTGCGCGGTACGCCTCGCGCCCCTGGAAGCGCAGCGTCTGGATCGCGTCATACGCGACGACGTCGGGCAGATAGCAATCCATCAAGGCATCGACGTCATGCCCGGCCGCGGCGCGGCACCAGACGTCCAGCAGTTGCCGGATCTGCGAAACGTCATGGGAAGAGGAAGCAGCAGAGTTCATGGAGGACTCCTGGTGAGATCGGAACAGGGATGAACGCAGGACAGGGCGTGCGTCTGGCAGACTATACCTTTCGATAGTCCTAATTAACAACTAACAAATTGTATTTGTGAACTTACTGTACAATGTGTCCATGAATGCAAAACGCAGCTACGGGGACGGTTGTGCGGCAGCCCATGCGCTGGACCTGATTGGCGAGCGCTGGGCATTGCTCATCGTGCGCGAGCTCCTGCTGGGCCCGAAACGCTTCACCGACCTGCGCAACGGCCTGGGCGGCATCAGCGCCAACGTGCTGACCCAGCGCCTGAACGATCTCGAAGCCGCGGGGGTGCTGGTCCATCGCCGGCTGCCGCCCCCCGTCCCGGCGTCCGTCTACGAGCTCACGGCCTGGGGCCGCGAGCTCGAACCCATACTCCTGCGTCTGGTGCGCTGGGGCGTGCGCTCTCCGGCGTTCCGGCGGGGCGCACCCCTGAACGCCGACTCGCTGGTGCTGTCCTTCCGGACGCTCTTCGATCCCGAAGCCGCCCGTGGCCGCGACACGCGCATCGCGTTCACACTGGATGCCCAGCCCTTCCTGGCGACGGTCCAGGACGGCCGGCTGGAAGTCCGCCGCCTCGCCACGGCCGACGAGCCGGCGCCCGCCTGTCTGGAAACCGACCCCACGACGCTGCTGCACATGGCCTACGGGCGCGCGCCCCTGGACGCGATGGTGTCCGAAGGCCGGGTCCGGTTCCAGGGCGATCGCGAAGCCATCGAACGGTTTCTGGGCTGTTTCTCGGTCCCGCCGGTTGCCGCCGACGGGGCCCCCGCACCGGCCTGAGCGCGGCCCGGCCGCTGGTTTACACTGGGCGGCATCGTATCTGGCCTTCTGGAATGCTGCTCATGTCCACTGTCCCGCCCGTCCGGCTCGTCGTCGCCTACACCCGCCAGCGGGTCATCGGCCTGCAGGGCGGCATGCCCTGGCATCTGCCGGGCGACCTCGCCCATTTCAAGCGCAGCACGATGGGGCACCCCATCATCATGGGGCGCAAGACCTGGCAATCCCTGGGGCGGCCCCTGCCCGGGCGGCGCAATGTGGTGCTCAGCCGCGATGCGGGGTTCTCCGCCCCCGGCGCCGAGGTGTTTCCATCCCTGGAGGCCGCGCTGGCGGCCTGCGCGCAGAGTGAACGGGTCTGCGTCATCGGCGGCGAACAGGTGTTCCGCCTGGCCCTACCGATAGCCGACGAGCTGATCGCCACCGAGATCCATGCGGATCTGGAGGGCGACACGTGGTTTCCCGAGCCGCCCCCCGGTCAGTGGCAAGAAACCGAGCGCCTGCCGCAGCCGGCGGAAAACGGACTGTCCTACGATTTCGTGACCTACCGTCGCCGCTAGTGTCCTAGACGCGGCCATCAGGGTAAACGCGCTTGCCGAGTGCCGGTGGCGGGTCGAGAATGGGGATTCCTTTTCGTTCCGAGGCTGCCATGCACGCATCATCGTCGTCTCTCGATCTGTCCAACCTGTGGATGCCGTTTACCGCCAACCGCCAGTTCAAGGCGCACCCGCGCCTGCTGGTCGGGGCCCAAGGCATGTACTACACCGCCTCCGACGGCCATCGGGTGCTGGACGGGACCGCGGGGCTGTGGTGCGTGAACGCCGGGCACGGCAGGCCGGAGATCATCGAGGCCATCACCCGGCAGGCCAGCCAGCTGGACTACGCGCCCAGCTTCCAGATCGGCCACGAGGATTCCTTCCGCGCCGCGGCGCGGGTCGCCGCCCTGATGCCCGACGGGCTGGACCGCATCTTCTTCACCAATTCGGGGTCCGAATCCGTGGACACCGCCCTGAAGATCGCCCTGGCCTACCACCGCGCCCGCGGCGAAGGCCAGCGCACGCGCCTGATCGGCCGCGAGCGCGGCTACCACGGGGTCGGCTTCGGCGGCATTTCGGTGGGCGGCATTTCGCCCAACCGGCGCACGTTTTCCGGGGTGCTGCTGCCGGGGGTGGATCACCTGCCGCATACCCACGCGCCCGAACACAACGCCTGGTCGCGCGGGCAGCCCGCCTGGGGCGCGCACCTGGCCGACGACCTGGAACGCCTGATCGCCCTGCACGACGCATCGACCATCGCGGCCGTCATCGTCGAGCCCATGGCCGGCTCCACCGGCGTGCTGATCCCGCCGGCGGGCTATCTGGAACGGCTGCGGGAAATCACGGCCCGCCACGGCATCCTGCTGATCTTCGACGAGGTCATCACGGCCTTCGGCCGCCTGGGGGCGGCCACGGCCAGCGGGCGTTTCGGCGTGACGCCCGACCTGATCACCATGGCCAAGGGCATCAGCAACGCCGCCGTCCCGGCCGGCGCGGTGGCCGTGCTGCGCGGCATCCACGACGCCATCCTCGAGGCCAGCGCCAGCGGCATCGAGTTCTTCCACGGCTATACGTATTCGGCCCACCCGATGGCGACCGCCGCCATGCTCGCCGCGCTGGACGTCTATGACAAGGACGGCCTGTTCCAGCGGGCCGACGCGCTGTCGCCGCAATTCGAGGATGCCGCCCACAGCCTGCGGGGCCGGCGCCACGTGATCGACGTGCGCAACCTGGGGCTGGTCGCCGGCATCGAGCTGGCGCCCCGCGAGGGGGCGCCGGGCGCGCGGGCGGCCGAGATCTTCGCCCGTTGCTTTGACCGAGGCGTACTGGTGCGCTACACGGGCGACACGCTGGCCTTCTCGCCGCCGCTGATCATCGATGAATCGCAGATCGCGGAGATGTTCGGCACCGTGACGGACGTGCTGGCCGAGATCGACTGACCCCGGCGGATCCGGGTCAGCCGGCGGACGCCTTGGCCCGGGCCCGGATCGCCGTGACGGGTTCGCCCGCAATGCCCCAGTTGTCGGTGTCGACCTCTTCGATCACCACGAACGTGGTCTTGGGATTTTTTCCCAGCACGTCCACCAGCAGCTGGGTGGCGCCCTCGATCAGGCGCGCCTTCTGTTCGGCGGTCGCGCCTTCGCGCGTGATCTTGATGTTGACGTAAGGCATTGCTTGTCTCCTGTCAGGCCAGGGCCTGGTCCGCCGAGGCATAGGCCTCGACCGGCGGGCAGGCGCAGTTGAGATTGCGATCCCCCCAGGCGTTGTCCACGCGGGCGACCGGCGGCCAGTATTTGCGGCTGGCCATGCCGGGCAGCGGATACGCCGCCTGCTCGCGGGTGTACGGATGGGTCCAGTCCTGCGCCAGCAGCACGGTGGCCGGATGCGGCGCATTGACCAGCACATTATCCTCCAGCGGCTGCTCGCCGCGCTCGACGGCGGCGATTTCCTGACGGATGGCGACCATGGCGTCGATGAAGCGGTCGAGTTCCTCGACGCCTTCCGATTCCGTGGGCTCGACCATCAGCGTGCCGGCCACCGGGAAGCTCATGGTGGGGGCGTGGAAGCCATAGTCCATCAGGCGCTTGGCGATGTCCTCGGCGCCGATGCCGCTGGCGTCCTTGATCGGGCGGATGTCCAGGATGCACTCGTGCGCCACGCGGCCCTTCGGGCCGGCCGCGTACAGGATCGGATAGTGCGGGGCCAGCCGGGTCGCCAGATAGTTGGCGTTCAGGATGGCGACCTGGGTGGCGCGGCGCAGGCCGGCCGCCCCCATCATCATGATGTACAGCGTGGAGATCGGCAGGATGCTGGCCGAGCCGTAGGGCGCGGCCGACACCGGGCCGGACTGTCCGGCGGGCAGCCGGCCGTCCTCGCCCACGATGCCGGGCAGGTACGGCGCCAGGTGCGCTCGCACCGCCACGGGGCCGACGCCCGGGCCGCCGCCGCCGTGCGGAATGCAGAAGGTCTTGTGCAGGTTCAGATGGGACACGTCCGAGCCGAAGCGGCCCGGGCGCGCCACGCCCACCATGGCGTTCATGTTGGCGCCGTCCAGGTAGACCTGGCCCCCGGCATCGTGGATCAGGCCGCAGATCTCGGCGACGGTGGTCTCGAACACGCCGTGGGTGGACGGATAGGTGATCATCAGCGCGGCCAGGCGGTCGCCGACCTGGGCGATCTTCGCGCGCAGGTCCGCCATGTCGATGTTGCCGTTGTCGTCCGAGGCGACGACGACCACGTCCATGCCGGCCAGATGGGCCGAGGCCGGGTTGGTGCCGTGGGCCGAGGCCGGAATCAGGCAGATGTTGCGCTGGTGCTCGCCATTGGCCTGGTGGTAGCCGCGGATCGCCAGCAGGCCCGCGTATTCGCCCTGGGCCCCGGAATTGGGCTGCAGGCTGACGCGGTCGTAGCCGGTGATCTCGCACAGGGCCGCGGACAGGCGATCGATCATTTCCTGGTAGCCCTGGGCCTGGCCCGCCGGCGCGAAGGGATGCATGTGCGCGAACTCCGGCCAGGTGACGGGAATCATTTCCGCCGTGGCGTTGAGTTTCATGGTGCAGGAGCCCAGCGGGATCATGGTGCGGTCCAGCGCCAGGTCCTTGTCGGCCAGCAGGCGCAGGTAGCGCAGCATGTCGGTCTCGGATTTCACCCGCGAGAATGCCGGGTGCGCCAGGATCGGGCCCTGGCGGCGCAGGGCGGCGGGGATGCCGAGGTCCGTCGCCGAGAAATCAGGCGCGACGCGGCCCAGGCCCATGCCGACCGACAGGACGCCCAGCAGGTTCTCGAGATCCGTCTGGCCCACGGTCTCGTCCAGGGACAGGGCGACGTGCGCGTCGTCGACGCGGCGCAGGTTCATGCCGCCGTCCACGGCGGCGTCCAGCACGGCCTGCGTGCGCGCGCCGGTTTCCAGGTGCAGGGTGTCGAACCAGGTGTCGTTGCAGACGGTGACGCCCATGGCGCGCAGCGCGGCGGCCAGCTGGGTGGTGCGCGTGGCGACCCGCTGGGCGATCGCGCGGATGCCGGCGGGGCCGTGCCAGACCGCGTACATGGCGGCCATCACCGCCAGCAGCACCTGCGCGGTGCAGATGTTGGAGGTGGCCTTTTCGCGGCGGATGTGCTGTTCGCGGGTCTGCAGGGCCAGGCGCAGGGCGGATTCGCCGCGCGCGTCCTGCGAGACGCCCACCAGGCGGCCGGGCAGGTTGCGCTTGTAGGCGTCCTTGCAGGCCATGAAACCGGCATGCGGCCCGCCGTAACCCATGGGC
>DASSTS010000025.1:0-9338 GCA_035707805.1 Castellaniella sp. | reverse complement strand
TCGGCATCCACCACCTGGAAGGGCATCTGCTGTCGCCCATGCTGGCGGATCCGCGGCCGGACTTCCCCTTCGTGGCGCTGCTGGTGTCAGGCGGCCACACGCAGCTGATGCGGGTGGACGGCGTGGGGAAGTACGAATTGCTGGGCGAAACGCTGGACGACGCCGCCGGCGAGGCCTTCGACAAATCCGCCAAGCTGATGGGCCTGGGCTATCCGGGCGGCCCCGCGCTGGCCCGGCTGGCCGCCAGCGGCGACGCCGCGCGCTTCGACCTGCCGCGCCCCATGCTGCACAGCGGCGACCTGGATTTCAGCTTCAGCGGCCTGAAGACCGCGGTGCTGACCCGCATGCGCGGCCTGCAGGCTGAGGGCCGCGAGACCGATCCGGCGGCCCGGGCCGACCTGGCGGCCTCCACCGAGGCGGCCATCGTCGACGTGCTGGCCGCCAAGTCCCTGCAGGCCTTGCAGCGCACGGGCCTGAAGACGCTGGTGGTGGCGGGCGGCGTCGGCGCCAACCGCCATCTGCGCGAGCGCCTGCGCTCGGCCATGGCCGGCCTGGGCGGCGAGGCGTATTTCCCGCCCCCGCAGCTGTGCACCGACAACGGTGCGATGATCGCCTGGGCCGCCGCGCTGCGGGCCAAGGCGGGACTGGTGGATCTGGCGTTCCTGCGCGATGCCGGTTTCGCCGTGCGGCCCCGCTGGGATCTGCAGGACGTCTGCGCGCCCGCCTGAGCCCGGCTGGCGCCGCGTCGTCCGCGTCTTTATTTTTTCTTCGAGCCGATGCGGCTTTCCTTGCCTGCGATCAGACGGGCGATGTTCGCGTGGTGGCGCGCCAGCAGCAGCACGCAGATGGCGACGATGACCGACGCGGCCAGGGCGTCGGTGCGCCAGGCGACGTTGCCGCCCAGCACGTAGTAGAAGGGCGCGAAGATGGCCGCGATGATGGCCGCCAGCGAAGAATACCGGGTCACGGCGGCCACGATCACCCAGGTCAGCGCGGTGGCCAGCGCGAGCCACGGCTGCAGCGCCAGCAGCACGCCCAGCGCCGTGGCTACGCCCTTGCCGCCGCGAAACTGCAGGAAGAGCGGATACAGGTGGCCCAGGAATGCGCCCAGCCCGGCCAGCGGCACCGCGGCATCCGGCAGCCAGCCCCGGCCGGCCGCCCAGGCCGCCAGCATGACGGCCAGCCAGCCCTTGGCCGCGTCGCCCAGCAGGGTCAGCAGGGCGGCGAGCTTGTTGCCTCCGCGCAGCACATTGGTCGCGCCGGGATTGCCGGAACCGAAGCTGCGGGGATCGCTCAGGCCCATCAGGCGGCTGACCACGACGGCAAAGGGGACGGATCCCAGCAGGTAGCCGGCAGCCAGCGCCAGGATGATGCCGCCGGGGAAAAAGAAGTGGATCATGGCAGGGAAGGGGATCGCGGGATCCCCGGAAATCGGAATGGGGGCCATTCTAAAGCGCCGAGGCGCCGTCCGCCATCCGTCCGGGGGATATCCCCGAGTACAATTCGCACCATCCGGTTTCACGCAGGAAGAAGAGGACAATGCGCATACTGGTCACCAATGACGATGGCTACAACGCGGCGGGCATCGAGGCGCTGGTCGCGGCCCTGCGTCCGCTGGGCGAGACGACGGTGGTCGCGCCCGAAACCAACAGCAGCGGCGCCTCCAATTCCCTGACCCTGCGCCGGCCCCTGTCCGTGCGGCAGGCGGCCAACGGCTTCCATTTCATCAACGGCACCCCCTCCGACTGCGTGCACGTCGCCCTGACGGGCCTGCTGGATTTCCGCCCGGACCTGCTGGTGTCGGGCATCAACAACGGCGCCAACCTGGGCGAGGATACGCTCTATTCCGGCACCGTGGCCGCGGCGTCCGAGGGCTATCTGTTCGGCGTGCCGTCCATGGCTTTTTCCCTGGTGGAACGGGACTGGCGGCACCTGGATACCGCCACCCGCGTGGCGCGGGACCTGGTCGAGCGTTTCCAGGCTCGCCCCTGGGATGGCCCGCTGCTGCTGAACGTCAACATTCCCGCCATGCCGTACCAGGCCCTGACGGGCTTTCGGACCACGCGCCTGGGCCGCCGCCATCCGTCCGAGCCGGTCATCCGCAGCACCACGCCGTACGGCGACGCGGTGTACTGGATCGGCCCGGTCGGCCGGACGCTGGACGGCGGGCCGGATACGGATTTCGGCGCCATCGAGGCCCATGCGGTGTCGCTCACGCCTCTGCGCCTCGATCTCACGGACCACGCGCAGACGCAGGCGGTGGCCCGCTGGATGCAGACCGATGAATAAGCCCCGTTCGCCCCTGGGCCGGCCGCTGCGCATCCAGCGCAGCCCAGTGCGCAGCGCCACGCTGGGACCGGGCTATTCGACCGCCAACAGCAATACCCGCATCCTGGGGCCGCACACGCCCGCGTCGGCGCGCGCCGGCGCGCCGACGGCGGCGCCCGGCGCCGGCAACCTGGGCCTGAATTCGGACCGCCTGCGCACCCAGATGGTGCGGCGCCTGCGCGAGCAGGGCATCGCCGACGACCGCGTCCTGGCGGCGATGCAGGCGGTGGCGCGCCATGATTTCGTGGACCAGGGCCTGGCCAGCCGCGCCTACGAGGACGCGGCCCTGCCGATCGGCTACGGCCAGACCATCTCGCAGCCCTGGGTGGTGGCCTACATGCTGGCGGTCATGTGCGAGGGCAGGGCGCCCCAGAAAGTCCTGGAGATCGGCGCCGGATGTGGCTACCAGGCGGCCGTGCTGGCCCAGTTCGTCCCCGAGGTCTATGCCGTCGAGCGCATCCGCGGGCTCTATGACCAGGCGCGGCTGAACCTGTCCCAGGGCCGTCCGCGGGGGCGCGTGCGGCTGTCGTTCGGCGACGGCATGCAGGGGCTGGAACACCGGGCGCCGTTCGACGGCATTGTCGTCGCCGCCGCGGGGGTTAAAATCCCTGAGGTTCTGTTGCATCAGCTGGCGGTGGGCGCGCGCCTGATCGCCCCGGAGGGTGCGACACACCAAAGACTCATTCTCTTCGAGCGCACCGGCCCCGCCTCCTGGCACCGGGTGGAACTCGAAGACGTCCGATTTGTACCCCTGCGTCCTGGCACGCAGACCTAAGTAGGAGAATCACATGCTCGATGGGACGCTGGTGACAGATGCTCCGTTCACCCATTCGCCACGCACCGGGCGCGTTCTGCTCTGGACGGTTCTACTGTCGGCGGCCGTGCTGTCGGGCTGCGCCTCGCGCTCGCAGCGGGCCCCCGTGGCGGATCATTCCAGCATGGCCTCGGCCGGCGCCGCTTCCGGCACCCAGGCGGCGCGCGGCACCTATGTCGTGCGCGCGGGCGACACGCTCTACAAGATCGCCCAGGATCATGGCATGGAGGTCTCCCGCCTCGCCCACCTGAACAATATTTCCGACCCCTCGCAGCTGTCCATCGGACAGGTGCTGCGCCTGGATTCGGGCACGGCGCTGCCCACCGGCTCGACCGCCGTGGCCACGCCGGTGCAGACCAAGCCCGTCGGCGGCGCGACGACCACCGAGCCGGCCACGCCCGCGCCGGCGGCCGACACCTCCGCGGCGCGCGCCAGCGACGCCGGCCTGGTGGCCTGGGGATGGCCGGCCGGCGGAAAGATCATCCAGGGCTTCAACAGCAACACCAAGGGCATCGACATCGAGGGCGCCATCGGCGCCCCCGTGGTCGCGGCGGCCGACGGCAAGGTCATGTACGCGGGCAACGGCGTGCGCGGCCTGGGCAACCTGATCCTGCTGGGGCACAGCAACGGCTTCATCACCGCCTACGCGCACAACCAGACGCTGCTGGTCAAGACCGGCCAGAGCGTCAAGAAAGGCGCCAAGATCGCCACGATCGGCCAGACCGACACCAGCTCCCCGCGCCTGCATTTCGAGATCCGCCGCCGCGGGACGCCGGTGAACCCCCTGTCCTACCTGCCGTCGCGATGATCCCGACCCTGGTCTTCGACCTGGAAACCATCCCCGACGCGGACGGCCTGCGGCGCCTCAATCCGCGCTGGGCGGACCTGCCGGACGCCGAGCTCATCGAGACGGCGCTGGCCGAACGCCGGGAGACCCACGGCAACGATTTCCTGCCGCTGCACCTGCAGCAGGTGGCCGTGGTCGGCTGCGCCTTCCGCGACGACCAGGGTTTCCGGGTGCGCACCATCGGCCAGGCCGACGATCCTGAATCGGCCCTGATCACCGGTTTTTTCAAGACCATCGGCCACTACACGCCGACGCTGGTCAGCTGGAACGGATCGGGGTTCGACCTGCCGGTGCTGCACTACCGCAGCCTGATCCACGGCGTGGCCGCGCCGCGCTATTGGGACACGGGCGAGGACGACCGGGATTTCCGCTTCAACAACTACCTCAACCGCTACCACACGCGTCACGTCGACCTGATGGACGTGCTGGCCAAGTTCAACGGCCGCGCCAACGCGCCCCTGGACCAGCTGGCCAAGCTCTGCGGCTTTCCCGGCAAGCTCGACATGGACGGCGGCCAGGTCTGGCAGGCCTGGCACGCAGGCGAGCGCGACCACGTGCGCAACTACTGCGAGACCGACGTGGTCAACACCTGGCTGGTCTATTGCCGCTACCGCCTGATCAAGGGCGAGCTGGATGCCGCGGCCTACGCGGCGGAACTGGACCTGGTGCGCAACACCCTCGCGGCCATCGACGCGCCGCACTGGAAGGAATTCCTTTCCGCCTGGAATCATGCCTGAACCCATTTTGTACCCCCTGGATATCGAATCGCTGGATCTGGAGGGGCAGGGGATCGCCCACCACGACGGCAAGGTCGTCTTCGTGGAAGGCGCCCTGCCCGGCGAACGCGTCGTGGCGCGCGTCACCCAGCGCAAGCCGTCCTTCGACAAGGCCCGGGTCGAACGGGTGCTGCGGCCCTCGTCGCAGCGCACCGAACCCCCCTGTCCCCATTTCGGCGTGTGCGGGGGCTGCGCCATGCAGCACCTCGAACCCGCCGCGCAGCTGGCCATCAAGCAGCGGGCGCTGGAAGACGCGCTCGTCCACATCGGCAAGGTGCGGCCGCTGCAGATCCTGCCGGCCCTCCAGGGGCCCACCTGGGGCTACCGCCACCGCGCCCGGCTGTCGGTGCGCCTGGTCCCCAAGAAAGGCGGGGTGCTGGTCGGTTTCCGCGAACGCGCCAGCAGCTACGTGGCCGACATCCGGGAATGCCGGGTATTGCCGCCGCGCGTGTCGGCCCTGCTGATGCCTTTGCGCACGCTGGTGGGCAGCCTCTCGCGCCCGGATCGCGTGCCGCAGATCGAGGTCGCGGTGGGCGACCAGACTACCGTGCTGTGCCTGCGCCACCTCGAGGTCCTGACCGACACCGACATCCGGCTGCTGCGGGATTTCGGCGCGGCGCACGGAGTCGTCTGGTGGCTGCAACCCAAGGGGCCGGAGACCGCCCATCCCCTGGATCCCGCCGATGCCGACGCGCTGGCGTACGCCCTGCCGGCCTATGGCCTGCGCATGCATTACCGCCCGACGGACTTCACGCAGGTCAACCCCCACATCAACCAGGCGCTGGTCGCCCGCGCGCTCAGCCTGCTGGACGTGCGACCCGGCGAACGGGTGGCCGACCTGTTCTGCGGCCTGGGCAATTTCAGCCTGCCGCTGGCCACGGTCGCGCGCGAGGTGCTCGGCATCGAGGGCAGCGCGACGCTGGTGGCGCGGGCGCGCGAGGACGCCGCCCGGCAAGGGCTGGCGGAGCGCGCCGCATTCACCGAGCTGAACCTGTTCGAGGTCGACGCCGGCTGGTTGCGCGGGCTGGGGCATTTCGACCGCATGCTGATCGATCCGCCGCGCGAGGGCGCCCTGGCGGTAGCCCAGGCCCTGGCCGACCTGGCGCCTGGCGAGCGCCCCCGCCGGATCGTCTACGTGTCGTGCAATCCGGCCACCCTGGCGCGGGACGCGGGCATCCTGCACCACGTGGGCGGCTGGACGCTGCGGGCCGCCGGCGCGGTCAACATGTTCCCGCACACGGCCCACGTGGAATCGATCGCGGTCTTCGAGCCTTGAGGATACGCATGCGGGCCACGCCGGACGACCGCCGACGCGCCATTCCCCGCACCGTCTGGATGCTGGGCCTGGTCAGCCTGTTCATGGATCTGTCGTCGGAACTCATCCACAGCCTGCTGCCGGTCTTCCTGGTCTCGGGGCTGGGCGCCAGCGTGCTGGCGGTGGGGGTGATCGAGGGCGTGGCCGAGGCCACGGCCCTGGTGGTCAAGGTCTTCTCGGGCGCGATCAGCGACTTCCTGGGTCGGCGCAAGGGGCTGCTGCTGGCGGGCTACGGCCTGGCCGCGCTCAGCAAGCCCCTGTTTCCCCTGGCCCATACCGTCGGCACCGTGTTCGCCGCCCGCTTCGTCGACCGGATCGGCAAGGGCATCCGGGGCGCTCCCCGCGACGCCCTGGTGGCCGACGTCACGCCGCCCGGGATCCGGGGCGCCGCCTTCGGCCTGCGGCAGGCCATGGACACGGTGGGCGCGGTCCTGGGGCCAGGGCTGGCGGTGCTCCTGATGCTCGTCTTCGCGGACATCCGGCACGTCCTGTGGTTCGCCGTGCTGCCAGGCGTGGTCGCGATGGCGCTGCTGTTCTGGGGCGTGCGCGAGGATCGCCCGCGCCCCGGCGAGGCCCGGTCCTTCCGTTCACCCATCCATTGGGGCGCGACGCGGGATTTCGGCGCGGCCTACTGGCGGGTGGTTGCGATCGGGGCGGTATTCACGCTGGCGCGTTTCAGCGAGGCCTTCCTGATCCTGCGCGGCCAGGACATGGGGCTCGGCATGGCCTGGGCGCCCGTCGTGCTGATCGTGATGTCGCTGTTCTTCACGCTGTCGGCCTATCCGGCCGGCTGGCTGTCCGACCGAGTGCCGCGCACCGCCGTCCTGGCGATCGGGCTGGTCCTGCTGGTGCTGGCCGACCTGGCCCTGGCGGTCGAGGCCGGCGGCATCTGGCTGCTGCTGGCCGGGGCGGCCCTGTGGGGGCTGCACATGGGATTCAGCCAGGGCATCCTGGCCGCGATGGTCGCGGACACCACGCCGGCGGGCATGAAAGGCACGGCGTTCGGGATCTTCAACCTGGCCAGCGGCGTCTGCATGCTGCTGGCCAGCGTGCTGGCTGGCTGGCTGTGGCAATCGTGGGGGCCGTCCGCGACCTTCCTGGCGGGCGCCGCCTTCGCGGCGCTGGCGCTGCTGGGGCTGGGCTGGCCGGCCGGGCGCGCAGGACCGCGGCGCGGATAAGGAAAACGCCGGGGTCTACCCGGCGTTTTTCATGATGCGGCTCGTCCGGACGTGCGCCCGGGACGGTTATGCCTGGGCGGTGTCGTCCAGGATGCGCTGGGCCTCGGCGCGCACGCGCTCGGGCGCGGTGCCGCCGACGTGCTTGCGGGCCGCGACCGAGCCTTCCAGCGTCAGGACCTGGAACACGTCCTCGCCGATCTCGCCATGAAAGCCTCGCAGCTCGTCCAGCGACAGGTCGGCCAGGTCGCAGCCGCGCTGCTCGCAGGACCGCACGGCCAGCGCCACGGTCTCGTGCGCGTCGCGAAACGGCACGCCGCGCTTGACCAGGTAGTCCGCCAGGTCGGTGGCCGTGGCGTAGCCCTGCAGGGCGGCGGCACGCATGGCATCGGCCTTGACGCGCACCCCGCCCATCATGTCCACGAAGATCGTCAGCGTGTCGCGCAGGGTGTCGGCGGTATCGAACAGGCCTTCCTTGTCTTCCTGGTTGTCCTTGTTGTAGGCCAGCGGCTGGCCCTTCATCAGGGTCAGCAGGGCCATCAGGTGGCCATAGACGCGGCCGGTCTTGCCGCGGGCGAGTTCCGGGACGTCGGGGTTCTTTTTCTGCGGCATGATCGAGCTGCCGGTGCAGAACCGGTCAGCCAGGTCGATGAAGCCCACGCGCGGACTCATCCACAGGACCAGTTCCTCGGACAGGCGCGAGACGTGCATCATGATCAGCGCGCCGGCCGAACAGAACTCGATGGCGAAGTCGCGGTCGGACACGGCATCGAGCGAGTTGCGGCAGACCTCGTCGAACCCCAGCGTGCGGGCCACGCGTTCGCGGTCGATGGGATACGAGGTGCCCGCCAGCGCGGCCGCGCCCAGGGGCAGGCGGTTGACGCGGCGGCGGCAGTCCGCCAGGCGCTCGGCGTCGCGGCCGAACATCTCGGCGTAGGCCAGCAGGTGGTGGCCGAAGGTCACGGGCTGGGCCACCTGCAGGTGGGTGAAGCCCGGCAGGATGGTGTCGGCGTGCGCCTGGGCCAGCGCCGCCAGGCGGGCACGCAGCTGGCGCAGCAGGCCGATCGCCTGGTCGATCTCGTGGCGCAGCCACAGGCGGATGTCGGTGGCCACCTGGTCGTTGCGCGAGCGGCCCGTGTGCAGGCGCTTGCCGGCGTCGCCGATCAGCTCGACCAGGCGCTTTTCGATGTTCAGGTGGACGTCTTCCAGGTCCAGGGACCACTGGAAGGCGCCGTCCTCGATCTCGCGCAGGATCTGCGCCATGCCGCGCTGGATGTCCGCCAGGTCGCCGGCGCCGATGACGCCGACCGCGGCCAGCATGTCGGCGTGCGCAAGGGATCCCTGGATGTCGAAGGCGGCCATGCGCTGGTCGAAATTCACCGAGGCGGTGTAGCGCTTGACCAGATCCGAGACCGGTTCCGAGAAGCGGGCCGACCAGGCCTGGGATTTGTTGTCGAACTGATTGTGTGTGGGCGGGGTATTGGACATAGTGCGGAAATTATAGAGGACGCGCGACCTGCGCTATATTAAAAGCTTTTCAGCGGAACCCGGAGACCATGGCGCAGCCCGACATGAAGCAGATCACAGCGATCGTCAAACCCTTCAAACTGGACGAAGTGCGCGAAGCCTTGTCCGAGTTGAACGTCAACGGCCTGACCGTGACCGAGGTCAAGGGCTTCGGACGCCAGAAAGGCCACACGGAGCTCTATCGCGGCGCCGAGTACGTGGTCGATTTCCTGCCCAAGCTCAAGGTCGAGGCAGTGGTGCCCGACGCGCTGCTCGACACCGCGCTGGACGAGCTCCAGCGCGCCGCGCGCACCGGCAATGTCGGCGACGGCAAGGTCTTCGTCACCGACGTCGAGCAGGTAGTCCGCATCCGCACCGGCGAGCTCGATGCCGATGCGCTGTGATCCGGCCATCACCCGGTTCGAGTGCCGAATCTTCGGCTCTCGTCATTCCCGCCTTCGCGGGGACGACGCCCTTCAGGCGAACGCCATCCTCCTGACCCCCAGCCCGCGAGGCTTTCGATGAAATCATTCAAGTTCCGCCGCGGCCTCGTTGCGGCCCTGCTGCTGGTCGCGCC
>DASSTS010000024.1:0-186935 GCA_035707805.1 Castellaniella sp. | reverse complement strand
GCTGGGCCAGGGCGCGGACCTCGGCGGCGACCACGGCAAAGCCGCGGCCCTGTTCGCCGGCGCGGGCGGCCTCGACGGCGGCGTTCAGCGCCAGGATGTTGGTCTGGAAGGCGATGGAGTCGATCACGCCGATGATGTCGGCGACCTGCTGCGACTTGCTGTTGATCTCGCCCATGGTGGCCACCAGCTCGCCGACCAGGGTGCCGCCGTCCGAGGCGGTGCGGGCGGCGGATTCCGCCAGGGTGTTGGCCTGCTGGGCGTTGTCGGCGCTCTGGCGCACGGTGGCGGTGATCTGTTCCATGGTGGCGGCGGTCTGGGCCAGGGAGCTGGCCTGTTCCTCGGTGCGCGAGGACAGGTCCAGGTTGCCGGTGGTGATCTGGGCCGATGCGCTGGCGATGGCATCCGAGCTGCCCCGCACCTCGCTGACGGCCTGGCGCAGATTGTCCGTCATGGTGCCCAGGGCGGACAGCAGCTGGCCGATCTCGTCACGGCTGTGCGCGTGGATGTGGACGCTGAGATCGCGGCGCGCCACCGTGCCGGCCAGGGCGACGGCATGGCGCAACGGCCGGACGATCGAACGGGTGACGCGCCACGCGAACAAGGGCGCCAGGATCAGCGCCAGCAGGGTGGCGATCGCCAGCACCGTCAGGCCCAGCTGGCTGGACTGGGCGCTCTGGTCGAACAGTTGCTGGACGGAATCGTTCTGGCGCTGGGAGATCTGGTCGATCTGCGCCAGGTAGCCCGCCGTCATCTTGGGCAGCACCTGGTTGAAAAACGCATCGGCCTCGCCGTAGTTGCCGCCGTCCAGGTCCTTGAAGGCCTGGTTGCGCTTGTCCAGGTAGGCCTTGCGGTCCTGCGTCGCCTGCTGCAGCAGTTTCTCGGCTTCCGGGCTGGCCAGGATGGCGGCCAGTTGCTGGCTGATGTGTTCGGTCTGCTCGTCGGAGGCGGCGATCGAGGTCTTCAGCGCCCGTTGCGTGTCCGGATCGGCCGCCAGCGTCGCCTGGGTCTGGTTCGCATTGATGCCGATCTGGCGGGTCAGCTGCTGCAGCAGGTTGTTGGTCTGCAGGCGGCGGTTCAGTTCCTGGTTGTCCTGCTGCGAGTCCACGATACGCCAGGCGCCGATGCCCGACAGGACCAGCAGCAGGACGACCACGAAGCCGAATCCCAGGGTCAGCCGGGTGCTGATTTTCAGGTTGCGCATGGTGGGTTCCCGTCGAATCTGGATCTGAATGTCAAATAGAGGCGAGCGTATCTTAGAGGGGATGCGATTCTCTGTAACCATGTAACTCGGTCTTTCTGATATGCCGGATTGTTATGAGTTCGGGCGGCTTGCAGATGGGATCCCGTTGGCTCAGAGTGGACTTTGATACATTTCCGGCGCCTATGCTATTCTGGTGTCGACCTCGATGCGCCAGTGGCTGGCGGGTCGGCGGCATCCGACAAGAGCTTGGGGGAGAGTCGTGGTGCAAGGCTGGATCAGGAATCGATTTGCGGTCACCCGTCGGCGGGCGGATCACGCATGCCAGTTGCGCTGTCTGCTGGCCGCCCTGCTGGTGGCGTGCGCCTTCGGCGGCGGGGCGGCCCAGGCGGCCGCCAGGACCCTGACGTACTTTCCGTCCGGTCCTATCTACGACTACCGCTGGAAAGTCCTGGCGCTGGCGCTGGACCATGTCCGGCAGGCCAAAGGCCCGGCCTTCGACCTGCAGCCCTATGCGGAATCCGTGACGCAGAACCGCGGCATCAGCCTGCTGCAAGCCGGCACGATCGACGTCATCGCGCTGGGTACCAACGAAGACCGCGAATCACGCATGCTGCCGATCAAGGTCGACATTTCGCGCGGCGTCATCGGCTACCGGGTCTTCCTCATTTCCGCCTCGGACCAGGACCGCATCGCGCGCATGGACGACGAGGCCTTCCGCACGCAGCTGACCTTCGGCATGAACAGCCAGTGGGCGGACGTGCCGGTCATGCGGGCCAACGGCTATACCGTCGTGACCACGACCGATTACGAACGCCTCTTCGACATGCTGGCGGCGCGCCGCTTCGACGCGCTGCCGCGGGGCATCGGCGAGGCCGCGATCGAGCTCGACGCCCGACGGGATTCCTTTCCCGACCTGGCGATCGAGCAGACGCGGGCGCTGTATTTCCCGTATCCCATCTATTTCTGGGTGAGCCGCGACAACAAGCAGCTGGCCGGCTGGATCGAGCAGGGCCTGCGCGCGGCCCTGGCCGACGGGTCGTTGCGCAAGCTGTTCGAGTCCTATCATGCGCCCATGATGAAGGCGCTGGCCCAGAGCCGTCGCCATGTCATCCGGCTGGACAATCCCATCCTGCCCGCCGGTTCGGCGCCCGTGGATACCCGATGGTGGTGGCGCTGATGCGGGTCCGGCCTGAATGAAGACGACCTCGACTCTTGCCAGGCGCCTGCTGCGCTCGATGCTCCCCTGGTACATCCTCGCGACCGTGATCATGGTCGCGATCCAGTTGAGCATCCAGTATGTCAGCGTCAGCCGGTCCACCGCCGGGGACCTGGCGTCCCTCAGCCAGACCATCGAGCCCGCCGTCACCAGCGCCGTCTGGGATCTCGACCAGGGACAGCTGGACACGGCCCTGGTCGGCGCGATGCAGAACGAGATCGTCTCTGGCGCCCGGGTGGAATCCTCGGACGGCGCCATCCTGGCCGAGATGAACTGGCAGAATCCGGCCGCCGATGCGTCCGGCGCGTCGCTGCTCCTGCGGGGCCACGTGACGATCACGCCGCTGCGCCACGCCTCGTCCGACGGCGCGGTGCGGATCATCGGCCGGCTGATGCTCTACACCAATCCTCTGGTGATCTGGGACCGGATCAAGTATGCCTTCGTGGTCGCGCTGGTCAATTCGATCATCCTGAGCGGGCTGCTGTGGCTGCTGTTCGTCTGGACGATACGCGGCAGGCTGTCCAAGACCCTGACCGGCGTCGTCGACGCCGTGCGAAGCTGGCGTTTCGATCCCCATGAAACGCAGGTGGCGACGCCGCCCTATCCTTATTCCGACGAGCTTGGCGAGCTGGTCGAGGCCTTCCGCGACAGCCGCCAGCGCCTGTACGCCTCCATGCGCGACCTCAACGCGCTGAACCAGACCCTGGAGGCCAAGGTGTCCGAGCGCACGCAGGAATTGCAGCGCGCCAAGGAGACCGCCGAGGCCGCGACCCGCGTGAAATCCGATTTCCTGGCGACCATGAGCCACGAGATCCGCACGCCGATGAATGCCATCCTGGGGATGCTGTACCTCGCACTCAAGGAAGACATGGCGCCTACGCTGCGGCCGCGCTTGCTGAAAGCCCAGGGCGCGGCGCAGTCGCTGCTGGGCATCATCAACGGCATCCTGGACTTTTCCAAGCTCGAGGCCGGCAAGCTCGACATCGAGCGCATCGAATTCGACCCCCAGTCGGTGCTGGAGCGGCTGGTGGACGCGGTCGGCCTGCAGGCCGAGGCCAAGGGTGTCGAGTTCCTGATCCGGCACGACCCCGCCATCCCGACGCTGCTGATGGGCGATCCGCTGCGGCTGGGACAGATCTTGTTGAACCTGTGCGGCAATGCCGTGAAATTCACGGAGCGCGGAGAGGTCGAACTGGCCCTGCACTGCCTGGAGCGGGACGAGGAAAGCGTCACCATCCAGGCCTGTGTGCGGGACAGCGGCATCGGCATGGAACCCGACCAGATCCGCATGCTGTTCCAGAAGTTCACCCAGGCCGACCAGTCCACGACGCGCCGCTACGGCGGCACGGGCCTGGGCCTGGCGATCAGCAAGAGCCTGGTGGAACTCATGGATGGGCACCT
Source organism: Castellaniella sp. (assembly GCA_035707805.1). Lineage (GTDB taxonomy): Bacteria > Pseudomonadota > Gammaproteobacteria > Burkholderiales > Burkholderiaceae_B > Castellaniella. The sequence continues at coordinate 183,117 of DASSTS010000024.1, read as the reverse complement.
GTGGGTGGAATCCTCCGCGCCGGGCCTGGGCACGACGATCTGCTTTACCGTCCGGCTGGCGGTCGCGCGCCAGGCGCAGGCGCAGCAGCGCCAGTTGCTGGAGCGCATCGGCTCGCGGCTGCGGGGCTGGCGGGTGCTGGTCGTGGACGACAATCCGGTGTCGCTGGAAATCCTGTCCGAGATGCTGCTGTTCTTCCAGCTGGACGTCAGCACCGCCAGCCAGGGCACTCAGGCACTTGCCATGCTGAGGCAGGCGTCCTGCAGCCGGCCTTACGATCTGGTGCTGATGGACTGGCGCATGCCGGGAATGGATGGCGACGAGGTGGCCGAGCGCATCCAGTCCGATCCGGGCATTGCCCGGCGGCCCAAGATCGTGATGGTGACTGCCTACGGTAGCGAGGACGTGATGCGGCGCGCAATGCGGGCCGGCATGGACGGATTCCTGATCAAGCCGGTCTCGCCTTCATCCCTGCTGGACACGATGCTGTCGGTGCTGGGCAGCGGAATGCCCGAGGCCGGGACCAGCGGATTGGCGCCGCGCGCGGCGGAGCGGGGCACCAGCCTGGCCGGCGCCCGGATCCTGCTGGTCGAGGACAACGACATCAACCGCGAATTCGCGGTCGAGCTCCTGCGCGGCGAGGGCATCGTCGTGGACGAGGCCGTCAACGGCCAGGACGCCGTGGAACGTGTCCAGGGCAAGCGCTACGATGCGGTGCTGATGGACATCCAGATGCCGGTCATGGATGGCCTGGAGGCCGCCCGACGCATCCGCCGGCTGGGCAATGCGCCGGGCGGAGAGCGATATGCGGTGCTGCCCATCATCGCCATGACGGCGCTGGCCATGGCGTCCGACGCGCAGGCCAGCCAGGATGCAGGCATGAACGACCACGTGACCAAGCCGATCGATCCCGACCATCTGCTGGCGACCATTTCCCGCTGGGTGCCGGGCCGCCTGCCGACGGCGCCGTCCCCCGCGCCCGCCGCCACGGGCGCGGCGGCCGGGCTGCCGGAAGACCTGCGGGCGCTGGCGCATCTGGATGCCGCCGACGGCGTGCGCCGCATCGGCGGCCGGCCCGAGCCCTACCGCAAGCAGTTGCGGCGTTTTCACGCGCAGTACGCGGACGCTATCGTCCAGTTGCGCCGCCTGTGCGCGCAGCCCGACCTGGCGCCGGCCGAAGCCCACTGCCATGCGCTCAAGGGGGTGGCGGGCAATATCGGGGCGCGTGCGTTATATACCAGTGTGTCGGGTCTCGACGCCTTGCTCAAGCAGGGGCTGGTCCCCGAGGCGGCGCTACTGGACGCGGCCCAGGCCCGGCTGGAGGAAGTGCTGCAGGACATCGGTAGCCTGGCCGCCGAGGGCGAGCCGCGGGATCCGCCGGCCGCCCCGCTGTCCCCGCAGGCCCTGCGCGACCTGGTGGCGCGCCTGAAGCGCGCGCTGGAATCCGACCTGGGCGCCGCCGAGGCGCTGCTTGACGAGCTGGACAGGGGGGTCGCGGGCACGCCGCTGCAGCCCCGCATCCAGGAGATTGCGGCACGGATCGACCGCTTCGATCTCGATGCCGCGCTGGGGCAGCTCGATGCGCTGCCCGTTGCGCCGGAGAATACCCCATGAACTCGCCCGCGTCCCAGCCTGCGTCAGGCGCCGATCGGCGCCCCCGCCTGCTGATCGTCGACGATGCTTCCGTCAACCTGCACGCGCTGGTCGGCATGTTCCGGGACGACTATGCGATCACCGCGGCGACCAGCGGCGCCCGGGCCATCGAGCAGGCGCGGCGCGCCCCGCAGCCCGATCTGATCCTGCTGGACATCCAGATGCCGGACATGGACGGCTACGAGGTGCTTGAGATCCTGAAGCAGGACCCGGTGACCGCCGCCATTCCGATCATTTTCGTGACGGCCTTGGCCGAGGCGGCGGACGCGGCCCGCGGCCTGCTGATGGGTGCGGCGGACTACATCACCAAGCCCATCGATCCCGAGCTCTTCAAGGTGCGCGTGCGCAACCAGCTCGAGCTGCAGCGCCAGCGCCAGCTGCCGGCCTCGTTCGACATCGCGCTGCGGGCCGAGGGTGCTGAGCCGCCGACCCTGCTGGTGGTGGACGACGTGCCCGAAAACATCCACGAACTGCTGGCCGCCCTGCGCGACGAGTTCCGCATCGTGGTGGCGGGCGACGGCGTCCGGGCGCTGGAGATCGTCCAGGGGCCGACCCCGCCCGACCTGGTGCTGCTGGACGTGATGATGCCGGGCATGGACGGCTATGAGGTCTGCCGGCACATCAAGTCCACGCCGGCCGGCCAGCGCATCCCCGTGATGTTCGTCACCGTGGTGGACGACCCCCGCGACAAGGTCCGGGGCTTCGACCTGGGCGCGGCCGACTACGTGACCAAGCCCTTCGACATCGGCGAGGTGCGCGCCCGGGTGCGGGCGCACCTCGAGCTGGCGCGCCTGCGCCGTTTCCTGGAGGACCTGGTGGCGCAGCGCACCGCCATGCTGCAGGTCAGCGAGGAAAAATACCGGATCCTGACGCATCGCGATCCCCTGACCGGCCTGCCCAACCGGGTGCTGTTCTCGGAGCTGCTGACCCATTCCATCCAGATGGCCGAACATCTGTCCATGCGTTTCGCCTTGATGTGCCTGGATCTGGACAAGTTCGCCGCCATCAACGAGACCCAGGGCCACGCGCAGGGCGACCGACTGCTGGTGCAGGTCGCGCACCGGCTGCGCGGCCTGCTGCCCGAGCGCGACGCGCTGGCGCGGGTGGGCGGCGACGAGTTCTACGTCATCCTGGATCGTGACCAGCGGGGACAAGACATCTTCCAGTCGGCCCAGCGCATGCTGGAGGCCCTGTCCGAGCCCTTCGTCCTGGACGGGCAGGCGATCTACGTCAGCGCCAGCATCGGCGTGGCGCTGTATCCCGAGGACGGCGCTACGGCGGAAATCCTGCTGAGCCGGGCCGACGTGACCCTGCACCAGGCCAAGACCGGGGGACGGGGCAGCCTGCGCTTCTTCTCGCCGGAAATCATGGTGCGCGCCAAGGAACGCCAGTCGCTGGAGGCGGAAATGCGCCGCGCCCTCGAGCGAGGCGAGTTCCGGGTGCATTACCAGCCCCAGCTGCATCTGCGCGAGCGGACGGTCACGGGCCTGGAGGCGCTGGTGCGCTGGGAGCATCCCGAGCGCGGCCTGGTCGCTCCCGGCGAGTTCATCCCCCTGGCCGAGGAGAGCGGGCTGATCGTGCCGCTGGGCAACTGGGTGCTGCAGGAGGTCGGACGTCAGATGCGCACCTGGACCGACGAAGGCCGCGCCCCCGGCTACGTGGCGGTGAATCTCTCGGCCCTGCAGCTCGATTGCGAGGGCTTTGCCGAATCCGTGCTGACCGTGCTGCGGACCCACGGGCTCGCGCCCGAATGCCTGGAACTGGAGATCACCGAAAGCTGCCTGATGGCCGACCGCGCCCGCGCCACCGCGGCGCTGGACACCCTGCGCCACCACGGCGTGCGCCTGTCCATCGACGATTTCGGCACGGGCTATTCATCCATGTCGTATCTGCAGCACCTCAAGGTGCACCGGCTGAAGATCGACATGTCGTTCATCCGGGACCTGGAAACCAATCCCAGCAGCGCCTCGATCGTGACGGCGATCATTGCCCTGGGCCACGGCTTGAACCTGGAGGTCGTGGCCGAGGGCGTCGAGACCCGGGGGCAGCTGGAATACCTGCAGCGCCTGGACTGCGACATGATCCAGGGCTACCTGGTCAGCCGGCCGGTGCCCGCGCCCCGCGCACTGGAACTGTGCACCGGGCCGGAAGGCCTGGCGGGCGCCTTGCTCGACGGCGTCGGCGGCTGAGGCTCACGCCCGCACCTCCTGCCTCTGGAAGGCCACGTATCCCAGCGTGAACAGCAGCACCACGGCGGCGATGAGGCCGGTGAACTGCGGCCAGACGATGGCCAGGCTCTCCGACAGCGGCAGCGGGCTGCCCAGCAGCGCGCCCTGCAGCTGCGACAGGAACACCGGCCCCAGGGCGCGGGTGGATGGGCTCAGCAGCGTGATGGCGGTATCGTTGAACAGGCTGGCCGGCGAGATGTGCAGCAGCCCCTGCTGCCAGGCGGCCGTGCGCAGGTCCACGCCGCCGCTCAGCACGGTGGCCAGGTCCGGCGGGGCGATGGCCTGGGCCAGGGCGGGCGCCAGCATCGGCCACAGCAGGGCGCAGAACAGCCACAGGCCCAGGGCCACCAGCGCGGAGGTCGAGGCCGAGCGGAACAGCACCGAACACGCCAGGGCGACGGCCAGCCACACGCCGGCGTAGGCCAGGGCCGCCACCAGGAAGGCCAGCGAGCGCAGGACCTCTTCGCCGCTGGGCGGCACGCCCAGCAGGATCAGGCCAGCCCCGATCACCAGCAGCCACAGGCACACCAGGCAGATTGCCAGCGCGGCCAGCCCGGCCAGGAACTTGCCCAGCAGCAGGGCGTCGCGGTAGATGGGCTGGGACAGGATGCGGCTGAGCGTGCGGCGGCTGTATTCGCCGTTGATCGCGTCGAACCCCAGGCCGATGGCGACCAGCGGGATCAGGAATCCCAGCAGGGCGGCAAACGAGGGCAGGGGGGCCTGGGTGTCCGTGAACAGGCGCAGGAACACGAAGGGATCGGAGGAGGTCGTCTGGCGGATGCCTTCGATGGCGCCGTACAGGGCGGCCGCGGCCGTCAGCACGACCAGCCACTCCAGCAGGCGCATGCGGGCGCTGCCCAGGTGGTCGGCCAACTCCTTGGACAGGACGGCGCCCAGGCCGTGCCAGGGCGAACCCATGCGGGAAGTGCTCATGTCGGATGGTCCTCGGTGAAGGTCTGTCGGTAGATGCGCTCCAGGCTGGGGGTGTCCACGGCCAGGTCGCGCAACTGCGCGCCGGCCAGCACCGCCGCCTGGGCGGCCTGGGCGCGCACGTCGCTCTCGGCTTGCAGGACGTATCGGCCGCCCGGCTCGGCGCGCACGTGGCCCACCCCCGGCACGGCGGCCAGCGCCGCCCGGATGTCCGGGCCCTCGGCCAGGATGTGCACCTCGTGGCTGTGGCCACCCAGCACCTGCCGGGCCAGCGCCTGCACGGGTCCCATCAGCGCGATGCGTCCGGCGTTGAACAGCGCGACCCGGTCGCAGATACGCTGCATCTGGTCCAGCAGGTGCGAGGACAGCAGCACGGTGACGCCGTCCTCGCGCAAGGACTCGATCATCCGCAGGAAGGATTCCGTGGACTGGGGGTCGAGGCCCGAGGTCGGCTCGTCCAGGATGGCGATCGCGGCTTGTTTCAGCAGAATCTCGGCCAGGCCCAGGCGGCGGCGCATGCCGTGGGAAAAAGTGCCCACGCGCTGGTCGATGCGGTCGGCCAGGCTGACCCGCTCCAGCGCCGCCTCGATCCGCGCGTCGCGTCCGGCCGCCGGGATGTCCAGCAGGCGGGCGGTGTAGCGCAGATTGTCGCGGGCGCTCAGGTGGTCGTAGAAGCCCACGGAATCCGGCATGTAGCCGATGTGCCGCTTGACCGCCAAGGGGTTGCGCCAGGGGTCCTCGCCCAGCACGCGGACCTGGCCGCGCGTGGCCTCGGTCAGGCCCAGCAGCATCAGGATGGTGGTGGTTTTGCCGGCGCCGTTGGGCCCCAGCAGGCCGAACACCTCGCCGGGCTTGACCTGGAAGTTCAGCGACTGCACGACGGTGCGCGATCCGTAGTCCTTGCCCAGCCCCCGGGCGTCGATCGCGGGCACGTCCCCGGGGCGGTTCATGGCGGGCGCGTTCATCGGCGGCCGTACCGGGCGACGGCGCCGATCAGCACCAGCAGGGCCACCGCGATCAGGATGGCGCCGCTGACCCCCCACAGGCCCGAGGTCGTGACCGAGACGCGCAGGTCTCCGTCGGCGGACTGGCCTTGCGAGCGGGCGTGCAGCTTGACCATGTAGTCTCCGGCCAGGGACTGGGCCGAGGGCGTGACGTGGGCCTGCACCTCGACCGTCTTGCCCGGCTCCAGGCGGGCCACCTGCGCGGGCTCGAACTCGACCTTCCAGCCGGAGGGCGCGGTGCCGTCGAGCCGGATGTCCTGGGCGGCGGCCGTGCCGCCGTTGTGCAGTTCCAGCGGGATGGTGCTGGCGGCGCCGATCTGGGCGCTGGCGCTCATCAGGCCGTCGCGGCCGGCCAGGTCCAGGGACGGCTGGCCGGTGATGTCCAGCTTGAGCGTCGTGGCGGCCTGGGCGCCGTCGGCGGCCACCTTGACCTGGATGTCATGCTCGCCGGAGGTCGCGTTGGCCGGCGGGCGCACGTGCAGCTTGACGTTCTTGGATTCGCCGGCCTTGATCGGCACGGCGCTGATCTGCTGGCTGCCATAGCCCTCGGTGAAGGACGTGTCGAAATACTGGGGGGCGCTGGCCGCCAGGCTGGCCAGCACGTCCTGCCCGCTGTCGTTCTTGATGGTGAGCTGGTAGTCGAAATTGGTATGCGCGGATCCCGTCAGCTGGGGCAGTTCGGGCTGGACCGACAGCTGGGCGGGTAACTGCTCGGCCAGGCGGATGTCCAGCGGCAGGCTGAGATGCCGCTGGCTGCCGTCGGCGTGCACGGTGATGGTGCCGCTTTCCTGCGCGTCGCCTTTCGGAATGTCCAGGCGCAGTTTCAAATACAGCGACTGGCCGCTGCCGGGCATGGCGGAGGCCACGGGCCGGCCGTCTCCCAGCAGGGTCGCCTTCCAGTGCTCGGGGACGCCGTCCACGGACAGCGCCAGCCGCTCGGGCGGCATGGCCTGGTTGTGCAGCTGGATCGAGATCGAGGAGGTTTCCCCCGCCTTCAGCGTCACCGAGGGGTAGTCCGTGGAAAGATAGATGCCGGGGGGCGGGGCGTCGGCGGCGAACGCCGCGGTCTGCAAGCTCAGGGTGCACAGGGCGACTGCCCATAGGGCGAGGATTCTAGGCATGATGGTGCGTGGCCTCTTGGTTTAGGTGCGAACGGGCCGGAGTCTTGTCCTCCGGGCGGCTTGTCGGACGGATCCTTGGCTTTAGGGACAGAAATTTCCTGCTTCAAGTTTCAGAAAAAATGTATTCTTTTGTTTCTGAATCCAGCCAATTCGCATTGAGAATCGTTTTCATTCCTGCTAATATCCGACTTTCAATGATGTGGTCTGCGGGTTCATGGGATCGGTTTCTTCTCCGCGTTTCCCCTGGTTGAAGGGGGTCGCCGCGTGCACGGCGCTGGGGCTGCACGCCCTGGTGCTGGCGATGGTGCTGTCGGCCCCCGTCGCGCAGGTCGCGCTGGGTGAGCCTGATGCCCTGGATGTGCAGTTCGTCGAACTGGGCCCCCCCCTGGACGAGGCGCCTGTCGCTCAGCCGGATCCGGCCCCTCCGGAACCCGAGCCCGTGGTCCCGCCCGAACCCGAGCCCGTCGCGCAGCCCGAACCCCCACCGGAACCGGTGGTCCAGCCCGAACCGGAACCCGAGCCGGTCGTGGAAACGCCCGAGCCCGACGCGATCGTCGAGCCGCCGCCACCGCCCAAGCCGAAACCCAAGCCGCAGCCCAAACCCAAACCGCAGCCCAAACCCAAACCGCAGCCCAAGCCGCAACCAAAGCCGGAACCGCCGGCCAAGCCGCAGCCCGTGCGGGAAACCGCCCCAGCCAAGGTATCCGCGCCCGCCGGCGGCGCCCCGCATGCCAGCCAGGCGCGCGGCGAGCCCCGCCCCGTCGATCCCGACCGGCCGCGCAGCATCGGCCGGGTGGACTACTTGGGCAAGCGCCCCAGCCCGGTCTACCCGCGCCTGTCGCAGCGGCGCGGCGAGCAGGGCCGGGTGGTGCTGCGGGTATTGATCTCGCCTCAGGGGCAAGTAGCCGGCATCCACGTCCGGCGCTCGTCGGGCTACGAGCGCCTGGACGAGGCGGCGGTCCGGGCCATGCAGCATGCGCGCTTTCGTCCGTATACGGAAAACGGCATCGCCTACAAGGCGCTGGTGGACATTCCCTTCGATTTCGTTTTGTAGTTCACGGGTCGCAGACCCCACAGGAGTTCGAGAACATGATGATCGATCTGATCGGCAGCGCGGCGCTGACATTGGCCCAGGCGGTCGGCCCGGACGCCGCAGCGGCCGCCGGCCAGGCCGCCGCCGCCACGGCGCCGCTCGCCTCGGCGGCGGCCCAGGGCGCCTCGGCCCTGCCCGCCGCCGAACTGGCCGCGGGCGGGCAGGGCGTGCTGCACTTCATCGGGCAGAGCGACGCGGTCGGCAAGTCGCTGTTCGGCTTTCTGCTGCTGATGTCGTTGGCCAGCTGGTACCTGATCCTGGTCAAGGGCTTCACGCAGCTGCGCATCCGCCAGCGCTCGAAGAAATTCCTGGCGGAATTCTGGGCGGCCAGCTCGCTGGAACAGGTGGAGAACGAGATCGCCACCCATGGCGCCGAGGAGCCGTTCGCGCACCTGGCCAGCCATGCGATCCACGCCCAGAAGCACCACGCCAAGTACGGCGCGCTGAAGCTGGAGGAAAGCGGCTCGACGGCGGCGTTCGTGACGCGGACCATCCGCAAGGTGATCGACGAAGAAACCGCGCGCCTGGAAAACGGCCTGACGGTGTTGGCCTCGGTCGGCTCCACCGCGCCGTTCGTCGGCCTGTTCGGCACGGTCTGGGGGGTCTACCACGCGCTGCTGAGCATCGGCATGGCCGACGGCGTGACGATCAACCGCATCGCCGGGCCGGTGGGCGAGGCCCTGATCATGACGGGTCTGGGCCTGGCGGTCGCCATCCCGGCCGTGCTGGCCTACAACGCCTTCGTGCGCCTGAACCGGGTCTACCTCGCCCAGCTCGACGCCTTCGCCCACGATCTCTTCACCTTCCTGGCCACCGGGCAGCAGGTGGCCGACGGCGCTCATGAGCGCCACGGCCGCCACATCAGCCTGGCCAGTTCCCGGGAGGCCTGATCATGGCGTTCGGCAGCTTCGATTCCAAGGGGCCGGGCACCACCATGTCCGAGATCAACATGGTGCCGCTCATCGACGTGATGCTGGTGCTGCTGGTCATCTTCATCATCACGGCGCCGCTGCTCAGCCATTCCATCCGCATCAACGTGCCGCAGGTCTCGGCGCAGCCCGTGGAACAGAAACCGGAGGTCATCGACCTGGCGATCGATCCGGCCGGCGACCTGTACTGGAACGAGCAACCCGTGGCGATGGAAGACCTGCAGGCGCGTTTCGCAGCCCAGGCGGGCGCCGATCCCCAGCCGGAGGTGCGCATCCGCGCCGACGCCGAGACCCGCTACGGCGAACTGGCCGAGATCATGGGCGCGGCGCGCCGGGCCGGCATGAAGCGGCTGGGCTTCGTGACGCGGCCGGCGCCGGCGCAGGCAGACGGATCCGCGCAGCCGTCGCGGCCGTCGCAGGCGCGGGGTGCCGCGGCATCTTCCGCGGCTCCGTCCGCCGCCGCCCGACAGATCCCCGCGGCCCCAGCCGGCGCCCGCTGAACCGCCTGTTCATGGGCGCGTCAGCTATGTAACGGCCACCGCGCCCAGGTGACTGGACGTGACGTCTTCAGGCTAGAATCACCCCATGCGAGTACTAGTCATCGAAGACGACACCACCCTGGGGCACGCGCTCCAGGAATTCCTCGGCAGCCAGGGCTATGCCGTCGACTGGCTGCAGTCGGGCGACCGGGTCGAGGGCGCCGTGGCCGGCCAGGCCTACGACCTGCTGCTGCTGGACCTGAACCTGCCGGGCATGAGCGGTCTCGAGGTCCTGCAGCGCCTGAGGGCGGGGGGGACGCAGATCCCCGTCCTCATCCTGACCGCCCGCGACGGGCTGGACGACCGGGTGGCGGGCCTGGACGCGGGCGCCGACGATTACGTGACCAAGCCCTTCGAACTGCCCGAGCTGGCCGCCCGGGTCCGGGCGCTGGCGCGGCGCCATGCCGGCCAGGCCCAGACCATCCTCGAATGCGGCCCGCTCGCGTTCGACACGGTGGGCCGCCAGATCCGGGTCGCCGGCAAGCGCCTGGCCCTGTCGGTGCGCGAGCTGTCCGTATTGGAAATGCTCATGGCCCGGCCCGGCCGGGTCGTCACCAAGCAGCAGATCGTCAATTCCCTGTCGGCCTGGGATGCGGATTTCAGTGAAAACGCCGTCGAAGTCTATGTGTACCGCCTGCGCAAGCGGCTGGACGGCACCGGCGCCAGCATCCAGACCGTGCGCGGCTTCGGCTACCTGCTCGACGTCGACAGTGCGCAGTAGCTCCGCGGATTCCGATCCTCGGCGGGATCGCCAGGCGCTGGGTCTGTTCGAACGACTGATGCCCCAGGATTCCCTGGCGCGCCGGCTGGTGCGCCGCCTGCTGCCGGCATTCTTCATCCTGGTGGCCATCGACCTGCTGGCGACCTGGTTCATGACCGGCGTGATCCGCCCCCAGCCCTGGCTGCTGCGCGACCTGTTCTGGGTGATGCTGCTGACCCAGGGCTTTCTGGTGGTGCTGTTCGTCTGGGTGCTGATTTCCGGCATCCGCCTGGAGCTCACCTCCATCAACCGGCTGGCCGACCAGATCCGCCAGCGTTCGATCGAGGATCTGCAGCCCCTGGATCTGGCCGGGCTGCCCAGCGAGATCGCGCCCCTGGTCCTGCATTTCAACGACCTGCTGCTGCGCCTGGATGATTCGGTTCAGGCGCAGCGCCGCTTCATCGGGCACGCGGCGCATCAGCTGCGCACGCCGCTGGCCGGCCTCAAGCTCGAGTCCGAGCTGATGCTGGGTCAGGACCTGGCCGAGGACGTGCGCATGCGTGCCGGCCGTATCAAGTCCGTGACCGACCACATGATCCGCATGGGCCAGCAGCTGCTGGTGCTGGCGCGCGCCGACCATGCCGCGCGCCCGCAGGACAGTTTCGTGCGCCTGGACTTGTGCGAATGGATGCGCCAGGCGGGTTCCGACTGGCTGGACCGCGCCCGCGAGCATGCCCTCGAATTGCAGCTGTCCGCGCCGGACGAGCCGGTGTGGGTGGACGGCGATCCGGTCCTGCTGGGCGAGCTGCTGGGCAACCTGATCGACAATGCGCTGCGGTACGGGCGCGGGGCGAGCCGCATCCATCTGCGGGTCATGGCCAATCCGCCCTCGTTTTCGGTGGAGGACGACGGCTCGGGCATCGAGGCCGAGGACCTGGAGCGGGTGTTCGAGGCCTTCTACCGGGCGGCGGATGCCGGTTCCGGCGGTGCGGGCCTGGGGCTTGCCATCGTCCGGGAAATCGCCCGCGCGCATGGCGCCTGGTGGAAGATCGCCAGCCGCCCCGCCTTTCCCGGAACCCGGATCACCCTCATTTTTCCTGGTCCCCGCCGGGGCGCCTGCCTGACGCGGGCCGAATAGATCATGAGCACACATAAAACCCCGGACCCCCGCGGTCCGCAGTCCGCCTTGCTGATCGGCGCCCTGGGGGTCGTCTACGGCGACATCGGCACCAGCCCGCTGTATACCATCAAGGTGGCGTTGTCGGGCACCGGCCGGCCCGACGTCGAGCACGTGCTGGGCATGCTCTCCATCCTGTTCTGGATGCTGATCGTGGTGGTCTCGGTCAAGTACGTCACCTGCATCCTGCGGGCCGACAACCGCGGCGAGGGCGGCACGCTGGCCCTGATGGAGCTCGCCATGCGCGGCCGGCCGGGGCGCGTGCGCTGGCGCCTGGCGGTGCTGGGTCTGATCGGCGCCAGCCTGTTCTACGGCGACAGCATGATCACGCCGGCCATTTCCGTGCTCTCGGCGGTCGAAGGCATCGGGGTGGTCTCGCACCGGCTGGATGCCTGGGTGGTGCCCATCGCGGTGGTGGTGCTGCTGGCCCTGTTCATGGTCCAGTCGCGCGGCACCGGCACCGTCGGCAAGCTCTTCGGCCCGGTCATGCTGGTCTGGTTCCTCACCCTGGGGGTGCTGGGCGGCTGGCGCGTGGCGCAGGCGCCGCAAGTCCTGCAGGCGGTCAACCCGCTCTGGGCGCTGCGCTTCATCGGCGACGCGCCCTGGGAGACCTTTCTGGCCCTGGGCGCGCTGGTCCTGGCGCTGACTGGCGCCGAGGCCCTGTATGCCGACATGGGGCATTTCGGCCGGAAGGTGATCCGGCGCGCCTGGTTCATCGGAGTGCTGCCGGCGCTGGTGCTGTGCTATTTCGGCCAGGGGGCGCTGCTGCTCACCGACCCGGGGGCCATCAGCAATCCCTTCTTCCTGCTCGCGCCCGAATGGGGGCTGATCCCGCTGGTGGGGCTGGCGACGCTGGCGACCGTGATCGCCTCGCAGTCCGTGATCTCCGGGGCGTTCTCCATGACCCGCCAGGCGGTGCAGCTGGGCTACTGGCCGCGCATGGTGATCCTGCATACCTCGGCCCGCGAGGAAGGCCAGATCTACCTGCCGCGCGTCAACTGGCTGCTGTTGCTGGCGGTGCTGGTGCTGATCCTGGCCTTCGGTTCCTCGGACCGGCTGGCCCACGCCTACGGTTTCGCCGTCACGGGCACCATGCTCATGACTTCGCTGCTGGCCTTCGCGGTCCTGCCCCGCGCCGCCCGCGGCGTGCGGCGGATGGCCTGGCTCGCGCTGATCACCGTGTTCCTGCTGATCGACGTGCTGCTGTTCACGTCCAATACGCTGAAGCTGCACGAGGGCGGCTGGCTGCCGCTGGTGGTGGGCATCGCGCTGCTGACGCTGATGGTGACCTGGAAGCAGGGGCGCCAGCGCATCCACGACACCCTGGCGGGGGATCATCAGCCGCTGGTGGACTTCATGGAATCCCTGGAGGCCTATCCGCCCACCCGGGTGCCGGGCACCGCGGTATTCATGAGCATGATCGTCGGCACGGTGCCGCCGGCCCTGCTGCACAATTTGAAACACAATAAGGTGCTGCACGAACAGGCGCTCTTCCTGACGATCGAGGTCGCCGACGAGCCCTACGTGCCGTTTGGCGAGCGGGTGAAAATCGAGCGCGTCAGCCGCAGCAGCTGGCAGGCGGTGGCGCGCTGGGGCTTCAAGCAGGAACCGAACGTCCCGCAGGTGGTGGAACAGATCGGCCAGGAGGTCCCGGAACTGAACCTCGAACCGATGCAGACCTCGTACTTCCTGTCGCGCCAGACGGTGATCGTGGTGCGCCGCCTGCCCTGGCATCAGAGCTGGCGGCGGCACCTGTTCGCCTTCATGGCGCGCAATGCCAGCCGGACCACCCGTTTCTACAAGATCCCGCCCAATCGCGTGGTGGAAATGGGCATGCAGATGGAACTGTAGCCGGCCGGCGCCCCGGACGTCAGTAGCTGGTGGTGCCAGGCACGGTGCCGGTGGCCGGAACGGTACCGGTGGCCGGCGCGGTCCCGCCGGCCGGAACCGTGCCCGTCGCGGGCATGGCGCCCGACGGCATCGAGGTTGCTGGCGCCGGGATGGTGATGGTGGTCTCACGGATCATGCCGCCTGACTGCACCGAGCCTTCCGTGCGGGCATTCGTGTCGTCCATCAGGGTCATGCAGTCCTGGCGCTGGTCGGCCGGCAGGCTGTTGCAGCGCTGGGTGCGATTGCGGTCCTCGGCTTGGGGCGAGGGGGTGGTCAGCTTGTCGCGGCGGGCCGCCTCGGCCGCGGCCCCCGCCTCGCGCAGGCAGGCCTTTTTGTCGATGCCGGGGGTGGTGTTGCAGCGTTCCACGTCCTGCTGGTATTGGCTGGGGCCGGCCGCCTGGGCGCCGGGGGCGAACAGGGCGGCGCAGCCGAGTCCGGCGGCCACCAGGCCGGCCCGCAGAGACATCTGTAATGCTTGACGCATGATGAGCACTCCTTCTTCAATGCCGGGCGCTTTCCCCGCCCGGTTCAGGGCACTCGTTTAGTGTACGGGTTTCCCCCTAGGGGAATGTTACGAATATGCTCAAGCGGGCGGCGGGCCGGCGCGGGCGGCCTCCGGGACCTCCGGATCCGTGGTGGACCGGCGCAGGGCGCTTTGCATCAGCAGGATCGCGGTGACGGGCGCGGTCAGGAAAAGGAACAGGCAGATCAGCCATTCGTGGAAGATCGGCCGGCCCTGCAGCAAGCTGGCGACCAGCGTGGCGGCCAGCGCCATGCTGAAGACGCCCAGCGTCATCCCCAGCGTCGGCGCGTGCATGCGCTCGCGGAAGCTGCGCAGGCGCAGCAGCCCCAGCGAGCCGACGAGCGTGACGATGCCGGCCAGGATCAGCAGCAGCCCGACCGCGATGGCGGCCCACAGGGGAAGTTCGTTCATGGCTCGATCACCTCGCCGTGCAGCAGGAACTTGGCCAGCGCCGCGGAGCCGACGAAACCGAAGAGCGCGATCAGCAGCGCCACGTCGAAATACAGGCCGGCCTCGAAGCGCAGCCCCAGCACCAGCAGGATCAGCATGCCGTTGATGTAGAGCGTGTCCAGGGCCAGGACGCGGTCCTCGGCCCGGGGGCCGCGGATCAGGCGGATGGCCGCGCAGGCCAGGCCCAGCACGAAGCACAGCAGGGCAAAGCCGCCGGCCCAGTTCAGAATCAGCGTACTCATGGGAAGATCTCCATCAGCGGACCCTCGTAGCGGTCCTGGATGATGCGGGTCAGGCCGTCGGGATCGTCGAGATCCAGCACGTGCAGGGTCAGGAGGTTGCGTTCGGCGTCGTGGCGCGACCAGATCGTGCCGGGGGTAAAGGTGACGATGCAGGCCAGCACGGCCAGGCCGTGCGGGTCGCGGATGCGCAGCGGGATGTCCAGGAAGCCCGGCCGGGCGCCGGCGGCGTCGCCGCGCAGAATGCGCAGGCCCACCAGGTAATTGGACCGAAGGATGTCGGCGGCGACGCGCCCGGCCAGCCGCAGCGCCAGCCCCGGGCGGCGCGGGCGGGCGCGCACCGGTCGCAGGACGGGCGCGAGCAGGCTGAGGACGATGGCGATCAGCAGCCCCAGCACGATCTGGCCGGGCGACACGCTGTCGTTCAGCACCAGCCACAGCGCGAGCAGCAGGCAGATCATGGGCAGGCTGGCGGCCAGGCGTCTCATGGCAGGGCTCCGTAGCGCCCCGAGGGGTCGAGGACCGCGTGCATGTAGCGGCCGGGCTGGTCCAGGTAGTGGGCCGTGTCCTCCAGGTAGCTCATGACCGGCCCGGCCCGGACCGTCAGCAGCGCGCATGCGCCCAGCAGGAACAGGATGGGGATGACCTCGGAGAGCTTCAGGGAGGGCACGTGCAGCTCGTCGGGCACCCAGAACAGGCGCACGCCGCAGCGCCCCAGCGCCATCAGGCAGGCGAAACCCGACCCCAGCACGCAGGCGACCAGCAGCCAGACGTTCAGCGTCGGCGCGCCGAATTCCGCCGTGCGCAGGGCGGCCGACAGCAGGGTGAACTTGGCCACGAAGCCCGAGAGCGGCGGCAGGCCGATGACCAGCAGGGCGCAGGCGAAGAAGCTCAGACCCAGGAAGGCCATGGTGGCCGGCAGCGGCGTGCCCACCACCGGCTGCGACAGGCTGGCGGCGTCGAGTTCGTCGGACTCGAAGGCTTCCTGGGTGACGGCCAGGATGTTGGCGCCGAAGGACTGGCTGCGCTCGGCGAGCTCCAGCAGCAGGAACAGCGCGCCCAGCGCCAGCACGGAGCTGAGCAGGTAATACAGGGCCGGGCCCGTCAGGGTGACGCCCGGCATGCCCAGGGCGGCGAACAGGGTGCCCGACGAGGTGATGATGGCGTAGGCGGCAATGCGCCGGGGTTCGGTGCTGGCCAGCATGCCCAGGGTGCCGAAGACCAGCGTGGCGATGCCGGCCGGAAACATCCAGGATCCGCCGAAGGCGGCAGGCGCGCCCGCGGGCACCAGCAGCGAACCGATCCGCAGCAGGGCGTAGATGCCGACCTTGGTCATGATGGCGAACAGGGCGGCCACCGGCGCGCAGGCCTGCGAATACGCATTGGGCAGCCAGAAATTCAGGGGCCAGGCGGCGGCCTTGATCAGGAAGGCGATGCCCAGGACGGCCGCGGCGCTGTCGAAGAGCTGGCGGTCCGCGCCGGTGAGCTTGCCGGCCTGCATGGCCAGGTCCGCGAGGTTCAGCGTGCCGGTCAGCCCGTAGATCAGCGCGATCGCGATCAGCAGCAGGAAGGAGGCGATCAGGTTGACCGCGATGTAGTGCAGGCCGGCGCCCACGCGCGCCTTGCCCGAGCCGTGCAGCATCAGGCCGTAGGAGGCGGTCAGCAGGATCTCGAAGAACACGAACAGATTGAACAGGTCGCCGGCCAGGAAGGCGCCGTTCAGGCCCATCATCTGCAGCTGGAACAGGGGGTGGAAATGGCTGCCGGCGCGGTCCCAGCGCGCGGTGGCGTACAGCCAGGCGCAGGGTCCCAGCACCGAGGCCAGGCCCAGCATCAGGGCTGAGAGGCGGTCGGCCACCAGCACGATGCCAAAGGGTGCGGGCCAGTTGCCCAGGTGATAGACGCCGATGTTGTCCAGCCACAGCGAACCGCCGATGCCCTGCGTGGCCCGCACCAGCGCCAGCGCCGCCAGCGCCTGCAGCGCGAGGGACACGGCTCCCAGGCCGATGCGCAGGGTCCGCTGCCCGTCGCGGGCCAGCAGCATCAGCGCGCTGGCCAGCAGGGGAATCAGGACCGGCAGGACCGGCAGGTGCTGGGTCCAGAGATTCATGGCCGCCGTTCCTCTCCGTCCACGTGGTCGGTGTCGCTCATGCCGCGCGAGGCCAGCAGTACGACCAGGAACAGGGCGGTGGTGGCAAAGCCGATGACGATGGCCGTCAGGACCAGCGCCTGGGGCAGGGGATCGGTGTAGCGGATCGGATCGGGCCAGTGCGGATCGATGACCGGCGGCGCGTCCAGGCGCAGCCGGCCCATGGCGAAGATGAACAGGTTCACGGCATAGGACATCAGGGCCAGACCCATGATGAACTGGAAGGTGCGCGGCCGCAGCAGCAGCCAGATGCCGGAGCCGGCCAGCACCCCGATGGCCAGGGCCAGTATCCATTCCATGGTCAGGACTCCGTGAGCGGGCCGTCGGCCGGCTCGGTGAGGTTGCGGTGAAAGCGCAGGGACTGGTGCGCCAGGGCGATCAGCATCAGGATGGTTGCGCCGACCACCAGCATGTAGACCCCCAGGTCGAACACCAGCACGCTGGAAAGATGCACTGTGCCCACGACGGGCAGGTGGACGTCGGCGGCGTAGGCCGACAGCAGCGGCTGGCCGGCCCACCAGACCGCCGTGGCGGCGCCGCCGGCCACCAGCAGGCCCAGCGCGATCCAGGCCTGCGGGCGGATCAGCGGCCGCGCCTCGACCCAGAGGATGCCGCCCACCATGTACTGCAGGATGATGCCGGTCGCCATGACCAGGCCGCCGACGAAGCCGCCGCCCGGCAGGTTGTGTCCGCGCAGCAGGAAGTACAGCGAGATCAGCGTGGACACCGGCAGCATCAGGCGGACCAGGACGGCGGGGATGCGCATCAGCCCCTCGGGCAGCAGCGCCTTGGGATCGGGCTCTCGGGGGGACTGCGGCAGGCGCCGCGCGGACGAGGGGCTCAGCGCCTCGGCGGGCGGGCGGAAGCGTCGCAGCAGGGCATAGACGCTCAGGGCGACGATGGCCAGCACCGTGATCTCGCCGAAGGTGTCGAAGGCGCGGAAATCCACCAGGATGACGTTGACCACGTTGGCGCCGCCGCCCAGCGGCCAGGCCTGCTGGACGAAGAAGGCCGAGATGCTGGAGCGCGCCGCCGGCCGGGTCATCATGAGGTAGGCCAGGGCCGCCATCCCGGCACCGCCGGCGATGGCCACGGCGAGGTCGCGCGCGCGCCGCCACTGGGTGCGGCGCCAGCTCGCGGCCGGGAATTCCTCCAGGCGCGGCGGCAGCCAGCGCAGCCCCAGCAGGAGCAGCACGGTCGTCACCACCTCGACCGCCAGCTGCGTCAGGGCCAGGTCCGGCGCCGAGAGCCAGGCGTAGGTCGCGCAGGTGACCAGGCCCGTGGCGCCCGACAGCATCAGCGAGGCCATGCGGTGGTATTTGGCCTGGTAGGCGGCCGCGATGGCGCAGGCTCCGCCGGCCAGCCACATCAGGCCGAAGGACCACTGCAGCGGCGTGTCACCGGCCGGCGCGTGCCGCCACCATCCCCCCGGCAGCAGGGGCAGCGCGGCCACGCCCAGCGTGCAGAGCACCAGCAGCAGGACCTGCGGCTGCAGGCGCGGCGTCTGCAGCCAGCCCATCAGTCCCGCGGCCGCGCTGTCGATGGCCTCCAGCGCGGCCTCGAAGGTCCGGCGGCCGTCGAAGCGGTAGATCAGAGGCACCTTGCCGGGCGCGCGGCGGTCGCGCCGGCGCAGCAGCAGGTACAGCGCCACGCCCAGCACCAGGGCGATCACGCTCATGAGCAGCGGCAGGTTGAACCCGTGCCAGAGCTGCAGGTCGTAGACGGGCACGCGCAGGCCCAGCAGCCCGACCATGACGAGCCTCAGGATGGGGCCCAGCGTCTGGCCGGGCAGTATGCCCACGGCCAGGCAGATGCCGACGAGGATGGCGCAGGGAATGAGCATCATGCGGGCCGGATCGTGCGGCGTGCGCGGCAGGTCGGTGGCCGGCGGCCCGAAGAAGACCTGCAGCACCAGGCGCAGGGAATAGGTCACGCTGAAGGCGCCGCCCACCACGGCGGCCAGCGGCAGGCCCCAGCGGCTGAACCAGTGACCGGTGACGAACACGGTCTCGGCAAAGAACATTTCCTTGGAGATGAAGCCGTTCAACAGCGGCACGCCCGCCATGGCCGCGGCCGACACCATGGCCAGAGTGGCGGTCAGCGGCATCAGCTGGCGCAGGCCCGACAGCCGGGTCAGGTCGCGGGTGCCGCTTTCGTGGTCCACGATGCCCGCCGCCATGAACAGCGATGCCTTGAAGGTCGCGTGGTTGATCATGTGGAAGACGGCGGCGACCAGCGCGAGGGGGCTGTTCATGCCCAGCAGCAGCGTGATCAGGCCCAGGTGGCTGACGGTGGAATAGGCGAGCACGCTCTTGATGTCGCGCTGGAAGATGGCTGCGTACGCCCCCAGCAGCAGCGAGCACAGTCCGGCCCCGCCGATGATCCAGGTCCACCAGTCGGTGCCCGAGAAGATCGGCCAGAAGCGGGCCAGCAGAAAGACCCCGGCCTTGACCATGGTGGCCGAATGCAGGTAGGCCGACACCGGCGTGGGCGCGGCCATGGCGTTGGGCAGCCAGAAATGAAAGGGAAACTGGGCGCTCTTGGTCAGCGCGCCCAGCGCCAGCAGCACCAGCAGGATGGGATACCAGTGGTGGGACCGGATCTCGCCGGCGGCCGCCAGGACCGCGTCCAGATCGTAGCTGCCGACGATGTGGCCGATGATCAGCATGCTGGCCAGCAGGCAGAAGCCCCCGCCGCCCGTGACCAGCAGCGCCATGCGCGCGCCGCGCCGGGCCTCTGGCCGGTGCTGCCAGTAGCCGATCAGCATGAAGGACGACAGGCTGGTCAGTTCCCAGAACACCACCAGCTGGATGAGGTTGCCGGCCAGCACCACGCCCAGCATGGCGCCCATGAAGCTCAGCAGGAAGGCGAAGAACCGCGGAACCGGATCCTTGTCCGACAGGTAGTAGTGCGCGTACAGGGCGATCAGCGCGCCCATCGCCGAGACGATGACCGCGAACAGCCAGGCATAGCCGTCCATGCGCAGGGTCAGGTCCACCCCCTGGCTGGGAATCCAGGGCAGGTCCAGCTTGAGGATCTCGCGGGCGGCGACCTCCGGGGTCAGCGCGAGGGTCAGCCCCAGGCAGGCCAGGGCGCAGATGCCGGCGATCCAGGCCCCCGTCCTGCGCGCGTCGGCCGGCAGCAGCGCGGCGCACAGGCTGCCGGCAAAAGGGATCGCCAGGATCAGGGTCAGGAGCATGGGGGTGGGCGTCGATTCGGGAATGCGGTTTACTGTTTATGATACGCGAAGTCGGATACTTGACTTGAATCAAGCGGAATACGCGGATTTGGCCCGACAATGGGACCCGATACAGGACAATGGGGCCGTCCGTGTCGGGGTCAGGAGGCCCCGGACCGGTCTCAGGAGCTCACGGCATGATCACATCCGCAACACTCGACACCGCCAGCGCCCCCGGCATGCCCGGACGGCCCGGCGGATCCTCCGGCGACCCCGGCATCGCTTTTCCGGACCTGGAGATTTCCGAGGCGCTGATCCGGCGCTTCGACCAGTCCGGTCCGCGCTATACCTCGTATCCGACCGCCGACCGCTTCCAGCGCGACTATCCGGCCGCCTCGTACCTGGACCACCTGGCGCGGCGCGCCGCGTCCCCCCGGCCCGCGCCGCTGTCGGTGTACGTGCACCTGCCGTTTTGCGAGTCCCTGTGCTATTTCTGCGGCTGCAACAAGATCATCACGCAGGATCACAGCCGCTCGGCCGAATACCTGGACATCCTGTTCCGGGAAATGGACCTGCTCAGTCCGCACCTGGGCGCGGCGCGCCAGACGGTGCAGCTGCATCTGGGCGGCGGCACGCCGACCTTCCTCAGCGCGGCCGAGCTGACCGCGCTGATGGACCAGATCCGCCGGCATTTCGATTTCACCGAGGACGCCGAACTGGGCGTGGAGATCGATCCGCGCACGGTGACGCCGGATTCCCTGGCGATGCTGGCGGGCCTGGGATTCAACCGCACCAGCTTCGGCGTCCAGGATTTCGACCCCGACGTCCAGGCCGCGGTGAACCGCATCCAGCCCTACGACATGGTGCGCGTGGCGCTGCAGGCCAGCCGCGACAACGGTTTCCAGTCGATCAACGCGGACCTGATCTACGGCTTGCCCAAGCAGACCCTGGAGAGCTTCAGCCGCACCCTGGACCAGTTGATCGAGCTCTCGCCCGACCGGATCGCGCTGTACAACTACGCGCACCTGCCCGACCGCTTCAAGTCCCAGCGCCTGATCAATGCCGAGGACCTGCCCACGGCCGATACGCGCCTGCAGATCTTTCTGATGTCGGTGCGCCGGCTGCTGGCGGCCGGCTACGTCTATATCGGCCTGGATCATTTCGCCAAGCCCGACGACGAACTCAACCGGGCACGCCTCGGCCAGAGCCTGCACCGCAATTTCCAGGGCTACACGACCCGGGCGGAATGCGACCTGGTGGGCTTCGGCATTTCGGCCATCGGCAAGGTCGGCGACGCCTACGTGCAGAACCACCATTCCCTGAACGCCTACCGCAACGTCCTCGAACGCGACGAGCTGCCCACGGCGAAAGGCTTCGACCTCAGCCCCGAGGACGCCATCCGGCGCGAGGTCATCATGGCCCTGATGTGCAGCATGCCGCTGGATTTCGACGCGTTCCGCCAGCGCCACGGGCAGGACTTCGAGTCCTGTTTCGCCGACGAGCTGCAGCGCCTGCAGCCCTACGTCGACGCCGGCCTGCTGGCGCGGGACGCCGGCGGGCTGCGGGTGCTGCCGCGGGGGCGCGTCTTCGTGCGCGCTTTTGCCATGGTGTTCGACCAGTACGTGCGCCGGCCCAGGGTCGCCACCTATTCCAAGCTAATCTGAGGGCCGGGTGGGCAGGCGCCACAGGTAGATCGTGACGCCGATGCCCGGAATCAGCAGCAGCCAGCGGGCCCAGGGCACGGGCATGATCCAGGCCGAGACGGCCAGGGACGGCCACATCAGGGCCAGGGCCACGCATTTGCTGCGCAAGGGGATGCCGCGCCCCGACTGGAAGTCGCGGATATAGGGACCGAGGACGCGATGGGACATCAGCCAGCCGTGCAGGCGCTGCGAACCGCGCAGGTAGCAGAAGGCCGCCAGCAGCAGAAACGGGGTCGTGGGCAGCAGGGGCAGGAAAATTCCCAGCACACCCAGGATCAGGGCGAGGGTGCCCAGTACGGTGAACAGTGCGCGGACCATGGATCCGATTCTAGCAATGCGCGGGCCTCGCGCGCACCCGGGCGCCGCGGCGCCGGGCGCTCCGCCGCGGACGATCCACGCTTTCGCCGGATCCGTGACCTGCTGGCCCAGGTGCCGCTGTTCAACGAACTGCCCGAGTCCGACCTGGACCCCATCGCCCGGGGCACCAGCGAGGTCTCGGCCGTGCGCGGCGACATCATCTTCCGCCGCGGCGACCCCTGCGTGGGTTTTCACGTCGTCGTTCACGGACAGGTCAAGCTCGTCTTCGTCTCGGCGTCGGGGGTCGAGCGCGTCGTGCGCCTGATCGGACCGGGCGACGGCTTCGGCGAGGCGCTGATGTTCATGGGCCAGAACTACATCGTCACGGCCGAGGCGCTGCGCGACACCCTGCTGCTGCACGTGGGGCGTGAGGCCTTGTTCGACCAGATCGACCGCCACCCCGGGGTCGCGCGCAAGATGCTGGCCGGCCTGAGCCGGCGGCTCTACAGTCTGATGGGCGACGTCGAGGCTTACACGCTGCACACCGGCGCGCAGCGCCTCATTGCGTTCCTGCTGCGCCAGTGGCCCGGCCAGGTGGGCCAGCCGTTTCGCATCGAGATCGGCAAATCGGTCATCGCCTCGCGGCTGAACCTCACGCCCGAGCATTTCTCGCGCGTCCTGCGCGAGCTCAGCGACCAGGGCCTGATCCGCGTGCGGGGGCGCGAATTCACCGTGCTGGACATCGACGGCCTGCGGTCGCACCGGGCCTGAACCGCTCGGGCGCTGTGCGGACGGTCCGCGCCCGCCCTCACGCGGCGGAGCGGCCTTCGGCATGGTGGGGCAGCGCGGCCATGGCGGCCAGCGTGCGGCGGTACAGCCGCAGGGCGCGGCCCAGGTTGGCCGCCAGCGCCAGGGACGCCAGGGCCAGCAGCGGCCCCGCCGCCCGGCCGGCGGGCGTCCAGCCGGCGGCGGCCAGGCTCCAGGCCAGCACGGCCAGCACGTGCAGCGCCCAGTGCCAGCGGGCGCCGCGTTCGGAGATGTAGGCCGCCATTTTCGGCATGACCTTGAGGTAGACCCTGGCCCGGGCAGGGTCGCGGTCGGGAATCACCATGGCGTCCTGCGCGTGTTTCCAGAGCAGGAAGGGCACGATCTTGTACAGCATGCCGTGGACGATGGAGCCCAGCCCGCCGACGATCATCAGCACGCCCAGCACCATCTCCGCCTGCGGGGCCTGGCCGTGGCGCATCCAGGCCCAGGCCGGGATGCAGGCCAGCAGGCAGCACAGGCCTGTGAACCAGAACAGCGTCGTGGGCTCGGCCGCAGGCCGCTTGCGGGTGGCGAGCCGCTGCAGCGAGGCCGCGATCCAGACCCCGTAGGCGCCGGCCAGCAGCAGCTCCACGGTCTCGCGCATCAGTCCGGGCAGGCCGCTGGAGGCATCCAGCGCGGTCCAGGCCAGCAGCAGGCCCGGGATCAGCAGCGGCAGCCAGCGCGTCAGGGGCCGGGGATAGAGCTCCGTCAGCTGGAAGATCGGCAGCAGCTGGAACGACATGCCCATCAGCAGCAGCCCGCCCCAGCCCAGCAGACCCCACAGCACGTGGCTGCCCACCCAGCCCGGCGGCTCGCGCCCCAGCGCCAGGGCCGCCGCCATGCCGCATCCGATCAGCACGGCCACGGCCAGGGACAGCAGCGCGCCCCGGACGGGAACGAGGATCTCGCGGGCGCCCCGGTAGACGTCGCCGCGGCGCGCCCACAAGGCGTGGCCCACCGCCGCCAGGTAGGCCGCGAAAGCCGCGCCCAGCAGCACGGCGGCGCCCAGCCATGCCTCGGGCGCCCACCAGAGAAAGCCGGCCGCCAGCAGCAGGGTGCCCGCGCTCAGCAGGGCATGGACGCCGGCCGCGAGCGCGCGCGCCGGGCGGACCGGCACGTTGCAGGCGACCGCCAGGATCTGGACCAGGGCGCCCAGCATCGCGCTGCCGAGGATGCCCAGCGTCCAGAGATGGGTCAGGGCAAGGGTCGCGGCGTTCCAGCGGGACGCGAACGCGGCGGGGCCGGCCCAGGTGGCCAGCAGGCCGGCCAGCAGCCCGAACACGGGCACGTTCAGCAGGAAGGGCAGCGGCACGCCCAGGGCGGGCGTCTTGTCGAAATCCAGGGCGCGCTGCATGCTCAGCCGGTCCAGATGGTGACCAGGAAATGCGTGTCCTCGAAGGTGCAGTCGTGCTGGAATCCGTCGCGGTCCAGCATCGTGTACAGGGGATAGGGTTCCCGGTCGATCAGCATGCGCAGCCTCTGGCCGGGCTGCAGCTCGGCCAGCGCCTCCAGGCACTGTTCCAGCGGTTCGGGCGGCGGCAGGCGCCGCACGTCCAGGGTGATGTCGGGCAATGCCATGGCGGGTCCTCCCAGGTGCAGCTGCTACCTTACACGATGGCGGCCGCCGGAACGCCCAAGACCGTGCGCCCAATACCGGTTCCCTTGATCCGGATTAAGGACTGTGCGGCGGGATCGGGGCATAGTGCGAGCTATTGCCGATGCAGGGCCCGGCGACGTGCCCCGCGCACGGCCAGAACCGCCAGGATGTCCCTCATGTCTTCATTGTCTTCCGCCGTCCGGCCGCGCGTGGTGCCGCACCACGATCTCTCCGGATTCGAGCTGGTCTGTCCCGCCGGCAGCCTGCCCGCCCTCAAGTCCGCCGTGGACGAAGGCGCCGATTGCGTCTACCTCGGGTTCCGGGACGCCACCAACGCGCGCAACTTCGCCGGCCTGAACTTCGACGCCGCCGCGATCGCCCAGGGCATCCGCTACGCCCACGACCGCCAGCGCAAGGTCTTCCTGGCGCTGAACACCTATCCGCAGCCCGATGCCTGGCGCCTGTGGCGCGAGGCCGTCGACCGCGCCGCGGATGCCGGCGTGGACGCGGTCATCATGGCCGATCCCGGCCTGATGGCCTATGCCCACGACCGCTATCCGGACCTGCGCCTGCACCTGTCGGTGCAGGGTTCCGCCACCAACTACGAGGCCATCCAGTTCTACCACGACCGTTTCGGCGTGGCCCGGGCAGTGCTGCCGCGGGTGCTGTCGGTGGCCCAGGTGCAGCAGGTCTGCGAGAACACGCCGGTCGAGATCGAGGTCTTCGGCTTCGGCAGCCTGTGCGTCATGGTCGAGGGCCGGTGCGCCCTGTCGTCCTACGCCACCGGCGAATCCCCCAACACCCACGGCGTCTGTTCGCCGGCCCGGCACGTCCGCTGGCAGCAGACCGACCAGGGTCTGGAATCCCGCCTGAACGGCGTGCTGATCGACCGCTACGACGAGGGCGAGAACGCCGGCTATCCGACGCTGTGCAAGGGGCGCTTCGACGTCGCCGGCGAAAACTACTACGCACTCGAGGAACCCACCAGCCTGAACACCCTGGAACTGCTGCCCAAGCTCATGTCCATGGGGGTGCGCGCCATCAAGATCGAGGGCCGCCAGCGCAGCCCGGCCTACGTGGCCCAGGTCACGCGGGTCTGGCGCCAGGCCATCGACCAGGCGCGCACCAACCAGGCGCGGTATTCCGTGCATCCGGCCTGGATGGCCGAACTGAACAAGGTCGCCGAGGGCCAGCAGCACACGCTGGGCGCCTATCACCGGCCGTGGAAATAAATCGGGGACATCAGCATGAAGATCGCTTTGGGACCGCTGCAATACTACTGGCCGCGGGTCACGACACTGGAATTCTATGCGGCAGCCTGCGACTGGCCGGTGGACATCGTCTATCTGGGGGAAACCGTCTGTTCCCGGCGCCACGAGCTGCGCCTGCCCGACTGGATCGAGGTCGCCGACATGCTGGCCCAGGCCGGCAAGACGCCGGTGCTGTCCACGCAGGTCCTGCTGGAATCGGGCAACGACCTCACCACCCTGCGCAAGATCACCGAGAACGAACGCTACGGCATCGAAGCCAACGACATGGGCGCGGTGCACCGCATGCAGGGCCGCCCGTTCATCGCCGGGCCGTTCCTCAACATCTACAGCAAGCCCACGCTGGACGTCATCGCGGCGCAGGGCGCGACGCGCTGGGTCATGCCTCTGGAAATGGGCCGGGCGGGGCTGGCGCAGCTGCAGCAGGACCGCCCGGCCGGCCTGCAGACCGAGGTCTTCGCCTACGGCCGCATGCCGCTGGCGTTTTCCGCCCGCTGCTTTACGGCGCGCAACCGCAATTTCCCCAAGGACAACTGCCAGTACGTCTGCATGGACCATCCCGACGGCCTGCTGCTCGAGACCAAGGAATCCCAGGCGTTCCTGACCATCAACGGCATCCAGACCCAGTCGGCGCTGGTGCACACGCTGATCCACGAGCTCGACGAATTGCGGGACCTGGGCGTGGACGTGCTGCGCCTGAGCCCCCAGTCGCAGCACATGGACCAGGTGACGGCGGCCTTTCGCGCGGTGCTCGACGGCCGCGAGGCCGCGGCCGACGCCCATGCCCGCCTGGCGTCCCTGATGCCGGCGGGGCCCTGCAACGGCTACTGGCACGGCCGCCCGGGGCTGGACATGGTGCTGCCCCAGGCGGCCGGGCATCCCGGCACCAGCGCCGCCTGATCCGCCGCCCGGCTTTCCGGCGCGCCCGCTGCGCCGGCCGCGCCGGTGCTCCGCTTTCCTGTCCCGAGGTCCGTTCATGCAGAATCCCGCCACCGCCAACACCCCCGTCCCCGCGCCGCTGGCCCGGGCCCTCGAACGCCTGCCGCGCTACCCGGGCTCCGTGCTGTTCGTCACCGGCCTGAACCTCGTGCTGGCCCGCCACCTGCATCCCGACACCCTGCAGCGGCTCGAAGGCCGGTCGCTGCGCATCGAGGTCGCCGACGCGCGCCTGCGCTTCGACTACACCTGGCGCGGCCGGTCCTTCCGGGCCGCGCGCCACGGCGCCGCGGCGCCGGACCTGACGCTGCGGGCCGACGCCATGGATTTCTACCGCCTGCTGCAGCGTACCGAGGATCCCGACACGCTGTTCTTCAGCCGCCGCCTGGTGATCGAGGGCGATACCGAGCTGGGCCTGATGGTCAAGAACACGCTGGATTCCATCGACCTGGCGGTGTTTCACCCCAAGACCGTGCTGCGGGACGCCATCCACGGGCTCAGGCGGCGCCTGGCGGCGCGGTCTGCCGTCGTGCCCGGCGGGCATTCGTCCTGAACGGCGCCTCGCCGCCGGCGTCGGCCTAGCGGCGCGTGATCGCCCACCGGCCCGCAGTGGCCAGGACGGCGGCCATGGCGGCGGCGAAGACCGCCAGCGCGGCGATGGTGGCGCCGTGTTCCATGGTCTGCCGGCCCCACACCAGCGACAGGGCCGTGGGGCTCGAATACCCCGCATAGACGACGATGTAGAACATCGAGATCAGTGCGCCGCGATGTTCAGCGGGCGCCAGGCGGTCCGACACGGCCACGCCCGATGCCATGGACAGGCCGTTGGCCACGCCGATGGCGGCGGATGCCGGCAGCACCCAGGGCCAGCCGCCCGGCTGCACCGCCGCATAGCCCAGCGCGCAGCCGGCGGCGCCGCACAGGCCGGCCAGCCAGCCGGCGCGCAGCGGCCCCAGGCGCATGGCCCAGAAATTCGCCGCGGCGGCAAAGCCCTGCACGATCAGCGCGCTGACGCCCAGGATGAAATAGACCTGTGCAAAGCCGGCCTTGCCCAGTTGGACCGGAAAGGCGATCAGCGACAGCATGGTGAAGGTATAGACCAGCAGTCCGCAGGGCACCAGGTAGCAGAAGAAGCCGCCCGCCGTGCCGGGCGGCAGGCCGATCCGGATGCGCGTGGCCCGGTGCGCCGTCATGGTTTCCGGCAGGGTGCGCAGGACCAGGACGGCGCCCAGGGCCAGGATTCCGGCGATCCCGAAGGACAGCGCGCCCGGCCAGGGCAACCATTGGACCAGGATGCCGGACACGAACGGCCCCAGCGCGAAGCCCGAGGCCATGACGCCGCTGGCCAGCATGGAGGCCCGCGCGGCATGGGCCGCGCCCGCCATTTCGCGCAGCCAGACGGTGCCCACCGTGAAGACCGCGCCGCTGGCCACGCCTTGCAGGAAGCGCGCCGCCAGGATCATGGGCTTGCCCCAGTGCGCGGCGCCCAGCAGGGCCAGCACGGCCAGCACCAGCAGGGCGGCCGAAGGCGCGACGACGGCCCGGCGCCCGCGCCGGTCGGACTGCGGTCCGCCGACCAGGAAGGCCGCCATCAAACCGATGGCGTAGACCGTGAAGAACAGCGTCAGGTCGGTCGTGGATAGATGCAGTTCGATCGTGTAGAACAGCATCACCGGCGAGACCGTCTGCGCCGTGTAGGCCACCGCGAACAGCGCGGCGCACAGCAGCCATTGCGGCTTGCGCGCGGCGGCCGGGGAGGGCGCCGGCGGGTGTGCGGGGGGATCCGCCGCCGGCCCGGCGGGGGACGGACGGCGGCCGTTGCCGGCGGCGCAGGCGCCGCGGCCGTTCCTCGCGCAGTCCGGGCGGGGGCTCATGCGGCCGCCGTCTCCCTCTGCCGGGGGTAGACCGGAAAGCGGCGGCAGAGCTCGATCACCTGGCCGCGCACGCGCGCGATCGTGTCCGTATTGTCGGGATCGTCCAGGATCTCGCACATCCAGCTGGCGAGCTGGCGGGCCTGGTCCACCCCGAACCCGCGGCTGGTGATGGCGGGCGAGCCCACCCGGATGCCGCTGGTCACGAAGGGCGGCTGCGGGTCGTTGGGCACCGCGTTCTTGTTGACTGTGATGTGGGCCGCGCCGAGCGCGGCGTCCGCCGCCTTGCCGGTGATGCCCCGGGCCGAGAGATCGACCAGGAACAGGTGGTCGCGCGTGCCGCCCGAGACGATGCGCAGGCCGTGCGCCACGAAGACTTCCGCCATCGCCCGGGCGTTGTCCAGCACCCGCTGCTGGTACTCGCGGAATTCGGGCTGCATGGCTTCCTTGAGCGCCACCGCCTTGGCGGCGATGACGTGCATCAGCGGGCCGCCCTGGGCGCCGGGGAAGACGGCGGACTGGATCTTTTTCTGGATGTCGGGGTTGGCGCGGCCCAGGATCAGCCCGCCGCGCGGCCCGCGCAGGGTCTTGTGCGTGGTGCTCGTGACGATGTCGGCATGCGGCACCGGGCTGGGGTACAGGCCTGCGGCCACCAGCCCGGCGAAATGCGCCATGTCGACCATGAGGTACGCGCCCACCCGGTCGGCGATCCGGCGGAACCGGGGAAAGTCCAGCACCTGCGAATAGGCGGAGAAGCCGGCGACGATCATCCGCGGGCGGTGTTCCAGCGCCAGGCGCTCGACCTCGTCGTAGTCGATCAGGTCGTCGCGGTCCAGGCCGTACTGCACGGCCTTGTAGAGGCGGCCCGAGGCGCTGACCTTGGCGCCGTGGGTCAGGTGCCCGCCATGGGCCAGGCTCATGCCCAGCAGCGTATCGCCCGGCTCCAGCAGGGCCAGGTAGACCGCCGCGTTGGCCTGGGATCCCGAATGCGGCTGGACATTGGCCCAGCCGGCTCCGAAGAGCTCGCAGGCTCGGTCGATGGCCAGCTGCTCGACGACGTCCACGTGCTCGCAGCCGCCGTAATAGCGCTTGCCCGGATAGCCCTCGGCGTACTTGTTGGTGAGCTGGGTGCCCTGGGCCTGCATGACGCGCGGGCTGGCGTAGTTTTCCGAGGCGATGAGCTCGATGTGCTCTTCCTGGCGCCGGTCTTCGGCCTGGATGGCCGCCCACAGCGCATCGTCGAAACCCTGGATGCGTTCCTTTCCTGAAAACATGCTGTCTCCCTGTGAATGAGGTGCCATCGGCCGCGCCCGGGCGGGCCGCGGGGATGGCCTCCGGCTCATTCTAGGGACGGCAGGTTTTCCGGCTTGTACGTTCGCGCCATAGTGCTGGCATGCGAATGACATGCTGCGCGGCGGGGGTCCGCCGCATCGGGCGGCTCGTCGGCGGAAGGCAGGACGGCGCGGCGCGCGCGCCCCGGCGTGGTGCCGAAGTAGGCCCGGTAGCGGTGGGTGAAATGAGTGACGGACACGAAGCCGCAGGCGGCGGCCACGTCGATGATGGACTGCTCGGTCCCGAGCAGCAGCTGGCGCGCCCGCTGCAGCCGCAGTTCGAGGTAGTAGGCGTTGGGCGTGCATTTCAGGTATTCCTGGAACAGCCGTTCCAGCTGGCGCACCGACACCCGGATGAACTGCGCGAGTTCTTCTTTCGTGAGGGGCTCTTCGAGGTTGTTTTCCATCAGCGTCACGACCTCGGTGAGCTTGGGCTGGCTGGTGCCGATCTGCTGGCGCAGCGGAATGCGCTGCGGGTCGCGGGGCGAGCGGATGCGCTCGCAGACCATCAGTTCGGAGACCTTGGCCGCGATGTCGTGGCTGCCGGTCTGCTGGCTGATGAGGGCGACCATCAGGTCCACGGGTGCGATGCCGCCGCTGCAGGTGTAGCGGTCGCGGTCGATCTCGTAGATGCGCTTGGAGACGATGATGTCGGGAAAGTCGGTCAGCAGGCGCTCGGTGTCCTCCCAGTGCAGGGTGCAGCGGTAGCCGTCGAGCAGGCCCGCCTGCGCCAGCCAGTAGCTGCCGGTGCAGATGCCGCCCAGGGGCGTGCCCTGGCGCGCCTGGCGGCGCAGCCAGTTCAGGCAGTGAGGATCGATGCGCGCCGGGATGGGATTGGATCCGCAGACGAAGACGGCATCCAGGGCCGGCGCCTCGTCCAGCGACGCGTCGGGCTGCACGGGGATGCCGTTGCTGGCGACGACGGGGGCGCCGTCCAGGCTGATCGTGCTCCAGCGAAAGAGCCGGCTGTCGCTGGTGAGGTTGGCCATGCGCAGGGGTTCGACGGCCGAGGAAAAGCCGATCAAGGTGAACCCCGGCACCAGCAGGAAGCCGTAATGGCGCAGGGGGCGAGGGGGCTGCCGGCACGGCGCAGCCTGGAACGAGGGGGTATCCATTCTGCTTGTCTCCATCGGCCTGCGCTGTTGCCGCCGGCCGTTCTCTGGTTGTTTTTGTCGAGTCCGCTTCTTTTAGTACGGATCTTCGCTTTCAGGCAATTAAAGGTCGTTTCTGAAAAAAGGCGGCTGGCGCCGGATCTCTAAGATGGATCGCACGAACGCTGGCAGACGCACAGCCGTCCAATCCACACATCCCGGGAGACACCCATGAGCAACCTGCAATTCTCGAATGCCGCGACCGCCGCCCAGCAAATGCGCGAGACCCGCCTGCTGCAGATCCCCAACGGACCGCACGCCAAGCCGACTTTTTCGGACGCCGAGATGCAGCGGCGCGTCGACGCGGCGCGCAAGCACATGAGCGACAACGACATCGACGCCATCCTGTTCACCTCGTATCACAACATCAATTATTACGCCGACTTCCTATTTTGCCATTTCGGCCGCTTCTATGGGCTGGTGCTCACGCAGGACAAGCACACGACCATCAGCGCCAACATCGACGCCGGCCAGCCGGCGCGCCGCAGCTTCGGCGACAACATCGTCTATACGGACTGGCAGCGCGACAATTATTTCCACGCCGTGCAGACCCTGCTGAAAGGCAGCAAGCGCGTCGGGGTGGAAATGGATCACGTCACCGCCGAGAACCTGGACAAGCTGCGCGCCGCCCTGCCGGGCTGCGAGCTGGTGGACATCGGCAAGGCCTGCATGCGCCTGCGCATGATCAAGTCCGACGAGGAAATCGCGTTGATCAAGCACGGCGCGCGGATCGCCGACATCGGCGGGGCCGCCTGCCGCGACGCCATCGCCGTGGGCGTGCCCGAGTACGAGGTGGCGCTGGCGTCCACGCAGGCGATGGTGCGCGAGATCGCCCGCACCTACCCCGATTCCGAGCTCATGGACACCTGGACCTGGTTCCAGTCGGGCATCAACACCGACGGAGCGCACAATCCGGTGACCTCGCGGCGGATCCAGCGCGGCGACATCCTCAGCCTGAACTGCTTTCCCATGATCTCCGGCTATTACACCGCGCTGGAGCGCACCCTGTTCGCCGAGGAATGCTCGGACGCCCACCGGCGCATATGGGAGATCAACGTCGAGGTGCACGAGGCCGGCCAGAAGCTCATCCGTCCGGGCGCGCGCTGCTGCGACATCGCGGCCGAACTCAACGAGATCTACCACCGCCACGGCGTGCTGAAATACCGCACCTTCGGCTACGGCCACTCTTTCGGCGTGCTGTCGCACTACTACGGCCGCGAGGCGGGGCTGGAATTGCGCGAGGACATCGAGACCGTGCTGGTGCCCAATATGGTGGTGTCGATGGAGCCCATGCTGATGCTGCCCGAGGGCCTGCCCGGCGCCGGCGGCTACCGCGAGCACGACATCCTGGTCGTGACCGGGGAGGGCGCGGAGAACATCACCGGGTTCCCGTACGGGCCGGAGCACAACATCATCGGCTGACGACTGCGGCGGACCGTCGGCGGCGCGGCCGGGGCAGCAATCCGGCCGCGCCGCCAGCCCCGCGCGGAAGTTCCGTGTCTGGGGCGCTTTGTTCGCTCCCAGACAATTTAATGTCGTTCCTGAACAAGACAGGGCGTGCCGGACCTCTAAGATGGACCGGCTGACCGCTGAGGGCAGCGCTGTCGTTCAGGCACTGTGGCCGCTACACTCCCGATCCATAACGAGAGGCCGGCCTGTCCCCGAGGAGGCAATATGGAGTACGGCACCGCCAGGATTCCCCACGACCGGCGCGAATATGGCTTTTTCGACCAGGTCGTGACCTGGTTCGGTTCCGGCGTCAATACCGGATCCTGGTATTTCGGCGGGATGGCGGCCGCCATCGGCCTGTCCTTCGTATGGCAGTACGCCTTCATCTACCTGCCGCTGATGATGATCCCCTGGGCCATGATCGGCTGGATCTCCTGGAAGCACGGCGCCTCGACCGTCACCTGCACGGTGCCCGCGCTGGGGATGAAAGGCGCGCGCTGGGCCGGGATCGGCGAATTCTTCGGCATGATCGGCTGGCCCAGCATCAATACCTTCATCGCCGCCATCTCCCTGACCTACGTGTTCCACGAGATGTGGGGCTGGGCGACGTACGGCCAGCCCGGCTCGACCGGGCCGCTGATCCTGGGCATCCTGGTCACGGCCGTGGTCCAGGGCCTGATCGTGGTGGTGGGCCACCGGGCGATCAAGTACCTGGAATGGGTGTCGGTCGTGTTGCTGGTCGTGCTGGGCATCTGGGAAACCGTCGTGGTGCTGCAGCACTGGGACTATGAGCGGATCGCCAGCCTGACGCTGCCCCAGGCGCAGCATACGCCCGCCTTCTATTTCGACCTGGCCTTCGGCTTTTGCTGGGGCTGGGCGATGATCGGCGACTTCGCGCGCTTTGCCAAGGGGCCAGGCGCTGCCACCGTGGGCAGCTGGCTGGGCGTCAATCTGGGGCAGGGCTGGTTCATGCTCGTCGGCGCCATCGGGGTGATCGGCGTGGTGCTGGACACCGGGGTCTTCGATCCCAACAACTCGGATCCCAGTTCGACGATCGCCTCGCTGGGCCTGGGCACAGTGGCCTTCCTGGTGGTGTTCTTCGCCACGGTCAGCACCAACGTGACGGTGCTGTACGGCGCCGGCATGGGCCTGGTGGGCGCCACCCGCACGCGCTCGCCCAAGCGCTACCTGCTGTTCATCGCCCTGCTGCAGTTCGTCATGTGCTTCCTGCCCCTGGCCTTCGACAAGTTCATCGAATATTTCGAGTTCTTCCTCGGCATCGTGGGCGGGATCTTCGTCCCGCTGTGGACTCTGGTCGTCATCGATTATTTCGTCGTGCGCGGGCGCAGGGTCCGCGACGAGGACCTGTTCGCGGGCGAACAGGCCGACGGCTCGACCCGCAGCCGGCTGGGCGACTGGAACGTCCCGGGCTGGATCTCGATGGCGATGGGCCTGGGCGTGTTCTATCTGCTGCACTATGGCCTGAAGGACACGGCCGCCATCTGGACGGCGTCCTTTCCCGCGATCGGCGTGACGGCGCTCAGCTATCTGGTGCTGACGCTGGGCTTGAACCGGGGCGGCGCCCGCCTGCCGCGAGAGTCGGCATCCCAACCATGAACCGAGGTCAATGATGAACCGTGTCCGTATCGCCGAGCTGGCCTGGCCGGCCTATGCCGAGAAGGTCAAACAGGGTGCGCCCGTGCTGATCCCCGTGGGGGCGCTGGAACAGCACGGCCCGCACATGAGCATGAATCCCGACGTGCTGCTGCCCAGCGCGATCTCCGAGCGCGTGGCCGCCGGGATCGGCGGGCTGGTGGCCCCGGCCATCGCCTACGGCTACAAGTCGCAGCAAAAGAGCGGCGGCGGCAACCACATGCCGGGCACCACCAGCCTGGACGGATCGACCGTCACCCACATCATCCGCGACGTCCTCAAGGAACTGGCCCGCCACGGCGTGCGCAAGGCGGTGCTGGTCAATGGCCACTACGAGAATTCCGCCTTCATCACCGAGGGCGTGGACCTCGCCCTGCGCGAGCTGCGCTGGGACGGCATCCGGGATTTCCGCTGCATCATCCTGTCGTACTGGGATTTCATCGACCCGGCCACGATCGAGGCGATCTACCAGGGTGATTTCCCCGGCTGGGCGGTCGAGCACGGCGGCGTGCTGGAGACCTCGCTGATGCTGCACCTGCATCCCGACCTGGTCGACATGAGCCAGGTGCACGATCATCCGCCGGCCGAATTCCCGCCCTACGACTTCTTCCCGATCAAGCCCGAATGGACGCCGCCGTCGGGCTGCCTGTCCTCGGCCAAACGGGCCAGCGCCGAGCATGGCGCGCTGATCCTGTCCGTGTGCGTGCGCGGGATCTCGGACGCCCTGGCGACCGCATTCGACTGATGCGGCCGGCCGCGCGCGCCCGGTGGGGCGGACACGCCCCCCGGCGGCGCGGCGCCCGCCTACAGCACGACCGTCCGGTGGCCGCTGATGAACACGCGGCGTTCCAGATGGCGGCGCACGGCCCGGGCCAGCGCCTGGCATTCCAGATTGCGGCCGGTGGCCAGCAGCTGCTCGGGATTCTGCGTGTGGTCGACCGCTTCCACGACCTGTTCGATGATGGGCCCCTCGTCCAGGTCGTCGGTGACGAAATGGGCGGTCGCGCCGATCACCTTGACGCCGCGCTCGTAGGCCTGGTGGTAGGGGCGGGCGCCCTTGAATCCCGGCAGGAAGGAATGGTGGATGTTGATGGCGCGGCCGGCCAGCGCCTTGCTGGTCTCGGGGCGCAGGATCTGCATGTAGCGCGCCAGGATGACCAGCTCCGCGCCGCTGGCGCGGACCAGGTCCAGGATGGCGGCCTCCTGCCACGGCCGGTTGTCCTGGTCCACCGGCAGGTGGTGGAAGGCGATGCCGGCGGCCTCGGCATGGCCGCGCAGGGTGTCGTGGTTCGAGGCGATGGCGGCGACGTCCATCGGCAGCTCGCCCATCCGCGTGCGAAACAGCAGGTCCGCCAGGCAGTGTTCCAGTTTCGAGACCAGGATCAGCACCCGCGGGCGCGCGGACATGTCGTGGATGCGCCAGCGCATGGAAAAGCGCTGCGCCAGTTCGGCGAAGTCCCGGCTCAGGGTGGCGCAGTCCAGCGCCTGCGGCCCTTCGGTGTGAAAGACGCAGCGCACGAAGAAGGTCCGTGTGCTCTTTTCGTCGAATACCGTGAATTCGTCGATGTAGCCCTGGCGCTGGTCCAGGAAGGACACGATGGCGGCCACCTGGCCGGCCTGGCTGGGGCAGGACACGGTCAGGCAGAAGGGCGTGGCGGCGGATGGCGCGGCGAGGGGAGATGCAGACTGCATGATGGGGTTCCTCCAGGTCAGGGCGTCCGGGCACCGGCAGGCCGGCGGGACGCGCGGGCCCACTACACCATCGCCGGCCCCGACATGACTAGAATGGAACCGCCAGAGCGCCTGAACCGCCTGGCATGAGGAGACGCAATCACATGGCTACGGGACCCGTCCGGTTCGGCTTCATCCTGCTGCCGAGCTTCACCCTGACCGCTTTTTCAGGGATGCTCGACGTGCTGCGCCTGGCCAGCGACGAAGGCGACCACAGCCGCCCGGTGCGCTGCGCCTGGCAGGTGATCGACGACACGCTGGCGCCCGTGCGTTCCAGCAGCGGGATCCAGGTGGTGCCGTCCGAGGCCCTGGGCGACCCGGCGCGTTTCGACTACCTCGTCGTGGTGGGCGGACTGCTGCAGCGCCCGCCGGTCAGCCCGGCGGTGCTGGATTTCATCCGCGCGGCCGCCGCCCGGGACGTCCACCTGGTGGGCCTGTGCACGGGCGTGTTCGCCCTGATGCAGGCCGGGGTGATGGACCGGCACCGGATCTGCATCAGCTGGTTCCACTATTGGGATTTTCTCGAGCGGTTTCCCGCGATCGATCCGGCCCAGGTGGTGGCCGACCGGCTCTACGTCTTCGACCGGCGCCGCATCACGTGCTCCGGCGGGCGGGCCTCGATCGACGTGGCCGCCGAGATCCTGCGCCGCCACATCGACCAGTCCATCGTCCACAAGGCCCTGCGCATCCTGCAGGTCGAGGATGCGGGCCGCGCCAACGCCGCCCAGCCGCTGCCCCCGGGCATCCGCCCCACGACGCATCCGGCGGTGCGCCGCGCCGTCCTGCTGATGGAGCAGCACGTGGGCCGGGCGCTCAGCCTGGACGAGCTGGCCGGCAAGCTCGGCATCTCGGTGCGGCACCTGGAACGCCTGTTCAAGGAATCCACCGGACACAGCCCGCAGGCCTACGCGCGCGGGATGCGCCTGCGGCTGGCGGCCTGGATGCTGACGCACACCAAGAAGACCATCGCGGCCATCGCATCCGAGTGCGGCTTCTCGGATGCCTCGCACCTGGGGCGCGAGTTTCGCGCATCCTTCCACGTGCCGCCCAGCGCCTGGCGCGGGCGGGCGCAGTTGCCCGATGCGCTGCTGCCGGCTCCGGACGACGCCATGGCCGACTACGTCAGCGAGGTCTTTCCGGGGCGCAGCGACTTCTTCTGAGGCCGCCAGATTCTTCCATCGGTACGGCGGAATAATTCTATCGGCATCTTCCCGCTTTTGATGTACTGGCTGCCATGCCGCCCGCCCCGCGGGCGCGCCGCATCCAGCCAGCGAGGAGACCATGAGCAACCGCTACTCGATATTCAGCCTGATCCGCAACGGGCTGAGCCACAACGAACATTGGGGCCGGGCCTGGCACAGTCCCGAACCCCGGCGCGAATACGACGTGGTGATCGTGGGCGCGGGCGGCCACGGCCTGGCCACCGCGTACTACCTGGCCAAGGTCCACGGCGTGCGCAACGTCGCCGTCCTGGAAAAAGGCTGGCTGGGCGGCGGCAACACGGCGCGCAACACCACCATCGTGCGCTCCAACTACCTGTGGGACGAATCCGCGCAGCTCTATGAAAAGGCCATGCAGCTCTGGGAAGGCCTGTCGCAGGACCTGAACTACAACGTCATGTTCAGCCAGCGCGGCGTCATGAACCTGGCCCACAATCTGCAGGAAGTGCGCGACACCCAGCGGCGCATCAACGCCAACCGCTACAACGGCGTGGACGGCGAGTGGCTCTCGCCGGCGCAGATCCGCGAGATCGTGCCCAACATCAATCTGGACAGCCGCTATCCCGTGCTGGGCGCCTCGTTCCAGCGCCGGGGCGGGGTGGCCCGCCACGACGCGGTGGCATGGGGCTTTGCCCGGGCGGCCGACCGGCTGGGCGTGCACATCATCGAGAACTGTCCCGTCACCAACATCCGCCGCAAGGACGGCGCGGTCGAGGGTGTGGATACGGGCAAGGGCTTCATCCGCGCGAAGAAGGTCGCCGTGGTGGTGGCCGGCCATTCCAGCGTGCTGGCCGACATGGCCGGCATCCGCCTGCCCATCGAGAGCCATCCGCTGCAGGCGCTGGTGTCCGAGCCGGTCAAGCCCTGCATCCACACCGTCATCATGTCCAACGCCGTGCACGCCTACATCAGCCAGTCGGACAAGGGCGACCTGGTGATCGGCGCCGGCATCGACCAGTACCTGGGCTACGGCCAGCGCGGCAGCTTCCACAGCATCGAGCACACCTTGCAGGCCATCGTCGAGATGTTCCCGTCCCTGAGCCGCGTGCGCATGAACCGCCAGTGGGGCGGCATCGTCGACGTCTCGCCCGATGCCTGCCCCATCATCAGCAAGACGGACATCAAGGGCCTGTATTTCAACTGCGGCTGGGGCACGGGCGGCTTCAAGGCCACGCCGGGCTCGGGCTGGGTGTTCGCGCACACCGTCGCGCACGACGAGCCGCATCCCCTGAACAAGGCCTTTTCCATCGACCGCTTCTACAACGGCCACCTGATCGACGAGCACGGCGCGGCCGCCGTGGCCCACTGAGGAGACATCATGCTGCAGATCCAATGCCCCTGGTGCGGCCCGCGCGCCGAAAGCGAATTCAGCTACGGCGGCGAGGCCGGCATCGTCCGGCCCGTGGACAACGAGACGATGGACGACCGGCAGTGGGGCGACTACGTCTTCATGCGCCGCAACACCTGCGGTCCGTTCCGCGAGCAGTGGGTGCACGCCCACGGCTGCCGCCGCTGGTTCATCGCCGAGCGCGACACCCGCACCTACGACATCCAGGGCTACGAGACCTTTGCCCGGAAGGAGACGACATGAACCCGACCAGCCGCCTGCCCGAGGGAGGGCGCATCGAGCGCGCCGTCCCGCTGCGTTTCACCTTCAACGGCAAGGCCTATACCGGTTTCCAGGGAGACACCCTGGCCTCGGCCCTGCTGGCCAATGGCGTGCACTTCGTCGCGCGCAGCTTCAAATACCACCGTCCGCGCGGCATCCTGA
The DNA here is from genome assembly GCA_035707805.1 of Castellaniella sp. GTDB lineage: Bacteria > Pseudomonadota > Gammaproteobacteria > Burkholderiales > Burkholderiaceae_B > Castellaniella. The sequence continues at coordinate 144,531 of DASSTS010000024.1, read as the reverse complement.
CGGCCGGCGTCGAGGAACCCAACGCGCTGGTGCAGCTGGAAAGCGGCGCCCATACCGTACCCAATGCGCGCGCCACCGAGGTCGAGCTCTACGAGGGCCTCGCGGCCGTCAGCGTGAACGCCAAGCCGGACATCGAACGCGACCGCATGGCGATCATGCAGCGTTTCGCGCGCTTCATTCCGGCAGGCTTCTACTACAAGACCTTCATGTGGCCGCGCAGCTGGTGGGGCAAGTACGAGGAACGCATCCGCGACGCCGCCGGCCTGGGCACCGTGCCCGAGGTGCCCGACCCCGACCGCTACGACAAGCGCTACGCGCACTGCGACGTGCTGGTGGTGGGCGCCGGACCGGCGGGGCTGGCGGCCGCCTGCGCGGCGGGCCGCACGGGCGCTCGCGTCATGCTGGTGGACGACGGCGCGCAGGCCGGCGGCAGCCTGCTGCGCGGTCGCGAGCAGATCGACGGCCGTCCCGCCGAGGACTGGGTGGCCGAGCGCGTCGCCGAGCTGCGGCAACTGCCCGAAGTCCGGGTGCTGCAGCGCACGACGGCCTTCGGCTACCAGGACCACAATCTCGTCACCGCCTGCGAGCGGCTGCACGACCACCTGCCCCTGGATCGCCGCGCCGGCGTGCGCGAGCGCGTCTGGAAGATCCGCGCCCGCCACGTCGTGCTGGCGACGGGCGCCCACGAGCGACCGCTGGTGTTCGGCAACAACGACCTGCCCGGCGTGATGCTGGCCGGTGCCGTGTCCACCTACATCCACCGTTTCGGCGTGCTGCCGGGACGGCGCGCCGTGGTGTTCGCGAACCATGATGGCGCCTACCAGTGCGCGATCGACCTGCGCCAGCATGGGGCCGAGGTCACGGTCGTCGACCCCCGCGTGCTCAGCCACGGGACGCTGCCCCAGGCCGCGGCCCGCATGGGGATCCGCGTCATCCACCAGGCGGTGGTGGCCGAGGCGCGGGGCGGCAAGCACGTCACCGGCGTGCGGCTGCGCGGGCACGGTGTGCGGCTGATCGAGGACGAGGACACGATTGCCTGCGACCTGCTGGCCATGTCGGGCGGCTGGAATCCGGTCGTGCACCTGTATGCCCAGTCGCGCGGCCGCCCGCGCTGGTGCGAGACGCGGGCCTGCTTCGTGCCGGATGCCGCCGTGCAGCCGCAAAGCAGCGTGGGCGCCGCCAACGGGGATTTCAGCCTGCAGGCGGCGCTGGACGGCGGCGCGCGGGCCGGGCTGGACGCCGCCCGCGGCGCGCCGGGCGCGCGCCCCGCCGAACTGCCCGCCTGGTCGGCGCCGCAGATCGAGGAGTCCCCCCTGCTGCCGCTGTGGTCGGTGGGCAAGGGCGCGCAGCTCAGCCGCGGCCCCAAGCAGTTCATCGACTACCAGAACGACGTGTCGGTGTCCGACATCCACCTGGCGGTGCGCGAAGGCTATCATTCGGTCGAGCACGTCAAGCGCTACACGGCGATGGGATTCGGCACCGACCAGGGCAAACTCGGCAACATCAACGGCATGGCGGTGCTGGCCGAGGCCCTGAAGCAGAGCATTCCCGAGACCGGCACCACGACCTACCGGCCCAACTACACGCCGGTCAGCTTCGGCGCCATCGCGGGCCGCGAGCTGGGGGATTATTTCGACCCCATCCGCAAGACCTGCCTGTACGACTGGAACGTCGCCCAGGGGGCGCTGTTCGAGGACGTGGGCAACTGGAAGCGCGCCCACTACTATCCGAAACCCGGCGAGGACATGCACGCCGCCGTGCGGCGCGAATGCCTGGCCGTGCGCAACGCCGTGGGCATCCTGGACTACAGCACCCTGGGCAAGATCGACGTGCGCGGCCCAGACGCCGCCGAGTTCCTGAACCGCATGTACGTCAACGCCTGGACCAAGCTGCAGCCCGGCCGCTGCCGCTACGGCCTGCTGCTGGACGAGAACGGCATGGTCATGGACGACGGCGTCAGCATCCGCCTGGCCGACGATCATTTCATCCTGACGACCACCACCGGCGGCGCCGCGCGCGTGATGAGCTGGATGGAGCGCTGGCTGCAGACCGAATGGCCGGACCTGCGCGTGTACCTGACGTCGATCACCGACCAGTATTCCGTGGCGACGGTGGCCGGGCCGCAGGCCCGCAAGGTGCTGAGCGCCGTGTGCAAGGACATCGACTTCGGCCACGAGGCCTTTCCCTTCATGAGCTTCAGGGAAGGCACGATCGACGGGGTCTTCGCCCGCATCCTGCGCGTCAGTTTCTCCGGCGAACTGTCCTACGAGGTCTATACCCCGGCCGACAGCGGGCGCCACGTGGTCGAGCGGCTGATGGCGGCGGGCGAGCCCTACGGCATCACCCCCTACGGAACCGAGACCATGCACGTGCTGCGCGGCGAGAAGGGCTACATCATCGTCGGCCAGGACACGGACGGTTCGGTTTCCCCGGTGGACCTCGGCATGGGCGGCATGGTGGCCAAGACCAAGGACTGCCTGGGCAAGCGCTCGCTGATGCGCAGCCACACCCAGGGGGCGGGCCGCAAGCAACTGGTCGGCCTGCTGGCCCGCGATCCGCAGTGCGTGCTGCCCGAGGGCGGCCAGATCCTGCAGGCCGAGACGCGCGCGCCCGTGGCGCCGATGTCCGGCCACGTGACCTCCAGCTACATGAGCCCGGTCCTGGGCCGCTCGATCGCCCTGGCGCTGCTCAAGGACGGGCAGTCGCGGATGGACGAGGAACTGGTGGTGGCCACCGCGGATGGCCGTTTCATGCCGGCCCGGGTCTGCGGCACGGTGTTCTACGATCCCGAAGGAGCGCGTCAAAATGTCGAATGAAGTCGAAACTCCGCTGGTCGGCCTGCAGGCGCGCCACGGCTCTCCGCTGGCCTACCGGGTCTCCGATGCGGCGGCGCTGCGCGAGCTGCCGGACGTGTCCCTGTTCAATCTGCGCCTGGATCCGGACGCGCCGGCGCTGGCCGAGGCCGTGCGCGCCCTGGGGGTCGAGCTGCCGCTGAGGCCCAATACCGTCGCGCAGGGGCGCGGCGTCCTGGCGATGTGGCTGGCCCCCGACGAGTGGCTGTTGCGCGCCGAAGGCGCCGGCCGCACCGATTGGGCGGCGCGGATCGAGGCTGCTCTGGCGGGCCGGTGGTTTGCCGTGACGGAGCAGACCAGCGGGCATTCCGTCGTGCAGCTGCACGGCCGGGGGGCCCGGGACGTACTGAACGCCGGCTGTCCGCTGGACCTGCATCCGCGCGCGCTGACGCTGGGGCAGTGCGCGCAGTCGCATTTCTTCAAGACCGGGGTGTTGCTGCGGCCCCTGGACGAGCAAGGCGAGGGCTGGGAGCTGATCGTGCGGCGCAGTTTTGCCGATTACGCCGTGCGCATGCTGATGGACGCCATGCAGTCCTGAGGGCGGCTCGCCAACGGGGCCGGCGCAATGCCGGCCTCCCGTGCAGCGGCCGGCAGGCTAGGGCCGCCTCAAGGTAAAAGTGGAAAACAGGCCTTCCAGTTCGGCGCAGGCGGCATCCCCCGGCCAGTCCCGCAAGGACCGGCCGCCCGCCCTGAGCGCGTCGTCGACGCAGCCTTGCGGACGGAAGATCTGCACGGCGTAATGCCGCACGCCCAGCGCGGCCAGTTCCCGGCCCAGGGCCAGCAGTTCGCCGGCGCTGATCAGGTCGGGGTGCGCCGTGGTCCGGCATTCGAACCGCACTCCGCTGTCCAGCACGGCCCGCAGGCTGTCACGCGCGGGCCGGCCGCTGCCCGGCACCCGGGTCACCCGTTCGTAGTCCGAGAAGCCGGCCTTGACGTCCAGGCCGACCCAGTCCACGTCGGGCAGCACCTGCGCCAGCCGGCGCGGGTGGGTGCCGCCGGTGTGCAGGCCGATGCGATAGCCCAGGCCGCGCACCTGGCCGATGGCGCATGCCAGGCCGGGGTCCATGGTGGGCTCGCCGCCGCTGAACACCACACCGTCGATCAGGCCGACCCGGCGGCGCAGGAAGGCCAGGATGTCGTCCCAGGCGAGCGGGCTGTCCGGGGTGCGCGGCTGCAGATGGGGGTTGTGGCAATAGCCGCAGCGCCACGGGCAGCCCTGCACGAAGACCACGGCCGCCAGCAGGCCGGGAAAGTCAGTGGCGGTGAAGGGCACCAGGCCGCCCGCCTTGATGGATCCGGCGTGCATGGCGGCCGCGGCCTCACGCGGCCCGGGCGGCGGGCGCCTGGCCGGCATGCCGTTCGACGAAGAAGCGCCGTTCGTGGAATTCGCCCTTCTTGCCGATGTTGAAGGACGACACGGGACGGTGATAGCCCATGACGCGGGTCCAGATCTCGCAGGGCTGGCGTTCGGCGTCGTTCAGGGTGATGGGGGTATCGGACATGAGGATCTCCTGAGAGGGTGGGAAAAGCCGGGCGGACGCCCGGCGGGGATGAAAAGGGGTCAGGCCGCGTCATGCGCCTGCGCGGCCGCGGCGGCGCCCGCGCCCCGGATCCGGGCCGCGTCCTGCTTGCGGCGGATGAGTTCGTCGTCGCAATGCGGGCAGAAATCATGGCGGCCGGCCAGGTAGCCGTGCGTCGGGCAGATAGAGAAGGTCGGCGTGATCGTGATGTAGGGCAGCGAGAACCGGCTGAGCGTGCGGCGCACCAGCGTGCGGCAGGCCTCGGCCGAGGACAGCGGCTCGGTCATGTACAGGTGCAGCACGGTGCCGCCGGTGTACTTGCGTTGCAGCTCGTCCTGGCGCTCCAGTGCCTCGAAGGGATCGTCGGTGAATCCCACCGGCAGCTGCGAGGAATTCGTGTAGTAGGGCGTGTCGGCGGTGCCGGCCTGCAGGATGTCGGGCCAACGGGCGCGGTCTTCCTTGGCGAAGCGGTAGGTCGTGCCCTCGGCCGGGGTGGCCTCCAGGTTGTACAGGTGGCCGGTGGATTCCTGGAACTCCACCATGCGCGCGCGGACGTGGTCCAGCAGGCGCACCGCGAAATCGTGTCCCCAGGGACTGGTCAGGTCGTGTTCGCCGGCGGTGAAATTGCGGATCATCTCGTTGATGCCGTTGACGCCCAGCGTGGAGAAATGATTGCGCAGCGTGCCCAGGTAGCGCCGGGTGTAGGGGAACAGTCCGTTGTCCATATGTTCCTGGATGACGCGGCGCTTGATTTCCAGGCTCTGGCGGCCCAGGGCCAGCAGCTCGTCCAGCCGCGCGAGCAAGGCGGCCTCGTCGCCCCGGTGCAGGTACCCCAGGCGGGCGCAGTTGATCGTCACCACCCCCAGCGACCCGGTCTGCTCGGCCGAGCCGAACAGGCCGTTGCCGCGCTTGAGCAGCTCGCGCAGGTCCAGCTGCAGCCGGCAGCACATGGAGCGGATCATGTTGGGCTTGAGTTCCGAATTGATGAAGTTCTGGAAATACGGCAGGCCGTACTTCGCCGTCATCTCGAACAGGCGCTCGGCGTTGGCGCTGTGCCAGTCGAAGTCCGGGGTGATGTTGTAGGTCGGGATGGGAAAGGTGAAGGCGCGGCCCCGCGCGTCGCCGGCCATCATGACCTCGATGTAGGCGCGGTTGATCATGTCCATCTCGGCCTGCAGGTCGCCGTAGGCGAAAGGCATCTCCTCGCCGCCGATGACGGGCACCTGCTCGCGCAGGTCCTCGGGGCAGACCCAGTCGAAGGTCAGGTTGGTGAAGGGCGTCTGCGTGCCCCAGCGCGAGGGCACGTTCAGGTTGTAGACCAGTTCCTGGATGCACTGGCGCACCTGCTCGTAGCTCATGGCGTCCTGCCGGATGAAGGGCGCCATGTAGGTGTCGAAGGAACTGAAGGCCTGGGCGCCCGCCCATTCGTTTTGCAGCGTGCCCAGGAAATTGACGATCTGGCCCACGGCGCTGGACATGTGGCGCGGCGGCGCGGATTCGACCTTGCCCGGCACGCCGTTCAGGCCCTCGTTGAGCAGGGTGCGCAGCGACCAGCCGGCGCAGTAGCCCGACAGCATGTCCAGGTCGTGGATGTGCAGGTCGCCCTGGCGGTGGGCCTGGCCGACGTCTTCGGGATAGACGTGGCTCAACCAGTAGTTGGCGATCATCTTGCCCGAGGTGTTCAGGATCAGGCCGCCCAGCGAGTAGCCCTGGTTGGCGTTGGCGTTCACGCGCCAGTCCTGCTGGCGCAGGTACTCGTCGATGGAACGGATCACGTCGATCTGGGGGACGGGACGCGCGACAGTCGGGGCGGCGGCGAAGTTCATTTTTATCTCTACATGTTGTGTTGACGTGAATGCTAAACACAATATGTAGTGCGATCAAGGAGTTTCCCCATTATTTTGAACAGGCTTGATCCGGGTTAATTCCAGGCTGGCGGAAAGCCCTGTGGGACGCTTCGGGATGGGGGACGGGCATGAAAAAACCACCCCGGAGGGTGGTGGGTGTGCGCCGCCGCGGGGCAGCGGAGCGGCGGCCGGCCCGGCCTAGCGGCGCAGGCTTGCGCTTTTCGGGGCGCCGGGGATTTCCAGGGCCGGATCGAGCATGAGGCTGAGGGCGCGGCAGGCCTGCCCGACACAGTGCCGTCCGTGCTGGACGACCTTGTCCGAGAACCGGGTCTTGGCGCCGGAGATGGACAGCGATCCCACGATCGCGCCGTCCTGGAATACCGGCCCCGCGATCGCGGCAATTTCGGGGTCGCGTTCCCCCAGCGACACGAGGGTCTCGAACGGATCGCCCCGCCGTTCGGCGTAGGGGCGGGTGTCGCTGAGCACCCTGCCGGCCGCGCCGTGCTGCAGGGTGAGCAGGTCTCCGGGACGGATATGGTCCCGCAGGGATTTCCGGGAATCCACCCGGAACAGCGCCAGCCGAAGATCGTTCCGGCGGATATAGTAGGTGGCGCTTTCGCCGGTCTCCTCGACGAGCCGCGTCAGCACGGCCTCGATGTCCATCTTGTCTCCCGAGACGCGATGCGCCAGGGAGCCCAGGCGGACCAGCTCGGGGCCGAGACGGAATCCCCCGTCCGTGTCGCGCACCAGGACGTCGAATTGCTCCAGCGATTCCGCCAGTCTGAGAATCGTGCTTTTGTACAGGCCCGTGCGCCGGGCGAGTTCCGCCAGGGTCAGGGACTTGTCGTCGTTGCCGAAACAGCAGATGAGGCTCAGCGCGCGGTTGACGGCCGCGACGCCGCTGCCGTCCGGCTGGGGTGCGGCGGGATCTTTCGTCTTGGGTTCGGTCATGGTGTCGTGCGGATTCGCCGTTTCCAGGTCATGCTGCAGGATCGGGTCCCGGCCCGGTATAGGTGTATCCCAAGCTGGGCGGCAACGGGCCTTTGATGCGCCCGCCCTGTTGCTTCTGTTCCCAGGCGTGGGCCAGTATACCAACCGATCTGGACAGGACGAACAGGCCGCGCGCCAGCGCATCGGGAAAGCCCAGTTCGCCGTAGATCAAGGCGGTGGCGCCGTCGATGTTCATGGGAATCGTCCGGCCGTCGCGCGTGACCATCAGGGACTGCATCGCCATTGCGACGTCGAGGAATCGGCCTTCGATCCGGTGTTGGGCGGCCGCCTCGGCGGCCAGTGCGGTCAGGCGCACGGCGCGGGGGTCGACGGGATGGAACCGGTGGCCGAAGCCGGGAATGATGGCGCCCTGATGATTCCGGAACGCGTCCAGCGCCTCGCCGGCCGCCTGGCGGGCGTCCGCGCCGCCCGACCGGCGTTCGACGGCGTCGCGATAGAGCGCGAGACACTGCTCGCCCGCCCCGCCGTGGATGTCGTCCAGCACGTTGACGCCCGAGGCCATGGCGCCATTCAGGCTGACGCCGCAGGTGACCGCCATGCGGGCGATGGCGATGGAGGGCGCCTGGGGGCCGTGATCCACCGACGACACCAGGGCCGCCTCGAACAGCCGCAACTGCGCCGGGGTGGGACGGTCGTCGCGCAGCATGCGCCAGATCATCTCGGGAAAACCGATCGTGCCGATCAGCGTCTCGATCGGCGCGCCCTTGATGCGGATGCTGCCGGGCTGAATGTCGATGATGCCGGTGCGCCACCATTGGCGCGCGGCTCCAGCCGGGTCGGTCTCGCGGCCGTCCGGCCGCAGCTTGTCGTTCGTGCCGTTCATATTGCACCTTCCTCCTGCAGTCCGCGGATCGCGGTGTCGGTGAGCCCCAGGCCGCGCAGGATCTCGTCCGTATGCTGGCCCAGGCGGGGCGGCGGGGCGTCGACGGCCGTCTGCTGGCCGTCGACGAGGAATCCGCTGCGCGTCACGGTGATCTCTTCGTCGCCCTGGGACAGGGACATCAGCAGTCCCCGGTGCGCGACCTGTTCCTGGGCCAGCGCCTGCTCGACGCTCAGCACCTGTCCCGCCGGGACGCCATGCCGGTTGAGGACTTCGTCCCAGTAGGCGGCCGTCTGCGTGTTCAGGCCCTGCTCGATCTGGACGGTGAGTTCCGGCCGGTGGCGTTTGCGGTCCTCCCGGTCCCGGAATTTCGGGTCCGCCGCCAATTCGGGGCGGCCGATGAGCGCGCACAGCGTCTCGAACTGCTCTTGCTTGTTGGCCGCGATGTTGATGACGCCGTCCCGCGTCTGGAAGGTGCCCGAGGGGCTGGCGGTGAAATTGTGGTTGCCCATGGGCTGGGGGGCGCATTTCGCGATGAGCTGGTTGGAGACGATCCAGCCCATCGTCGTCAAGGAGGAATCCAGCATGGACACGTCGATGAAACAGCCTTCCTGGCTGCGCAGGCTGCGGACCAGCGCCGCGCTGATGGCGAAGGCGGCGGTGAGTCCGCCGATCGTGTCGCAGACGGGGTATCCGACCCGCAGCGGGGCGCTGTCGGCATCGCCCGTGATGCTCATGACCCCCGACCTGCCCTGGATGATCTGGTCATAGGCGGGAGAGGCGGCCAGCGGGCCCGACTGACCGTAGCCGGAAATCGCGCAGTAGACCAGGCCGGGATGGATTTCCCTGAGGGTCTCGTATCCCAGGTCCAGGCGCTGCATGACGCCGGGACGGAAGTTTTCCAGCACCACGTCGCTGCGGGCGCACAGGAGCTTGAAGATCTCTTTGCCCCGGGGGTGTTTCAGGTTGAGCGTCATCGATTTCTTGCCGGCGTTCTGGGCCAGGAAGGACGTGCCCATCCCCAGGGCGTTGCGCGTCTTTGCCGCCCCCAGATTGCGCGCCAGGTCCCCGGATCCGGGGACTTCGATCTTGATGACGTCGGCCCCCAGCAATGCCAGCTGGTATCCGGCAAAGGGACCCGCCAGCACATTGGTGAGGTCCAGGATCTTGATGCCTTCGAGTAGTCGTCTCATTGTTCCGTGCCCTTGGCCATTGTCGTGACTCGACCACCGTTGAGTGGAGAATATTCTGTCAGACAGAATTGATGTTCTCATTTTAGAACTGTGCTAATATTTTGGTCAACTGCAGAACTGAACTGATATCGCACTGACAGGAGACGTCATGAAGCAGTACCAGATGCTGATCGGCGGGCATTGGACCGACCCCGCGGCTGGTGAATGGATCGACTCGATCGAGCCTTTCTCGGGTGAAGTGATCGCCCGGATTCCCCGCGGCTCGGCCGCGGATGCCGACGCGGCGGTCGATGCCGCCCATGCGGCGTTCCATGATCCGGCCTGGTCGGACCTGACCGCGACGGCCCGCGGCGCTCTGCTGCGCAAGCTGGCGGGCTTGATCGAGCGGGATGCCGCCCGCCTGGCGGACATCGAGCGTTCCTGCAATGGCAAGAACATCACCGAGGTCGCCGGGCAGGCGCGCAACGTCGCCCAGTGGTTCTATTACTACGCGGGCCTGGCCGACAAGATCGAGGGGGCGGTCGTCCCGATCAACAAGCCGGGCGTGTTCAACTATGTCCGCTACGAGCCGCTCGGCGTCGTGGCCGCCATCACGCCCTGGAACTCGCCGCTCGCCCTGACCGCCTGGAAAATGGCGCCCGCCCTGGCGTGCGGGAACACCATGGTCATCAAGCCTTCCGAGTACACATCGCCGCCGCTGCTGGAACTCGGCGCGCTCGCCCTCGAGGCCGGAATCCCGCCGGGGGTGGTGAACGTCATCACCGGGTATGGCAGCGAGATCGGCGCCGCCCTGATCGAGAACCGGAAGGTCGCCAAGATCGCGTTCACCGGCGGAGACTTCGGCGGGCGGGAAGTCGCCGTCGCGGCGGCCAGGCATTTCAAGAAGGTGACGCTGGAACTCGGCGGCAAATCCGCCAATATCGTCTTTGACGATGCGGATTTCGACCAAGCGGTCAATGGCGCGATCGCCGGCATCTTCGGCGCGGCTGGCCAGACCTGCATGGCGGGATCCCGCCTGCTGGTGCAGCGCGGCATCCACGACCGTTTCGTGGCGCGCCTGGTGGAGATCGCCTCGCAGGCCAGGATCGGTGACCCGGCCCTGCCGGCCACGCAGGTCGGCCCCATTGCCACCAGGGCGCAGCACGAAAAGATCCTGCGCTACATCGACATCGCAAAGGACGAGGGGGCGACCTGCATCCTGGGCGGCCGGCCGCTGTCCGGGCCCGGCTATGGGCAGGGCCAGTTCATCAGTCCGACGATATTCACCGGCGTCACCAATGCCATGCGCATCGCCCGCGAAGAAGTGTTCGGTCCGGTCCTGGCGGTGATTCCTTTCGACGACATGGACGAGGCCCTGGCGATCGCCAATGACAGCGACTTCGGCCTGGCCGCCGCCGTCTGGACGCAGGACCTGCATCGGGCGCTCTATTGCGTGGACCGCCTGGAGGCGGGCACGGTCTGGGTGAACAATTACCGGTCCACCAGCTTCACGACGCCCTTCGGCGGCTACAAGAATAGCGGAATCGGCCGCGAGGGCGGGACCGAGGCGGTCAAGGAATACCTCCAGCCCAAGAGCGTATGGATCACGACCCGGCCCAACAAGGCCAATCCCTGGGTGCTGGGCTGAGCCGCCCGGGACAGGACAGACTGCAAAAACAGGAGACGACAATGATGCAAAAGCAAGACGACACGCCGGACCTGCTGATCGTGGGTTGCGGCGTGGCCGGGCTGTCGGCCGCCGCCACGGCCCTGGAGGCCGGGCTGAAGACCCTCAATCTCGAGCGCGCGACCCCCGAGAATTTCGGGGGCGGGTCCCGTTGGACGGAGGCCTATATGCGCATGAAGAACGATTCGGAGATCGCCGACGACTTCGAAGAGCATTTCGCCAACCATCCCGGCTACAACGTGGATCCCAATGTGCTGAAGGCCATCAGTTCCGGGTCCTACGATTCCTGGCCGGCCAACGTCAAGGCGCATCCCTTCCCCGATCCGGAGCTGGTGTCGAGGTTCGCGGACTCGGTCCCCGAGACCATCCGCTGGCTGAAAGGCTTCGGATTGAAGTTCGAGCCGCAGCCGATCTACCTGCTGACCCAGAATACGTCCCGCATCGCCGCCCAGGGCGGGGGGCTCGCCTTGATCGAACGGCTGCGGGAGCGCGTGCTCGAACTGGGCGGAGAGATTGCCTATCAGACCACCGCCGTGGACTTGATCCATGACGAGCTGGGCGCGGTGCAGGGCGTCTTCGCCCTGAATGCCCGGGGCGAGCGGCACGCCCTTCGTGCCCATGCCGTGATTCTCGCCAGCGGCGGCTTCCAAGGCAACCAGGAGATGATGACGCGCTACCTGGGAGGCAAGGCGGCCAACATCAGGCCGGTGGCCCCCGGCGGCTACTACAACCGGGGCGAGGGAATCGAGATGGCCTTGCGGGCCGGGGCCGCGCCCGCGGGGGAATACGGGTCCTACCACGCGGAACCCGTCGATCCCCGTTCCCTGCAGGCGGAAGCCGTCATTTTCATCTACCCCTACGGGATCCTCGTCAATCGCCGGGGCGAGCGCTTCATCGACGAGGCGCCCGGCACCGTCGACGCCCATTACGACAATATCGCCCGCAGCTTCGCGGAACAGCCCGAAGGGCTGGTGTACGTGGTGTTCGACAGCCAGGTCGAGGACATCCCCCGCTGGAAGACCAGCATCCGCAGCGACGTGCCGCCGCTCGAGGCCGACACGATCGAGGGATTGGCGGCGCTGATGGACGTCCCGGCCGACGCGCTGGTCCATACCGTCGACGCCTTCAACGCCGCATGCCCCGAGGGCGGCGCGGAGTTCAAGCCCTTCGAACTGGACCATCAAGCCACCGCGGGGATCGAGCCCCGGAAATCGCATTGGTCCCGGCCGCTGAAGAAGGGCCCGTTTCGCGCCTATCCGATCATTTCGTCGGCCTGTTTCACGTTCGGCGCCTTGAAGGTCAGCCCCGATGCCGAGGTGTTGACCAAGGACGGATATCCGATCCGCGGACTGTACGCGGCCGGCGAAACCGTCGGTATTTACCACCAGGTCTACAACGGCTCGACCTCGGTGCTGCGCGGCCTGGTATTCGGCCGCATCGCCGCCGGCCATGTGGTCCGGGCGCGGCGGCAGAAGGCTTGATGGCCGGCTTTTTCACTTCAATAAGATCCTCAGGAGACAAGACCATGAACCGCAAATTTTCCCTCGTGGCGGGCGCTGTCGCGCTGCTGGTGGCCGGGTCCGCGGCCGCCGACGTCAAGATCGCCCAATTGGACGGTATGTCCGGGCCGTTCGCCAACGTGGGCGAGCAGCAGCAGCGGACGCTGGAGAGCGCGATCGAAGAGATCAACGCAGCCGGCGGCATCAACGGCGAAAAGCTGCAGCTCGTCACGATCGACGGCAAGGGCAGTCCGCAGGAAACCCTGAATGCCTTTCGCCAGGCCACCGACCAGGGCATCCGCTACGTGACGCAGGGCAACAGCTCGGCGGTCGCCGCCGCGCTGGAAGACGCGGTGGGGAAATACAACCGCCGCCACCCCGATGCGCCCGTCCTGTATTTCAACCATTCCGCCATCGACAACGATCTGACGAACAGCAAGTGCAATTTCTGGCATTTCCGCTTCGATCCCAGCGTGGACATGAAGGCCGCCGCCATCGTCGGCGAGCTGCTGAAGGACAAGAAGATCCAGTCGGTCTACCTGCTGAACCAGAACTACGCGCTGGGGCAGCAGTTCTCCGCCTCCGCAAAACGGATCCTCGCGGAACACGGCAACAGCATCAAGGTCGTGGGCGACGATCTCCACCCCATGGGCCAGGTTAAGGATTTTTCCAGCTATGTGGCCAAGATCCGGGAATCGGGCGCGAACGCGCTGCTGACGGCCAACTGGGGCAATGACCTGTCCCTGCTGATCAAGGCGGTCAACGAGGCGGGCCTCAAGATCGACATCTACACGATCTACGGCTCGGGATTCGGCGCGCCCACCGCCATCAAGGAGGACGGCGTCGACCTGCTGAAGGTCGTCAGTGTCTGGCTGCCGAACATCAAGGACGACAAGGTCCAGCCGTTCGCCGACGCTTATAACAAGCGCTACGGCCAGCAGCTGTATTTCTACCAGATCCGCACCATGATGCGCATGTTCGCGCAGGCCGCGAAAGAGGCCGGCTCCAACGACCCGCTGAAGGTCGCCCACAAGCTCGAGGGCATGCGGTTCGATTCGGCCACCGGTCCTGCGCTGATGGGCAAGGCGGACCACCAGCTGGCCCTGCCCATGTTCCTGGGGACCTTGAAAAAGGTCGCGGCCAATGGCGGCCCCTCGGACGTGCGGTATGACGCCGAGAACACCCAGGTCGTCGGCTTCCAGGTGGACAGCGTGATACCGGCCGCGCGGACGGTCCAGGCCACCACCTGCAAGATGCAGCGACCCTCCTGATCTGGGCATTCCTGTGAACCATGGGGTGCGGGCGCACCCCGCAGGAGACTCGCTTGAGTACATTGATCATCACATCGCTGAACGCACTGAGCTTCGGCTTGCTGTTGTTCCTGCTGTCCGCGGGGCTGACCCTCATTTTTTCCATGATGGGAGTCCTGAACTTCGCGCACGCGGGCTTCTACATGCTGGGTGCCTACCTGGCGTACACGCTCGGCCTGCACGTCGGGTTCTTTCCCGCGCTCTTTCTTGCGCCGCTGCTGGTCGGGGGGCTGGGGATGGCGGTCGAGCGCTTCGGCCTGCGCAGCGTGCACGCCTACGGTCACGTGGCCGAGCTGCTGTTCACCTTCGGGCTGTCCTACATCATCGAAGAGATCGTGCAACTGATCTGGGGCAAGGCGCCGGTCAGCTACCCCGTGCCCGAGATCTTGTCGGGCGACGCCTTCACGGTCCTGGGGGCGCCCTTTCCCTCGTACCGGCTGTTCCTGATGCTGGTGTCGGTCGCGGCCCTGCTGGTGCTGTACGGCATCATCAAGAAGACCCGGGTCGGCCTGGTCGTCCAGGCGGCGCTCACCCATCCCGACATGGTCGAGGCCTTGGGGCATGACGTGCCCAAGGTGTTCATGCTCGTGTTCGGCGTCGGCATCGCGCTGGCCGCCCTTGCCGGCGCGGCTGGCGCGCCGATGGCGGTGACCGAGCCGGCGATGGCGCAGGCCATCGGGCCGATCGTGTTCGTGGTGGTCGTACTGGGCGGCATCGGCTCATTGAAGGGCGCGTTCATCGCCGCGCTGCTGCTGGGCTTCACGCAGAACTTCGCCATTCTCTTCGACGTTTCGCCCTACCAGATCATCCTGGATGCCTTCGGCGCCCGGGCCGCCGCGGTGTTCGACCAGGAATTCATGCGCATCACCATCGCCCAGTCGGCACCCTTGCTGCCATTCGCCTTGATGGTGCTCGTCCTGCTGGTCCGGCCCCAGGGGCTGTGCGGAAATCGAGGAGGCGGCCTGTGAGATCTTTGTCCATGCGATTGCCGGCTGTCGCGGCCTTGCTGGCGGTCATGCTGTTCGTCCCCGCGGCCGTCGACCGTTCTTCCCTGACGTCGCTGTTCACGCAGTTTGCCGTGATCTCGCTGCTGGCGATGTCCTACAACATGCTGATGGGACAGACCGGCATGCTGTCTTTCGGGCACGCCGTGTATTCGGGCCTGGGGGCGTACTGCACAGCGCACTTCCTCAACCATTTCGGGGCCGACGGCCTGGGGGCGGGGATTGTCTTTCTGCCCCTGGTCGGGGCGGTCTCGGGGGCGTTCTTCGGCCTGACGCTGGGATTCGTCTCCACCCGACGCTCGGGCATCGCCTTTGCCATGATCACCTTGGGGATTTCCGAGCTGATCGCGCACTTGGCCCTGATGATGCCGGGCTGGTCCGGCGGCGAGTCCGGCATCACGGTCGACCGCATGCTCAGCACGCCGGTACTGGGCTTCGACCTGGGTTCGGGCCTGCAGGCCTATTACTACGTGCTGGGATGGACGGTCCTGGTCGTCCTCCTGCAGTTCCTGATCACCCGGACCCCGATCGGGCGTCTGTCCAACGCCGTGCGCGACAACGCCGAGCGCGTGATGTTCATCGGGTTCAACCCCCAGAAGATCCGCCTGCTCACGATGGTGCTGTCGGGCGCGTTCGCCGGCATCGGCGGCTCGCTCATGGTCGTCAACTATGAGATCGTCACGTCCGAGACGCTGGGTCTGGGCCAATCGGGCATGCTGCTGATCGCGGCCTACCTGGGCGGCTCGGGGCTGTTCCTGGGACCCGTGCTGGGGGCGATCGTCTATGTCCTGTTCATCTCGTTCGTCGCGACCCTGACCCAGGCCTGGCTCCTGTATTTCGGCGTGCTGTTCATCCTGGTCGTGCTGTATTCCCCGAGAGGCCTGATGCCCCTGCTGCTGGCCTTGCCGCAGTATGGTCCGCGCCAATGGCTGCGCCTGCTGGCCGTCGCCCTGATCGGCGCGGCGGCGGTGCAGCTGATCGAAACGGTCTATCTCGTGGAAGACGGGCAGAGCGGCCTTTCCCTCCTGCCGCTCTTTCCGGGCCTGTCGCCGGCGATGCTGTCGGGCCTGATGGCCGTGCTGATCGCCGCCCTGTGTTTTCTGCTGCATAGAAAGCGAATCGCGTCCGGTTTTCAAGGAGGCCCGGTATGAGCCTGCAAGGATTGCGTCTGCACCAGGTCCGCAAGTCCTTCGGTGCGACCTGCATCATTCACGATGTGACCCTGGACGTGCGGGCGGGCGAGTCCATCGCCCTGATCGGCCCCAATGGCGCGGGCAAATCCACGCTGTTCAACATGATCAGCGGCCGCATTCCCCCGTCGGGCGGCAGCATCGAATTGAATGGTGAAAGCCTGGTGGGCGTTCCGCCGTTCGAGATCTATCGCAAGGGCCTGTCCCGCTCGTTCCAGGTCAGCAATATCTTTCCCACCATGAGCGTGTCCGAGAATATCCGGACCTCGGTGCTTTGGTCTCTGGGATACCGCTACAGCCTGATCCGCTTCATGGGACGCCTGCGCGATGTGCGCGAGCGCGCGGATGCCGTGATGGAGGAGGTCGGCCTGCAGCAGCGCCGCAACGTTCCGGCGCGCGAGCTGACGTATGCGGAGCTCCGCTCCCTGGAGATCGCCATGGCGATTTCGGGCGATCCGCAGGTAGTGCTGCTGGACGAGCCGACCGCGGGCATGAGCCGCTCCGAATCCGAGGCGGCCACCCGCTTGATAAAACGGATTTCGCAGGCACGCACCCTGATCATGGTCGAGCACGACATGAGTGTCGTGTTCGGCCTGGCCGACCGCATTGCGGTATTGTCCGGCGGCTCGTTGATCGCCTGCGATACTCCGCAGCGCATCCGGGAGGATCCCGCGGTCAGGGAAGCTTATCTGGGGGACAAATATGCTGGTGGTTAAAGGACTGCACGCCTTCTATGGCAAGAGCCATATCCTGCATGGCGTCGACCTGTCCATCGGACGGGGGGAGATCGTCAGCTTGCTGGGCCGCAACGGCACCGGCCGCTCGACGCTGGTCAAGGCGCTGATCGGCCTGGTCAGCCGGGCGGGTTCGGTGCGTTTCAACGACACGGAGACCATCCGGATGACCGCCTTCAGGATCGCCCGGCTGGGGATCGGCTATGTCCCGGAGAACCGGGATGTGTTTCCCACCCTGACGGTCAGGCAGAACCTGATGCTGGGCGAGAAGCCCGGCCGGGCGCGGGGGCGTTGGCAGCTGGACGAGATGTTCGAGTTCTTTCCGCGGCTGAAAGAGCGGGAAAACACGCCCGCCGGATTCCTGTCGGGGGGCGAGCAGCAGATGCTGACCCTATGCCGCACCCTCATGGGGGATCCGGACTTCATCATGATCGATGAGCCCACCGAAGGCGTGGCGCCCAAGATCGTCGACCAGATCCGCGACCTGTTGCTGGAGGTCAAGCGCCGTCAGGTATCGGTGCTGCTGATCGAGCAGAAACTGGACATTGCCCTGGAACTCTGCAACCGGCTGTACCTGATGGGGCACGGAGAGATCGTGTTCGAGGGAACCGCCGCCCAGCTGAGCCGGAACACCGACCTGCAAAAAGAATGGCTCGAGGTCTGAGATCCCCGAGCCGCACCTGTTTTGAAACTGTTTTTTTTAAGCCGACCCGATCATGTTCATCGTATTGCTCAGCTATCGAAAGCCGCTCGCGGACGTCAATGAATTCCTGCAAGAACACCGGAAGTTCCTGGATCGCCATTACGCCAGCGGCGTGTTTCTGGTGTCCGGCCGGAAAGAGCCCCGGACCGGGGGCTTCATCCTCGCCACCGCGCCGAGCCGCCAGGACCTGATGGAGATCCTGGCCACGGATCCGTTCAGCCGGCACGGGATCGCGGACTACGAGGTGATCGAGGTCGTCGCCTCGCGCACCGCGCCTTTGCTGGACTTTCTGCTGGAGGCGGGTTCCTAGCGGACGCGGCCGCGGGCGGCGGAACCGGCTGGCCGCCTCAGGGCACGATGTGAAAGTCGATGACGATCTCGCCCGGGTTGCGCGCCAGGTATTCGAACTGGATGTTCTCGCCGAAGTGGCCTTTCAGTTGCTGCAGCAGCGGCAGGGGATCGTGGTCGTTGCAGAAGCGCATGGTCTCGCCCGGCTGCAGCGCCGACAGCGCGCCGAAGATGGCCGCGTGACGGAAGCGTTTGGCGATGCCGCGGGCATCGAGGGGATAGGTGTTTTCAGCGAACATGGGGATAGCGTCGGAGGCCACGGTGCGTCATTCCTGGAAAGAGGGATTCGGAGTCTCCGATTATAGGAATGCGG
Organism: Castellaniella sp.; assembly: GCA_035707805.1. GTDB lineage: Bacteria > Pseudomonadota > Gammaproteobacteria > Burkholderiales > Burkholderiaceae_B > Castellaniella. Next base: position 126,521 of record DASSTS010000024.1, on the reverse strand, counting down.
CGCCTCGCCATCGGCAGGAACCCTATGCGCGGCAAGGGCTTACGGGTGAAATGATGGGGCGTCCGCCTGGTCGGGATGGCGCGCCTCCCATTGCTTCAGGGCCTCGCGCCAGGCGCGCTTTTCCTCGGCATAGGTGTCGAACACGCAGGGGCAGCAGCCGTTGCCGCAGCATTCGTTCAGGTCGGGTTCGATGGGTTCGATGGGCCGCGGGTCGCGGTCTGCGGAAATCTCTGTCATGGCATCATCATACGGCGCCCGGCCCGGGCGGGCCGCGGCGGGGGCGTCCGGGCTCATGCGCAGGCCAGGTTTTCCCGGTTGCTGCGCTGGACGGCCTCGGGGATGTCGATCCGCAGGCTGGATCGGGGCCGCCCGTCGACGAACATCATCAGCTCGCCGGCGTCGAACGCCGTCCAGGTTTCGTTGTCGGTCAGCGGTTTGGTGGTGATCACCGCCACGCAGTCCGCGTCCGTCGTCCGGCTGGCAAAGTCCACCGCGACGTCCGCGTCCACCAGGTGCGCCACCTGGAAGGGCCAGGCGCGCACGATGTAGGCCAGCGAGGTCGAGCAGTGCGCCAGCATGCAGCGGCCGTTGGACAGCAGGAAATTGAAGACACCATGCCGGGTGATCTCGGCCGTCATCCCGGCCACGGCGTCGAACAGCGCGGCCTCGTCAGGTTCCCGGGCGCCGAAGCGCGCCCGCAGGCCTTCCATCATGTAGCAGAAGGCCCGTTCGCTGTCGGTCTGGCCGATGGGCTGGCAGTCGCCGCGCAGCGGCGGATCGAAGGATTTCAGGTCGCCGTTATGGGCGAACAGCCAGTGGCGCCCCCAGCGCTCACGCACGAAGGGATGGCAGTTCTCCAGTTCGAGCGCGCCCTGGGTGGCCTTGCGGATATGGGCGATGACGTTGCGCGACTTGATGGGATAGCGCTTGATCAGCTCGGCCAACGGCGATTCGCAGCATGGCGCATTGTCGAGGAAGCACCGCGAGCCGCGGTTCTCGTAGAAGGCGATGCCGAAGCCGTCGGCGTGATGGTCGGTGCCCCCGCCGCGCGCGGCAAAGCCCGTGAAGGAAAACGTGATGTCCGTCGGCGTGGCGCAATTCATGCCCAATAGCTGACACATGGCAGGCAGACCCCCGTAAAGCCGGGGCGGTGTGGCCCCGGATGGTTCATGCCTGAATTGTAGTCTTGCCGGGGGCGGATATAACCCCCGCTTGGTATGCCGATGCGTGATGAGCTTATGCCGTGTCGTGCCGCAGCATCAGAATGGCCTGCCGGTAGCCGCTGGCCGGATAGATGGCGGGTATGGGCGGGTGTTCCTCGCTGGGCTCCAGCGCCCGGGTGCCGGCCAGCAGGGCCTGGATCATCGCCTCGAGTTCCAGCCGCGCCAGCGGCGCGCCCGGACAGGCGTGGATCCCCGCGCCGTAGAGCAGGTTGAGCGACGGGTCCCGGTCCAGGCGGAACTCGTCCGGATCGCCGAAGACGGCCTCGTCGCGGTTGGCCGAGGCCCAGATCAGGGTCAGGCGCTCGCCCGGCCGGATGTGGCTGTCGCCGACCTGGACGGGGCAGGTCGGCGTGCGCCGGTTGGCGATCAGCGGGGCGTGGATGCGCAGGATCTCGTCGTTGGCGGGGCGCACCAGCGAGGGATCGCGGCGCAGCCGGTCTTGCAGGTCCGGATGCGCGGCCAGGTAATAGGCGATGATGCCCACGCTGGAGGCCATGGTGCCCAGTTCGCCCACGGTCCAATTGCGCAGGATGCTGACGATCTCGTCCTCCGTGGGCGCGCGGCCGTGGATGGTCTCGCGCATCAGGCGGGTGGTGGCGTCGTCGGGGGCGTGGTCGCCGGCCTGGCGGCGTTCTTTAAGCAGATCGCGGATGGTCTGGTCGAACTCGGTCGCCACGGCCGCGATGGCGTGCGTGTCGCCCGACAGCGTGGCGACGTTCTTCTTGTGGATCCACTGCCGCAGCGGTTCGTGCAGGCTGTCGGGCCAGCCCAGGAAGGCGCATTGCATGCGCAGCGCAAAGGGATGCGCCAGGCCGAACATGATCTCCGTGCTGGCGTTGCGGGGCAGGGCGGCCACCAGCTCGGCGCAGAGGCGGCGGCATTCGGGTTCGAAGGCCGCCATCCGGTCCGGGCCGAAGTAGGGCTCGATCAGCGCGCGCCAGGCCGTGTGCTCCGGCGGATCCATGCTGTTGGGCACCGAGACGTGGCGCGAGGCCTGGCTGCTGAACGTCTCGTGATCCGCCAGGATGCGCATCACGTCCGCATGGCGGAAGACCGAATGGTGCAGATAGTCGCTGTGGGCCACCGGGCAGCGCTGGCGCATGCGGTCATAGGCGGCGATGGGGTCGGCGAGGACCTCGGGCGCGCGGGGATCCCAGTCCTGATGTGAAGTCATGGCGGTTCTTTGAATGATCGGAAGGCGGCCTTGGATCAGGTCGGTTCGACTGTAGCACCGGGTAAACCCTGGGTGGGCTGGCACCGCGGCGGGACGCGGCTTTATCTGAGCGGACTTTGATTTTTCTCAATCTGCCGGTCGAAGACGCGGCGGCCGGGGGCCTGTTGGACGCCTGGGGGCGGGGGTGGCTCGGTGCCGTGGCCGTTTTGTCCGTCCGGACTTTCCGGCCTGGCGGGGAGCGAACCGCACCGCCACAATGGCAGCGATTCCGTTTGTTCAGGATTACCTGAAAAGGTATAGAATGATCTTCGCTGCGGGAAAGGAAATGCCGCTTGAATGGATCGGCAGCAGCTACAGGGATTTGCTGGCCTTGCCGTTCGAGGTCCGCCGCCGTTTTGGTTATGCCTTATCTCTGGCCCAAATGGGCGACCGGGATGATGCAGCCAAGGTACTCAAAGGATTTGGCGGCGCGGGCGTGCTGGAAGTCATCGAAGATCACGCAGGCGGTACCTATCGGGCCGTCTATACCGTGAAGTCCGGACGTGCCGTCTATGTCCTGCACTGTTTCCAGAAAAAGAGCGTGCGCGGGATTTCCACCCCCAGGCCCGACATGGAGCTTATCCGGGATCGATTCAAGGTAGCGGCAAAACTGGCACGGGAGTTGAACAATGCAGATGCGGACCGTTGATGGCGTTGAGGTACGGCGGGGTTCGGGAAACGTCTTTGCCGATCTGGGCTTGCCCGACGCCGACAAACTCAAGATCAAGACCGGCCTGGTGGCCGAGATTCGCAAGGCGATGAAATCGCTGGCCCTGACCCAGCAGGCGGCTGCCCGGCGGATGGGAGTTTCCCAGGCCAAGGTCTCGGGCATGATGCGGGGGGACTTCAGCAACTTGTCCGAACGCAAACTGATGGACTGCCTCAACCGTTTGGGTTATGACATTGAAATCAAGGTGCGGCGCGCGCCGGCACCCATTGGACATCTGGTGCTGGAAGTCGAGTGAGTCTCCATGGAGAGGCTGGGGTGGTTTCGGCCGGCCGACTTCGGCCTGGCCGCGTCTTGAAAATCCCCCCGTCAGCCGCATATATCGCATATCGGGGCGCAGCGCCCCCTCCCTATAAAGGGTTCCACCCATGCGATTCGACAAACTGACGACGAAGTTCCAGCAGGCGCTGGCCGACGCTCAAAGCCTGGCCGTGCGCCACGACCATCCCTATATTGAGAACGTCCATCTGCTGTCGGCCCTGCTTGCCGACGCGGACAGCGGCGCGGCCAGCCTGCTGGCGCGCGCCGGTGTGGCCGTGCCCCGGCTGCAGGCCGAACTCGACCGCCAGATGCAGGCCATGCCGACCGTGCAGGGCGGGGAAGGCAATGTGCAGGCCGGCCGCGAGCTGCAGGCCGCGCTCGCCCGCACCGACAAAGAGGCCGGCCAGCGCGGCGACAGCTACATCGCCAGCGAGCTCTATCTGCTGGCGCTGGCCGACGACAAGGGCGAGGTCGGCCGCGCCCTGCGCGAGGCGGGGCTGCAGCGCAGGGCGCTGGAGGCCGCCATCGAGGCGGTGCGCGGCGGCGCGACCGTCACGGGCGCCGAGGACGAGGACAACCGCCAGGCGCTGAAGAAATACACGCTGGACCTCACCGCGCGTGCGCGCGAAGGCAAGCTCGATCCGGTCATCGGCCGGGACGACGAGATCCGCCGCACCATCCAGATCCTGCAGCGCCGCACCAAGAACAATCCCGTGCTGATCGGCGAGCCCGGCGTGGGCAAGACCGCCATCGTCGAGGGCTTGGCGCAGCGCATCGTCAACGGCGAGGTCCCCGAGACCCTGAAGGGCAAGCGCATCCTGGCGCTGGACCTGGCCGGCCTGCTGGCGGGCGCCAAGTACCGCGGCGAATTCGAGGAACGTCTCAAGGCCGTCCTGAAGGAACTGTCCCAGGACTCGGGCCAGACCATCGTCTTCATCGACGAGCTGCACACCATGGTGGGCGCCGGCAAGGCCGAGGGCGCCATGGACGCCGGCAACATGCTCAAGCCCGCGCTGTCGCGCGGCGAGCTGCATTGCGTGGGCGCGACGACCCTGGACGAATACCGCCAGTACATCGAAAAGGACGCCGCGCTGGAGCGCCGCTTCCAGAAGGTGCTGGTGGACGAGCCCGACGTGGAATCGACCATCGCCATCCTGCGCGGCCTGCAGGAACGCTATGAGCTGCACCACGGCGTGCAGATCACCGACCCGGCCATCGTCGCGGCGGCGGAACTGTCGCACCGCTACATCACCGACCGCTTCCTGCCCGACAAGGCCATCGACCTCATCGACGAGGCGGCCGCCCGCATCCGCATGGAGATTGATTCCAAGCCCGAGGTGATGGACCGGCTGGACCGGCGCATCATCCAGCTGAAGATCGAGCGCGAGGCCGTGCGCAAGGACACGGACGAGGCCTCCGGGCGCCGCCTGAAGGCCATCGAGGAGGAACTCGAATCCCTGCAGCGCGAATACAACGACTACGAGGAAGTCTGGAAGGCGGAAAAGGCCGCCGTCCAGGGCTCGCAGGCCGTGAAAGAGGAAATCGACCAGGTGCGGGCCGAGATGGCCGAACTGCAGCGCAAGGGCCAGTACGACAAGCTGGCCGAGCTGCAGTACGGACGCCTGCCCGAGCTGGAGTCCCGGCTGAAGGCCGCCGAATCCGCCCCCAAGGACGCGGAGGCCGGCAAGCCCCGGCTGCTGCGCACCCAGGTCGGCGCCGAGGAGATCGCCGAGGTCGTGTCCCGCGCTACCGGCATTCCCGTCGCGCGCATGATGCAGGGCGAACGTGCCAAGCTGCTGGGCATGGAAGCGGTCCTGCACGAGCGGGTCGTGGGACAGGACGAGGCCGTGCGCCTCGTGTCCGAGGCCATCCGCCGCTCGCGCGCCGGACTGTCCGATCCGAACCGTCCCTACGGCTCCTTCCTGTTCCTGGGGCCCACCGGCGTGGGCAAGACCGAGCTCACCAAGGCGCTGGCGCGCTTCCTGTTCGATTCGGACAACCATCTGGTGCGCATCGACATGAGCGAGTTCATGGAAAAGCATTCCGTGGCCCGCCTGATCGGCGCGCCCCCGGGCTACGTCGGCTACGAGGAAGGCGGCTACCTGACCGAGGCCGTGCGCCGCAAGCCCTACAGCGTGATCCTGCTCGACGAGATCGAGAAGGCGCACCCGGACGTGTTCAACGTGCTGCTGCAGGTGCTGGACGACGGCCGCCTGACCGATGGCCAGGGCCGCACGGTGGATTTCCGCAACACGGTGGTCATCATGACCTCGAACATCGGCTCGCAGCACATCCAGAACATGACGGACCAGCCCTATGACGTGGTCAAGGAAGTCATCCGCGACGAGCTGAAGACCGCGTTCCGGCCGGAATTCCTGAACCGGATCGACGAGATCGTGGTCTTCCACGGACTGGACGCCACGCACATCGAGCCCATCGCCCGGATCCAGCTCAAGCGCCTGGCCGAGCGTCTGGCGCAGCACGAGATGAGGCTGGAGGTCACGGAAGACGCCGTCAAGGAACTGGCGCGGGTCGGCTACGATCCGGTGTTCGGGGCGCGGCCGCTCAAGCGCGCCATCCAGCAGTACGTGGAAAACCCGGTCGCCCGCCTGATTCTGGAAGGCACTTTCGGGCCGCGCGACGTGGTGCCCGTGGACTGGGACGGCGAGAAGTTCGTGTTCGAGCGCACACTGCAGTAAGCGTGAGGGCGTTCTCCGCGGAGACGCCCTCAGCGGCGCGCGATCACGGCCAGGACCCCCAGCGCCAGCAGGATCAGCACGATTCCGGACATGCGCTCCAGCCAGGGCAGTGCGCGCGCGAAACGCCGCAGCACTGCCCGGTTGCCGATCAGGGCAGCGATCAGCACGTCCCACAGCAGCACCGCGCTGAACATCCAGGCGCCGTAGACCGTCTTCCAGCCGGCACTGGCGTGGGGACCGGTCAGCATGGCGGCCAGGCTGGCGTAGAACAGCGCGTTCTTCGGATTCAGGATCCCCGACAGGAAACCCATGCCGAGGGCCCGGCGCCAGGCGGCGGACGCACCCGCCGGCACGGGCGCACAGCCGCGCCTAACGTCCAGCGGGCGGCGGCCCGCATGGCGGACGAACAGCACCCCGAGATACAGCAGGTAGGCGCAGCCCGCCGTCTGCAGGACGATGAAACCCGCGCTGTCCGGCCGCATCGCGCCGGTGCCGGCGAACGCCGCGATGATGAACGTCCCATTGGCCAGCGCGATGCCCGCGCATGCGCCGCTGGCAATGCGCCAGCCGGCGGACAGTGAAGTCCTGGCGATCAGGAAGAAATCGGGCCCGGGAGACAGCAGCGCCAGGAAATGCGCTGCGGCGATGATGAGGAACTGCTGCATTGGACGCGCACACACGAAAATTTCTCCGCAGTGTGCCGGAGGAACGGCCTCCCGTATTGAAGGAAATTGCAGCGGCGCCCGGCAGCCGGTGCGCCGCGAGACACCGCCACGGCGCGGTCCGCGGCTTTCCCCTCAGCGGTCCGCGGTTTCCTTCAGCGGGCCGCGGTTTCCTTCAGCGGGCCGTTCTCCCGTCAGCGGGCCGCCACGCGCCGGAAGCTGCCGGGCGTGACCCCCGTGTAGGCCTTGAAGACCCGCTGGAAGTGCGCCTGGTCCGCAAAGCCCAGGCGCAGGGCCACCTCGACGATGTCGGCGCCTGTCCGGATGCGGTCCCTTGCCAGGTTGACGCGCTGGTTCAGGAGCCAGGCATGCGGCGTCATGCCGGTGACGCCGCGAAAGGCGCGGATGAGCTGGTAGCGGCTCATGCCCGCCAGGGCCGCCAGTTCGCCCAGCGGGGCATGGGCGCCCGGGACGGCGCGCAGGCGCTCCAGCGCCGGCCGGATCCGCCCCGCCGCGTCCGCCGGCACGACCGGCGCCTCGATGCGCAGCCCCGACTCGGTGTCGGCGTGGCCCATGAATTCGATCAGCGCGGCTTCCTTGTCGCCGGGTTCGGCGGGGGAGAAGAGCCGCGCATTGAGCTCGCAGAACCGCCGGTAGGCCGTCGGGTCCCTTGCGATCCGGACCGGCTCGTCGGCGCCTGGGCCGACGTCGGCATATTCCCGGCGGACCGCCCGCAGCCATGCGGCATCCAGATGCAGCATCTGATAGCTCCAGGCGGTGTCCGGGGCGGGGTTGCAGGCGTGCACGCGCCCCGCCGGCACGAAGACCAGCGTGCCGGGACGCAGGGCGACCGGCCCGTCCGCCGCGCCGGCAAAGACGCTGCGGCCTTCATCGACCGCGCCGATGGAGAAGGTCGGATGGTGGTGGGGCTGGTAGCAGGCGCGGCTGCGGCAGGCACGGCGGCTTTCCGCAAACGGCATGGCCGGATCGCGCCAGAACGCATCGGGCGGATCGCCGCGTGCGCCGGACGGGTCCGGGGACTGACCGCTTTGCACTGCCTTGTCCGGAGGAGAGGGGGCGTGACGCATGCGGAATGACCAGTATGCCCGCGATAGCGCCCTTCAGGCCTTCGCGGCCGCCGGATCGGCGCTGACGGCCGGGTGGTGGCGCAGGCAGCGGCGGACGTAGGCCAGCAGCGCCAGGCACAGCGCGATGCAGGCCAGGTTGGTGCCGGCCCACCCCAGCCCTTGCAGGAGCAGGGCGGGCAGGAAGGCGCCGGCCGTCGCCAGGATGGAAAGCCCCAGGTCGTTCAGGCCCTGGACCTCGATCGCCTGGGGATGTTCCCCCAGAACGCGGGCGAGCAGGGCGCTGCCGCCCACGTAGGTGAAGTTCCAGCCCAGCCCCAGGACCACCAGGCTGGCAACGAGCATCAGGTAGTCGTCGGACAGGAGGTTCAGGACACTGCTGGCGATCAGCAGGACGATGCCGCCGGCCACGACCGTCCGGAGTCCCAGGCGGGCGATGATCGCGCCCGTGAAGAAGGACGGCGCGAACATCGCCACCACGTGCCATTGGATGGCCGTGCCGACCGCCGAAAAGTGCATGTGCAGCCCCGCCATGTGCAGCGAAGCCTGCACCATCAGCAGGTTCATGATGCCGTAGCCCAGCGCCGCCACTGCGATGGCTGCCGCCAGCGCGGGCGTGCACCGGACGACGCCCCAGGCCGCGCCCGCGTGTCCCTTCGCGGCGGCCTGGGGCCGCGCGGCGCCGGGCGCGTCCCGCACCGCCAGGTGGACCACGAAGGACAGCAGCGCCAGCCCGATGAAGGCCGCATAGCACAGGGCAAAGGGCGCGAAACCCGCGGCGTCCTTCAGCCGATCGGCCAGCAGCGGGCCGGTGAGGGCGGCCAGGACCCCGCCTGCCACGACCAGCGAGATCGCCCGGGGTTTGAGCCCGGCGTCCAGCCCGTCCGTGGCCGCGAAGCGGTTGAAGTTCGCAAAGGCGATGTAGGTGCCCAGCAGCGCATGCGACACGGTGAGCAACACGAACGAGCCCCGGCCGATGGCCAGATAGCCCGCCGCCCCCGCGAGCGCCAGCGGCACCGTCGCGAGCAGGAACGCGGGCTTGCGCCCGATGCGGGACATGAGCCGGGACGCCGGCACCGTCATCAGCATCACGAACAGGAACTGGAAGCCGTAAGGCACCGTGGACAGCCAGAGGCTGGGCGTGAGCGACGCCCCCACGATCGCCGCCATGGCGACCGACATGACGGCCGCGGTCAGGTTGATCGACTGCGCGAGGAAATACAGATAGGTGTTGAAGGGCAATTTGGCGGTCATCGGGCACGTCCGGTGGAATGTCTCTGCCGCATTATGTCATCCCGGCCGCGCGCCCTGAGCAAAAGCCTGCCTGCGCGATCACGCCATCGCCACGCCCCGCTTTTCGGCACAGCCACCGCGAGCCAAACCCCCGCACCAATCGTCGTCAATCGGCGCGGCCTGGGGCGGCGGGGCGCTGTTGGAGCCCACGCCCCCACACCCGGCGAAGCCGCCAGTTCGCGACCTGCGCCCCGCCGCCCCAGGCCGCGCCGATGAGCTGCCTCGCAATCGCGATCAGCGCCTCCCCTCGAGCACCACCCCCCACAACTTCCGCACCGCGTCCCGCTCCCGCGTGAACTCCGCCGGCGGCACCCGGGCCTTGTCCGCCCCCTGCAGTCGCAACGCATGCTGGCGGCGCCGGAACACCCGGTACGCATCCGCCACGTCCGCCGCCAGCACCCCCGGAATCAGCCCCGCCTGCGCCGCCAGCCCCAGCAGCGCGATATTGCCCAGATTGCCCAGCAGCTCCGGATGCGCCCCCGACTCGCTCAGCACCAGGAACTGCGTGATGAACTCGATGTCCACCATCCCGCCCCGGTCGTGCTTCAGATCGAAATCCCCGCTGCGGTTCGGGTGCCCCTGCGAAATCTTCTCGCGCATCGCCAGAATCTCGCGGCGCAGCGCCTCCGGGTCCCGCGGCAGCAGCAGGATCCGCTGGCGGATGTCCTCGAAGCGCGCGCCGATCGCCGCATCGCCGGCCACGAAACGGGCGCGCGTCAGGGCCTGGTGTTCCCAGGACCAGGCCTGGTTCAGCTGGTAATGCTCGAACGCATCGACCGGCAGCGCCAGCAGCCCCGCGTCGCCGTCCGGGCGCAGGCGCAGGTCGATCTCGTACAGGCGGCCCGACGAGGTCAGCGTCGACAGCCAGGACGCCACCCGGCGGCCGAGCTTGGCATAGCGTTCGCCCGCCTCCTGGTCCGGATCGTCGTACAGGAAGACCAGATCCAGGTCGGAGGCGTAGCCGATCTCCTTGCCGCCCAGCTTGCCGTAGGCAATGATGGCGAAATGCGGCTCGCCCGGATCGGCGCGCCGCTCGCGGGGCAGCACCTGCGGCCAGACCCGGTGGATCGCCTCGGCCAGCATCAGGTCGGCCAGCGCCGACAGGTGATCCGCCAGGCTTTCCACGCTGACCACGTTCTCGAGGTCCTGGGCCAGCAGCTGGAACGTCACCTGGTGCTGCACGTCGCGCATCAGGTTCATCTGCTGCTCCACGTCCGGCTGGCCGTCAGGCAGCACGCAGGCATCCAGGTCGCTGCGCAGCTGCCGGGCCAGGGCGGGGAAATCGGGCGCCTCCATCAGGCTGCGCCATTCGATCAGGCTGTCGAGCAGCAGCGGATAGCGGCTGAGATACTGCGAGGCCCAGGGGCTGGCGCTGACGATGCGCGCCACGCGGGCCAGGGTTTCCGGATACTCGGCCAGCAGCGCCAGGTAGGCGCTGCGCTGGGCGATGTGCTCCACCAGGCTCAGCAGGCGCAGCAGCGTGGCGGGCGGATCGTCGGTCTGCGTGGCCGTCCGCGTCAGGGCCGGCAGCAGCGCCTGCAGCCGCTGCTGGCTGGTGCGCGGCAGGCTCTGGATGCGGTGGCTGTCCAGCAGCGCGTCGATGTGCGCCTGCATGTCGCGGGCCTGCTCGTCGGACACCGTCGCCTGCGGCGCCTCGGCGGGGGGCGCGTCCTCCTCGACCGTGTCGTCGCCCATGCCGGCGATGCGGAAGGCATTGTGAAAGCACTCCGACACGTAGGCCCGGTGCCGCTCCAGCGTGGCCTGGAAATCCGCCATGTCCGGGTGGCCCATGGCCAGGGCCAGCGCCGCCATCCCGCTGGGGTCGTGCGGCAGCAGGTGCGTCTGCTCGTCCTCGCGGTACTGCAGCAGGTGCTCGACGCGGCGCAGGTAGCCGTAGGCGGCCTCCAGCCCCGCGGCCTGCGCGTCGTCCAGGATGCCGGCGCGGTGCTGCTTGTGCAGGGCCGCCAGCAGGTTGCGCTGCTGCAGCGAGGGCTGCCGACCGCCGCGGATCAACTGGTTGAGCTGCACCACGAACTCGATCTCGCGGATGCCGCCCTCGCCCAGCTTGATGTTGTGCCGGGTGTCGACGCCGTGGCGCGCCTGGGCGCGGCGCTGCCAGTCCGTGCGGATGCGCTCGCGCAGGCTGCGCAAGGCGGCCAGGGCGTCGAAATCGAAATACTTGCGATAGACGAAGGGCCGCCGCAGGGATTCCAGCGCCTGCGCCTGGGCGGTGAAGGCGCCCTCGTCGAACAGGGGGCAGGGGATCAGGCGCGCCTTCAGCCAGGCGTAGCGCTCCCATTCGCGGCCCTGGGCGACCAGGTAGTTCTCCAGCGCCGCGAGGCTCCAGGCCAGGGGGCCGCAGTCGCCGTCCGGGCGCAGGCGCAGGTCGGTGCGGAACACGTAGCCGTCGGCATCCAGCTCCGACAGGATGGGCATCATCAGCCGGCAGACCTTGCCGTAGAACTCGTGGTGGCTGATGCGTCGGCGCCCGTCGGTTTCGCCTTCCTCGTCGTACAGCATGATGAGGTCGATGTCCGAGGAGACGTTCAGCTCCTTGCCGCCCAGCTTGCCCATTCCCAGGATCAGCATGTCCTGCGGGGCGCCGGTCTCCGGGTGGCGCGGGACGCCGTGGACCTCCATCAGGGTGCGCATGGCGCAGGCGTAGGCCTGGCCCACGGCCAGGTCGGCCAGCGCCGACATGGCGACCACCACCTCGTGCAGCGGCGCCGCGCCGGCGATGTCGCGCGCCATCAGCGTCAGGAAGACCCGCTGGCGCAGGCGGCGCAGGACGCGCTGCAGCGTCACCCGATCGGGATCGGCCGCGCCGCCCAGCGCCTGGCCGTACCAGGCTTGCAGAGTCCGGCGGGTCAGCGGTTCCGCGCTGTCGGCCAGCAGGCGGGCGCGATCATCCGGATGGGCCATCAGATGGCGGCGCAGGGCGCCGGACCACTGCAAGGCGGGCTCTAATATAATGGCTCGGGGCATCGGATCCGTCACGGTTCGGTGAGACTGGGCCCGGTGCAGCCGGGCTCGCAGGGGGCTTTAACATACTGCAAAACCTGGCATGCGCCAATTCATTTCAAAGCTTTCCTGGATCGGGTGCCGGTGGATTTCCGTGTTCGTGCTGTGCCTGTATTTCGGGCTGGGCGGGGCGCTGCTGGCGGGGCGGTATCTGGTGCTGCCGCATCTCGATCACTGGCGCCCGCAGATCGAGGCCCGGCTGTCGCAGGCCCTGGACGCGCGCGTGTCGCTGGGGCCGATCCAGGCCTCATGGCGGGGATGGGATCCGCAATTCGATCTCCACGACATCCGGATCCTGGACGGCGATGGCCGGCCGGTGCTGTCCGTTCCCGAGGTCCGCGCCCGGCTGAACTGGGCGGCGCTGCTGCCCGGGCGCCAGGGGGTCCTGCGCCTCCAGGTGCGGGGCATGGCCCTGGAGATCGAGCGCCGGGCCGACGGCAGGATCGAACTCCTGGACCATGTCTTCAATCCCGACGCGGACCATGGCCCGCTCGCCATGCCGGCCTGGCTGCGGTGGATCCTGGCGCAGCCCCTGATTGCCTTCCGGGAGGGCGCCATCACCTGGCGGGACCGCCTCAGGGGGGCGCCCGACCTGCAGTTGAGGGATGTGCATGCGGTGCTGCGCCGGCAGGGCGACGGCCTGGGAATGACGCTGGCGGCGCGCGCGCCGGCTGCGGACGATACGCGGCTGGAACTGCGCGCGCAGGCGAAGGAGGCCACGCGGCTGGCGCTGGCCGGCCCGCAGGCGGGCTGGCGGGCATGGTTGCGGCTTTCGGGCGCGACCGCCCAAGACTGGCGTCCCTGGCTGGCGCTGCCGCCGCCCCTGCAGCAGGGCCGCCTGGACGCGCAATTCTGGCTGCAGCCCGGCGGGCAGGCGCCGCAGATCACGACCCTGCTGGAGGTGCGCGCCCTGCGGTGGACGGCTGCGGCTGACGAAAGCCTGCTGGCGCCCTTGGCCGATCTCTGGGCCCAGGGCGGGCTGGCGCAGTGGCAGGCGCTCTACGGGGATGCAAAGCCGGACGAGGGCCTGCGCTTCGAGGCGCGGGCGCGCGACGCCCGGCTGGCGCAACCCAGGTGGTTCGACGAACCCCTGGCGCTGGGCGCCCTGGATGCGCAAGGCCGCCTGCGGCGCGGCGAGCACTGGTCGCTGATTCTCGACCGGCTGGACTGGGACAATGCGGACGTCGCCGTGCGGGGCTCGGGCCGCTGGGACTCCGGCGGGCATGCCGGGACGGCAGACTTCCAGGGCACCATCGCCCGTGGCCGGCTGGACGCCATCCACCGCTATCTGCCGCGCGTCGTCGACGCCGACGCGCGCGCCTGGCTCGCCAAGGGCCTGCAGGCGGGCACCGTGTCCAACGGCCGCTGGATGCTGCGCGGCGACCTGGCCGAATTCCCCTTCGGCGAACGGCCGGATGCGGGCGATTTCCGGGTCGAGGGCGACATCCGCGGCGGGCGCGTCGAGTTCGTTCCCAACGGGTCCAGCAGCCAAGCCTGGCCCCTGCTGCGGGACATCGACGGGACTGCCGACCTGCGCCGGTCCGACCTCCGGCTGACGGCCAGCTCCGCCCGCATGGAGCCCGAGCCGGGACAGCTCATCCGCCTGAGCGGTGTGCGGGCCCGGATCCCCGACCTGGAGAACGACGCGACCCTGCGGGTGTCGGGGCACACCGAGGCCGATGGCGCCGCCTACCTGTCCCTCATCCGGCATTCTCCCTTGTCCCGTCTGCTGCACGGGGTCTTCGACGAGGCCACCGCGGCTGGAGACTGGCAGGTGCCCCTGGCGCTGACCATTCCGCTGACCCATGGGGAGGACACGCAGGTACAGGGCCGCATCGACCTGCAGCAGGGGCGGCTGCAGTTCCTGCCGCACGCGCCCGCCTTCGACGACCTGAACGGCAGCCTGCACTTCAACGAACACGGGGTGCGCATCGCCCGGCCGCTGGAGACCACGCTGCTGGGCGGCGCCGCGACCCTCGAGGGCGCCCTGGAAAATGGCCAGGGAGAGGCGCTGCGGATGCAGGGCCGCGTGACCGCCAAGGCGCTGGCCGGCTTCATCGGGGCGCCCGGCATGGACCGCCTCTCGGGCAGCCTGGCGTATCAGGCGCAACTCGCCCGACAGGGGCGCGTCCACCGCTTCACCCTGGATTCCGACCTGCGCGGCCTGGCCCTGGATTTTCCGGCGCCCCTGGCCAAGCCGGCCGAGGAGCCCCGCACCCTGCAGTTGCGCTGGTCCGATGCCGACCCGCAGGACGACGTGCTGGAGGTCCGTCTGGGCGACCAGGCCACGGCCATCCTGCGCCACGCCAGGGGCCAGCGCCAGGGCCCGTATTTCCGGCAGGTGCTGATCGGCCTGGGGCAGGCGGCGGACAGCGAGGCGCCCGGCCTGCGGCTGGCCCTGCACTATCCGCTGATCGACCTGGACCGCTGGAACCGGATCGTCGACGAATTCTCCATCCCCCGGCGCGGCCGCAAGCGGGCCGCCGGCGCGGCGTCACGGCCGCTGTGGCCCGACCTGTCCCTGCTGAGCGTGCAGGCCGACCAGTTGCGCCTGCTGTCCACCCGGCTCGATCATGCCGCGCTGCGGGTCACGCGCACGCCCGACGAGCACTGGTCCATGAACCTGCGCTCGGACCAGACCACGGGCACGCTGAAATGGCGCGAGGTGGACGGACGCGTGACGGGGCCCATGTCCGCCCGTTTCGCCCGCCTGAGCCTGGGTGACGAGGACGGGGACACGCGTTCGCTGCTGCCCGATCCCGAGCCCGACGACGAGGCCCGCTTCGACGACGACCTCGAGATCCCGGGCCTGGTGCTGCAGGCCGACAATCTGCGCCTCTACGGGCGTTCCATGGGCGCCCTGTCCGTCGAAGGGGTGCGGGACAGCGCCCGCCACGTCTGGCAGCTGAACCGCCTGCGGATGGGTGACGACGATGCCCGCCTGCGCGGGACCGGGACCTGGCGCCTGCGGGGCGAGGACCGGGGCTTGAGCCTGAAGGCCTCGGTCGAAGCCAGGAACCTCGGCGCCTGGCTCAAGCGCGCCGGCCTGCCGGGGTTCATGTCGGGCGGCCAGGGCACCCTGCAGGGCGATTTCTTCTGGCGCAACCTGCCCTGGCGCCGTGACAAGGCCGACCTGCGCGGCACCTTGCAGGTGCAACTGGACAAGGGGCGCTTTCTGAAACTCGGCTCCCAGACGGCCAAGCTGCTGGAAGTCCTGTCGCTGCAGTCGATCACGCGGCTCAACCGCCTGGAGCAGGGCCTGACCGGCCTGCCGAAGGACGGCTATCCCTTCGACCAGCTGCGCGGCTCGCTGGCGCTGGACCGCGGCGTGCTGCGCGGCCACGACTACAAGATCATCGGCCCCGTGGGCACGGCCCTGATCGAGGGCAGCACCAACATCCTGGACCAGACCCTGGACCTGCAGGCGGTGCTCGTCCCCAACCTGGACGTGAGCGGCGCGGCCCTGGCGGCCGGCATCGCCATCAACCCGGTCGTCGGGTTGGGCGCCTTTCTCACGCAGTGGCTGCTGAAGGCGCCGCTGGCCAAGGCCATGACGGTGCGCTACCACGTGACCGGCACCTGGGACGATCCCGTCATCAAGGAGATCCCGGTGGACGATGCGCCACAGCCCGACTCCAAGCCCGGTCCCAAGCCCTAGCCCGACCGCAAGCCCTGGCCGGACGGGCTGGCGCACCGCAGGGCGCGGGCATGAAAAAAGCTCCCGAGGGAGCTTTTTTCACGGATGCCGGGACATCGGTGTGGAAGGCATCAGTACACCCCTTGGGCCAGCATGGCGTCGGCCACCTTGACGAAGCCGGCGATGTTGGCGCCGTTCAGGTAGTTCACCTTGCCGCTGTCGTCGCTGCCGTAGCGCACGCAGTTCTGGTGGATGTCGCGCATGATGGCGTGCAGCTTGGCGTCGACTTCCTCGCGCGTCCAGTGCAGGCGTTGGGCGTTCTGGCTCATTTCGAGACCGGACACCGCCACGCCGCCGGCATTGCTGGCCTTGCCCGGCGCATACAGCACGCCCGCCGCGATGAAGGCTTCCGCCGCCTCGATGCTGGAGGGCATGTTCGCGCCTTCGGCCACGCAGCGCACGCCGTTGGCGATCAGCGTGCGGGCGTCGTCGATTTCCAGTTCGTTTTGCGTCGCGCACGGCAGGGCCACGTCCACCGGCACGTGCCAGGGACGCTTGCCGGCCTCGAAGCTCAGGCCGAACTGCTTGGCGTATTCCTCGATGCAGCCGCGCTTTTCGTTCTTCAGCTCGATCAGGGCCGCCAGCTTTTCCGGGGTGAAGCCGGCCGGATCGACGATGCAGCCGCGCGAGTCGGACACCGTGATCACGCGCGCGCCCAGCTGCATGCATTTTTCGATGGCGTACTGCGCCACATTGCCCGAGCCCGAGACCGCGACGGTATAGCCTTCCAGCGACTGGCCGGCGTGCCGCAGCATTTCTTCCGCGAAATAGACGGTGCCGTAGCCGGTGGCTTCGGGGCGGATCAGGCTGCCGCCGAAAGTCAGGCCCTTGCCGGTGAACACGCTTCCCGTCTGGTTGGACAATTTCTTCATCATGCCGGCCATGAAGCCGACCTCGCGGGCGCCCACGCCGATGTCGCCGGCCGGCACATCCGTGTCCGGGCCCAGGTGGCGGTACAGTTCGGTCATCAGGGCCTGGCAGAAACGCATGACTTCGGCGTCGGACTTGCCCTTGGGGTCGAAGTCGGAACCGCCCTTGCCGCTGCCCATGGGCAGGGTCGTCAGCGCGTTCTTGAAGGTCTGCTCGAAGGCCAGGAATTTCAGGATGGACAGGTTCACCGAGGGGTGGAAGCGCATGCCGCCCTTGTAGGGACCGATGGCCGAGCTGTGCTGGATGCGAAAGCCGCGGTTGACGCGGGTGCGGCCCGTGTCATCCATCCAGCAGATGCGGAACTGGATGGCGCGTTCCGGTTCGACGATGCGCTCGAGCAGGGCCTGGCTGGCGTAGCGCGGGTTCTGCTGGATGAAGGGCCACAGGCTGTGCATGACTTCTTTGACGGCCTGCATGAATTCGGGCTGATGAGGGTCGCGTGCCTGCAGTTGGGATAGAAATTGTTCGACGGAAGGAAGACTCATGTAAGGTGCTCGCTTATTTCTTCATCATGTCAAAAAATTCGGCGTTGTTTTTGGTGGCCCGGATTTTGTCCAGGATGAATTCCATGGCTTCGACCTCATCCATGTCGTGGATGAATTTGCGCAGCACCCAGACCTTTTGTAAAAGTTCGGGCTTGATCAGGAGCTCTTCGCGACGCGTGCCGGATTTGTTCAGGTTGATGGCCGGATAGATGCGCTTTTCGGCCAGTCGCCGTTCGAGGTGCACTTCGGAGTTGCCGGTACCCTTGAATTCTTCGTAGATGACCTCGTCCATGCGGCTGCCGGTCTCGATCAGGGCCGTGCCGATGATGGTCAGCGAGCCGCCTTCCTCGAGGTTGCGCGCGGCGCCGAAGAACCGCTTGGGGCGCTGCAGCGCGTTGGCGTCCACGCCGCCGGTCAGGACCTTGCCCGAGGCGGGCACCACGGTGTTGTAGGCGCGCGCCAGGCGGGTGATCGAGTCCAGCAGGATGACCACGTCTTTTTTCAGCTCGACCAGGCGCTTGGCCTTTTCGATGACCATCTCGGCGACCTGCACGTGGCGGGTGGCCGGCTCGTCGAAGGTCGAGGCCACGACCTCGCCGCGCACGGTGCGCTGCATTTCCGTGACTTCTTCGGGCCGCTCGTCCACCAGCAGCACGATCATCACCGCATCGGGATAGTTGGTCGTGATGGCATGCGCGATGTGCTGCATGATCACGGTCTTGCCGGATTTGGGGCTGGCGACCACCAGCGCGCGCTGGCCCTTGCCGATGGGGGCAAAGATGTCCATGATGCGGCCGGTGATGTTTTCCTTGCTCTTGATGTCGCGCTCCAGGACCATCGGCTCGTCCGGGTGCAGCGGCGTCAGGTTCTCGAACATGATCCGGTGCTTGATGGCTTCCGGCTGCATGCCGTTGACCTTGTCGACCTTCACCAGCGCAAAGTAGCGTTCGCCGTCCTTGGGAACGCGGACCTCGCCCTCGATGGAGTCGCCGGTGTGCAGGTTGAAACGCCGGATCTGCGAGGGCGAGATGTAGATGTCGTCGGTGCTCGCCAGATAGGACGTGTCGGGCGAGCGCAGGAAGCCGAACCCGTCGGGCAGCACTTCCAGGACACCGTCGCCGAAGATCTGCTCGCCCTGTTTGGCGCGCCGCTTCATGATGGCGAACATCAATTCCTGTTTGCGCAGCCGGCTGGCGTTGTCGATCTCGAGACCGGCGGCCATGTCGAGCAGCTGCGACACGTGCTGCGCTTTGAGTTCGTTCAGATGCATGGGGAAGGGAGGAAAGAAGGAATCGTGGGATCGTGGGCGGGCCCTGAGCGGGCCCGCGCGCTAGCGTCCTGACGGGATCACTGTGGATGAAAGGGAATCAGAGGGCTTCGTCGAGGAAGGCCTGCAGCTGGGCGCGGGACAGGGCGCCGACCTTGGTGGTCGCGACCTTGCCGTCCTTGAACAGCATCAGCGTCGGGATGCCGCGGATGCCGTATTTGGCGGCGCTGTCGGGGTTCTCGTCGACGTTCAGCTTGGCGATCGTGACGCGGCCCTGGTATTTGGCTGCGGCCTCGTCGAGCAGGGGGGCCACCATTTTGCAGGGGCCGCACCATTCTGCCCAGTAGTCGACCAGGACGGGAACTTGGGATTGGAGCACGTCGACTTGGAAGGACGCATCGCTTACGTGCTTGATGGAGTCGCTCATGGTATGCGGTAGTGTGCGCAAATGCTAGGAATGGGAAGGCAAGGGGCCGGATGAAATACCGTCGCGCAGCAGGGCGCGTTGGGCCCGATGTCGCTAAGCATACCATTATCTCCGTAAAATGGTGGTCTTTTTGATCGCCGACAACGGACAGCACAGTGAACACAGCACGCTACGACGAATCCTCGATTCGGGTCCTGAAAGGGCTCGAGCCCGTGCGCCAGCGCCCGGGCATGTACACGCGCACCGACAACCCGCTGCACATCATCCAGGAGGTCATCGACAACGCGGCCGACGAGGCCCTGGCGGGCTTCGGCCAGCGCATCGCCGTGACCCTGCATGACGACGGCAGCCTGTCGGTCGAGGACGACGGCCGCGGCATCCCCGTGGGCGAGCACCCCGAGGAACACGCCCCCGTCGTGGAACTGGTCTTCACCCGCCTGCACGCGGGCGGGAAATTCAACAAGGCCGACGGCGGCGCCTACGCCTTTTCCGGCGGCCTGCACGGGGTGGGGGTGTCGGTCACCAACGCCCTGTCCACGCGGCTCGAGGTCACGGTCTGGCGCGACGGCGGCGAATACCGCATCGTCTTCGCCGACGGCGCGGTGATCGAGCCGCTGGCGCAGGTGGGCACGGTGGGTCGGCGGCGCTCGGGCACCCGCGTGCGCGCCTGGCCGGATCCCCGGTATTTCGACCATGCCCAGGTGCCGCTGGGCGAGCTCGAGCACGCCTTGCGCAGCAAGGCCGTCCTGCTGCCGGGCACGCGCGTGACCCTCAGCCTCGAAAAGTCCGGCCAGCAGCGCGAATGGCACTACGAGGACGGCCTCAAGGGCTACTTGTCCGAGGCGCTGGGGGACACGCCGATCCTGGTGCCGGTGTTCGCGGGCCAGCAATACGCCGGGGACGACGACGAGCAGTACGCCGCGGGCGAGGGCGCCCATTGGGTCGTGGCCTGGACCGAGGAAGGGCCGGTGGTGCGCGAATCCTACGTCAACCTGATCGCCACCCCCGCGGGCGGCACGCACGAGTCGGGCCTGCGCGAGGGCCTGTTCAACGCCGTCAAGTCCTTTGCCGAGCTGCACAACCTGCTGCCCAAGGGCATCCGCCTGCTGCCGGAGGACGTGTTCGCGCGCGCCAGCTTCATCCTGTCGGCCAAGGTGCTGGATCCGCAGTTCCAGGGCCAGATCAAGGAACGCCTGAACAGCCGCGATGCCGTGCGCCTGGTGGGCGGCTATCTGCGCAACGCCCTGGAGCTCTGGCTGCACGCCAACGTGGAATACGGCAAGCGCCTGGCGGAACTGGCGATCGGCCAGGCCCAGGCCCGCTCGCGCGCCGCCCGCAAGGTCGAAAAGCGCAAGGGATCGGGGGTGGCGGTGCTGCCCGGCAAGCTGACGGACTGCGAATCGTCGGACGTCTCGCGCACGGAGGTCTTCCTGGTCGAGGGCGATTCGGCGGGCGGGTCCGCGAAGATGGGCCGCGACAAGGAATTCCAGGCGATCCTGCCGCTGCGCGGCAAGATCCTGAACGCCTGGGAGGTCGAGCGCGACCGGCTGTTCGCCAACAACGAGATCCACGACATTTCCGTGGCGATCGGCGTGGATCCCCATGCGCCGGGCCAGGACGTGGACCTGTCGGGGCTGCGCTACGGGCGCATCTGCATCCTGTCGGACGCGGACGTCGACGGCGCCCACATCCAGGTGCTGCTGCTCACCTTGTTCCTGCGCCATTTCCCTCGCCTGATCGAGGCGGGCCACGTCTACGTCGCCCGCCCGCCGCTGTTTCGCGTGGACGTGCCCGCGGCCGGCAAGCGCCCGGCCCGCAAGCTCTACTGCCTGGACCAGGACGAACTGAACTCGGTGCAGGAAAAACTGCGCGGCGAGGGCCTGCGCGAGGGCGCCTGGCGCATCAGCCGTTTCAAGGGCCTGGGTGAGATGAATGCCGAGCACCTCTGGGACACGACGCTGAATCCGGACACGCGCCGGCTGTCGCAGGTGCGTCATGGCGACGAGGGCCTGGCGGCCTCCATGCGCCTGTTCGAGATGCTGATGGCGCGCGGCGAGGCCAACCAGCGGCGCGCCTGGCTGGAAGACAAGGGCAATCTGGCCGAAGTGGACGTTTAAGGAATCGAGATGGATACCAATACACCCGACATGCTGACGGCCGGGGACGACGAGGGCCTGGTGCTGGCCCGCTATGCCGAGCAGGCCTATCTGGACTACGCCGTGTCC
The DNA here is from genome assembly GCA_035707805.1 of Castellaniella sp. Taxonomy (GTDB): domain Bacteria; phylum Pseudomonadota; class Gammaproteobacteria; order Burkholderiales; family Burkholderiaceae_B; genus Castellaniella. The sequence continues at coordinate 105,306 of DASSTS010000024.1, read as the reverse complement.
GTGGTCCGCGGCCGCGCGCTGCCGGAGGTCTCCGACGGCCAGAAGCCCGTGCAGCGGCGCATCCTCTACGCCATGGACGCCATGGGGCTGGGGGCGCAGTCGCGCCCGGTCAAGTCGGCCCGCGTGGTGGGCGACGTGCTGGGCAAATACCACCCGCATGGCGACCAGGCGGCCTATGACGCCATGGTGCGCATGGCGCAGGACTTCGTGCTGCGCTATCCGCTGATCGACGGCCACGGCAATTTCGGTTCGCGCGACGGCGACAACGCCGCGGCCATGCGCTACACCGAAGCCCGCCTGACGCCGTTCTCGCGCCTGCTGCTCGACGAGCTGGACGAGGGCACGGTCGACTTCGTTCCCAACTACGATGGCAGCCAGCACGAGCCCGTCTGCCTGCCGGCGCGGCTGCCGGTGATGCTGCTGAACGGCGCCTCCGGCATCGCGGTGGGCATGGCGACGGAAATCCCCTCGCACAACCTGCGCGAGATCGCCCAGGCCTGCGTGGCGCTGCTGCGCAAGCCCTCGCTGCCCGATGCCGACCTGTACGCCATGGTGCCGGGACCGGATTTTCCGGGCGGCGGCCAGATCATCTCCCCGTCCGAGGACATCGCGCAGATCTACGCCAGCGGCCGCGGCACGCTCAAGGCGCGGGCGCGCTGGCATTTCGAGGACCTGGCGCGTGGCCAGTGGCAGCTCGTCGTCACCGAGCTGCCCCCGGGCACCTCGACCCAGAAGATCCTGGAGACCATCGAGGACCTGACCAATCCCAAGCCGCGCGCCGGCAAGAAATCGCTGTCGGCCGAACAGCAGCAGGGCAAGGCCCTGGTGCTGGGGCTGCTGGACGCGGTGCGCGACGAGTCCGGCAAGCAGGCGCCGGTGCGCCTGGTGTTCGAGCCCAAGTCCCGCGCCATCGACCGCGACGAGTTCGTCAAGCTGCTGCTGGTGCGCACGGGCCTGGAAGGCAACGTGCCCCTGAACCTGGTGTGCATCGACACGGACGGCCGGCCGGGGCAGCGCAGCCTGCGCCAGGTCCTGGAATCCTGGCTGGCGTTTCGCGCGCAGACCATTACGCGGCGCACGCGCCACCGCCTGGACAAGGTGCTGGACCGGATCCACATCCTGGAAGGCCGCAGCGTCGTCTACCTGAACGTCGACGAGGTGATCCGCACCATCCGCGAGGCCGAGGATCCGCGCGCGGCCCTGATGGAACGCTTCGACCTCAGCGAGCGCCAGGCCGACGACATCCTCGAGATGCGCCTGCGCCAGCTGGCGCGCCTGGAAGGCATCCGCATCGAACAGGAACTGGCCCAGAAACGCGAGGAACAGCAGGGCCTGCAGCATCTGCTGGACAATCCCGACGCATTCCGGCGCCTGATGATCCGCGAGATCGAGTCCGACGCCAAGCAGTACGGCGACGAGCGCCGCACCCTGATCGAGGCGGCCGACCGAGCCGTCCTGGAAACCCAGGTCCTCGACGAGCCGGTCACCGTCGTCATGTCCCAGAAGGGCTGGCTGCGCGTTCGCCAGGGCCACGGCCACGACGCCGGGCAGTTCGGATTCAAGGCGGGCGACGCGCTGTACGACGCCGCCGAATGCCGCAGCACCCAGGACCTGCAGGCGCTGTCCAATACCGGCCGCAGCTACAGCGTCCCGGTGGCCGGACTGCCCTCGGCGCGCGGCGACGGGCAGCCGATCACCTCGATGCTGGCCCTGGAGCCGGGCAGCCGGATCGCGCACATGTTCGTCGCCCAGCCGGACCAGCGCGTGCTGCTGGGCACGGCCTCCGGCTACGGTTTCCTCGCGGCGGCCCGCGATCTGTCCACGCGGCAGCACGCCGGCAAGCAGTTCGTCACGGTGGACAAGGGAGACGCGTTGCTCAAGCCCCTGCTGCTCAAGCCGGACGACCAGGCCGTGGCCCTGTTCAGCCAGAAGGGCAAGTTCCTGGTCGTGGGGCTGGACGAGCTCAAGACCTTGTCGGGCGGCGGCCGCGGCACCATCCTGATGGGGCTGGACGCGGGCGACCGCCTGGCGCAGTGGGCCGCCGTCGGCCCGGCGGGCGTGGTGCTGCGGGGCGTCTACCGCAACCGGGACACCGAGCTCGTCCTGACGCCCGAGGATCTGGCCGCGTATGCGGGGCGGCGCGCCCGCAAGGGCAAGCTGCTGGACGTCAAGATCAAGCAGCCCAGCCTCTGGTCGGGCGCGGCGGGCTGATCGGCGGGCGTGGGCCGGCGGACGGCGGCGCCTGTCCGGGCCGCCGGCCCGGCGGCATCCCCCGGCGGGCTAAAATGTCGGTTTGCCCACGTTTCTTTCGGATTCCGTCATGAGTTTCAAGGTCTCGGTGCAGCCGGCGGGTCGGGATTTCCCGGTCGAGCCCGGACAGACCATCCTGGATGCGGCCCTGGAGGCCGGCATGATACTGCCCTACAGCTGCCGCAACGGCACGTGCTCCACGTGCCGGGGGCGGGTGGTGTCGGGCAGCTATGAGGCCGGCCCGGCGCCCGACCGGATCCTCGATGCCGCCGATCGCGCCCGGGGCTACACCCTGCTGTGCCAGGCGCGGCCCACCTCCGACGTCGTGATCGAGGCCGAGGAAGTCCGCATGCGCGGCGACATCGTGGTGCGCAAGATGCCGGTGCGCGTCCAGGCCCTCACGCCGCTGGCCGCCGACGTCATGGAAATCACCCTGCAGCTGCCCTCGGCCGAGGCCTTCCGCTTCCAGCCCGGGCAGTACCTGGATTTCCTGTTCAAAGACGGGCGTCGCCGCAGCTATTCCATGGCCTGCGCCCAGGCCGACGATCATCGCGTGCAGCTGCACCTGCGCCATCAGCCCGGCGGCTTCCTGACCGACCGGGTCTTCGGCGGCGGCGACGCGCCCCTGAAGGCCCGCGACATCCTGCGCATCGAGGGGCCGCTGGGCTCGTTCTTTCTGCGCGACGATGCCCTGCCCATCGTGTTCCTGGCCAGTGGCACCGGCTTTGCGCCGATCAAGGCCATGATCGAGGACATGCTGGCGCGCGGGGACCAGCGTCCCGCGGTCCTGTACTGGGGCGGCCGCCGGCCGGGCGACCTGTACCAGGCCGAGCTGGCGCGCGGCTGGGAGGCCCGGCTGCCGGGGTTCCGCTTCGTGCCGGTGGTCTCCGAGGCCCGGCCGGAAGACGCCTGGACGGGCCGCACGGGCTGGGTCCACGAGGCCGTCATGGCGGACCTGCCCGACCTGTCCGGGCACCAGGTCTATGCCTGCGGCGCGCCCGCCATGGTCGAGTCCGCGCGGCGCGATTTCGTGCAGCGCTGCGGCCTGCCCCTGTCGATGTTCTATGCCGACGCCTTCACCACGGAGGCCGACCGGGCCGAGGTCCAGGCATGAAAGTCGCGGTATTCGGCGCGGGCATCATCGGGGTGTCCAGCGCCTGGTGGCTGGCGCGCGCCGGCCACGAGGTCGAGGTCATCGACCGGCGCGCCGGCTCGGCCCTGGAAACCAGCCGCGCCAACGGCGGCCAGATCTCGGTCTGCTATGCCGAGCCCTGGGCCAGCGTCCACACCCTGAAAAAGGTGCTGCGCTGGATCGGCCGGGCCGACGCGCCCCTGCGCGTGAGCCCGCGCCTCAATCCCCGCCAGTGGCTGTGGTGCGCGCGCTACCTGTACGAATGCCGCGACGCCCGCTTTGCCGCCAATCTGCGGGCCATGGTCGCGCTGGCGCAGTACAGCCGCGCCACGCTGCGCGGGCTGCGCGCCGAGCTCGGCATCGAATACGACCATCTGGAACGCGGCATCCTGGCTTTTTACCGGGATCCCCGCGAACTGGAACACGCCCGCGCCAGCGCCGCGCTGATGCGCGAACTGGGCGTGGACCGGCGCATCGTCGATCCGGACGAGGTCCTGCGCATCGAGCCGGCCCTGGCGGGGGCGCGGGATCCCATCGTCGGCGGCGACTTCACCGCCGACGACGAGTCCGGGGACGTGCACCTGTTCACCCGCGCGCTGGCCGAACATGCCCGGCAGGCCGGTGTGGTGTTCCGCTTCAATACGCGGGTGAACCGGCTGGTGCCCGCCGGCGGCCGCGTCTCGGTGGCGGAATTGGTCGAGCCCGACGGCTTTTTCCGGTCTCTGCGCGCCGACGCCTATGTGGTGGCCCTGGGCAGCTTCAGCCCCATGCTGCTCGGCCCGCTGGGGGTGTCCTGCCCGGTCTGGCCGGCCAAGGGCTATTCCGCCACATTCGGCCTGCGCGATCCCGCGGCGGCGCCGGTGGTCAGCCTCGTGGACCAGGAGGTCAAGATCGTGACCTCCCGCCTGGGAGACCGGCTGCGCATGGCCGGCACGGCCGAGATCGGGGGCTATTCCCGCGCCCTGGATACGGGCCGTTGCAATCAGCTCGTCGAACACGCAAGATCCCTGTTCCCAAGCGCCCTCGATTTTGATAACGTTCAGTTCTGGTCCGGCCTGCGGCCGACGACTCCGTCGAACGTCCCCCTGATCGGCCGTTCGCGGCTGCGCAACCTGTATCTGAATACAGGCCACGGCAGCCTCGGCTGGACCATGGGTGCCGGCTCGGGCAGAGTCCTGGCCGATCTGGTGTCGGGGCGCAGACCCGATATCGAATTTCCTTTTTTGGACTGACTCATCATGATTTTCCCCTTTGGTTCCGGCGCCCGGCGTCCGGGGTTGCATGCTGCCTGGGCGCTGGCCGCCGCCGTCGCGGCGGGGCCGGCCTGGTCGGCCACCGACGTGCCGGTGTGGCTGAGCCTGGACGGCCATAACGCCGACGTGTTCCAGTCCCTGGTCAAGGCCTACAACCGCAGCCAGTCCGACGTGCAGGTCAAGGTGCGGTCCTTCGACACGCCCGAGGAACTGAACCAGGCGCTGGACGCCGCCGCCCGTTCAAAATCCCTGCCGGCGCTGGCCCAGATCGGCGACAGCCACACGCTCGAGGACATCTCGCAGCGGTCCTACGTGCAGCCGCTGTACACCCTGCAAAAAACCGGTCCGCTCAAGAACACGCACTGGTTCGTGTCGTCCGACAATGCCTTCATCCATGATGCCAAGGGCCGACTGATGGCGTTCCCCGCCATGCTGGAGGTCCCGGTCATGTACTACAACCAGGACGCTTTCAAGAAAGCCGGCCTGGTCCCCGCGGCGCCGCAGCGCACCTGGATGGACTTGCAGGGCCAACTGGTCAGTCTGGCCAACAAGGGCTCGCGCAAATGCCCGCTGACCTCCGACCTGCCGGTGTCCATCAACCTGGAAAACCTGGCGGCGGTCAACAACCAGCTCTATGCCAGCGCCGACAACGGCCTGAAAGCCAAGGGCCTGCCCAGCTTTTCCTTCGACGTCACCTACGTGCGCCACCTGTCGCTGATGATCAGCTGGGTGCGCGCCGAGATCATGGTGCGTCCCGATGCCGGCATGCAGTCGGTCAAGCGCTTCGCCCAGGGCGAGTGCGCGGTGATGATGTCCAGTTCCGGGCACATCGGCCAGTTCAACGACGAGCGCAAGCTGCACTATGCGGTCTCGGGCCTGCCGTACTACCCCGAGGTCACCAAGGTCCCCGGCAATCCCTTCGTCAGCGGCGCCGGCCTGTGGGTCATGAAGACCCCCAAGCCCGTCACCGACGCCACGGTCGCGTTCCTGGCCTGGCTGGCGCAGCCGGAGCAGGCCACCCGCTGGTACCAGGAGACCGGCTATCTGCCCCTGACGCAGGCCGCGTTCGACAAGACGCCGCCCAGCTACTATGCCGACCTGGGCCAGTGGCGCAACCTGGTGGCCGTCTATGCCGGCCGCTCGGCGGTGACGGGGCAGGGTTTCCGCATCCACAACTATCCGGCGATCCGCTCGCGTTTCCAGCAGATCCTGACCTCGGCGCTGGATGGGCAGCAGCCGGCCGTCACGGCCCTGAATCTGGCCACGGCCGAGGGCAACCGGCTGGCGCGCCAACGCTGACCGCATCCGGCACGGCGGGCCGCAAGGACGTTTTTAGCCGTTCGTACTTCCCAGTCTGGCGGCCGGCCCGCCGCCAGGCCACCATGGGCACCTGATTCCCCGAATCCGGTGCCTTTTTTCAGCTGCCGCATCCGGGGTGAACCGGGAGAGCGGCATGATCAGATTCATCCTCGCGGCCGGGCTGGCATTGGGCCTGGCCGGATGCGCAAGCACCGACGGCGGCGCCTGGTGGCGCGAATTCGCCGGCCTGGCCCCCGCCACCGGCCGGTACGATTTCGGCTGGCGCCTGTCGGGCGATCCGGACCTGGCCCCGCTGCAGGTGTTCGACGACGGGCGCGAGACCTGGCTGCAGTATCCCGCCGCCCAGCCCGCGCCGGCCGTGTTCGTGCGCACCGCCGCCGGCGACCGCCTGACGCGGCCGCGCCGCGACGGCGATTACCTGGTGGTGCGCGGCGTGCCCGATCATCTGGTCATGCGCGGCGGACTGCTGAGCGCGCACGCGCGCCGCCAGGCCGGGCGGGCGGCCGATCCGGTCCTGCCGGGCGGGGCCGGGCAGGGGGCGACGCCCACGGCCGTGGCTGCATTGTCGGCAGAAACCCTGGCCGGGCCGGCCGTTGTGCCTGCCCCTGCGGACAAGCCGGCACCGGTCTTGCCCGTTCCAGCCGCGTCTACGGCTTTGACCCCGACGCCGGCCGCTCCGGCGCCACGGGTTCCCAGGCCTCCCAGTCCCGCGCCCACACGCCCGGCCGCCGGAGCGGCCCCGGTCCCCGCCGCGCCGATTGCCGTGTCTGCCCGCGTACCAAGGCCCGAACCAGCCCCCGTGTCCGTCCGGTCCACCGGGAATCCGGCCGCTCCGGCGCCGGCAGCCGAGGCCTTCGAGGTCACGCCGGCCGACGGCAACGTCCGCAGGGCGCTGGCGCGCTGGGCGCGGTTGGCGGGCTGGACTTTCGAGGCCGAGCATTGGGCCGTGGACGCCGACATCCCGCTGGCGGGGTCCGCCGTGTTCAATGAGCCCTTCCGCGCCGCCGTGCGCGGCCTGCTGGCGGCCACCGAACTGGGCGACCGGCCGGTGCAGCCTTGTTTCTATGCCAATCGCGTGCTGCGGGTGGTGCCGCTGGCGCAACGCTGCGATCGCACGCAGGCCCCGGGAGAATCCGCATGAGCCGCCTGGCCGGATGGCTGCTGCTCTTGTGCCTGCTGCCGGGCTGCGCGCTGCAGGACCGGCTGCGGCAGGCGGCCCGGGAATACCGCCGCGCGGACCATTCCGTGGAACGCGGGCACCAGGGATTCGGCCGCGCGCTCGCCGATGCGGACCAGCGCCGTGCGGCCCAGGACGTCGACAAGCCCTGGGTGGCCGGGCGCGCGCGGCCCCTGGCGCGCGAGCTCTCCCTGCCGCCGGCCCTGCGGGCCAGGGTGCGCACGACCTTGCTGTTTGCCGATGGCACGGACGATCTGCGGCGCATCGCGCGGCGGATCTCGGCGGTGACGGGCATTCCGGTCCACGTGCGGCCCGATGCGCTGCTGCCCGCCTGGCACTTCCTGCCTCGCCTGGCCCATGCCGCCAGCCCCGGCGCGCCGGGCGCGCAGGCCTACGAGCCTTTCGACCTGGCGCCGGAACCGGCCCCTCTGCCGCAGATTCTCGACCGCCTGTGCGCCCATCTGGGGGTGCGCTGGCGCTACGCCCAGGATCGCATCGAGTTCTACCGCACCGACACCCGCGTCTTCAACGTCCGCGCGCTGACGCTGGACGCCCGGGCGCAGGCCTCCCTGGGCCTGGGCAGCCGTCAGGCGGAAGGCGGCTTCATCAGCACGTCCAGCACCCAGTTGCGCGGCGGCGACCAGGACGTGATCAAGACCATCCGGGCCCGCCTCGAGCCCTTTCTCTCCCGGGCGGGCGTGATGGTCGCCGAGGCCGGTGCCGGGGCGACCGTGGTCGTCACCGACATGCCCGACGTGCTGGACCGCATCGGGCAGTACCTGGACCAGGAAAACCGCGCCCTGACGCGCCGCGTGCGGCTGGTGTTCGAAGAGCTGACCGTGGCGCTCAGCGAGCAGGCCCAGGCCAGTCTCGACTGGAACCTCGTGTTCTCCGGCGCCCGCCTGGCGGCCGGGCTGGCCGTGCCCGGGCTGGCCGGCGGGCCCGCCGGCCGCCTGGGAATCGGCATGGTGCGCGGTTCCATGACGGGCAGCGAGGCCGTCATCCAGGCCCTGGGTGAGTCCGTGCACCTGGTGCGCCGCAGCAGCGTGCCGATGCTGACCCTGAACCGCCGCCCCGTCACCCACGCGGTCCGCACGACCTTTTCCTATATCGACAGGGTGGAAACCACGCCGCTGACGGGGGCCAACGGCCTGGCCGTGCCGGCGGTCTCGGTGAACCAGAAAGAGGAAACCGTGGGTTCGCTGCTGACGCTGGTGCCGGATGCCCAGGAAGACGGCCAGATCCTGCTGTCGCTGGCCTACGACAACACGGTGGCGCAGCCGCTGAAGACCGTGACGTTCGGCGACAAGGGCAATCCCCTGCAGCTGCAGCAGCTGACCATCGAGGGCAACGGCACGGTGCAGCAGCTGGCCCTGCAGCCCGGCCAGCCCCTGGTCGTATCCGGCTTCGACCGGAGGCAGTCCGAATCCACCGAACGGCGCCTGAATCCGGGCCTGCCCGCCATCCTGGGCGGCGGCGACCGCATCCAGGCGCAGCGCCTGGCCACGGTGCTGATCATCACCGCCCAGGTCGAGGAGGGGCTCTAGATCATGGCGGCCACCCGTCTCTTGCAGGTCGGCCAGGCGGCGCTGGCGTTCGGGCTGGACTGGGTGCCGGTCCTGGACGATCCCGAGGCCGCCTGCGCCCAGGCCAGCCGCGAGGGCGCCGGGCACCAGGTGCTTTCCGGCAATCCGCCCGCGGCGCTGGGGCTGGCCCGCGGCCTGCCGCGGCGCGGCGCCTGCTGGTCGGCGGCCGACCTGCTGGCGCGCCAGCATCCCCAGGGCAGCGTCGCCTGCGTGCTGCCGCTCGATCCGCGCACCTGGCACGTCCTGGCGTGCCACGAAGGGGTGGTGCTGGCGCGGGCCGATCGTTCCTATCCCGACGAGGACCTGGCGGGACGCGCGGTGGACGCCCTGAGGCTGGCCTGCCCCCGGCTGCGGATCCTGCCGGCAGATGGCGGCGCGGAAATGCTGTTGCAGGGGCTGGCGCGGCAGGCGGCCGGCGTGCCGCCGATGCGCTACGTGCGCGGGCGCGCCCGTCCGCTGGCGGTGTCCGCGATTCTCGTGCTCGCCGCTGCCGCGGCCTGGGGATGGAATGGCCTGGCCGGTCCGGTTCGCGCAGGCGCCGCGCCCGACCCGCGCGCAGCCTGGGAAGACTCCCTCGCGCGGACGCTGGCGCGCCAGCCGATCCACGGCGAGGCCGGCACCCGCAGCCTGCTGCGGGCCTTGATGGCGCAGCCCGTGCGGGCGGCCGGCTGGGTGTTGCAGGGCTTGCACTGCCAGCCGGGCGCCGGCGCCTGGCAGTGCCGCAGCGAATACCGCCGCCTGGACCCCCGGGCCGACAACCGCGGTCTCCTGCAGGCCGCGCCCGCGGGCTGGCGGCTGGACTTCCCGTCGCTCGACACGGCCCGGGCCGACTGGCGCCTGCCGCTGCCGGGGCGGGCGCCGCAGCCCGCCAGCCTGCCTGCCAGCGCGCTGGTGGCCCGCGACTGGGCCAGCGCCTTGCAGGCGGTGTCGCCGGCATTCACGGCCTTGCGGATGGATCCGCCGCGTGCGCTGGCGGTGCCCGCGCCTCACGATGCGCAGGGGCGGCCCTTGCCCGAACCCCCGGACCTGCCTGCGGTGGCCACGCGCGCGCTGCGGGTCGAGGGCCCGCTGCGCTCCGCCCGGCTCCTGGCGCCGCTGGCGCGCTCGGTGTCCTGGCACAAGGTCCAGCTGTCGCATGCGCCCGGCACGCGGCCCGGCCTGAAGCACAGCCGCCTGATCTTGCACCTGGAAGGATCCCTGTATGAAAGTCTTCCTTGAACATCTGCCGCCGTGCCGCGTCCGCCGCCCGGGCTTCGAGGCGGGCGGAATGCCTGCCGCCCGCCGCCTTGTCCTGTGTCTGGCATGTCTGGCTGTCGGCGCCGGCGCCGCGCGCGCCCGGGCCGCCTCCCCGCCGGATCCGGCCGAGTCCTGGGAGACCCAGTCCGTGCGCGAACTGATGCAGCAGGACCTGCGCGAGGCCCTGCAGGCGCCGGTACGCCGCAGCGGCGGTGGCGAGCCCTCCGGCCCAGTCCGGCCGGTCCTCGCACCCCGTCTCGTGGCCCTGTACGGCGTGGGCAAGGCGCTCATGGCCGAAGTCCAGGTCGGCCGTCAGGCCTATCTGTACGTTCGCGGCCAGGCGTTTCCGGCCGGCCATGCGGGCGATCCCGGCGTCTATCGGCTGCGCGGGATGAACGGCGCCTGCGTGCAGCTGGAACGCGGCGAGGACCGCCATTCCCTGTGCCTGCGCATGCTGCTGGGCGAGGCGCAGCCATGAGGGCCTGGTCATCGGTGCTGCGCCTGGCCGAGCCGTCCGCGCCCTTCGACCTCTCGGCCGCGGCCGCCATCGACCGGCCCGAGCAGCTGTCCGGCCTGCAGCCGCCGATCTCGCGGCTGATGGCGCGGCAGTTCGGCGTCGGATCCCTGGCCGACCGCATCTGTCCCGTCGAGCGCGCCGACGGCAGCATCTCGGTGCTGGCGCGGGCCGAGTATGTCGGCGGGGACCAGGCCGACGCGCTGGTGCGGCGCATCCAGGCCAGCGGCCATCGGCTCTCCGATCCGGCGCGCTATGTGCTGCCGGCGGCGCTGCTGCTGGCCTTGTCCCGCGACGCCGGGACCGTCATCGCGGTCGCGGCGGACCGCACCCCGACCGCGCTGGCGGGCGTCTTCCAGGACCTGGTGGAATGGGGTGTGCGGCAGAACGCCACCGACCTGCACCTGAACGTGCATCGCGACGCGCCCGAGTCCGAGGTCCGCTATACCGTGGCCGGCCGCTACGTCGCCCCCGGGCGCTTTCGCCCCATGCCCACCGACCTGCTGCTGGATGTGCTGGCGGTCGCCTGGATGGACATCCAGGGCGGCAACGGCGCGGTCTTCGATCCGGTGCTCGAACAGCAAGGCACGCTGCTGCGGCGCGTGGACGGCCGGGCCTATGTCCTGCGATGGGCCTCGCTCGCGGCGGACCGCGGCCCCAGCGTCTGCCTGCGGTTCCTGCCGCGCGACGCCGAGGGTTCCGACGCCGCGCTGGATGCGCTGGGCTACCGGGCCGACCAGGCGGCCTGTTTCGATCGGGTCATGCGCTCCGAGGGCGGCGCCATCGTGCTGGCCGGCACGGTGGGCTCGGGCAAGTCGACCACGCTGGCCGCCCTGATCCGGGGGCTGCCCGACCACCGCAAGGTGATCACGCTGGAGGATCCGGTGGAATACCGCATCGGCCGGGCCGTGCAGAACACCATCGGCCGCGACCCGGGCCAGCAGGCCCATGGCCGCTACGCCGCCAAGCTGCGCACCCTGAAGCGTTCCGCCATGAGCGACGTCCTGCTGGGCGAGATCCGCGATGCGGAAAGCGGCCTGGCGTTCATGGACCTGGCGGGCTCCGGCATCAACGTCTATACGACGGTGCATGCGCCCTCGGCCCGCGCCATCGTCGACCGGCTGGCGTCGGAATTCATCGGCATCCCGAACGACTTCCTGCGCACGCCCGGCGTGCTCAAGCTGCTGGTGTACCAGGCGCTGCTGCCGCGCCTGTGCCCCCGCTGCGCGGAGCCGGCCGAGCCTGCCGCATTGAAGCGGCAGCACGGCGGCCGGCCCGGCGAGCCGGACTGGCCCCGGTGGCTGGCCTGGATCGAATCCCTGTGGGGCATCCCGGCCGCACGCCTGCGGATCCGCAACCCCCAGGGTTGCAGCCACTGCCGGCTGCCGCAGTTGCCGGAGCTGGCGGGATACGCCGGCCGGACCGTGGCGGCGGAATTCCTGGAACCCGGGCTGCATCCGCCCGCCGCCGATCCGGAGGACGCCTATCTGCCGGATCCAGTCCATAGCGCCTTTGCGCATGCCATGCAGAAAGCGGCGGCGGGCGCCGTCGATCCGCGCGACGTGGAGATCCGCTTCATGGCCTTCGAGACCCTGATGATGCGCGCGCGCCAGCGGCTTGCCCCGCGGATGCCGGAGGCCGGGCCATGCTGACCCTGATCCGCGCGCGGCGCCTGCCGCGCGACTGGCTGCGGCGCCTCGATGCCTGGCGTTTCGCCAGCCGGCGGGCCGACTATCTGGACTATGCGCATGCCGTGCTGGCCGGCGCGCAGGGCCGCCTGACCGTACGCGAACTCTTCGACCGGGATGCCGTCCGCTACGGTCCGGCGACGGGGCGCGGCCGGCTGGCGCGCGACTGGTCCGCCGCCTGCGAGGCCAGCGGCGGCGACCTGCACGCCACCTGGCGCCATTGCTTTCCGGCCGATGAGCGGGCGCTGATCCGGGTGGCCCAGGGCTTGGGCAACGCGCGCCTGCTGGCATGCTTCCAGGCCCTGGCGCGGCATCTCGGCCTGCTGATCCGCACGCGCCGGCTGCTGTGGGCCACGCTGGGCTCGGCGGCGGCAGCCCTGGTGGTGGCGAGCCTGCTGGTGCTGGCGCTGCCCGCCTGGACCGTGCCGGCCTTGCAGCAGGCCTTCCAGGGCCTGCCGGCCCCGTATCAGGGGCCCTGGGCCCGCGCTCTGTTTTCCGCGGCCGGGTTCCTGCGGGACTGGGGATTCTGCGTGCCGCTGGCGGCCGGCGTGTCGCTGGCCGGCACGCTGTTCGCCTTGCCGCGCGCCTGCGGCCCGTGGCGCCGGCGGCTCGATCGATTTGGCCCCTGGCGCCTCTACCGCCAGGTGCAGGCGCTGCGCGTCCTGGTGCTGGCCGCCATCCTGCTGCAGCCGGACGCGGGCGGTTCGTCCCAGCTGCGGCCGGTGATCGTGCTCTTGCTTGACGGCGCCACGCCCTGGCTGGCGGCCCACCTGCGGGGCATGGTCTGGCGCGTCGACCAGGGACAGGCGGGCGCGGCCGCCTTCGACACTGGACTGCTGGATCGCGAACTCTATTGGTACCTGGAGGACATGGTGGCGGCGCGCGGCCTGCCGGCGGGCCTGCAGGCCGCGCACGAGCGGATGTCCGCCGTCTGGCAGGACCGCATCCGCATCCAGGCCCAGGCCCTGCGCTGGCTGACGCTGCTGGCGGGCGTCGGTTTCGTGCTGGCCCTGGGCTGGTGGCATTACGCGGCCATCGACGAACTGCGTCGGGGCTGGATGATGTTTCACGCCAGCCAATGAGGGCGGGCGTTCGTCGCCGGTCAACGGCAAAGGAGGCAATATGCAGGCAGAACAGGAAGCTTGGGACGAGGAAGCCGTCCCGGACACGGGCGCAGGGCACCGCGCGGACGGCCGCGCCGGACGCCGCGCGCGCCGGCATGCCGGTTTGCGGACGCTCTGGCGCAAGGCCGAGGCCCCGCGTCGTCCGCGGGGCGGTCCGGCGCGAGGCCGGCAATCCCAGCGGGGCTTCTCGCTGATCGAGGTGTCCATCGTGACCGCCATCGTGCTGCTGATCGCGGTGATCGGCATCCCGGCCATCGGCGGCTACGTGCTCGAGAACAAGGTCCCCAAGGTCGGGCAGGAACTGGCGCGTTTCGTGATGCATACCCGGGTCAATGCGGGCACCTCGGGCGACCCGCCCTATGCCGGGATCGGCACCGCCAATCTGGCTTCCATGATCGCGGATTCGACGGTGCTGACGCGGGCCGACGACGGCTCGATCCTGCATGGCCTGGGCGGCGGCGGGACGGTCGAAGTCGAGGCCGACGAGGCCGGGACCGGATTCGTGCTGCGCCTGCTGCGGGTGAACCACGTGGCCTGCCCCTCCATCGCCTCCGTGCTGCAGCGGGTGGCCGAGCGCATCACCCTCAGCGCCGACGGCGGGACGGCCCGCACGGTCAAGGACGACACGATCCACTACAACGCGCTGGCGGCGGAGTCCGGCTGCGGCAAGGGGGACGTCAATCAGTTCGTGTTCCATGTGCGCTGAGCGCATCCGGGCAGGCCGGTTCTGGTCGGACCGGAGGCGGCCCTCGTCCTGCGCCGGCGTGCGCCGCGCCCGTCAGCGGGGCTCCCTGCTGCTGGAGTTCATGGTGCTGGCGGTGCTGGGCCTGGCGCTGGCCGTCTGGGCGGGGCAGGAATGGGCCCAGCGCGTGCGCGTGCTGCAGGCCCAGGCGCTGGCGGCCTGGATGGAAACCGCCCAGGCCGCGGCGCAAGCCTATCTGCAGCGCCATGCCGCCGAGCTGGGCCAGGCCGTGGGCCCGGATGCGCTGGCCGCCCGGGGATACGCCGACTGGCGCTCGCCGACCTGGGAAGAGCTGCGCGCCGCCAGCCTGCTGCCCGCAGGCTGGCAGGATGCCGGCCCCTTGCGCCAGACGCTGAACCTGAGCGTGCAGCGCACCGATCCTTGCATCCAGGCGCCGTGCGTGCTGCAGGCCGTGGTCGCCGCCGCGATCCCGCTGCGGCGCGGGCAGGGCGGGGTGGATGAGTCCCTGGTTGCGGAATGGCTGCTGGCCTCCCGGGGCCGCGGCCTGGTGGTCTGGCCCCGGGATCCGGGATGGCTGAGCGGACCGGGCCGGCGGGTGCCGCTGCCCGCAGGGCTTTCCGCCGCGCCCGGGACGGTGGCCCTGCTGGCCGCCCTGGCGCCGGCGGCGGACAGCCCGCCGCCGGACGACCCCGCCGCGGGCGCCGACTATCTGCGCGTGCGCGACGAGCGCGACCCCGACTTCCAGGGCGAGGCCTCGGTGCGGGGCAATGTGCGCAGCGGCGCCTGGCTGCAGGCGCGCGAAGGCCTCGTCCTGGAACAGGCCTGGAGCGGCGGCGCCGCCTGCGCCGCGGAAGGGGCCGTGGGCCGCGACAGCCGTTATGCCGGGCTGCTGGTGTGCCAGCAGGGACGCTGGCGGCCGCTGGCCCGGCCGGCGGGCGGCGGATACCTGTACAACAGCCGCCGGGGCTGCTTCAGCCAGACGGGGATGGCCACCGGCAATCCCGTGACCGGCACCTGCAGCTGCGGCGCCGGCTACATCCCCCTGCTGGTGGCGGAAAGCGGGTCCCTGGTGTCCGCCGAGGGCCTCAGCCAGGGCATCGTCTGCCAGCCCAACCAATGAAAAAGGGGCCGCCGGCATGAACCGGCGGCCCCTTGTGCGGGGACGGTGCCGCTTACTGCCCGTTCCAGGCGGCGATGACGGCGCGCTCCTCGTCGGTCATCTTCGTCAGGTTGGCCAGCGGCATGTAGCGGTTGCCCACGACCTGCTTGATCTGCGCGGCGTGCTGCAGCGTCTCGGCCGTGGTGTCCAGCATGATGCCGGCCGGCGCGGCCGCGAAACCGGGCTGCGTGGGCTTGGCCGAATGGCATTCCACGCAGCGGGCCTCGATGATGCCGTGCACCTGCGCCACCGTGACCGCCGCGGGGGCGGCGGTGCCGCCGGCCTGGCTGGCGGTGGGGGCGGGGGCCGCCGCCGGCGTGGGCGCCGGGGCGGCGATCCAGCCGATGAGGGCCAGCATGATGATGCCCGCGGCCGGATAGCGCAGATCGTTCTTGCCGGTGTGGCGCAGCACGAAATACTGGCGGATCGCGGCGCCGGCGAAGATGAACAGCGACATGATGACCCAGGCGTATTCATTCGAGTAGGTGAATGAATAGTGGTTGCTGAGCATCAGGAAGATCACCGGCAGCGTGAAATAGGTGTTGTGCACCGAACGCTGCTTGCCCCAGGCGCCGTCCAGGGGGTTGGGCTTTTCGCCGGCCTTCAGGGCCTTGACCATGCGGCGCTGCCCCGGGATGATCCAGAAGAACACGTTGGCCGACATGCAGGTGGCCATCAGCGCCCCGGTGATCAGGAACGCCGCGCGGCCCGGGAAGATCTGGGTCGTCAGCCAGGCCACCAGCACCATCATCACGCCCACGGCGGCGCTCAGCCAGCCGTCGCGGTTGACGGTCGGGCTGATGATGCGGCACAGGCGCGAATAGACGTTGTAGCCCACCACCAGGAACAGCACGGCCAGGATGCCGGCCTGGACGCCGCTCATGTTGCGCGCCCATTCCCAGGGGCTGGCCGGGTTCACCAGGTAGATGTCGGCCTTCAGCAGGTACAGCAGCATGAACAGGCCGAAACCGGACAGCCAGGTGGTGTAGGCTTTCCAGAACGACCAGTGCAGGTCGTCGGGCAGCTCGGCGGGGTTGGTCAGGTATTTCTGGTTGTGGTAGAAACCGCCGCCGTGCACGGCCCACATTTCACCGTGGACGCCCAGTTTGCGGCTGTGCTCGCTCTTGGGGGCATGCAGGCTGAGGTCCAGCATGACGAAATAGATCGATTCGCCAATCCAGGCGATGGCGGCGATCACGTGCAGCCAGCGCAGCAGCAGATTGCCGTATTCCAGGAAAAAACCTTCCATGACGAGGTCTCCTCTACTTGTTATGGATCAGGGGATTACGGGTGTCGGCGGATCAGCTGCCGCGGTACGTGGACCAGGTCCACGGCGTGACGACCAGCGGCACGTGGTAGTTCTGTTCCGGATTGGCCACGCCAAACCGCAGCACCACCACGTCGACGAAGCGCGGTTCGGGCAGGTTCACGCCCTTGGCCGCGAAGTAATCCCCCGCATGGAAGACCAGCTCGTAGGTGCCCTTGACCAGGGCGTCGCCGCTGAGCAGGGGCGCATCGCAGCGGCCGTCGTGGTTCGTGACGGTCTGCGCGAGCAGGGTGCGGGTATCGCCGTCCAGGCGATAGAGTTCCAGGGCGACGCCCTGAGCCGGCACACCGTGTACGGTGTCCAGGACATGGGTGGAAAGTTTTCCCATGAGATTTGATCCCCGGTCAATATCCTGTCAGTGGGCCCCCGGTGTGGCCATCCCGGCCCGGCATCCGCCGCCGGGAAGGGCGCCGGGATGCCGGATCCGGTGCGCGTCCGGCCGTGGAAGGCCGGGCGGGACAGGAAGGTTTATGTCGGATCCGCCGTGCCCGGAAACCGGACTTGGCAGGGATGCCGACTCATTGTCAACAATTTGTGTTGACGATTCTCGCGTGATCGCCAATAATTGTCAACAATTTTTGTCGATCATGAAGCCCGACAGTCGGGCCGCGCATCCATGCTCCAGTTGAAACCTCCCCGCGGCATCTCGCCGGACCTGCAGGCCCCTCGGGCCTCGTCCCTGCGCGCGCCCAAGGCCGTCAGCAACCCCACGGAAGTGCAGCGTGTCTATGACGAGATTTTCGACGCCGCCATGGACCGCCGCCTGCTGCCCGGAGCCAAGCTGACCGAGGCCCGGCTGTGCGCGATCTTCGATTGTTCGCGCAGCACGGTGCGGGCCGCGCTGGCGCAGCTGGCGCACGACAAGATCGTCCTGATCGAGCCCAACCGCGGCGCCCACGTCTGGCAGGCCTCGCCCAAAGAGGTCCGCGACGTGTTCGCCATGCGGCGCGCCCTGGAAGGCGTCACCATCGACCAGCTGGTCGCCCTGGACGACCTGGACCAGCGCCTGGCGCCCCTGGACGACATGGTCGGGCGCGAGCAGCGCGCCTACGAGCACGGCGACCGGATCAGCTGGCTGCGCCTGTCGAACGCCTTTCACGTGGAATTGGCCCGGCTGCTGGACAACCAGGTGCTGACCGAGATGCTCTCGGGTCTGTGCGCGCGCACGACGCTCATCATCGCCCTGGGCGACGGCCCCGAGGGCAGCGCCTGCTCTTACGTCGAGCACCGCGACATCCTGGACCACATCCGGCGGCGCGACGCCCAGGGCGCGCGCTCGGCCATGGATCATCACCTTCAGGACTGCGAGCAGCGGATGGAGGCCCCGCCGGACGAGGCCGCCGATCCCTGGTCGGGATTCAACGTGCGGCGCTGACCCGCGCGGGCCGGCTCGCCGTTCTTCATTCACCAGGAGACTTTCTTCATGACAGACCCTCATTACCCGCGTGACCTGGCCGGCTACGGCCGCACCCCGCCGCATGCCAACTGGCCGGGGCAGGCGCGCGTTGCCGTGCAGTTCGTCCTGAACTACGAGGAAGGCGGCGAGAACTGCGTCCTGCATGGCGACTCGGGGTCGGAACAGTTCCTGTCGGAGATCATCGGCGCGGCCGCCTATCCGGACCGCCACCTGTCCATGGAATCGATCTACGAATACGGCTCGCGGGCCGGCGTCTGGCGCATCCTGCGGGAATTCGAACGCCGCGGCCTGCCGCTGACCGTCTTCGGCGTGGGCATGGCGCTGGAGCGCAACCCCGAGGTCGCGCGCGCCTTCGTCGAGCTGGGCCACGAGGTCGCCTGCCACGGCTACCGCTGGATCCACTACCAGAACGTGTCCGAATCGGTCGAGCGCGAGCATTTCCAGCGTTGCGTGGAAATCGTCACGCGGCTGCTGGGCCGCCACCCTGACGGCTGGTACACCGGGCGCGACAGCCCCAACACGCTGCGCATCGTCGCCGAGGAGGGCCAGTTCCTGTACGACGCCGACTACTACGGCGACGACCTGCCGTTCTGGACGCAGGTCGACGTGGGCGAGGGCAAGACGCATCCGCAACTGATCGTGCCCTACACCCTGGACACCAACGACATGCGCTTCGCCTCGCCGCAGGGCTTCAACACGGGCGACCATTTCTTCCATTACCTGCGCGACGCCTTCGACGTGCTGTATGCCGAAGGCGAGACCGCGCCCAAGATGCTGTCGGTCGGCTTGCACTGCCGCCTGACGGGGCGCCCGGCGCGTTTCGCCGGCCTGCAGCGATTCCTGGATCACATCCAGCAGCACGACCGGGTATGGATCGCCACGCGCGCCGACGTTGCGCGGCACTGGGTCAAGGAACACCCCTTCCAGGCCTGATCCGCCGGCCGGCGAAACGCGCCGGCCCGCGTCCCTTGTCACGAGCTTTTTTCCCGCCGGGCCTGCCGCCTGGCGCCCCGCACCCGTCCGGGCACGGCCCGGATGGCTTCCCTCTGAATCTCTGGAGCGTATTTCCATGGCCTCACCCAATCTGCCCGTCGGCACGGTGATCGACGCCCCGGCCGTCGACCTGCCCGCCTTTGCGACCCGCCACCCGAACCTGCTGAGCGAAAAGCTGGGCGCCAAGGTCCTGTCCTGCACGGACGAATTTTTCGCCAGCGCCTCGCGCATGCTGCAGGACTCCGAGCCGGTCTTCATCGTCGGCAAGTTCGACGACCACGGCAAGTGGATGGACGGCTGGGAGACCCGCCGCCGCCGCAACGGCGGCAACGACACCGCCGTCGTCAAGCTGGGCCTGCCGGGCACCATCCGGGGCCTGGACATCAACACCAGCCACTTCACCGGCAATTTCCCGCCGGCGGCGTCCGTCCAGGTCGCCCGCTGCGAGGGCGAGCCCGACGAGCGGACCGAATGGGTCGAGATCGTCCCGGCCAAGTCCCTGCAGGGCAATTCCCATCATTTCGTCGAGATCGACGACGAGCGCGTCTGGACGCACCTGCGCCTGAACATCTTCCCGGACGGCGGCGTGGCCCGCCTGCGTGTCTACGGCCAGCCGGCCTGCGACTGGGACAGCAAGGATGCCAGCCAGCTGTACGAGGTCTCGGCGCTCGCCAGCGGCGGGCGGATCGTGGCCTACAACGATTCCCACTTCGGTTCGCCGATGCCGCTGCTCACGCCGGGCCGCGGGGTGAACATGGGCGACGGCTGGGAAACCCGCCGCCGCCGCGAGCCGGGCAACGACTGGGTGATCATCGAACTGGGCCACGCCGTGACCGTCGAGAAGATCGAGATCGACACCGCGCACTTCAAGGGCAACTACCCCGACCGCGTGTCGGTGCAGGGCGCGCTGGTGAAGGAATCCACCGACCAGTCCCTGGTCACGCAGGCCATGTTCTGGCCCGTGATCCTGGGCGAGCAGAAGACCGAGATGGACAAGCAGCACTTCTACGAAGGCGCCGTGCTGCAGCCGGTCGGCCCGGTCTCGCACGTGCGGGTGAACATGTTCCCCGACGGCGGCATCAGCCGCGTGCGCATCTGGGGGCGGCTGGCGCGCTGACATGAACGCACCCGTCTCCTCCGCCGGGCCGATCCAGGCTCGCCTGCATGCCTGGGTCGATGCCCATTTCGATGAGCAGGTGGCGCTGCTGCAGCGCCTGGTCGCCATCCCCACCGACACCCCGCCGGGCGACAATGCGCCGCACGCCGAGGCGGTGGCCGCCGTGCTGGAAGGCTGGGGCTGGGCGGTCGAGCGCCATGCGGTGCCCGCCGACGAGATGCAGGCCTACGGCATGCGCAGCATCACCAACCTGATCGTGCGCCGCCGGTATGCGGCCGGCGGACCGGTGATCGCCCTGAACGCGCACGGCGACGTGGTGCCGCCGGGCGAGGGCTGGACGCGCGACCCCTACGGCGGGGAGGTCGCCGACGGCTGCCTGTACGGCCGCGCCTCGGCGGTTTCCAAGAGCGACTTCACCACCTACCTGCATGCCGTGCGCGCCCTGGAGGCTGCCGGCGTGCCCCTGAAGGGCGCGGTCGAGCTGCATTTCACCTACGACGAGGAATTCGGCGGCCTCAAGGGGCCGGGCTGGCTGCTGGAACGCGGCCTGAGCCGCCCCGACTACGCGGTCTGCGCCAGTTTCAGCCACGCGGTGGTGACGGCCCACAACGGCTGCCTGCAGTTCGAGGTCGTGGTCAACGGGAAGGCCACGCACGGCTCGGCGCCCAAGACCGGCCATGACGCGCTGCAGGCGGCGACCCGCATCCTGGCGGAGGTCTACCGCCAGGCGGCGGCCCTGGACCAGATCCGCTCGGGCATCGAGGGCATCACCAGCCCGACCCTGATCGTGGGGCGGATCGAGGGCGGCACCAATACCAACGTGGTCCCGGGCCGCGTGGCGCTGAAAATGGACCGCCGCCTGATTCCCGAGGAAGACCCGTCCGTGGTCGAAGCCCAGGTGCGCGCATTCGTCCAGGCGGCGGTCGAGGGGCTGCCGGGCATCACGGTGGAGATCCGCCGCCTGCTGCTGGCGCGCGCCCTGCGCCCGCTGCCGGGCCACGAAAAGCTGGCCGCCAGCCTGCGGGCGCATGCGCAGGCGGTGTTCGGCGAGGCCATTCCCGCCATGGGCACGCCGCTGTATGCCGACGCGCGCCTGTATGCGGAACACGGCATCCCGACCGTCATGTACGGCGCCGGGCCGCGCACGGTGCTGGAATCCCGCGCCAAGCAGGCCGACGAGCGCGTGGCCCTGAGCGACCTCAAGGGCGCCACGCAGGTCGTGGCCGGCATGCTGGCCGATTTCCTGGCCGCGTGAGCGCCTGTGCTGTAATAGGGCCTTGCCTGGAGCCGTGATCATGAATGAAGCCGCCGCGCTGGAAAAGCGCATCGTCGAACTGGAACTGAAGGCGGCCTATGCCGACGACCTCCTGGACCGGCTGAACCAGGCGGTGTTCCGCCAGCAGCAACAGATCGAGATCCTGGCCCGCGAGCTGGCGGCCCTGCGCGATTCGCAGGGCCCCGACGGCGGGGTGGGCGCGCGCAATCCGCGCGACGAGCGGCCGCCGCATTATTGATGCGGCGGGCCGTCCCGGGGGCGGCGTTTCCGGTCCGCTCGACGCGGCGGCGGGGCTGGTATCGTATGGTTTTCGAGGCCGGAAATCCGGCGCGCAATCCATCAGGAGTCGATCCATGAGTCAGTCGTCCGAATACGTTCCGCCGAAGGTCTGGACCTGGGAAAAGCCCAGCGGCGGACGGTTCGCCAGCATCAACCGCCCGGTGTCCGGCCCCACGCACGAGCGCGAACTGCCCGTCGGCCGCCACCCCCTGCAGCTGTATTCGCAGGGCACGCCCAACGGCATCAAGGTCACCATCCTGCTCGAGGAACTGCTGGCCGCCGGCCATGCGGGCGCGGAATATGACGCCTGGCTGATCCGCATCGGCGAGGGCGACCAGTTCGGCAGCGGCTTCGTGGCCGTCAATCCGAATTCCAAGATCCCCGCCCTGGTGGACCGCAGCGGCGAGACGCCGATCCGCGTGTTCGAGTCCGGCGCCATCCTGCACCACCTGGCGGAAAAGTTCGGCGCCTTCCTGCCGACCGAGCCGGCGGCCCGCGCCGAATGCCTGTCCTGGCTGTTCTGGCAGGTCGGCAGCGCGCCGTACGTGGGCGGCGGCCTGGGGCACTTCTATGCCTACGCCCCGTTCAAGATCGAATACGCCATCGACCGGTTCGCCATGGAGGCAAAACGCCAGCTCGACGTCCTGGACCAGTGCCTGGCGCAGCGGGAATTCGTGGCGGGCGACCACTACACCATCGCCGACATGGCGATCTGGCCCTGGTACGGCGGCCTGGTCCAGGGCCAGCTGTACGGCGTGGCCGAATTCCTCTCGGCGCAGGACTACCGGCACGTGCAGCGCTGGGCCGCGCAGGTGGCGGACCGCCCGGCCGTGCGGCGCGGGCGCCTGGTCAACCGCACCGGCGAGGGCTGCCTGCCCGAACGCCACGCGGCCTCGGATTTCGACGGCCTCTGATTTTCCGGATGGCGGTGCCGTCCGGCCTCGGCCGGCGGCGCGGCCGGCTCAGCCGCGTACCGGTTCCAGGCGCCCGCGGGCGCGGCGGTCCACGGCGACCGACACCATCAGGATGGCGAACCCGCCCAGCGCAAGGCCGGTGCCGACCCAGCCCGGCGAGGTCCAGCCGTGGCCGCTCGCGATCGCCATGCCGCCCAGCAGCGGTCCCAGGGCATTGGCGAAATTGAAGGCTGAATGGTTCAGCGCCGCGGCCAGCCCCTGCGCGTGCCGCGCCACGTCCATCAGGCGCGTCTGCAGCACGGTTCCCAGCGCGCCGCCAAAGCCGATGAAGAACACGTTCAGGGAGATCGTTCCCGCATGGCCCGCGGCCAGCGGGAACAGGGCCGTCATGGCTGCGCTCCAGAGCAGCAGCCCGGCGGCGGTCGGCAGCAGCGCGCGGTCCGCCAGCCAGGGGATGAGGATGTTGCCCGCAGTCAGGCCCACGCCGAAGGTCCCCAGCACCAGCGGCACGGCGGCCGGCGACACATGGGTGACTTCCAGCAGCACGTCTGCCAGGTACGTGTAGACGGCGAACAGGCCGCCGAAGCCGATGGCGCCCACCGCCAGCGTCAGCCAGACCTGCAGGTGCTTCAGCGCTCCCAGCTCGCGCAAGGGGCTGGCGCCCGGCTCGACCGGCGTGCGCGGCGCGAGCCGCGCCACCAGGACCATGGTCAGCAGGCCCGAGGCGGCCACCAGGCCGAAGCCCCAGCGCCAGTTGAGCGCCTGGCCCAGCCAGTTGGCGAACGGCACGCCGACGATGGTGGCCACCGTCAAGCCCAGGAACATGCGGCCCACGGCCTGGTTGCGCCGGCCGTGCGGCACCAGCGACACCGCCACCAGTGATCCGATGCCGAAGTACGCCCCGTGCGGCAGGCCGCTGAGAAAGCGCAGCAGGAGCAGGGACCCATAGTTGGGCGCGAAGGCGCACAGGCCGTTGAACAGGGCGAACATGCCCATCAGCGCGATCAACAGGGTGCGCCGCGGCACACGGGCCGCCAGCACCGTCAGCAGCGGCGCGCCCACGACCACACCCAGCGCATAGGCGCTGATCACGTGGCCGGCCGTGGGCGCGTCGATGCCCAGATCCCGCGCGAAATAGGGCAGCAGGCTCATGGTGGCGAATTCGGTGGTGCCGATGGCGAAGGCGCCGATGGCCAGCGCCAGGATGACCAGTCCGGGCGAGGCCGGCTGGCGCGGGACGGCGGCCTCGCCCTTGCGCGGCGGGCGGGAAACTGGGGTCATGGATGATCCGGACGGTCCTTCAAGGAGGCAGTGTACCGCGGCCACGTTGCCATCCGGCCGGCCATGGATTAGGCTTTCGGCTTTCCCTTCGTCCAGGCCTGAACCGCATGCAATTCACCACCATCGGCGCCGCCATCGTCGACATCGTCGTCTCGCCCGTGCGGCCGATGCGGGGCGCCAAGCAGGACGTCGAGCACATCGGCCTGTATGCCGGGGGCGGGGCGGTGAACGCGGCCCTCAACGTGGCCGCGCGGGGCGCCGAGGTGACCGTGCATGCCTGCGTGGGACGCGACCTGGAAGGTGGCCTGATCCGCGACCTGCTGCAGCGGCACGGGATCCGGGCCGAGATTCCCGACCATGTGCTGCCCACCGGCAAGGCGGTGGTGATGGTGGACGACGCGGGCGCGGCGCGCGCCTATGCGCAGCGCGGCGCCAGCGCCTGGGTGGGAGAGCACGGCTTTGCCGGCCTGGGGCGGGCCGACGTGGTCTACGTGACCGGCCTGTCGCTGGAATCCCAGGACTGGCTGCGGCAGGCCCTGGCCGGCATGGACGAGCGGCCCTTTCGCCTGGTGGTCACGCCCGGGGCCCGGCAGTTGTCCGACCCGGACAGCCTGCTGGCGTTGCGAGACCGGGCCGACCTGTTGTGCGTCAACGCCCGCGAGGCCGCCGCCCTGTGCGGGGACGAATCCGTGCAGACCGATGCGCCGCCGCCCCAGGTCGCCCAGGCCCTGGCGCGCCGCCTCGTCCGCCGGCCCGGCCAGGCGGTGCTGGTCACGCTGGGGGCGGGCGGCGCGCTGTTCTACGACGGACACGAGGGCCACTTCCATGCGGCCCGCACCGTCCCGGCCGTCTCCACCATCGGCGCAGGCGATGCCTACGCGTCGGCCTTCGTGCATGCCTGGGCGGACGGTGCATCGCCCCAGCACGCGCTGGCGCAGGCCACCGACAGTGCGGCGCGCATCATCCAGATCGTTCCCGCCAACGAGGCGGGGCCGCTGCGGGCGTAACGGCGTGGCGGGCCCCTTGACGAGGCGGGTCCCTTGATGAGGCGGATCTTGCGGCCATAAACCGCCTATCTATATAACTTGCAGTTTTATAGGTATCGCCGGCCGCTGGATCGAATCTGGGACAATAGCCACCTGTCACCTCCCTTTTCCGTGAGTCTCATGATGAAGATCCTGTCTGCCTTTCTGGGCGGCGCCGCGCTGACGGTGGCCGCCGCTTCCAGCGCCTGGGCCGGCCAGCCGCTGCTGACCCCGGCGGAACTCAGCCCGCTGCTGACGCAGGCGACGGTCCGCGTCATCGACATCCGGCCCCCCGACGCCTACGCGTCGGGCCACATCCCGGGCGCGGTGTCCGCGCCTTATGCCCAGTGGCGCGGCCCGGCCGACAATCCCGGCCAGCTGCCGCCGCTCGACCGCTTGACGCAGCAGGTGCGCGCGCTGGGCGTGGACGCCGGCACGCACGCCGTGGTGGTGTCCTCGGGGGCGGACAGCACCGATTTCGGCGCCTCGGCGCGGGTGTACTGGACCTTGAAATACCTGGGCCTGAAAGACCTGTCCATTCTCAATGGCGGCGTCAAGGCCTGGACGGATGCCGGCCTGCCGCAGGACAAGGCCGTCCCGGCCGTGACCGCCAGCAGCTTCCAGGCGCATCCGGATGACTCGATCCTGGCCACCACCGACCAGGTGGCGGCCCAGATCGGCCAGTCGGGCACGCGCCTCGTCGATGCCCGGCCGCTGGACTTCTACCTGGGCAAGGTCAAGGCGCCCACTGCGCAGGTCCCGGGCACGATCCAGGGCGCCGTCAACGTCGAGAACAGCCGCTGGTTCAAGCCCGGCACCTCGATCTTCGTGCCGCCCGAACAGGCCCGCAAGATCGCCGCCGAACTGCTGCCCGGCGAACAGGCCGCCGAGACGATCTCCTTCTGCAACACCGGCCACTGGGCGGCGACCGACTGGTTCGCGCTGTCCGAGGTGGTCGGCGTCAAGAACGTGCGCCTCTATCCCGAATCCCTGGCCGAATGGTCCCAGGATCCGTCGCGGCCCATGCAGAACGTCCCCAGCCGGGGCAGCCAGATCCTCGACAAGGTCAAGGGCCTGTTTGGCTGAGCGGATCGGGATTTCATGAAACGTCTGCCTCTGGCGGCGGCCATCGCCGCCTTTCTGGTCTTTCTCGCCTGGTCCGTGGCGCTGCGCCAGGCGGTGCTCTTCCTGGTCGGCATCGGCCTGGGGGCGGTGCTGGCCGGCGCGCGGTTCGGTTTCACCACCGGCTGGCGGCGCCTGATCGAACAGCGCGACCCCTCCGGCGTGCTGGCGCAGCTCTTGCTGCTGGCCGTCGCGGCGGCGATCTCGATGCCGCTGCTGGCGGCCTATCCGACCGACCTGGGCGCCGCCCTGGGCCCGCCCAGCATCAGCCTGATCGTGGGCGCTTTCGTGTTCGGCGCCTGCATGCAGGTGGCCGACGGCTGCGGCTCGGGCACCCTGTACAAGGCCGGCCTGGGCATCCCCATGAACATGGCGATCCTGCCGCTGTTCGCCCTGGGCAGCTTCCTGGGCTCGGCGACGCTCAGCCAGTGGCTGTCGCTGGGTGCCTTGCCGCCCTACGGGC
This sequence comes from Castellaniella sp., assembly GCA_035707805.1. GTDB lineage: Bacteria > Pseudomonadota > Gammaproteobacteria > Burkholderiales > Burkholderiaceae_B > Castellaniella. The sequence goes on along the minus strand of DASSTS010000024.1, from coordinate 78,950 downwards.
TGGTGAGCCATTTCGGGGCGCCCGTCGCCCTGCTCATCACGCTGGCCGGGCTGGCGGCGGTCGGCCTGGGCGTGACCCGGTGGACCGGCCGCGCAGCCCGCTGGTGGGACCGCAAGCTGTTGGTGGGCGCCGTCCTGCTGGCCCTGCTGGCGGTGCTGAACCTGGTGGTCGCCGGCCAGCCCTGGGGCATCGTCTATGGCTTCGGCCTGTGGGCCGCCAAGCTCGCCACCGCGGCGCACCTGTTCGACCCCGCCGCCAATGCCTTCTGGAGCGAACCGGTCAATACCGCGACGCTGACCCAGTCCGTGTTCCTGGACGTGACCTCGATCACCAACATCGGCATTCTCGCAGGCGCCCTGTGGATCGCGGCCGGCAAGCCCCGGCCCCAGAGCCGCCCCATGACCGGCGCCCAGTGGGCGATCGGGCTGGGGGCCGGGCTGCTGCTGGGCTACAGCTCGCGCCTGGCGTTCGGCTGCAACATCGGCGCCATGGTCAGCGGCATCTCGACCGGCAGCCTGCACGGCTGGATCTGGGTCCCGATGGCGTTCCTGGGCTCGCTGATCGGCGTGCGCGTCCGGCGCCGCTTCGCCTTCTGAGCCGGAGGATGAACATGACAAAGACGATTCGATGGCCGGGACGCGGGGTGGCGGCATGAACACCCGGTGGCTGGCATTGATTTTCTGGGTGCTGATGGTGGCGTTTTTCGCCTGGGACTGGGCGCATAGCGCGCCCGTCAACGTCCGCGCGGAACCGCCGCTGATCGCGGCGGGTTCGGGCGTGGCGCCCAGCGGAGGCCATTGCGCCTCTACGTTCTGACCCTTGTCCGCAGGCCTTCGGCGGGCGTTCCCCCGGAATCTTTCGACAGTCGTTGCCGATCCGATCAATATATCGATAAATATAATATTATTAGATATAATGAATAGAACTGGTTTCCCTGGATCGCCGCATGCCCACGCCCGCCGACACCCTCGATCCCGCCCGGCTGCGGGATGCCGCCGCGCATGCGGTGGCCGATCTGAAGGTCCTCGCCAACCCTGAACGCCTGCTGCTCCTGTGCCAGCTTTCCCAGGGAGAGCGCAGCGTGGGCGAGCTGGAGGTCCTGCTGGACATCCACCAGCCGACCTTGTCCCAGCAGTTGGGGGTGCTGCGGTCCGAGGGCCTCGTGGCCACCCGGCGCAGCGGCAAGCAGGTGTTCTACCGCATCGCCAGGCCGCAATTGCTGCAGGTGCTGGCAGCGCTCTACGCGATTTACTGCCCGGCCGGAGCCCCTCATGATTGACTGGAATGCCTTTACCCCCGGGGCCGCCTGGCTGGGCGGCCTGATGATCGGCGGGGCCGCCGCCGCGCTCGTCCTGCTCAACGGTCGCATTGCCGGGATCAGCGGGGTGCTGGGCGGCCTGCTGCGGGCCGGCCCGGGAGACCGCGGCTGGCGGCTGGCCTTTCTCGCCGGCCTGGCGGCAGCGCCGGTGCTGGCGCGCTGGTCGGGGCACGCCGTCGACATCCGCATCGACGAGGGCACCGGCACGCTGATCCTGGCCGGGCTCCTGGTGGGGCTGGGCACCCGGTATGCCGGCGGCTGCACGTCCGGACATGGCGTATGCGGCCTGTCGCGCCTGTCGCCTCGGTCCCTGGCGGCCACGGCCGTCTTCATCGGCGCCGGCATGCTGACCGTGTTCGTCGCGCGGCATGTCCTGGGACTTTAGGGGGACCACCATGGCAAAGCTCACCGCATTCTTGTCGGGATTGCTCTTTGGCATCGGCCTGCTGGTGTCCGGCATGGCCGACCCGGCGAAGGTGCTCGGGTTCCTGGATGTCGCCGGGGCCTGGGATCCGTCGCTGGTATTGGTCATGGCCGGCGCCGTCATGGTCGGCTTCGTGGCGTTCCGGCTGGTCCGCCGGCGGGCGACCAGCTGCCTGGGATTGCCGCTGGCCCTGCCTGTCGCGCGCCGGGTGGACCGGCGCCTGGTCGCGGGCAGCCTGGTGTTCGGCGTGGGCTGGGGCTTGGCAGGTCTATGTCCCGGCCCCGCCCTGGTCGGCCTGGGGGCGGGGCGGTGGCAGGCCGCCGTATTCGTGGCGGCGATGCTGGCGGGCATGGGGATCTTCCAGTGGCTGGAAACCGCCCGCCCGGGGGCTCCACCTGCCGGGGCGACCCCAACAAAAAGCCCCGGGCGAGGAGATCGCCAAGGGCCTGATCGGATGAATCCTGGTGCCGGCTAGAGGAGTCGAACCCCCGACCTTCTCATTACGAATGAGCTGCTCTACCAACTGAGCTAAGCCGGCCCGGCTGCCGGTCAAGGCGGCCGCTGCATGGTGACGCCGTATTATGAATTACGTGTTTCACCAAAGCCAACTATTATACATGGAATTTTCCACGAAGGAGCAGGACCGATGAACGTCATCCCCGTGCTGATGCTGGCCGCCGCCGCGCTGCCGTACGCGGCCGCAATCGCGGCCAAGGCGGGCGGCAAGCGTTTCGACAACGACGATCCCCGCCCCTGGCTGGCCGCCCAGGAGGGCTGGCGGGCGCGCGCCAATGCCGCGCAGGCCAATCTGTTCGAGGGGCTGCCGCTGTTCTACGCGGCGGTGCTCTACGCCCTGCAGGCCGGCGCGCCGACGGACGCGCTGGCGGGCCTGATGGGCGGCTGGATCGTGCTGCGGATCCTCTATGTGCTGGCCTACGTGCTGGGGCGCGGCACGGTGCGTTCGATCATCTGGGGCGCGGCGCTGGTGGTGAACGCGTTCATCCTGTTCGCCTAACGGCCGCGCGGATCAGTGCTCGTCCGGGGGCGTGGCGGCGGCCCTGCCGGGGCGGTCGTTCTGGATCACGGCGAGCGCATCGGGAAACAGGTCCCAGCAGGCCAGGAACAGCGCCGCGAACAGCGGGCCGATCACGAAGCCGTTCAGTCCGAACACCGACAGGCCGCCCAGGGTGGAGATCAGCACCACGTAGTCCGGCAGCTTGGTGTCCTTGCCCACCAGGACGGGGCGCAGCAGGTTGTCGATCAGGCCGATCACCAGCACCCCGAACAGCGTCAGCGCGATACCCTGCCACCAGGCGCCCGTCACCAGGAAATACACGGCGACCGGCACCCAGATCAGCGAGGCGCCCACGGCGGGCAGCAGGGACAGGAAGGCCATCAGCACCCCCCAGAACAGCGAGCCCTGGATTCCCAGGAAGGTGAACATCAGTCCGCCCAGCAACCCCTGGGTCGCGGCGATCACGATGTTGCCCTTGACGGTGGCGCGCACCACGGTGGCGAATTTCTGGAACAGCTTGTGCCGGTGATCTTCCTGCAGGGGAATCAGGCGCTTGAGCGAGGGCACCAGGGACGGCCCGTCGCGCAGCAGGAAGAACAGCAGGTACAGCATCACGCCCAGGCCGACCACGAACTGGAAGGTGTTCTGTCCCACGCTGACGGCCTGCTTGGCCAGGAACTGGCTGCCTTGCAGGGCGCCGGCCGAGAGCTTTTCGCGGATGCTGAGCAGGTCGCCCACGCCGAAGGAATTCAGCCAGCCGTGCACCCAGGGGGGCAGGGCGGCCACCACCTGCTCGTAGTACTGGCCCAGGTTCAGTTCGCCCGTGTTGATGCGCGTGTACAGCCCCGCCACCTCGTTGGCCAGGGCGCCGGCGATGAACAGCAGCGGCAGGATCACCATCAGCGTGATGCACAGCACCGTCAGGAAGGACGCCAGCCCCGGGCGGTTGCCGCCCAGCAGGCGCAGCAGCCGTCGATGCAGGGGGCTGAAGATCACCGCCAGCACGCCGCCCCAGAAGATCGCTGCGTAGAAGGGCAGCAGGATGGTGATGAATGCCACCGAGACGGCGGCCAGCAGCAGCAGGAAACTGCGGAAGTGGAGAGTGTTTGTCTGCATGGATGTCCGGTGGGCGGGTCTCGCTCAATGCCGCCGGGCGTTGCGGATCCGGTAGGCGATGGCGCCGATGATGAGGGCGGCCACCGGCATGCCGGCCAGCAGCGCGGTGCGCGGCGGCCAGTCCAGGCCCAGGGTCAGCAGACCCTGGTACAGCAGCTTGAACAGGCTGAACAGATAGTAGCTGATCGCGATGATGGACAGGCCCTCGACGGCCTTCTGGATCTTGATCTGCGTGTCGGCGCGGGTGCTCAGGTTCTGCAGGATCTGGCTGTTCTGGTCTTCCATCTCGACCTGCACCCGGGCCTGCAGCAGGTTGCCCAGGTGGGCGACGGCGTCGCCGATGCGGCCCAGCCGCTGGTCGGTGGACTCGCAATAGCGGACCGTGGGGCGAAAGCGCTGTTCGATGAAAGTGCCCAGCTGCTGGCAGTCGCCGGTGCGGCTTTCGTGCAGCTCGGCGATGCGCTCGAACACCAGCTGGGCGTAGGCCTGGGTGGCGCTGAAGCGCAGCCGCGTGCGCGCCCGGGTCTGGGTGACGCGCGCCGACAGCCCCGTGATGCGCCTGAGCAGCGCCCGGATGTCGTCGGCGCCGGCGCCGGCATTGTCGTCCGACAGCGCCACCAGCTCGGCCTCGTAGTGACGCAGTTCGCCGCTCAGCGAGCGCGCCACCGGCAGCGTCAGGCACGCCATCAGACGGTAGGTCTCGATCTCCAGCAGGCGGCGCACCATCCGGCCCAGGCGCCTGCCGTCCAGCTGGCGGTTGAGCACCAGCATCCGGTTCAGGCCGTTGCCGTTGAGCCTCAGGTCGCTCCAGACCGTCGCCTTGCCCTCGTCCAGCACGGAGCCCACCGGATCCTGGAAGCCGTAGGACTCCAGGTCGCCGCGCCACGAGGACTCCGATTCCACGCACACCTGGTCGGCATTGATCAGCAGGCTGCTGTGGTCCTCAGCCACCTGCGCCAGCACGGCCGGCAAGGCGGGCCAGGGTCCGGACTGCGAGCCCTGGCTGACCAGCGTCAGGGTGAGAAATTCGGTGTGCCGTTCCCATTTCAGCAGCGCGTCGCCGACCGGGAATTCGCCCTGGGGTTGCAGCGGATCGGCCAGCGCCACGTGGCGGTCGCACAACGCGCGGATGATGGACTGCGCGGCGTCGTCCTCGTCCAGAAACGCCAGGTGGAAGACCTGAGCCGGCGCGTCGAAATACATCGAGGGGCGGGCGTGCAGTTCGTTGTGCAGGGCGTTGCGTTGCAGGTGCATGCGGTCTCGGTTCGGACGATGGCGGCGAAAGAAACCCAGTTTATCCAAAAACCATGACAAAAAACGCCGCGGCACGGGGCCGCGGCGTCTTCAGGACCGGAGAGTGTTTCTTTGGGGCGACGGCTCAGCTTTTCGTCGTCATGGGCGTTTTGGCGGCCGGGTGCCTGGCCTTCTTGGCCTTGTGGTGCGCCTTGGCCTTGTGGGCCGGGGCATGTTTCGCAGTCGCCTGTCCCGTGGCCTGGGCGGGGGCGCCGGCGGTGCTGGCGGCGAAAACGGGTGCGGCCGTGGCGAGGCCAAGGGCGGCCACGGAGCAGGCCGTCAGATAGGCAATGCGGGAACGTGTCGTCATGACATGAACTCCAGAGGGTGCCCGGGCACACGGTATGTCCGGGCGGGCGGATCGATCCGCCTGATGCTCAGAGCGTGGCGCCGGCGTTTGGTTCGCCGGCGACATGAAGATTTACCATGTTGACGGCCGGCTGAATTTTGGCCCCGGCGGCAGGCCCGCGCGAAAGCGCAGCCGGGCCTGGGCCCGCGCTCAGCCGCCGGCCTGCGGCGCGGGTGGATACCGCACAGCGCCGTCTGCCTGGACCACCGCGCCGCGCGTCAGGCTGGCCTCGTCCACGTGGCCGGGCCCCAGAATGTGGAAGACCGGAACGCGCCGGGCGATCAGGTAGTCGCTGACGATGCGCCGGTGGCAGCGCCACCAGACGGCTTCCGAGCACATGATGGCGCAGCGCTGCCGCTGCGACAGGGCGATCAGCGATTCGAGCCCCTCCCGGAACTCGGCGCCCAGGGCATGGTCCGCATAATGATGGAAGCTGTCGTTTTCCCAGAAGCCATTGACCTCGGGCGCCACGGTCTTCGACTTGCCGCGCAGCCCGCCCAGCGCCGCCAGGCGCTCGTAGTCGATGCCGTAGGGCGCCAGCGAGCCGGGCAGGGTGTCATGGTTGAACTGGGGATTGGTGCGCGAGCGCGGCACCGTGCGGATGTCCACCAGCCGCTCGATGCCCGAGGCTTGCAGCAGGGCCGCGAAGTCCGGCAGCGTGCGGGTGGAATGGCCGATGGTGTAGATCGCCGACATGAGTTCCGTCCAGGAATCCGATCCCCCCATGGTAGTCCTTCCCGCCGCGCCGGTTGCCGCCGCCTCGTTCCGGCCGGCCGGCAGCCGGCGCCGGCCGGCTGTTCAGTCGAAGATCTCGTGCCAGAATGACTTGTGCTTGCGGCGGCCGTCGTATCGCCGGGAATCCGGGTGGGGAGACTGCTGGTAGGCTTGCGGGGCGGCCGTCCGGGATGTGGATTCACCGACGCTGCGCTCGATCAGCTTGTCGAGTTCGCCGCGATCCAGCCAGACGCCGCGGCATTCGGGGCAATAGTCGATTTCGATGTTCTGGCGCGAGGACATGACGAGGTTCGCGTCCGGGCATACAGGGCATTTCATGGCAATGGCTCCGTGTGTGGATGAATGGCTTGGACTGTTCAGCTTCGAGTAAGTTCCAGGCAGTGCGGGTGTTGTGATAAATGCACTTTTATAAGATAATTGTGCTAATAGCACGTTTTTGGAGTTGCCATGACTGCGCTGCTCAAGGTGTCTCCGGCGCCCGACGCCGTCCTCGCCAAGGCCGTATTGCGGGCGGGGGACCAGCTGGGGTTGCGCCAGGCCCAGCTGGCGGCCGTGCTGGGCATGCATCGCACCGCGGTCAGCCGGATGAAGACCGCGCAATCCCTGGATCCCGCATCCAAACAGGGCGAGATTGCGCTGCTGCTGATCCGGGTCGCCCGGGCGCTGTATTCCCTGGCCGGCGGCGACGTGCAGTGGATCCGGCATTTCATGCAGTCGCCCAATCACGTCACCGGCGGCATTCCGGCCGAGCAGATCTGCAGCATCCAGGGGCTGATGACGGTCCTGCGGTTCGTCGATTCCCTGCGGGGAAAGATTTGATCTGGGACGAATGCGAGGGGGCGCGGCACATCGAACCCATCCGCGGCACCCTGTATCGACTGGTCGAAAGCCAGGAGCAGATCGCCACGCTGGGCTACGTGGACACGCTGGAGGAACAGGCCGTCCTGGAGTCCTTGCTGGAGGCCTCCAAGCCCGGCTGGCCGGACGGCGGCGACCGCCTGCATTACCTGTTGCGCACGCCCTTTCGGTATCCGCCCCTGCCGTGGGGGTCGCGCTTCGGCGCGCGGCACGAGCCCAGCCTGCTGTACGGCGGCCTGGATTCCCATGCCACGCTCGCCGAGGCGGCCTACTACCGTTTTGTCTTTCTGCTGTCCATGGACGGCCCCGCGCCCAAGGACGTGCTGATCAGCCAGCACACGCTGCTGACGGCCAGCTACCGGACGGAAAAAGGCGTGCGGCTGCAATCCGCCGCGTTCGAGCGCGGCCGGGCGCGCCTCGTTCATCCCTCCGACTATCGCGCCACGCAGCGCCTGGGGGCCGACATGCGGGCCGCGGGCGTCCAGGCCTTTGAATACGCCTCGGCCCGGGATCCCGCCCATTCCCCCTGTGTCGGGCTTTTTTCGCCCCAGGCCCTGAGCTGCGCCCGGCCCCTCACGCAAGCCCCGTGGTTCTGCGAACTGCGCGCCCGCGAGGTCGCCTTCAAGCCCCAGTCCGGCCAGGTGGTGGAAACCTGGCGGCTGGACGATTTCCTGGTCGGCGGCGCCTTGCCGCGCCCGGCCTGAACCTTGATCGCGGATCCCCGGGTCCGCAAGGAAAGACAATGGACAAGATCCGACTCGACAAATGGCTGTGGGCCGCGCGTTTCTACAAGACCCGCAGCCTGGCCGCCCACGAGATCGGGGCGGGCCGCATCCAGGTCAATGGCCAGATCATCGCCAAGCCCGCCCGCGAGGTCGCCGTGGGCGACCGCATCCGCGTGCGCAAGACGGGGCTCGACATCGAGATCGAGGTCCGCGCCGTGAGCGGCGTGCGGGGACCCGCCACCCAGGCCGCGCTGCTGTACCAGGAAACCCCCGACAGCGCGGCCGCCCGCGAGCGCGCTGCCGAACAACGCCGCCTGGCGCCCGAGCCCGCCCAGGACCTCACCGACGGCCGTCCGACCAAGCGCGACCGCCGCCTGATCGACCAGATCCGGGGTCGATAGGGCGGCGCTGGATCCCGCGGATTGTGTGATTGCGCGGGGCAAAAAAATTATGCTATAGTTTCGCTTCTTCGCAGTTCCCCGATAGCTCAGTCGGTAGAGCGACGGACTGTTAATCCGCAGGTCCCAGGTTCGAGCCCTGGTCGGGGAGCCAAGAAATTCAAGGACTTAGATGAAAATCTAGGTCCTTTTTGTTTGGGTGTTCGATTGACCCAGCTGCTGCCCCCGCCCCCAACTTCATGGGCGGTTTTTTCTCCTTGGGCGGCAACTTGACCTCATCTTCGTCGGGCTGGGGCACGTGATCGGGTTCCGGTTCGGGGACAGTGGGCTCGGGCGGCTCGTCGGTGTGGTCGCTCATAAAACCTCCTTTTCTCTCAATGACTGCGGGTCTCCCGTCGCAGCAACCGGCATACCTGCTGGGGCGCTACAGAGACGGCGTGCGGCCCGGATCGACGGGTTCCGGCGGCCCGCCGGGGTGATCCGGGTGCGTGGGATAAGGCGTCGGCTGTCCGGGCTTGGCCGGCACATCGATGCCGGGTTTGCGGCCGGGCTTGCCGCTGGGGCCGCCGCCGTTATGCGGCACCTGGCTCGTTGCTCGGGACGGTTCCCGCTTCAGCGGATCTGTGTCGGGTATCGGTTTTGTCATGGAGCGCTCCTGGTGCGTGACACGGCTCAAGCGGCAACAGGCGTGCCTGGGCGGTGAATCAGGAGACGACCTTTCCGGCCTGCGGACCGCCCGACCCGGGCTGCGCCTGTCGCTCTGCAATCCTGGCACGGTTCAGCGCCATCGCTTCGGCGGTCGGCTGCCAGTCGTTCCAGTAGGCGTCGGGAATGGCCGGAAAGTCGGCGCGCTGGATGCCCTGGAAGGCCGGCTTGTAGCCGCGGCGCTGCATCTCGCGGATCAGTTCCGCGTGCCGTCGCGCCAGGTAGCCCAGCCGGGTATAGAAAAAAAGCATGTGTCCTTTGCCGAGGACGTAGCTTGAGGGCTGGTCCGGCGTGCCGCGCAGGGAGGCTTTCCGGGCCAGGGCGAACACCCGGGGCAGTTCCCGGTATTCGGCGACCAGATGCGGTCCGCTCAGTTCCTCGACGGGGATGCAGTTGATGCGGGTCATGGTGGTGTGTTCGGGTAGACTGTTCCGGGTCCAGGCCTCCATAGCTTACCCGCATGCCCTCCTTGTCTTCCACCTCTTGCCCCTGCGGCCTGCCGGCCCCGTATCGCGACTGCTGCGGGCGCTGGCATCATGGGCCCTTGCGCCTGCAGGCGCCCGACGCACAGGCCCTGATGCGCTCGCGCTACAGCGCCTACGTGCTGGACGAGATCGATTATCTGCTGCAGACCTGGCATCCGGCCATGCGCCCGGCGTCGCTGGCGCCCAATGAGCCCGGGACGAAATGGCTGGGGCTGGAGGTGCGCCGCCACGACCGCCAGGACGCGGACCATGAAACCGTGGAATTCGTCGCCCGGGTCCGGCTGCACGGCCGGGCGTCCCGCCTGCATGAAGTCAGCCGTTTCGTGCGGGAAGACGGACGGTGGCTGTACGTGGATGCCGTGACTGACTGAGGGCCCGGTGCCTAGTGCATCAGCTTGACCAACGCAATGGCGGCGCCGAAGACGCCTGCCAGCACGACAAAGGGATACCACCGGGATTCGGCCAGGATTTTCTGGGCCTCCGCCTGGAGTTTCAGCGTGGTGGACGCCGGCATGTCGAGTTCGGCGTCTGCCTTCTTTTCATCCACGGTCTTGAGGCTCATGTCGGATCCCCGTCGGAAGTCCTGGACATTGCAGGATGCCCCGTCCCTGCCATTGAATCTAGCCTCCCTGTGACTGGAATGTCAATCCCGTCACAGGGGGCCGGATCCGCCGCCGGACCGTCTCAATGCGCGCCGGCCGCCGCGCCGCCGCCCTGGCCCGAGGCCTTGGGCCGGGCCAGCCAGATCAGCCCGATGAGCAGCAGGAAGATGAAGGCCGAGGCGTAGAAGAAGTCCGTAGCCGACATGGTGTAGGCCTGCTGGTTGATGACCCGGTCCAGCATGGCCGCGCCGTGCAGCTGGTCGATCCCCAGGTTCTGCAGGCCGCCCATGATGTGGTCGAAGGCCGGTTCGCCGGGGCGGGCGACCTCGGTCAGGCGGGCGTGGTGCAGGATGGATCGATCATCCCAGACGGTGGTGGTGATGGACGTGCCGAACGCCCCGCACACCAGGCGGAAGAAGTTCGTCAGTCCCGCGGCCGCCGGAATGCGGTCCGGACGCAGTCCGGACAGCGAGATCGTGGTCAGCGGGATGAAGAACGTCGCCATGGCCGCCCCCTGGATGAAGGTGGGCAGCATCACGCCGAACAGGTCCACGTTCGTGTTGTATTGCGCCCGCATGTAACTGATCAGCGAAAAGATCAGGAAGGCGACCGTCGCAATGATGCGCGGATCGTTGCGGGCCAGCAGCTTGCCGACGATGGGCGACAGGATGATGGCCAGGACTCCGACCGGCGCGGCGGCGACGCCCGCCCAGGTGGCGGTGTAGCCCATGGTGTTCTGCAGCCACAGCGGCAGCAGCACCACCGTGCCGAAGAACACGCCGTAGGCGATCGACAGGGCGATGGTGCCCGACGTGAAGTTGCGCTGCGCGAACAGGGTCAGGTCCACCACGGGGTGGGCGGCGGTCAGCTCCCAGATCACGAAATACACGAAGGTGATGGCCGAGATCACGGCCAGGATGCAGATCACCGGGCTGGCGAACCAGTCCAGGTCCTTGCCCTTGTCCAGCATCACCTGCAGGGCGCCCACCCAGACCACCAGCAGCACCAGGCCGATGCGGTCGATGGGCAGGTGGATGCGCCGCGACTCGCGGGACTTGTAGACCTGCCAGGACGCCCAGCCGGCCAGCAGGCCCACCGGCACGTTGATGTAGAAGATCCAGGACCAGTCGTAGTTGTCCGAAATCCAGCCCCCCAGCAGGGGCCCGGCGATGGGGCCGACCAGGATCGTCATGGACCACAGGGCCAGCGCCATGCCGGCCTTTGCTCTGGGATAGCTGGCCAGCATCAGCGACTGCGACAGGGGAATCATCGGCCCGGCCACGGCGCCTTGCAGCACCCGGAAGAACACCAGCGACTCGAAGGACCAGGCAAAGCCGCACAGCCACGAGCTCAGGACGAACAGCAGCGTGGCCATGACGAACAGCCGCACCTGGCCGAAACGCTGCGTCAGCCATCCGGTCAGCGGCACCGTGATGGCATTGGCGACGGCGAAGGACGTGATCACCCAGGTGCCCTGGGTGGTGCTCACGCCCAGGTCGCCGGCGATGGTCGGGATGGATACGTTCGCGATGGACGAGTCCAGCACGTTCATGAAGACGGCGGCCGACAGCGCGATCGTGCCGAAGGTGCGGGCGCTGCCTTCCAGGGGCGGGTAGCCGCCTTCGGGCGGCTGGGCGGGCGCGGCGGGCGGTGGTGCCGCCCGGTCGTCCGCAGTGGCTGCGGCAGGGGTGCTCATGAGGCCTGGTTTTCCTGGATGATGCGTTGGATCAGGGCGTCGACTTCGGCCGGGTCATGATCGTAGATGGGCGTGCTCAGGGCGGGGTGCTGGGCCGGCGCCTCGCCGGAGGCCGGAGCCTGTTCAGGGGCCGAGGCCAGGTCCACCTTCACCGTCATCGACAGGCCTACGCGCAAGGGATGGTCCTGCAGTTCCTTGGGGTCCAGCTGGATGCGCACGGGCACGCGCTGGATGACCTTGATCCAGTTGCCGCTGGCGTTCTGGGCGGGCAGCAGGGCAAAGGCGCTGCCGCTGCCGGCCGAGACGCCCACCACGGTGCCGTGGTAGGTGACGTCGTCGCCGTACAGGTCGGACACCAGCGTGACCTTCTGGCCGGCCTGCATGCCATGCAACTGGTTTTCCTTGAAGTTCGCCTCGACCCACAGGCTGTCCAGCGGCACCAGGGTCATCAGCGGCGTCCCGGGCTGGATGCGCTGGCCCAGCTGCACGGAACGCTGCGCCACCATGCCGGCGACCGGCGCCAGCACGCGGGTGCGGGCCTGGGCCAGCCAGGCCTGGCGGACCTGGTCGGCGGCCTGCAGCACGTCCGGGTGAGTGGCCACGGTGCTGCCGCGCGTCAAGGCCTGGTTGGTGGCCAGTTTGGCTTTCGAGGCCGCCAGGCCCGCGCGGGCCTGGGCGAGGCCGGCTTCGGCGGACTTCACCGCCACCTGGGCATGCAGCAGTTCTTCGCCACTCACGCCGCCCGAGCCGCGCAGCGCATTGCGCCGCTGCAGGTCGTTGCGGGCCTTGTGCAGCAGGGTCTCGGCCTGTTCGACGTTGGCCTGGCCGACCGCCACGTCGGCGGCCAGGGCGTCGTTCTGGACGAACAGGGTCTGCGTGTGGCGCACGGTCTGGGCCAGGGCCGCCTCGGCCTGCCCCAGGGCGAGCTGCGTGTCGCTGCCGTCCAGCGTCACCAGGTGGGTGCCCTGCGCAACCCTTTGCGTGTCGTCGGCGCCGATGGAGACCACCGTGCCGGGGATCTGGGCGCTGACGGACACCAGGTTGCCGTGGACGTAGGCGTCGTCCGTGGATTCATAGTGCGATGCGAAGAGCATCCACCAGATGCCGTAGAGCACGGCGATCAGGATGAAGATGCCGGTGGCCGCCAGCATCAGGCGCTTGCGGGTGGAGGGTTTTGTGCTGTTTGCAGTCATGATGCGCTTGGCTTATTCGGAAAGGGTCGTCGGTTGTGTCTGGGCCGCGGGCGCGGCCGGATGCCGGGCATCCGGCTGCGACGGCTGGATATAGCCGCCGCCCAGGGCGGTGGCCAGCTGCACGTCCAGGATGTAGGCGCGGGCGTGCAGGTCCGTGGTCTGGACGGTCTGCTTGAGCGCCTCGCTCTGGGCCAGCAGGACCTGGACGAAATTGCCCAGGCCGGCCTTGTAGCGCTGCAGGGCCACGTCATAGGCGGAGGTGATGGCTTTCAGGCTGGCTTCCTGGTGGCCGATCTGTTCCCGCAGGGACCGGATCGAGGCGCTGGCGTCGGCCACCTCGCGGATGGCGCCCAGCACGGTCTCGTTGTACTGGGCGATGGCCTCGTCGCGCGCGGCGCGGCGGCCGGCCAGCTGGGCGTTCAGTCCGCCGGCATTGAAGATCGGCAGGGTGATGACCGGACCCGCGCTGTAGTTCTCGCTGCTGCTGCGGATGAGCTTGTCCATGCCCAGGGACAGGTAGCCCGCCATGGCCGACAGGTTCACGTTGGGCAGGAAATCCGCCTTGGCGGCCGAGACCTCGGCGCCGGCGGCCTGCGCCTGCAGGCGCGCGGCGACGATGTCGGCCCGCCTGCCCAGCAGGGCCATGGGCATCTGCGCGGGTACTCCGTCGGGCGGCGCGGCGTGCGCCTGGACCGAGAGGGCGGGCAGCTGGTCGGGAGACTTGCCCAGCAGCGCGGCCAGCTGGTGCCGCAGCAGTTCGGCGTTGTTGCGGGCCTGGCTCAACTGCACCTGGGCCGAGGACACGGCGGAATCGGCCTGGTCCACGTCCACCTGGATGCCCAGGCCGTTCTTGTACCGGTCGCGGGTGATGTCCAGGGCCTCCTGCAGCTTGCCGACGATGGCCTCGATGGCCTGGGCCTGGGCGAGGGCGTCCTGCAACTGGTAATAGGCCTGCGCCACCGCCGACACCAGCAGGGTGCGGGCCTGCTGGCGCGCGGCCTCGGCGGCCTCGGCGCGCTGTCCCGCGGCGCCGGCCAGGGCGCGCTGCTTGCCCCACAGGTCCAGGTTGAAGTCCAGCTGCAGCGACAGCGCGGTGTCGCTCTGGTAGGACCCGGCCAGGGGCGGCGGATAGATGTAGTTCTCGCTGAGCCGTTCGCGGGTCAGGTGATAGTTCGCATTCACCTGGGGCCATTGCACGGCGCGCGCGCCCCGCGCCGCCGCCTGCGCGCCGCGGACCCGCGCCGCCGCCGCCTGCAGCGAGGGACTGCCCTGCAGGGCCTCGTCGACCAGCCGGTTCAGCTGAGGGTCCTGGTAGCGGGTCCACCAGTCGGTGCGCGGCCAGGCGACCGCGGCGTCCTGGTGCAGGTCCAGGCTGTCGCCCGTGACCGGATGGATGGCGGGCGCGCCGGGATCCATGGGGGCGCAGGCCGACAGGGACAGCGCCAGCAGTAAGGGGATGAACGGTTTCATGCTGACAACAAGCTGAAAATGGTTGATCGGGTCATTATCTGCCTAGACAATTATAAAGGGAGAAAAAGGACGTTTTCAGGGGAAATCGGGGTCCGGAAATATTGGCTTACGGTTTGGGCGAGGGCTCGCTGGCTTGCTGCAGCGCCTGTTCGCCGTTGACGATCATGCGTTTGAGCAAGGCCAGCAGCATGCGGATCTCGTCGTCCGAAAACCCCTGCAGGTGCAGGTTCAGGGCCTCGGCGATGATGGGCGTGATCTGCCCGCAGAGCGCCATGCCGGCGTCGGTGAGGGTGACCTTGACCACCCGGCGGTCCTCGGAGATGCGCTCGCGGCGCAGAAAGCCCTTGGCCTCCAGCCGGTCGAGCATGCGGGTCATGGCGCCGGTGTCCACGTTCATGGCGCGGGCCAGTTCGGCCGGGGTGTCGATACCCTTGTGCCCGACCAGCAGCAGGGGCCGCCATTGGTTGGCCGTCAGGCCCAGGGGCACGGTGCGCAGGTCGACGACCCGATGGAACAGGGCGTGCAGATGCTTGACCAGCAGGCCGACGTTGTGGTCGGCGTTGAGATCGATGAAATTGTCACCGTAGAAGGCGCAGGGCGGAACCGGCGCGGACGCGGGATCCGGCCGGCCAGGGCGGGAATTCGGAGGTTCTTGCATGCTAAAATTCTACACCCACAATATCTGACTAGGCAACTAAAATCATGCCGGACCTCTCACGCCGCATGTTCTGGATCGGTTTCGTGCTGGCCGGCCTGGGGGCCGTGCTGTTTTCAGCCAAGGCCATCGTGGCCAAGCTCCTGTACCTGCACGGAGTGGACGCCCTGGACGTGATCGGGTTTCGCATGATGCTGGCGCTGCCGTTTTTCGCCGCGATCGCCTGGCATCAGGCCGGCCGCGCGCGGCGCGGCCTGATCCCGCGCCTGGGCTGGCGCGACGGCGTGCGCATCTGCATTCTGGGCTTCATCGGCTATTACCTGTCCAGCCTGCTGGATTTCCTCGGCCTGCAGTACATTTCCGCGGGGCTCGAGCGCCTGATCCTGTTCCTGTCGCCCACGTTCGTGCTGCTGATCTCGGCGGTGTTCCTGAACAAGCCCATCTCGCCGCGCCAATGGATGGCGATGGCGCTGGCCTACGGCGGCGTGGCGCTGGTGTTCTGGGACGACCTGTCCGTGGCCGGTGACAACGTGGTGCTGGGCTCGGCCTGCGTGCTGGGCGCGGCATTTTCCTATGCCATGTACCTGATCGGCTCGGGCGAGCTGATCGAGCGCGTCACGGCGACGCGCCTGGTCGCCTATGCGATGACCGTGTCCGCGGGCGTGACCATGGTGCATTTCTTCTGGGTCAAGGGGCTGGCCGGCCTGCACCAGGGCTGGCCCGTCTACGGCCTGTCGCTGATCCACGCCACCGTCAACACCGTCATCCCGACCTTCATGATCATGTGGTCCGTCGCCCGCATCGGCGCGCCACTGACGGCGCAGCTGGGGCTGCTGGGGCCGGTGTCCATCCTGTTCCTGGCCTGGGCCTTCCTGGGCGAGCCCATCACCGCGCTGCAGGTGGCCGGCACCGTCCTGGTGGCGGCGGCCGCGGTCGTGCTGGGCCGCCGCTCGCGGGCGCCGCAGCCGGACGCCCGGCCCTCGAACGCCTGATCGGGCCGCCCGGCCGGTTCAGTCCCCGGCCGCCATGGCTTCTTCGATCTCGCTGCGATGCACGTCATGCGTCACGAAGCCGGCGATGTTGTCGGGCATGGCGAGGTAGTGCGGATGCGCCAGGGTGGTGCGGATGTCCTGCAGGCCGCTGGCCCAGTGCTCGCGCATCGTGGCGGGGCCGAACTGGAAATCCCGGAAGTGCTGCTCGTAGGGCTTGTTGCGGTAGATCAGGTGGATGATGTTGCTGCGCGCCCCGCTGGCCAGCCGGGCGGCCTCGCGGCAGGCCGGGTCGCTGTCGCGCACCTTGGCGGGGACCTGGTCCAGCACCTGGCGCAGCAGCCGCTGCATCTTGCGGCGCGCCCGCATCTCGTCGGTAATCATCCGGGTGCGGCTCGAATAGCGGATGTCCTGGATCCGGTCGCTGATCTCGCTGATGCTGCGCGGCACCGGGCCGCGCGCGGACCAGAGGTCCACCTGGAAGACCAGGGTGTCGCGCTCCGGACGCTGCTGCAGGACCCGGGACAGGGGCGTGTTCGAAACCAGTCCGCCGTCCCAGTAGTATTCGCCGTCGATCTCCACGGCGGGAAAGGCCGGCGGCAGCGCGCCCGAGGCCATGAAATGCTCGGCCCGCAGGCGGGTCGCGGTGTTGTCGAAAAAGGCGAAATTCCCGGTGCGGACGTTGACGGCGCCCACCGAGACGTGCAGGCCGCCGTCGTTGATGCGGTCGAAGTCGCACAGGGATTCCAGGGTCTCTTTCAGCGGACGGGTGTCGTAGTGGCCGACCCGGGCCGGGTCCAGGCCCGTGGCCAGCGCGGCCGGCGGAAATCGCGGCCGGAAGAACCCTTTTTGCCCGACCAGCAGCGCGCTGCCGGCATGCAACGCCCCCAGGAACTGGCGGGCCAGGTCGTTGACCTGGAACAGGCTGTGCTCCAGCAGCGCGTTGGCGCCGGGGCCGGCATAGGGCTGGCAGATGGTGTCCCAGAATTCCCGCAGGCGCTCGACCCGTTTTTCCGGCGGATTGCCGGCGATCACCGCCAGGTTCAGCGCGCCGATGGAAATGCCGGCCAGGTCGGTCAATTCGAGACCGGCCTCGTTCAGGCCTTCGTAGACGCCCGCCTGGTATGCCCCCAGCGCGCCGCCGCCTTGCAGCACCAGCGCGCGCACATCGTAGGCCTCGTGGGCGGCCAGGGGGCGGGATTCAGTCTTGGGCATGGGCGGACTCCAGTGAATGCAGGAAGGCTTCGATGAGGGTACCGCGATAACGGCTGCGGTGCAGCACGATCGACAGCCGGCGGTCCAGGTTCAGGAAGGGTGTGCGCAGCACCCGCAGCCGCCCTGTCGCCACCGCGTCCAGGGTCGCGGCATAGGGCAGGCAGGCGATGCCCAGGCCGGCGATGACGGCCTGCTTGATGGCCTCGATCTGGCCCAGTTCCAGCAGGATGCGGCCCGGGGGCAGGGCGGTCAGCGCCTGCTCGGTCAGGCTGCGGGTGGCCGAACCGCGTTCCCGCAGGATCCAGTGGGCGCCGGCGAAATGGGCGGGCCGCAGGCGCGCCTGCCGGGCGAGGGGATGCGACGGGGCTGCGCAGACCACCAGCGCGTCGCCGCGCCAGGGCAGGGTCTCCAGCTGCGCATGGTGGACTGGGCCTTCCACGCAGCCGATGTCGATCGCGTGATCGATCAGCATGCCGGTGATGGCCCGCGTATTGTCCACGGTGAGGTGCAGGGCGACCTGGGGGTGCTGCGCCACGATGGGCCCCAGCAGTTCTCCCACCAGGTAGTTGCCGACCGTGTTGCTGGCGCCGATGCGCAGCGACCCGCGCAGCGCGCCCTGCGTGTCGGGATGGCGGCGCTGCATGTCCTGCAGCCGTTCCAGGATCTCGCGGGCCAGGGGCAGCTGTTCGGCGCCCTGGGCGTTCAGGTGCAGGCGTCCGCGCTCGCGGTCGAACAGGGTGCTGCCCAGCTGCCGTTCCAGCTCGCCCAGGGCCATGCTGACGGCGGGCTGCGTCAGGTGCAGCTGTTCCGCGGCGCGGCGCACGCTGCCGGCAGCGGCCACGGCGTCGAAGACTTCCAGTTGGCGAATGCTCAGTCCGATCATGGGGAAATTGTAGGGTGCTTCCCGCATCCGATCAATTTTATTGATGGGAAGTGTCATCATTACTGAATTTATTGATCGCACGGGAATGCCTAGAATTCAGGCCATCCCTTCATTTCCGCCGGTCTTTCCCATGCTGCCCATCTCCGCCGTGCCCCGTCCTCTTCCCGCCGCCGGCCCCGCCGCTTCCGCGGGTGCCGCCGACGGCATGCCGCGCTCGCCCTCGCGCTGGTACGGCATTGCGCTGTCGGCCGCGCTGGGACTGGCCGCGTGGCGGCTGGGGCAGTGGCTGCCCCTGATCGGAGGCCCCGTCATGGGCATCCTGCTCGGCATGCTGTGGCGCAATCTGCTGGGCTTGTCGCCCGTCTTCGCGCCCGGCATCGGCTACAGCAGCCGCCAGGTCCTGAAATGGTCCATCATCGGCCTGGGGTTCGGCTTGGGTCTGGGCGAGGTCGTGCGCACGGGCGCCTCGTCGCTGGCGGTCACCGCGGTGACGCTGAGCGTCGCGTTCGCGGCGGCATGGCTGCTGGGGCGATGGCTGGGGCTGACCGGCCATCTGCGCACGCTGATCGGCGTCGGGACCGCGATCTGCGGGGGCTCGGCCATTGCGGCGGCGGTGCCCATCCTCAAGCCCGACGAGCACGACACCGCCCTGGCGATCTCCACCATCTTCCTGTTCAACGTGGTCGCCGTGCTGGTGTTCCCGCCGCTGGGGCACTGGATGGGCCTGAGCGACGCGGGATTCGGCCTGTGGGCCGGCACGGCCATCAACGACACCTCGTCCGTGGTCGCCGCGGGGTACAGCTACAGCACGGCGGCGGGCGACGTGGCCACGATCGTCAAGCTGACCCGGGCGACGCTGATCATCCCGGTGTGCATCGGCCTGGCGCTGTGGACGGCCTGGCGCGCCCGCCATGCGGAAACCCGGGTGTCCCTGGCGCGGATCTTTCCCTGGTTCATCCTATGGTTCCTTGCGGCCTCCGGCGTCCGGTCGCTGGGCGTGCTGCCCGCGTCCGTGCTGGGCTTGCTGCACGAGGGCTCGCAGTTCCTGGTCATCATGGCGCTGACCGCCATCGGGCTGTCGTCCGATCTGCGGCGCATGGCGCTGGCCGGCGTGCGCCCCTTGCTGCTGGGCCTGGGGGTCTGGGTGGCGGTGGCCGCCAGCAGCCTGGCGATGCAGTGGGCGATGGGCAGCCTCTGATCCGGCCGTCCTACAGCATCGAGAACCAGGATCCCGAATTCTTCGTGATTGCGACGCCGACGATGTAAGCGAAGATCGCCACCGCGATCACGGCCGCCGTCAGCTTGCCGCGCGTTGTGCGGCCGCGCTTGATGGCGATGGTGCCCACGCCGACGTAGGCGATCAGCAGGAGGATTTTGGTCAGAATCCAGGGCTGGTTGGGGCCGATGATGGCCGCCAGGATCACCCCGCAGGTCAGCAGCACGGTATCCACCACGTGCGGCAGGATGCGCACCCAGCGGCGCTGCAGCAGGGCCGATCCGCTCACGGACCAGTACGCCCGGACGACGAACAGCAGGATGCTCAGGCCGACGGCCGTCATGTGCAGGTGCTTGATGGGAAGGTAGTATTCGATCATGGCGTGAGGTGGAAATCCGATGGCCCCCAAGTGTAATCTAGCCGGTCCGCCGCGGGGTCAGATGGGATCCAGCCGCCAGCCGCCGTCCTCGCCCTGCAGGACGAGTTCCGCGCCGTGGTGGCGCCGCAGCGTGCTGCGGTGGCCCACACTGACCAGCCGGGTGCCGGGCAATTGCTCGCGCAGCAGGCGGTACATGGCGTCCTCCAGCCCTTCGTCCATGGCGGACGTGGCCTCGTCCAGGAAGGCGGCGTCCGGGCGCGCGATCAGCAGGCGGCCGAAGGCCAGGCGCTGCTGCTCGCCCAGCGACAGGATGCGGCTCCAGTCGTCCTCGACGTCCAGCTGCTCACGCAGGTGGCCGAGCTGCACCCGGTCCAGGATGGCCTCGTCCTGTCCGGCGGGCACCTGATCCACCGGCTGGGGATAGTGCAGGGCCGCGCGCAGCGTGCCCAGGGGCAGATAGGGTTTCTGGGCCAGAAACAGGGACGAGGCCTGGGGCCGGACGATCTCGCCCGATCCATAGGGCCAGATGCCGGCGATGGTGCGCAGCAGCGTGGTCTTACCCGAGCCGGAAGGTCCGCGCACCAGCACGGGCCGGCCCGGCTCGACTTCCAGGCTCAGGTCCTTCAGCAGGGCGTGGCCGTCGGGGCGGCGGACCGTCAGGCCGTGCAGGGCCAGGCGGCTGCCGTCTTGCCGGGTCTGCGGCAGCACCATCTCGCGGGCCGTGTCGATCACG
The DNA here is from genome assembly GCA_035707805.1 of Castellaniella sp. Classification (GTDB taxonomy): domain Bacteria; phylum Pseudomonadota; class Gammaproteobacteria; order Burkholderiales; family Burkholderiaceae_B; genus Castellaniella. Next base: position 58,498 of record DASSTS010000024.1, on the reverse strand, counting down.
GCGTCGAAACCGGTCAGACGGTCCAGGGTGGCGCGGTAGGTGGCGAAGCTGTCGTAGACGTTGCGGAAGAAAGACAGGTTGGTCTGCAGCTGCCCGAAGGCCTGGGCCGTCTGGATCAGGTCGCCCAGGCTGATCTGCTTGGAAAAGAACCGCGCCGCCTGGATGATGAAGGGAAACACCACGGCCGTCTGCGTGACGACGAAGTTGAATCCCAGGAACTTCAGCGACCGGTAGATGATGTCCCAGGCATTGCCGATGACCTCCGCGAACCAGCGGCGCAGCGTGCGGCCCTCGACGCGCTCGCCCCGGTAGAAGGCGATGCTCTCGGCGTACTCGCGCACCCGCACCAGCGCGTAGCGGTAGTCGGCGTTCAGCTTTTCATTCAGGAAGTTCAGCCGGATCAGGGGCTTGCCGATCCAGATGGCCAGCAGCGTGGCCAGGAAGACGTAGATGAAGACCAGGAACACCATGGCGCGGGGGATCTCGTGGCCCAGCACCGTCATGGGACCCGACAGGTTCCACAGAATCAGGGTGAAGGCGATGGTCGACACGATGGCGTTGATGAGCCCCACCGCCAGCGTCATGGACGTGGTGGCGAAGCTGGTGATGTCCTGCTGGATCCGCTGGTCCGGGTTGTCCGCCAGGTGGCTGAGCGACTGCGACCGGTAGTAGGCCTGCTGTTCCATCCAGCGGGTCAGCAGGCGCTCGTTCAGCCACTCGCGCCAGTGCACGACGAAGGCCTGCTGCACGTAGAAGTCGAACAGTGACCGCACCACGTGGACGGCCGCCAGCAGGGCGAACAGCAGCATGGCGGCCCAGAAGCCGGGCTGGTCCAGGGCCTGCAGCGCGCTGTACATGGTGTTGTACCAATTGGAGAACAGCACATCCAGGCGCACCGCGCCCAGCGTCAGCAGCAGGATCAGCGCCACGCCCGCCATGGGGCGCCAGTTGCGCCGCGGCGAAAAGAAATCCGCGCTCAGGCGCCAGAACTGCTCGCCCCAGCGCGTGAAGCGCCGCAGGCACCAGACCGCCGCGATGCCCGCCAGCACCGTCAGCAGGTAGGCCTTGGCCAGCCACAGGCCGCTCTCGATCAGGATGTCTTGCCATGCCATGGGTCTGCGATCCTTCCAGGAGTCCAGGCGGCCCGGCGGGCCGCGCGTCCGTTCGCGCGGGGCGGCCCGCGCGGTGTGCAGGCATTTTAATGAAAACCCGCGTCGGCGGGCTGCGGCGGCCTTATTCTTCCGGCCGTTTCTTCAGGCCCAGCCGTTTGGCCAGCTTGTGCAGGTTGCTGGCGTCCAGTTCCAGCGCCCTGGCCGCCTGCGCCCAGTTCTGGTCGGCGGCGGCCAGTGCCCGGCGGATGGCGCCGCGCTGGCTCTCGTCCACCGTGGCCCGCAGGGGCGGGATGTCGGCCAGGACAGGGGCGTCCGCCGCCGCGCTCTCGGCGGGGGCCGCCGGGGTGGCGGCCACGGGCCCCTCGGGCGCGGGCTCGGCGGGCGGGATGTCGAGGTCCAGCAGGTCCGCCTCGATGGTCAGGACCTGGTCGCGCGAGGCGCCGCGACTGAGCATCTTCAGCGCGGCCCGGCTGATCACGTGCTCCAGTTCCCGCACGTTGCCGGGCCAGGGGTAGCGCTGCAGCGCCCGTTCCGCGCCATAGGACAGGCGCACGCCGCGCAGGCCCAGGCGGGCGCGGTTGAACTCCAGGAAATGCCCGGCCAGGATCAGGATGTCGCGGTCGCGCTCGCGCAGCGGCGGGATGGGGATCGGATAGACCGACAGGCGGTGGTACAGGTCGGCCCGGAACAGGCCGGCCTGCGTGTTGGCCTTCAGGTCGCGGTTGGTGGCGGCGATGATGCGCACGTCCGTCTTGATGGTCTGGTCTGTGCCCAGGCGCTGGATCTCGCCGTTCTGCAGCACCCGCAGCAGCTTGGCCTGCAGGCCCAGGGGCAGCTCGCCGACCTCGTCGAGAAACAGCGTGCCGCCCTGGGCGGCCTCGAAGCGGCCCGGCCGGTCGGTCGTGGCGCCCGAGAACGCGCCCTTGACGTGGCCGAAGAGCTCGCTTTCCGCCAGGGATTCGGGCAGGGCCGCGCAGTTCACCTGGATCATGGGCTGGCGGCTGCGCCGCGAGTGCCGGTGCAGCCGGCGGGCGAAGAGCTCCTTGCCCACGCCGGTTTCACCCAGCAGCAGGATGGGCAGTTCCGAATCGGCCACCAGATCCAGCTCGTGCAGCAGGGACTGGATCGCCTCGCTGTGGCCCAGGATCTCGGTGGTCTCGCCGATGCGCTCGATGCCCTGCTGCGAGCTGCCCAGCTGCCGCAGCCGGCGGTTCTCCCTTTCCAGTTGCGTGACGCGCACGGCGGCCTGCAGGAGCAGCGCCAGCTGACGCAGGCGCGCGCGGGCCGCCTCGTCGAAGGTCCCCGTCGCCAGCGCGTCCAGCGTCATGAGGCCCCAGGGCCGTTCGTCGTCGCGATACAGCGGCATGCCCAGGCAGTCGTGCACGGGCAGGGGCGAACCTTTGCGGTCGTCCAGCAGGCCGTCGTAGGGATCGGGCAGCACGCTGCCCGGGTCGAACCACGTGGGTTCGCGGCGCGACAGGATGGCGGCGAAGCGCGGATGCTGGCCGACCACGAAGCGCCGGCCCAGGGCCTCGTGCGCGAGACCGGCCGCGGCCACGAGATGCAGGGTGTCGTGGCCGTCCAGCGTCAGCAGACCCACCGCGTCGCAGGAGAAGGCCTCGCGGATGGCGGTGGCCGCGCGCTGCAGCCGCACGCCATCCGGCAGGTCCCGGGCCAGGTCTTTCAGGAGTTGCTGTTCCATGAAGGTCATATTAACCCTGCCAGGGTTCTTTTAACCCGATTTAAAAGGGTTGTTTTTACCCAGTTTGATCTATATCAGTACTTTCCCTAGGTCATCCAGTTGGCATGCTTATTGCTTGAAAAAGATCGAAGTGAAATGGGAGCGCCATCCGGCGCTGATTCTGGAACCCCTCACAGCTGCAGAAGGAGCGCAGGATGCGCGAGTACAAAAAATTATGGTGGACGCTGATCGGCGTTCTCGTGGTGGCCTTCGCCATCCTGGGATGGATGGGCAAGGAGGTCTACAACCAGGCACCTCCCATTCCGGCCCAGGTGGTGACGGCCGACGGGCAGGTCGTGATGACCGGAGACCAGATCCTGGATGGCCAGGTCGCCTGGCAGACCGCCGGCGGCATGACCGTGGGCTCGATCCTGGGGCACGGCGCCTACCAGGCCCCCGACTGGACGGCCGACTGGCTGCACCGCGAACTGACGGCCTGGCTGGACCAGGCCGCGCAGGAACGGTTCGGCGTCAAGTACGACCAGCTCGACGGCGACAATCAGGCCGTGCTGCAGCGGCACCTGAAGGCGGAATACCGCAAGAACACCTATGACGCCGCCACGGGCGTCGTCACGGTGTCCGACCGCCGCGCCCGCGCCATCGCGCAGACCGCCGCTTACTACGACAAGCTGTTCGGCGACGATGCGTCCCTGCACGAAAGCCGCGTGCACTTCGCCATGAAGGAAGGCACGCTGCCCACGGCCGAGGCCCGCGCCCGCCTGGCGAACTTCTTCTTCTGGACGTCCTGGGCGGCCTCGACCGACCGGCCCGACAGCGTCGCGACCTACACCAACAACTGGCCGCACGAGCCCCTGATCGACAACGTCCCGACGGCGGAAAACGTCATCTGGTCGATCATGAGCGTGATCATCCTGATCGCCGGCGTGGGCCTGCTGGTCTGGGCCTGGGCCTTCATGCGCAAGGAAGAAGAAGAAACCCCCGCCCCCGCGCGCGACCCGATCTCCCTGCTGGCGCTCACGCCCTCGCAGCGCGCCCTGGGCAAGTACCTGTTCCTGGTCGTGGCCCTGTTCGTGACGCAGATCTTCATCGGCGGCTTCACGGCCCACTACACCGTGGAAGGCCAGACCTTCTACGGCGTCAACGTGTCCGAATGGCTGCCGTACTCGCTGGTGCGCACCTGGCACATCCAGGCGGCGCTCTTCTGGATCGCCACGGGTTTCCTGGCCGCCGGCCTGTTCCTCGCGCCGATCCTCAATGGCGGCAAGGATCCGAAATACCAGAAGCTCGGCGTGGATATCCTGTTCTGGGCGCTGATCCTGGTGGTGGTCGGTTCCTTCACCGGCAACTTCGCCGCCATCGCGCACCTGATGCCGCAAAGCTGGAACTTCTGGCTGGGCCACCAGGGCTATGAATACGTCGAGCTCGGCCGCCTGTGGCAGATCGGCAAGTTCCTGGGCATCGTGTTCTGGCTGTTCCTGATGCTGCGCGGCATCGTTCCGGCGCTGCGCCAGAAGGGCGACAAGAACCTGCTGGCCCTGTTCACCGCGTCCGTGGTCTGCATCGGCCTGTTCTACGGCGCCGGCCTGGCCTATGGCGAGAAGACCAACATCACCATCATGGAATACTGGCGGTGGTGGGTGGTCCACCTGTGGGTCGAAGGCTTCTTCGAGGTGTTCGCCACCGCGGCCCTGGCCTTCATCTTCTCCACCATGGGCCTGGTGTCCAAGCGCGGCGCCACCACGGCCAGCCTGGCCTCGGCCGTGCTGTTCATGCTGGGCGGCACCCCGGGCACCATGCACCACCTGTACTTCTCGGGCACCACGACGCCGATCATGGCGATCGGCGCCTCGTTCAGCGCCCTGGAGGTCGTGCCCCTGGTCGTGCTGGGCTACGAGGCCTGGGAAAACTGGCGCCTGAAGGCCCGCGCCCCCTGGATGGAAAACCTGCGCTGGCCGCTGAAGTTCTTCGTCTGCGTGGCCTTCTGGAACATGTTCGGCGCCGGCGTGTTCGGCTTCATGGTCAACCCGCCGATCGCGCTCTACTACATCCAGGGCCTGAACACGACCGCCGTGCACGCGCACGCCGCCCTGTTCGGTGTCTATGGCTTCCTGGCGCTCGGCTTCACGCTGTTCGTGCTGCGCTACGTCCGCCCGAACATGCAGTTCAATGACGGCCTGATGAACACGGCCTTCTGGTGCATGAACATCGGCCTGGTCATGATGATCACGCTGAGCCTGCTGCCGATCGGCCTGATGCAGTTCCACGCCAGCGTCAGCGTCGGCACCTGGTGGGCGCGCGGCGAGACCTTCATGCAGCAGGATCTCCTGCAGACCCTGCGCTGGACCCGCACCTTCGGCGACGTGGTCTTCATCGTCGGCGGCCTGGGCGTCATGTGGCAGGTTGTCAGCGCCCTGTTCGGCACCAAGGCCGTCCCGGCCGCGGACGCCGGCCTGGCTGCCCAGCGCACCTGATCCGCTTCGTCTTGCAAAGGGGCGCCCGAAACGGGCCCCCGTCCCGGCCCGCCTCGAAAGAGGCGGGCTTTTTGTTGGACTGCCGTGCCCGCGCCGGTATTCCCGGGCCGGCAAGGCGGCCGGCCTCTGGCGCTCAGGCGCTCAGGCGACGCCGTGCTGGAACTGCCGGACCAGGAAGTCCACGAATACCTGGATCTTGGGTGCCAGGTGCTGGCGCGTGGGGTAGACCGCGTAGTGGGTGACGTCTCCGGTCGCCCAGTCCTCCAGGGCCGCTTCCAGTCTTCCCTGCGCCAGATCGTCCTCGACGTAGGGCTGCGGGATCAGACTGACCCCCAGGCCGGCCCGCAGCGCATCCCGGATGGCCAGGCTGGAAGACACCGAATAGCGCGCCTGGACCGCGATGCGCTCGACGGCTCCGTTTTTCCTGAATTCCCAGAAATCGGCGTTGCCGCCATAGGGAAAGCGGATGTGGTCCAGGCCCTTCAGGTCCGAGGGCGTCCGCGGCCTTCCATGCGCGTCGAAATAGGACGGCGCCGCGCAGAGCACGTGCGGCATGGCGCCCAGCCTCCGCGCCACCAGGCTGGAATCCTCGGGACTGCTGTATCCCCGGATCGCCAGATCGAAGCCCTCGCGGATGATGTCGACACGGCGGTCGTCCAGCTGCAGTTCCAGCTTCAGGTCCGGATAGCCGGCAAGAAATCCGGGCACCGCCTGGGACAGGCAGAGCAGCGACACCGTCATGGGCGCGCTCACCCGCAGCGTGCCGACGGGCCATGTCCTGGCGGGGGACAGCGCGGCTTCCGCCTCGATGAAGGCGTCCAGGCCGCGCGTCACGTGTTCGAGATAGGTCTTGCCTTCCTCGGTCAGCGCCATGCGCCGCGTTGTCCTGTGTATCAGCCGCACCCCCAGGTGCGACTCCAGTTCGGCGATGTTCTTGCTGATGGCGGGCGGGGAAAGGTTCAGTTTCCGCCCAGCCGCGGCAAAGCTGCCCAGTTCGGCCACGTGCCGGAAGACCTGGAACGCCGTGTATCGGTCCACTGGATTGTTCTCCAATAGAAAATTATCAATTCACTATTTTGTTTATTGTGCATCGATAGTGAACTAAATACCATACCGGAACCCTATGACATCCACGAGTTGACTGCCATGCAGCATCCCACCATCGCCCTCATCGAGCGGCGGACTTCCGCCAATCGTTTCGATCCGGCCCATCTCCTGGCGGACGAGCAGATCGAAGAACTGGTGCGCCTCGCCACGCGAGCGCCCACCGCCTACAACCTTCAGAACTGGCGCTTCATCGCGGTACGGACCCCGGCGGCGAAGGCCAGGCTCCGGGAGCTCGCCTTCGGCCAGGCGAAGGTATCCGAGGCCGCCGTGACCTTCATTGTCTGCGGCCAGATTCCCCAGGCTGCGAGCCTGCGGGAGCGGCTGCGCCCGTTCGTGGAGACGGGGCTCATGCCCGCCGCCATGGCCGCGGCCTGGCAGGACGATGCGCACGTCCGGTACGCCGCCGATCCGGAAGCGGCACGCGACGAGGCCATCCGTTCCGCCACGCTGGGCGCCGCCACCCTCATTCATGCCGCCGAGGCCATGGACCTGGTGTCGGGCCCCATGGCGGGGTTCGACGCCGATGCCGTGAGCCGGGAATTCGGTCTCGCGGAAGGCGAGCTGCCCGTCATGCTGCTTGCCGTCGGCCGCGCCGCGGCCGGCAACTGGCCCCAGAAGCCGCGCCGCCCGCTGGCGGAAGTGCTGGAGCTGTCATGAAGCCCGCGGCCCTGGACCTCGCACAGACGGCCGTCGCGCCCATCATCTGGGGCAGCACCTACATCGTCACGACGCAGTGGCTGGCCGGCTTTTCGCCCATGACCGTCGCGGCGTTGCGCGCGCTGCCCGCCGGCTTGCTGCTGTTGATGATCGTGCGCCGCTTGCCGGACGGCGTCTGGTGGCTGCGCGCTTTCATCCTGGGCGCGCTCAATATCTCGATATTCCTTAGCCTGCTGTTTGTCGCCGCCTATCGGCTCCCGGGAGGCGTGGCCGGCACCGTGCTGGCGTCCCAGCCGCTGATCGTCGTCTTTCTGGCATCGCTGCTGCTGTCCGCGCGTTTGCGGCCGTTGGCGGTCTTCGGGGCGCTGGTCGGCATGGGCGGAGTTGCCCTGCTGGTGCTCACGCCCGACGCGGCACTGGACGGAATCGGGATCGCGGCCGGCCTGGGGGGCGCGGCATCGATGGCCTTGGGCGTCACCCTGTCGCGCAAATGGCAGCCCCCAGTATCGCCGCTGACCTTCACCGCCTGGCAGTTGACCGCCGGCGGCCTGCTGCTGGTGCCGGTCGTCCTGCTGGCGGATCCGGCGATGCCGGTTCCGACGGCATCGAACCTGCTGGGCCTGGTCTGGCTGGGCCTGGTCGGGGCCGCGCTGACCTACGCCCTCTGGTTCCGTGGTATTGGCAGGCTCGCGCCGGCCGTCGCGTCCTCGCTGCTGCTCCTGAGCCCGCTCACGGCCGTGCTGCTGGGCTGGGGGTTCCTCGGCGAGAGCCTGTCCCCGCCGCAGATGGCGGGCATCGCGCTCGTGGTCGCCAGCATCTGGCTCAGCCAGCGCGTTAACGCCTGAGGGCGGTTCGGCGCCTGGCCGGCCCGCCGGCGCGTCATCCCATCGAGGGCGAGGGCAGGTCCGTCCTGGCCCTGGCCCGGGAGGTCAGCGCCCCCAGGATGAACGTCAGCAGCAGCGTCGGCAGGGCGCTGCCGTATTGCGGCGCCCACTGCGCCAAGGCGTGGAAGCACGCGATGCCCAGCACCCAGACGAGGGCGGGCGCGGCATGGATGCCGCCGCACGGCTGCGCCAGCTGCGCCGGGCGCAGGCCGGCGCGCCCCAGGATCGTGCCGAACAGCGGCACGAACACCGAACTGAGCGTCAGCAGGAAGGGTTCCAGCGTATGCATGGGCAGCACCATGGCCAGCGCCATCGACAGGACGGCCAGCAGCGTCCCCCAGGCCTTCAGGTCCAGCGAGGGCAGCAGGCTGTGGCTGGACACCGAGCCCGAATACAGGTCCCCATAGGTGTTGTCCAGTTCGTCGACCAGGATCAGCGCCAGGGCGAGCAGCCCGCCTTGCGCCATGAGCAGGGCGGTGACCATGTCGGTGTCGGGTCCCGTGACCGTGATCACCAGCACCCCCAGCGCGTAGCACCAGATGTTGGCGATGGCGTAGCCCAGCCAGGTGCCGCCCAATGCCCCGCGGCCGCTGCGGCCGTGGCGGGCGTAGTCCGCCACCAGCGGCAGCCAGGACACCGGCATGGCGATCACCAGGTCCAGCGCCTGGAAGGTGTTCATGCTGCCGTCGCCTGCGCGCTGCCACAGGGCCTGCACGGCCTCGCCGTCCAGCTTCAGGGCGAACTGGACCGTCAGCCAGATCAGCGACAGCACCACCAGCGGCAGGCCGACGCGGCTGACGATGCGCCGCACCAGCGTGATCATGGAGCCGCGCAGCAGCAGCAGGATGATCAGGCCCCAGAACAGCGTCGGCACGATCGGGCCGACGTCCAGGCCCAGCGCCCGCTGGCCGATTGCCCGGGTGCCGTCGCGCATGATGACCAGCTCGAACGTCGCCCAGCCCACCAGTTGCACGACGTTCAGCAGGACGGGCAGGCGGGCGAAGCGCCGGCCGTAGACGGCGTGGATCAGTCCTGCGCTGGACAGGCCGCTGTCGCAGCCCAGGCGGGCGACCCAGGCCAGCAGGCCGGCGCCCAGCACCGAGCCGGCGATCACCGCCGTCAGGGCCGCATGCATGCCCAGGGCGGGCACCAGGTAGGCTCCGACCTGGATCACCAGCAGCCCCACGCCCAGGCTGAACCAGAGCGCCATGTGGTCGTGCCAGCCGAAGACGCGCTCGACGCCGGGATCGGGCGCGGCAGCGGCGTCAGGACCGGACGGGATGGGAGAGGGGGAAAGCGGATTCTGGTTCATGATGCGCCTGTCGGTAAACACGCGGTCGGCAGGCGCGGGCGACGGAAAGCCGTCGCCATGGCGAGCTGCTTTCCTGCGCGAGGATGATCTCAATCAGGTTCGAAGGGACTGTCTCAGCCGCCGTGGCGGCACCCCTAGCGAGGCTCGGTACTGGGTGGTGATGCCACCCGATTGTAGGAGTTGGCCGGGCGGCGGGCAAGGGCGCCCGGCGGCCGCGCGCTCAGTCGAAGTGGACGATCTCGAAGCTCAGCCGCCCTTGCGCGTCGCGGCCCACGGAATATCCCAGGTGCTCGCGCACGCTGTTGTCGGGATGGAAAGTCAGCACGACCGGCTTGATGTGCTCCAGCTCGGTTTCCTGGATGTATTCGGAATTGGCGATGATGACTTCGTCGCCGCGCTGGCAGGTGCGGGCGGCGGCGCCGTTCAGGATGCAGCAGCGCGAGCCGCGTTCGCCGTAGATGACGTAGGTGCTGATGCGGGCGCCGGAATTCTTGTTCCAGATGTCCACGAACTCCATCGGCAGGATGCCGGCGGCCTCGCAATGGTCGGGGTCCAGGGTGATGGAGCCGTGGTAGTCCAGGTCGGCGCCGGTGACGCGGATTCCATGCAGCTTGGCGCGGACGATTTTTCTCATTGGGTATCCAGGGACAGAATTGAGCAGGCCGCTATTCTAGCTCCTGGCGGCGCAGCATCGCGGCCAGCCGGTCCCGCAGCCGCGTCGCGAAACCCTCACGTTCGCCGGGCGGCGTCAGGCGGTCCAGGGATGCGACCGCGTCCGGGTCGTAGCGGCGGGAATTGCCCAGCGCCGCCTCCAGCGCATTGGCCTGCGCCGTCGCCTCGCGGGTGTCGCAGGCCGCGAGGATCAGGGCGTGGACCAGGCCGACATGGGATTCGGCCTGCGGGTCCGGGCGGTCCTCGACGGACCCGGCGGCGCCCGCGTCGCCGGGCGCGGGCCGCCGCGGCTGCGCCGGCAGCCGGCGCCACCATTGGGCCGTCCCCGCGACCTTGCGCGCGGGGCTGCCGACCGCCAGGTTGAAGCGTCCGTCGCAAAAGGATCCCTCGACCGCCTGGGCGCGAGCCTCGATGCCGGAAAAGAGCAGGGCGCCGGCGATCATGCCGCACAGGCGCTGGTACAGCGCCTCGGAATAGTCCAGGGGCCGGCCCCGGAGGACCTGCGCGAGACTGAGGTTCAGGATGCCCGGCCCCTGGGGCACGACGCCGCCGCCGGACTGGCGCACCTCGACCGGCCAGCCCCGGGCGGCGGAAGCCGCGCAGGCGGCCTCGAATCCCGGACGGGCGGCATAGGTGCGCGGCACCACCAGGCCCTGGGGGGACTGCCAGAGGCAGGCCGCCGGGCCGGCCGCGGCATGGTCGGGCAGGATTTCATCGGCCAGCGGGCCGCCGGCCGGATCCGGCCCCAGGTCCAGCAGCCGGTAGCGCGCGGGAAGCGTCGGACTCATCAGGACAGCTGGGTCGCGGCGAAGGTCTCGTCGTCCATGAACAGGTAGCGGATCGCGTCGATCAGGCCCAGCACGACCGCCAGGGGCACGAAGATCCAGGTCATCAGCAGAAAGCCGATGCCCCAGCCGACCTGCCCCAGAAAGAAACGGTGGGCGCCCAGCCAGCCCAGGAAGATCGCCAGGAAGATGGCGATGCGCCGCTGCGAGGCCGGGCGTCCCAGGGCCTCGCGGTGGGAGCGCAGGATCCAGGCGCTGACGGGCACGGTCAGCGCCACGGCCAGCAGGACCTTGCCGGTGTGCGCCTGCAGGTAGGCGCCGATATGGGCGAAGAGCTCGCCGAAATTGCGTACCAGCACGCCGGTCAGGCGCGAGATCCAGGCAAAGACCTGGCCGAAGGCCACCTCGCCGAAACTGAGCGCCAGCAGGATGACGACGAAGACGGCGACGATCAGGATGATTTTCTTGAACATGGGATTCTGCCGGGGTCCTGGGCGGCCGGTCCGCGCCAAGGGAAAGGCGGGGCCGCCGCAATCGCCATTCTATCGGGATTGGGCCGCCTCAGCTCGCCATGGCCTGGCGGATGGCGCGGTCCCAGCGCGCCAGGCATTCCTCGGCCTGGTCGCGCGGCATGGCCGGATCGAACTGCCGCTCGATGCGCCACAGGGATTCCAGCTCCTGCAGATCGGCATAGACGCCTGCCTGCAGGCCCGCCAGGAAGGCGGCCCCCAGCGCCGTGGTCTCGACCATCGTGGGGCGCAGCACCGGGATGCCCAGCAGGTCGGCCTGGAACTGCATCAGCAGGTCGTTGACGCAGGCGCCGCCGTCCACCCGCAGCGCCCGCAGGGCGGTGGTGCCCGCCGCCTGGGCGTCGCGGCTCATGGCCTGCAGCAGCGCCGCGCTCTGGTAGGCGATGCTCTCCAGCGCCGCCCGGGCGATGTGCGCCATGGTCGTGCCCCGCGTCAGGCCGGTGATCGTGCCGCGCGCCTGCGGATCCCACCAGGGCGCCCCCAGTCCAGTGAACGCGGGGACGAACATCACGCCGCCGGAATCCGGCACGCTGCGGGCCATTTCTTCGATGTCGCTGCTGCGGGTGAAGGCCCGCAGCCCGTCGCGCAGCCACTGGACGACGGCCCCGCCTACGAAGATGCTGCCTTCCAGCGCGTAGGCCGGCTGGCCGTCGGTCTGGGCGGCGCTGGTGGTCACCAGCCCGTTTTCGGAGACCTGGAACTGTCCGCCCGTATGCATCAGCATGAAGCAGCCGGTGCCGTAGGTGTTCTTGGCCATGCCCGGCCGAAAGCACGCCTGGCCGAACAGCGCGCTTTGCTGGTCGCCCGCCACGCCGCAGATGGGAATGGCCTGGTCCAGGATGTCCGGTGACGTGCGCCCGAAATCCGCGGACGAGGGCAGGATCTCCGGCATCATGTCGGCCGGGATGTCCAGGCGGTCCAGCAGTTCCGGGTCCCAGGCATTGCGATGCACGTCCATCAGCATGGTGCGCGCGGCGTTGCTGACGTCGGTCAGGTGCCGCTGGCCGCCGGTCAGCTGCCAGATCAGCCAGCTGTCGATGGTACCGAACAGCAGCTCGCCCGCCTGGGCCCGCGCGCGGGCGCCGGGCACCTGGTCCAGGATCCATTTCAGCTTGGTGGCGGAAAAGTAGGCGTCGATGCGCAGGCCTGTGCGCTGCTGGATGTCTGCCTCCAGGCCCTGGGCGCGCAGCTCGGCGCAGGTCGGTTCGGCCCGGCGGTCCTGCCAGACGATCGCGTGATGGATGGGCTGGCCGGTGCGCCGGTCCCAGACCACGGTGGTCTCGCGCTGGTTGGTGATGCCGATGGCGCGGACGTCGCGCGCGGCGATGCCCGCGCGGTTCAGGGCCTCGCGCATCGTGTCGCGCTGGGTCTGCCAGATCTCCATCGCGTCGTGCTCGACCCAGCCCGGCTGCGGATAGTGCTGGGTCAGTTCACGCTGGGCCAGGCCGACGACGCGGCCCAGGCGGTCGAACACGATGCTGCGGGTGCTGGAGGTGCCCTGGTCTAGGGCGAGCAGGTAGGTCATGACGGGTCCTCGGGGGCGATCACACAGTCGACTTCGGCGGTTTTCAGAAGGCCGGGGAAGGGGTCCGGCGGGCGGGCGTCGGTGAACAGCCGGTCGATCTGCGACAGGTCGCCCAGCCGCACCATGGCCGGCCGGTGGAACTTGCTGGCGTCCGTCGCCATCCAGACTTCGCGAGCCGACTGCATGATGGCCTGCGACACCTTCACCTCCCGGTAATCATAATCGCGCAGCGTGCCGTCCTCCTCGATGCCGGAGATCCCCATCAAGGCGATGTCGACTCGGAACTGGCGGATGAATTCCACCGTCGCCTCGCCGACGATGGCCAGGTCGCGGGGCCGCACAGCGCCGCCCGCCAGGATGACCTCGCAGCCGGGCTGGCGGCCCAGGGTGTAGGCCACGTTGATGTTGTTGGTGATGACACGCAGGCCGGTATGGCCGGTCAGCGCCTGGGCGATGGCCTCGGTGGTGGTGCCGATGTTGATCATCAGCGAGCAGTCGTTGGGGATCGCGCGGGCGATCGCCTGGGCGATGCGCCGCTTTTCGGCGGCGTGCAGCTGCGCCCGCTGCCGGTAGGCGATGTTCTCGGTGGTCGAGGCCGGCAGGCGCGCGCCGCCGTGGAACCGGATCAGCTGGTTGGCCTCGGCCAGGCGCTGCACGTCGCGGCGCACGGTCTGGACCGTGACCTGCAGATGGCTGGCCAGGTCTTCCAGGCTGCTGGATCCGCTGACGTGCAGATATTTCAGCAGCCGGATCTGTCGGGGATTGAGGCTCATGGTCTGGACCGGAATTCGAACAGGGAGACTGTACAACGAAAGAAAAGGAACCGATCCTAGGGTTTCCATGGACTGAATATGAAGCAGAAACGAACAATAATGCTCAAAATGGAATATTGAGGAGAAGCCTTCCATGCTGCTCGAACTGGCCGGGGTCGCAAAGCGCGTCGGCGCGGAAACCTGGCTCCATCCGCTGGACCTGACATTGCGGCAGTCCGCCGTGACGGTGCTGCTGGGGGCGACCCGCGCCGGCAAGACCAGCCTGATGCGCATCATGGCCGGCCTGGACGCCCCCACCGAAGGCTGCGTGCGGGTCGACGGCGCGGACGTGACCGGGGTGCCGGTGCGCCGCCGCAACGTCGCCATGGTGTACCAGCAATTCATCAACTACCCCTCCATGACCGTGGCGGAAAACATCGCCTCGCCCCTGCGCCTGCGCGGCCAGCGCGACGTCATGGCGCGCGTCGAGGCCATCGCGCGCACCCTGCACATCGAGGCCTTCCTGCAGCGCCTGCCCGCCGAACTTTCCGGCGGCCAGCAGCAGCGGGTCGCCCTGGCCCGCGCGCTGGCCAAGGATGCGCCGCTGATGCTGCTCGACGAACCCCTGGTCAATCTGGACTACAAGCTGCGCGAGGACCTGCGCGAAGAGCTCGGCGCCATGTTCGCCGAGGGCCGTTCCACCGTGGTGTACGCCACCACCGAGCCGGCCGAGGCCCTGCTGCTGGGCGGCCATACCGCCGTCCTGGACGAGGGCGAGCTGCTGCAGTACGGGCCGACCATCGAGGTCTTCCGCCGGCCCGCGTCGATGCGGGTGGCGCGCGCCTTCAGCGATCCGCCGATGAACTTCATGGCGGCGAGCGCCGACGGATCCTCGCTGCGCATCCCGGGCATGGATCCCTTGCCCCTGCCCGCGGATGCCGGGGTGCCCGCCGGAGCGGTCACGGTGGGCCTGCGGGCCGTCGACCTGTCGCTGCGGGACCAGGGCGGAGACTGCCGGATCGGCGGGCGCGTGCAGCTGGCCGAGATCTCCGGCTCTGCCACCTACGTCCACGCCGAGACGCCGGTCGGCGCCCTGATCGCCCAGGTGCCCGGCGTCAGCCATCATCAGCTGGGCGATGCCATCACCCTGCATTTTTCCAGCCGCCGGGCCTATGTGTTCGGCGCCGACGAGTTCCTGCTGCGGGCGCCGGAGGCCGATCATGGCGCGCATTGATCTGGACCTCGCCCACAGCTATCAGGCGGTGGTGCGTTCCGACGACGATTACGCCCTGCTGCCGCTGAAGATCACCTTCGAGGATGGGGGCGCCTACGCCTTGCTGGGCCCGTCGGGCTGCGGCAAGACCACCATGCTCAACATCATCTCGGGCCTGGTGGCCGCCTCGCACGGCACGGTGTGCTTCGATGGCGTGGACCGCACGCGGGCGACGCCGCAGCAGCGCAACATCGCCCAGGTCTTCCAGTTTCCGGTCATCTACGACACCATGACGGTGGGCGAGAACCTGGCATTTCCCCTGCGCAACCGCAGGGTGCCCGCCGCCCAGGTCAAAGAGCGGGTGGGGCGCATCGCCGAGATGCTGGACCTGTCCGCCGTGCTGGACCAGCGCGCGGCCAACCTGGCGGCCGACGCCAAGCAAAAGATCTCCCTGGGCCGCGGCCTGGTGCGGCCCGACGTGTCGGCGGTGCTGTTCGACGAGCCCCTGACGGTGATCGATCCGCACCTCAAATGGGAACTGCGCCGCAAGCTCAAGCAGATCCACCATGAGCTGGGCCTGACCTTGATCTACGTCACCCACGACCAGGTCGAGGCCATGACCTTCGCCGACCAGGTGCTGGTCATGGCGCGGGGCCGGGTCGTGCAGCAGGGCACGCCGGCCGAGCTCTTCGAGCGCCCGCGCCATACCTTCGTCGGCCATTTCATCGGTTCGCCGGGCATGAACCTGCTGCCCGTCGAACGCCACCCCGACGGGTCCCTGTGGCTATCCGGCCAGGCACTGTCGGGCGGCGAATCCCTGGCCCTGCCGGCCGGCTCGCTGACCCTGGGCATCCGTCCCGAATACCTGCGCATCGTGCCGCGGGCGCAGGCCGGCACCGTGCAGGCGGTCGTGCAGCGGGTTCGCCACATCGGCACCAGCCAGCTCGTCAGCGCCCGCGTCGGCGAGCTCGATCTCAAGGCCCATATCGGGCCGGATGCGCCGGCCCCGACGCCGGGCGGCGAAATCCACCTGGCGCTGCTCGACGCCCATACCTGCTTCTACCAGAACGAGGAACTCATCGCATGAGCCCGACCGTCAAACCCGTCAACCAGAAAGCCTGGTGGCTGATCCTGCCGGTGATCCTGTGCGTCTCGTTTTCCGCCATCATCCCGCTCATGACGGTGGTCAATTACTCGGTGCAGGACATCCTGGGACCGAACCAGGCCGTGTTCGTCGGCACCGAATGGTTCGCCAGCATCATGCGCGACGAGGACCTGCACGCGGCGCTATGGCGCCAGTTGATGTTTTCCGCCGCCGTGCTGGCCCTGGAGATCCCGCTGGGCGTGGCCCTGGCGCTGTCCATGCCCGCCAAGGGCTGGCGCGCCTCGGCGGTGCTGGTCATCGTGTCCCTGTCGCTGCTCATTCCCTGGAACGTCGTGGGCACCATCTGGCAGATCTTCGGGCGCACGGACATCGGCCTGTTCGGCTGGGCGCTGACACAGCTGGGAATCGACTACAGCTACGTGGGCGATCCGCTGCAGGCCTGGCTGACGGTGCTGCTGATGGACGTCTGGCACTGGACGCCCCTGGTGGCGCTGCTGGCCTATGCCGGCCTGCAGGCCATCCCGCAGGCCTATTACCAGGCGGCCAGCATCGACGGCGCCAGCAAGTGGGCGGTATTCCGCTACATCCAGCTGCCCAAGCTGCGCGGCGTGCTGATGATCGCCGTGCTGCTGCGATTCATGGACAGCTTCATGATCTATACCGAGCCCTTCGTGCTGACGGGCGGGGGGCCGGGCAATTCCACCACCTTCCTCAGCCAGTACCTCACGCAAAGGGCGATCGGGCAGTTCGACATGGGTCCGGCCGCCGCTTTTTCCCTGATCTACTTCCTGATCATCCTGCTGTTCTGCTTCGTCCTGTACAACTGGATGCTGCGGGTCGGCACGGGCAGCACGGAGGCCCATCATGACTGAACGCAACTGGCTGCCCCGCAAGCGCACGGTATTCCTGCTGCTGTACCTGCTGTTCGCCCTGGTGCCCATCTACTGGATGGTGGTCATGAGCTTCAAGACCAACCAGGGCATCCTGTCGCAATTCTCGATCTTCCCGCGGGAATTCACGCTGGCCAACTACCGCACCATCCTGACGGACCCGTCCTGGTACATGGGCTACGTCAACAGCCTGGCCTACGTCAGCCTGAACATGGTCATGGCCATCGCGGTGGCCCTGCCGGCGGCCTACGCCTTTTCGCGTTATTCCTTCCTGGGCGACAAGCACGTCTTCTTCTGGCTGCTGACCAACCGCATGACGCCGCCAGCCGTCTTCCTGCTGCCGTTCTTCCAGCTGTATTCCACGCTGGGGCTGCTGGACACCTACTGGGCGGTGGCGCTGGCGCACCTGCTGTTCAACGTGCCCCTGGCGGTCTGGATCCTCGAAGGCTTCATGAGCGGCATCCCGCGCGAGATCGACGAGACCGCCTACATCGACGGCTACAGCTTCCCGCGCTTCTTCCTGACGATCTTCCTGCCCCTGATCAAGTCCGGGGTGGGGGTGGCCGCATTCTTCTGCTTCATGTTCAGCTGGGTCGAGCTCCTGCTGGCCCGCACGCTGACCAGCGTGGACGCCAAGCCGATCGCCGCCATCATGACGCGGACCGTGTCCGCATCGGGCATGGACTGGGCCACGCTGGCGGCCGCCGGCACGCTGACCATCGTGCCCGGCGCCATCGTCATCTGGTTCGTGCGCCACTACATCGCCAAGGGCTTCGCCATGGGGCGGGTCTGATACAAGGAGACGATCATGCTGGACTGGATGGTCTGGACCGTGCCGACGGCCGTGTTCTTCATTTGCGTGGCCCTGCTGCTGGTGGGCATGACGGTCTGGGAGATCCGCTCGCCCACCGTCCTCAGGAAGGGCCTGCTGCCCATGGCCACCACGCGCGGGGACCGGCTGTTCATCGGCCTCTTGGCCGCGGCCTACATCAATCTCGCGTTTCTCGGACTGGGCGAACAGTTCATGGACTGGTTCGCCCTGCAGGAAGAGCCCTCCGTCTGGATCAGCTTCGTGCTGTCCATGGGGGCCCTGGTATTCATCATGCGCAAAGCTTAGGCAGGGCCTTGCGGCCCGGGGCCGCAAGTTCATGGATCGCCGTACCCCCGCGGCGCCGCCATTCGGAAGCACCAGGGGATTTCTAAACCAGAGGAGAGCATCATGAGATTTCGCCGCACCGCCATGGCTCTGGCCATTGCCTGCGCCATGGGCAGCCAGGCCGCCTGGGCCGGCATGGCCGAGGCCGAACATTGGATCGATACGGAATTCCAGCCGTCCACCCTGAACAAGGACCAGCAAAAGGCGGAAATGCAGTGGTTCATCGATGCCGCCGCCAAGCTCAAGGCCAAGGGCGTCAATGAAATCAACGTCGTGTCCGAGACCATCACCACCCACGAATACGAGTCCAAGGTCCTGGCCAAGGCCTTCTACGAGATCACCGGCATCAAGGTCAACCACGACCTGATCCAGGAAGGCGACGTCGTCGAGAAGCTCCAGACCTCGATGCTCTCGGGCAAGTCCATCTATGACGGCTGGATTTCCGACTCCGACCTGATCGGCATGCACTACCGCTATGGCGAGGTCCTGTCCCTCACCGACTATATGAAAGGCGCCGGGAAGGAATACACCAATCCCGGCCTGGACCTGAAGGACTTCATCGGCACTTCCTTCACCACGGCGCCGGACGGCAAGATGTACCAGCTGCCCGACCAGCAGTTCGCCAACCTGTACTGGTTCCGCTACGACCTCTTCAATCGTCCCGACCTGAAGGAAAAGTTCAAGGCCAAGTACGGCTACGAGCTGGGCGTGCCCGTCACCTGGACCGCCTACGAGGACATCGCCAAGTTCTTCACCGACGACGTGAAGACCATCGACGGCAAGCCGATCTACGGCCACATGGACTACGGCAAGAAGGATCCCTCGCTGGGCTGGCGCTTCACCGACGCCTGGCTGTCCATGGCGGGTTCGGCCGACAAGGGCACCCCCAACGGCCTGCCGGTCGACGAATGGGGCATCCGGGTGGCCGACGACAAGTGCACGCCGGTCGGCGCCTCGGTCTCGCGCGGCGGCGCCACCAATTCGCCGGCGGCCGTCTATGCGCTGACCAAGTACATCGACTGGATGAAGAAATACGCGCCCAAGGAAGCCATGGGCATGACCTTCTCCGAGGCGGGGCCCGTTCCCGCCCAGGGCGAGATCGCGCAGCAGATCTTCTGGTATACCGCCTTCACCGCCGACATGACCAAGCCGGGCCTGCCCGTGGTGAATGCCGACGGCACGCCCAAGTGGCGCATGGCGCCGGCGCCGCACGGTCCTTACTGGAAGGACGGCATGCAGAACGGCTACCAGGACGTCGGCTCGTGGACTTTCTTCAAGAACCACGATCCCGACAAGGTCGCCGCCGCCTGGCTGTACGCGCAGTTCGTGACCGCCAAGACGACCTCGCTGAAGAAGTCCATCAAGGGCCTGACCTTCATCCGCGACAGCGACATCCACAGCGACTATTTCACCAAGAACGCGAACAAGTACGGCGGGCTGATCGAGTTCTACCGCAGCCCCGCGCGGGTGGCATGGACGCCGACCGGCACCAACGTGCCCGACTACCCCAAGCTCGCGCAGTTGTGGTGGCGTAATATCTCGCAGGCGATCGCCGGCGAGAAGACCCCGCAGCAGGCCATGGACAACCTGGCCAGCGACATGGACAAGGTCATGGCCCGCCTCGAGCGCGCCGGCATGAAGCGCTGCGCACCCAAGCTCAATCCCAAGAGCGATCCGTCCAAGTGGCTCAGCGACGATCATGCCCCCTGGAAAAAGCTCGCCAACGAGAACCCCAAGCCGGAAACCGTGTCCTACGATTCACTCCTGCAGGCCTGGAAGGAAGGCCGCGTCCGTTGATGGTGCCAAAGTAATGTCCCAAGCCGCTGCACTGCCGGCCCCGACCGATCGGGCCCGATTGCTGGATTCCCTCGAAGCCTTGCACGAAGTGGACCTGATCGTCATCGGGGGCGGCGCCAGCGGCCTGGGCGTTGCGCTGGATGCCCGATTGCGGGGCCTGTCGGTCCTGCTGCTGGAATCCCACGATTTTGCCGGCGGCACCTCGTCGCGGGCGACCAAGCTCGTCCACGGCGGGGTCCGCTATCTGGCCCAGGGCAACATCGGGCTGGTGCGCGAGGCCCTGCACGAGCGGCGGGCCTTGCTGAACAACGCGCCGCACCTGGCGCAGCCGCTGGCCTTCATCATGCCGGCGTACCGGCCCTGGGAACTGCCGTTCTACGGGGCGGGCCTGAAGATCTACGATGCCCTGGCCGGCGCCGCCAGCCTGGGCGGGACGCAGTGGCTGGGCCGCGCCGGCACGCAGCGCGAGCTGCCCGGCGTCAATGCCCGGCACTTGTACGGCGGCGTGAAATACTGGGACGGCCAGTTCGACGACGCGCGCCTGGCGCTGGCCCTGGCGCGCACGGCCGCGTCCCAGGGCGCGCTGGTCCTGAACTACTGCCCGGTCGTCGACATCCTGCATGAAGACGGCCGCGCCTGCGGCGTGCGCTGGCACGACGCCCTCGCGTCCGGCGGGACTGCGCGTGCCGGCGAGGTGAGGGCGCGCTGCATCATCAACGCCACGGGCGTCTGGGTGGACGAGGTGCGCCGGCTGGACGACGCCGCCCGCGGACAGGCGACGCGCGCCATGGTGGCCCCCAGCCAGGGGGTGCACCTGGTGGTCGACCGGGCGTTCCTGCCGTCCGAGCATGCCTTGCTGGTCCCTCACACCCGCGATGGCCGCGTGCTCTTTGCCGTGCCGTGGCTGGGCCACGTGATCCTGGGCACCACCGATACGCCCCGGGAGCAGGTCCAGCGCGAGCCCCGCGCCCAGGCCGAGGAGGCCGCCTTCATCCTGAACGAATCGGCCCACGTGCTGGCGCGCGCGCCCAGGGCGCAGGACGTGCTCAGCGTCTGGGTCGGCCTGCGGCCCCTGGTCAAGCCCGACGCCCAGCCGGGCGGCGACACCAAGGCCATCAGCCGGGAGCACACCGTGCGCATCAGCCCTTCGGGCCTGGTGACGGTCACGGGGGGCAAATGGACCACCTACCGGGCCATGGCGGAGGACGTGCTCGAACAATGCGTGCAGGCCGGGCGTCTGGCGCCGCTGCCCGCCTGCCGCACCGCCGACTTCCCGCTGCTGGGCGCCCCGCCGCCCGGCGAGGCCGCCACGCGCCTGAGCGCCATGCCCGGCCTGCAGGTCTACGGCACCGAGGCGGCCGCCGTCCAGGCCCTGCCTGGGGCCGACCGGCCGCTGGGCCTGGGCCTCACCGAAGCCATGGTGCGCCATGCCGCGCGCCATGAATATGCCCGTACGGTCGAGGACGTGTTGGGCCGCCGCCACAGAATGCTGTTTTTGAACGCGTCCCTGGCCCGCCAGGCCGCGCCTGCCGTATCCTCCGTGCTGCGGGAGGAAATCGGCTCGGAAGGCCTTTTGGACGCCTTTCTGGCCCTTGCGGACCAATATGCCCGGGTTCCCGGGTGAAATCCCTTTGCAAATATCAATTTTACTTGTGAATAAAAATATTTAGAAACAATTATTGGTGTTTGTAAGTAGGGAAGTGGCGTCAAAATTCCCAGCTTTTAAGGCTATACTCTGTCCGTCCATGTCAAAAGTGCATGGAAATGTTTCTTTAATGTCTGAATCTGATCTTCGTAACGGCCTAAAACGTGACAAAGCTCTTCTATCGTTTCGGGCTTGAAGCTTCTCCGGTCGCTGATCGGGATCAGCCACTCCTAAAGGGATACCATGTCCGCTCTTGATTCTGCGTTGTTGGATGACATTCGCGAAGTCAATCTGTCCTATCTGATGCTGGCGCAGCGCCTGCTGCGCGAAAATCTGGCGGCCGGCATGTTCCGGCTCGGGTTCGGCGAGGATGTCGCGGAGATCATTCTCAACCTGTCGCCGGCCCAAATCGTGAAGCTCGCAGGCTCCAATTCCGTGCTCTGCGCATTCCGCCTCAATGACGCGCAGCTTCTCACCTCCCTGACCCACGAGGTCCTGGGCGGGGTGCTGCAGCAGGCGCATTCCACCATCCTCATGAGCCGTCAGGAAACCCTGGCCGCCTGATTCATGACCAGTAAAAGCGTCTCTCGCGAGGCGGATGACATCCTGCTCGCCACCGACATGATCCGCCTGGGGGCGCGCCTGCAGGTCCTGCAGGCGGAAACCTCTCTCAGCTACGATCGCCTGGCCCGGCTTTATCGGGAAGTCAAAGGCGCCTCGCCCCCCAAGGGCATGCTGCCTTTTTCGGTCGACTGGTTCATGACCTGGCTGCCGAACATCCATTCCAGCCTGTTCTACAACATCTACCGCTATCTTGATGCCTTCACGCCGGCCAAAAAGTCCCTGGCGCTGGTCGAGGCCTATCGGCTCTACCTGGAACAGTCCACCGCCGGGCTGCAGCCGGGCGAGATGCCCGACGAGCCCGTGCTGAGCTTCACCCGGGCCTGGATGCTGGTGCGTTTCTTCGAGAGCGGTCTGGTGCAGCTCTCCTGCTGCCAGCAATGCCACGGACAGTTCGTGGCGCACGCGCACGATCCCGAATCCGGCTTTGTCTGCGCCATCTGCAAGCCGCCGCCCCGGGCCGGAAAAACCCGCGCGCGACGCAAGCCCTGCCCCCACACGGTCGCCTGATCAGGTCCAGATGTCGGATTTGCGGACAAAAAGTCCTGTTGAACCATGCTTTTGAAAGCCTGAAAACAGGCGAACATTGACAGAATTCTGACGACTACGAAGGCGCGCGCACGTGTTTATTGTTCTGGGATATCTGATTGTCTTGGCGGGGGTGTTTGCCAGCTTCGTCGGTGTGGGCGGACATCTGGGGGCCCTCTACCAGCCTTTCGAGTTCCTTCTGATCGGCGGCTGCGCCCTGGGCGCCTACGTCGGGGGCAGCAATGGCGCCTCGATCAAGCTGCTGATCGAGGCCGTCCCCAAGGCCATTAAGCGCAATCCCTACGGCAAGCCGCTCTACATGGAGCTCCTGGCCCTGCTGTATACCTTGCTGAACAAGTCCCGCCGCGACGGCCTGATGTCCATCGAATCGGACATCGAGGACCCCAAGACCAGCGCCATCTTCGCGCAGTTCCCCCAGGTCCTGAAAGACGCCAAGCTGATGGAGTTCCTGACCGACTACCTGCGCATCATGATCAGCGGCAACATGAATCCGTTCGAGATCGAAACGCTGATGGACCAGGAAATCGAGGCCCTGCACAGCGAGCACAACACGCCGATCAACGCGGTGCGCGCCGTGGCAGACAGCCTGCCGGCCTTCGGCATCGTGGCGGCGGTGCTGGGCGTGGTACACGCCCTGGCCGCCGTGGACCAGCCCCCCGCCGTGCTGGCCGACCTGATCGCCAAGGCCATGGTCGGCACCTTCCTGGGCATTCTGCTGTCCTACGGCTTTGCCGCGCCGTTCGCGGCGGCGGTCGAGCGCCAGTCGGTGGCCGCCATCAAGGTCCTGGAATGCATCAAGGTCACGCTGCTGGCCAGCATGAACGGCTATCCGCCGCCCCTGGCCGTCGAATTCGGCCGCAAGGTCCTGTTTTCCACGGTTCGGCCGACTTTCACCGAACTCGAAGCCCACGTGCGCCAGGCCAAGAGCCAGGCGGGCAAGTAACAGGGGGCAGGGGGGATGGCCAAGCACGATACCGGCCGTGTCGTCGTCCGGCGCAAGCGCGCCTATGGCGAGGGCCACCACGGGGGCAGCTGGAAGATCGCCTATGCCGACTTCATGACGGCGATGATGGCGTTCTTCCTGGTCATGTGGCTGCTGCTGCTGGTGCCCAAGACCGAACTGCAGGGTATCGCCGAATTCTTCCGCATGCCGCTGATGACCGCCGTCACCGGCGGCCCGAACCTGGACACCAGCAAGTCGCCCATCCCGGGCGGGCAGCCCAGCGTCATCCCGAACCGCAATCCGACGCCGCCGGCCGCGACGCCGGACATGGACCAAAGCGACCTGCAGGACCTGGAAAACCTGGAAAACCTCAAGCAGCAGCTGGAAAACCTGATCGAGCACAATCCGGTGCTCAAGCAGTTCCGGCCGCAGTTGCTGCTGGACATGACGCCCGACGGCCTGCGCATCCAGATCCTGGACCAGCAGAACCGGCCCATGTTCACCACCGGCAGCGCCCGCGTGCAGCCCTACATGCGCGACATCCTGCGCGAGCTGGCTCCGCCCATCAACCAACTGCCCAATTCCATCACGATTTCCGGCCATACCGACGCCATGCAGTACGCGTCGGGCGACCGCAGCTACAGCAACTGGGAACTCTCTGCCGACCGGGCCAATTCGGCCCGGCGCGAGCTCGTGACCGGCGGCCTGATCGAAAAGAAGGTCAAGCGCATCCTGGGCCTGGGCGATACGGTCAACCTGATCAAGGACGAGCCCATGGCGGCGGTGAACCGGCGTATCAGCATCCTGGTGCTGAACCGCGCGGCGGAACGGCGCATCGATGCGCAGAACGCGGCCGGCGCCAGCGGGACGCGGATCCACCAGCTCCTCGAAGAGCTCAGCCATCCGACTGGTCCGGGGACGCCCGATACTGCGGCGCCTGCGCCCGGCGCGGCAGCGCCCGTGCCCGGCGGTGTCCCGGCCCCCGTGCCCGGCGCCGCGGCAGCCGGCGCACCGGTGCCGGCCGTGCCGCCGCCTGGGGCGCGGCCTCCGGCAGGCGCGGCGCAACCCGCAACGAATCAACCATCCGGCACGCCGGCGGCATCTGCCCCGGCGGCCAGCCATTGAGGCGAGGACAATCATGAGTGCAGGCGTGGATCTCAGCGAATTCTACGACACGTTCTTTGACGAGGCCGACGAGCTCCTGGCCAATATGGAGCAGCTGCTCCTGAATCTGGATCTGGAGAATCCCGATTCCGACGATCTCAATGGCATTTTCCGGGCAGCCCACTCGATCAAGGGTGGGGCGGGCACCTTCGGCTGCTTCGAAGAGCTCGCCAAGACTACCCATCTGCTGGAAAATCTCCTGGACCTGATCCGCCACGGCGAGCTGGCGCTGCGTCAGGATATGATCGACTTATTTCTGGAAACCAAGGACGTGCTGACCGATCAAGTCGCCGCGTATCGCGGCTCGGAAAAACCCGACCAGCAGGTCTACGAACGCATCTGCGCCCAGTTGCGCCAGCTGGCCCTGGAACACCAGCAAGGCGGCGCCGTCCCGGCCGCCGCTTCGCCGGCGCCCGCCGCCGCGCCGGCGGTTCCGCCGCCGGCTCCGGCCCAGGCGCAGGCCCCGGCTTCGACCCAGGCGCAGGCCTCTTCCGCGTCCGCCGCCGGCGGCTTGCCCATGCGCGTGCGGATCAACCAGATCCAGGACAAGGACGTCGAGCCGCTGTGCAACGAGATGGCGCTCATGGGCGCCATCCTGCATCGCGAGCATCGGGATGGCAATCTGTCCCTGTGGCTGCAGACGACCACGCCCAGCGCGGACCTCGAGGCCGTCTGCTGCTTCATCGTCAACGCCGACCAGGTGGACGTCGCCCACGAGGCCTTGCCGGCCGGCGCGGCGGCCGCCGAAGCCCCCGCCGCCGGATCCCCGGCTGCCCCGGCGCCCGTCGCCCCGCCAGCAGAGCCGGCGGCCGCGGGCTCGTCCGGCGACGCCGATCGCGCCCTCGCGGCGGACCACCCGACCGACGGCGGTGACAAGGCCGACGGCGGCGACAAGCCCGGCGCGCACAAGGCCAAGAAAGAAAGCGGCACCATCCGGGTCGGGGTCGAGAAAGTCGACCAGATCATCAACCTGGTGGGCGAGCTCGTCATCACCCAGGCGATGCTGGTCCAGACCTCCCAGTCCCTGGATCCGGTGTTGCACGACCGCCTGCTCAATGGCATCGAGCAGCTCGAACGCAATGCCCGCGACCTCCAGGAGGCCGTCATGTCCATCCGCATGATGCCCATGGACTACGTCTTCAGCCGCTTCCCGCGCGTGGTGCGCGAAAACGCCCACAAGCTCGGCAAGCAGATCAAGCTCGTCACCAAGGGCCAGGCCACGGAACTCGACAAGAGCCTGATCGAACGCATCATCGATCCGCTGACGCACCTGGTGCGCAACAGCCTGGACCACGGCATCGAGACGCCCGACGTCCGCCTGGCCCAGGACAAGGATCCCGAGGGCACCCTGACGCTGTCCGCGCAACACAACGGCGGCCAGATCATCATCGACGTGATCGACGACGGCGCCGGGCTGAACCGCGAAAAGATCATGAAGAAGGCCATTTCGCTGGGCTTCCCGGTCTCCGACGCCACGCCGGACGACGAGATCTGGCAGCTCATCTTCGCGCCCGGCTTCTCCACCGCCGACAAGGTCACCGACATCTCCGGCCGCGGCGTCGGCATGGACGTCGTGCGGCGCAACATCCAGAGCATGGGCGGCCACGTCCAGCTGTCCTCGCGCCCGGGGCAGGGCACGACGACCCGCATCGTGCTGCCGCTGACCCTGGCCATCCTGGACGGCATGTCGGTGCGCGTGGGCGAGGAGACCTTCATCCTGCCGCTGTCGCATGTCACCGAATCCATGCAGGCCAGCGCCGAGCAGATCCACCGCATCTCCGAGACCGAGCAGATGCTGCACGTGCGCGGCGAATACCTGCCGGTGGTCGCCTTGCACGAGGTCTTCGACGTCGGCAATGCCGAGACCGACCTGACCAAGGCGATCGCGGTCATCCTGCAGGCCGAGGACCAGCGCTTCGCCCTGATGGTGGATCACCTGATCGGCCAGCACCAGGTGGTGGTCAAGAACCTCGAAACCAATTACCGCAAGGTCCCGGGCATTTCGGCCGCCACGATCCTGGGCGACGGCAGCGTCGCCCTGATCGTGGACGTCTTCGCGCTGCGCCGCACCGCCAGCCTGCGCGCGGCGGCCGTGGCCTGACCCTTCATTCCTCTCGCACGGAGTCAACATGAATCTCAGCGAACTCAAGTCGGACCAGGCTGAAACCCAGGGCAAGGAATTCCTGATCTTCACCTTGGCCAGCCAGGAATACGGCATCGACATCCTGAAAGTACAGGAAATCCGCGGTTACGACAGCCAGACCGTGACGCGGATCGCCAATGTCCCGTCCTTCATCAAGGGTGTGACCAACCTGCGCGGCGTGATCGTGCCTATCGTCGATCTGCGCATGAAATTCAACATGGAGAACGTCGAATACACCGCGCAGACCGTCGTGGTGATCCTCAACGTCAACTCCCGCGTGGTGGGGGTGGTGGTCGACGGGGTGTCCGACGTGCTGATCCTGCAGTCCTCGCAGATCAGCTCGGCGCCGCAGTTCGGCTCCGCCTTCTCCACCGAGCACCTGACCGGCATCGGCACCGTGGGTGACCGCATGCTGATCCTGGTCGACATCGAAAAACTCATGACCAGCGAAGAAATGGCGCTGGTCGAAAGCGCGGTGGCCTGACCCGGGCCCCCACTCCACAGTCTTCATGCCGACGAGGTTCAGAGTTCATGCAGGCAGGTAAAAAGCGGCTCTTCAGCGCGCTCAAAGTCCGCACCAGTCTGGTTCTGGTGCTTGTTTTTTTCTTCGTCATGCTCGTGTCGGGGGCGCTTCTGGGCGTGCTGTCCCTGAAGATGAACAATGACGCGCTCAAACGCATCGCCAACAGCCAGGACACCGTCTCGGTGCTGGACGACGCCGTCGGCCAGTATCGCGAGGCGCAGGTGCTGATGGGCCGCACCCTGGCCAGCATCGTGATCAACAGCGATCTGATGAACAACGCCATCCTGTCCACCTGGAACGAAGGCGGGCAGGACCAGGGCGCGCAGCTCAGCGACGCCTCGCGCGCCCTGATCGCCCAGACGCAGGCCGCGCTGGGCCGCTCGCGCGAGACCATGGACCTCTTCGAGTCGTCGGCCAGCCAGTACCTGGCCGCCGACAGCGGCTATGAGCAGGTGGGCCGGCTGTTCACCGCGCTGGTCGGGGATGCGCTGCCCGCCGCGCTCGCCCAGCTGCAGAGCGGTCACATGGACCAGTATGCCGAGGTGCAGAAGACCCGCGTCCAGCCCGCCGAGCGGCAGCTCAGCGAGGCCTACACCGTCCTGAAGACCAATCAGAACATCCTGACCCGCCAGGCCCTCGATGCCGAATCCACCCATCTGGAATGGGTGTTGATCATCGTCGGCGTGTCGATGGTGATCGCGCTGCTGGCGGCCGTGATGGCGTACTTCTTCCTGGTGCGTGTGGTCCTGAATCCCCTGCGCCAGGCCGGCCAGCATTTCGACCGGATCGCGGCGGGCGACCTCACAGCGGCCATCCAGGCGCCCTCGCGCAACGAGATCGGCGTCCTGTACCTGGCCATGCAGCGCATGCAGGAGGGCCTGGTGCGCATGGTCACCCAGGTGCGCGGCGGCGTGGGCGAGATCCGCCTGGGTTCGCACGAGATCTTCGCCGGCAACACCGACCTCAGCAGCCGCACCGAACAGCAGGCGGCATCGCTGCAGCAGACCGCCGCCAGCATGGAACAGCTGGCCGGCACGGTGCGCCAGAATTCCGAGAATGCGGAGCAGGCCGACCGCTTGGCCAAGAGCGCGGCCGAGGTCGCCCAGCGGGGCGGGGCGGCGGTGGCCAGTGTGGCGGACACCATGTCCGGCATCACCGGCAGCTCCAGCAAGATCGCCGAGATCGTCGGCGTGATCGACGGCATCGCCTTCCAGACCAACATCCTTGCCCTGAACGCAGCGGTCGAGGCCGCCCGCGCCGGCGAGCAGGGCAAGGGTTTCGCCGTCGTGGCAGGCGAGGTGCGTTCGCTCGCACAGCGCAGCGCCCAGGCCGCCAAGGAAATCAAGGGCCTGATCGACGAGTCCGTCGTGCGCATCCGCGAGGGTTCCGTGCGCGTGCAGGACGCCGGCCGCATCATGGACGAGATCGTGCAGTCCGTGCAGGGGGTTACCGCCATCATGAACGAGATCTCCTCCGCGTCGCGCGAGCAGGCCGAGGGCATCAGCCAGATCAATGCCGCCGTTACCGACATGGACCAGGTAGTGCAGCAGAATGCCGCCCTGGTCCAGGAGGCCGCCAGCGCCGCAGGGTCCCTGCAGGACCAGGCGGAACATCTCAGCGCCGCAGTCTCGGCCTTCCGCATCCAGGAAGGCGGCCCCGTGATCGACGTGCAGGGCGGGCAGCTGGACTACACCCCCTCGGCGGCGGCGCCGCTGGCGCTGGAGACGGCCTGACAACCGGGTCACACCATGATTCACGATGCCGCGTCGATCTCGTATTTCTCGCAGCCGGCCTTGCCCAAGGCCGACGCGCAGGACCTCGCCCGGGTGGCCGACATCCTGCACCGGCGCGCGGGCATCGTGCTGGGCGACCACAAGAAGGACATGGCCGCCCGCACCCTGGGCCTGCGCGCGCACCACGCCAACCTGGCCTCGGTGCGCGACTACCTGAACTACCTGGAACAGAATCCGCAGCTCGAGGAATGGGACCGCTTCATCAGCGCCTTCACCATCAACCACACGGCCTTCTTTCGCGAACAGCATCATTTTCAGATCCTGGCCGACTTCGTGCGCGGCCGCCGCAAGCCGATCTCGGTCTGGTGCTGCGCCTCGTCCACCGGCGAGGAGCCCTACACCCTCGCGATGACCCTGCATGACGCCTGTGGACAGTCCGACGCCGGCATTTCGGTGCTGGCGACGGACATCGACACGCAGGTACTGGCGCAGGCCCGCAAGGGAGTCTATACGCTGGACCGGATCAAGCCGGTGCCGCCGGAATTCCTGCGGCGGTATTTCCTGCGCGGCACCGGGCGGCAGGCCGGCATGGCGATGATCAAGCCCGTCATCCGCAACCTGGTCACGTTCGACGAGTTGAACCTGGTGTCCCCGAGCTGGCCGATCAACCAGCGGTTTGACGCCATCTTCTGCCGCAACACCATGATCTATTTCGACAAGCCCACCCAGACCCGGATCCTCGAACGGTTCGTGCCGCTGCTCAAGCCCGGCGGGCTGATGTTCGCCGGCCACTCCGAAAACTTCACGTATCTGACCAAATCCCTGCGCCTGCAAGGTCAGACCGTCTATGCACTCGCCTGATCCCGGGATCGTTGCTGACATGGCTGAATCCAAGAAAATCCGCGTGCTGTGTGTCGATGATTCGGCTCTGGTGCGCAGCCTGATGACCGAGATCATCAACGCCCAGCCCGACATGCAGGTCGTGGCCACCGCGCCCGACCCTCTGATCGCCCGCGAACTCATCAAGCAGCACAATCCCGACGTCCTGACCCTGGACGTGGAAATGCCGCGCATGGACGGCCTGGACTTCCTCGAGCGCCTGATGCGCCTGCGGCCCATGCCGGTGGTCATGGTGTCTTCGCTGACCGAGCGCAATTCCGAGGTCACCCTGCGGGCGCTGGAGCTCGGCGCGGTCGACTTCGTCACCAAGCCCAAGCTGGGCCTGCGCGACGGCCTGATGGAATACGGCGACATGATCGCCGACAAGATACGCGCGGCCTCGCACGCCCGCCTGCGCCCGCGCCCCGCCCAGGGGGGGGAAACGATGTCGCGCCCGCGCCTGGCGGGCAATTTCTCCACGACCGAGAAACTCATCATGATCGGCTCGTCCACCGGCGGCACCGAGGCCATCCGCCACGTGCTCGAGCCGTTGCCGGCCAACAGCCCGGCGATCATGATCACGCAGCACATGCCGGCCGGCTTCACCAAGTCCTTCGTCCAGCGCCTCGACGGCCTGTGCGCGGTGCACGTCCACGAGGCCGAGGACGGCCAGCGCGTGCTGCCGGGCCACGTGTACCTGGCCCCCGGCGGGGTGGCGCACATGAAGCTCGCCCGCTCGGGCGCCAACTATGTCGTCAAGCTCGAATACACTGACCCCGTGAACCGGCACCGCCCCTCGGTCGACGTGCTGTTCCATTCGGCCGCCCAGGTGGCCGGCAAGAATGCCGTGGGCGTGATCCTCACCGGCATGGGCAAGGACGGCGCGCAAGGGCTGCTGGCGATGCGCCAGGCGGGCGCCCGGACCTTCGCGCAGGACGAAGCCAGCTGCGTGGTGTTCGGCATGCCGCGCGAGGCCCTGCTGATCGGCGCGGCCGAAGAAGCCGTCGCGCTGGACGACATCAGCGAACTGATCTTGAAAAGTGCCGGGGCCTACGGGCATCGCGTATGAACGACCGCAGACACCTGCTTCAACCTTCCGCCTGATTTATTACTGGAGAACGATCCGTGGTTCAAAAAACCTTGAAAATCCTGGTCGTCGATGACTTTCCCACCATGCGTCGGATCATCAAGAACCTGCTGAAAGACCTGGGCTATGAAAACGTCGACGAAGCCGAAGACGGCGCCCAGGGCCTGGAAAAGCTGCGCAACGGCGGCTTCGAGTTCGTGGTGTCCGACTGGAACATGCCCAATATGGACGGCCTGACCATGCTGCAGAACATCCGCGCCGATCCGGACTTGGCCAACCTGCCCGTCCTGATGGTCACGGCCGAAGCCAAGAAGGAAAACATCATCGCAGCCGCCCAGGCCGGGGCCAGCGGCTACGTGGTCAAGCCCTTCACGGCCGCCACCCTCGAGGAAAAGCTGAACAAGATCTTCGAAAAACTCTGAGAGGCGCATCATGGCGGAAGAACAAACCTCGGCGGACAATTCGGGCCTGCAGGCGCCCCCGGTCGATCTCATTCACCGGATCGCGCAGCTGACCCGTTCCTTGCGCGAGAACATGCGCGAGCTGGGCCTGGATCAGGCCATCAAGGATGCCGCGCACGCGATTCCCGACGCCCGGGACCGTCTGCATTACGTGGCCCAGATGACCGAGCAGGCTGCCAACCGCGTCCTGAACGCGGCCGAGCAGACCCAGCCCTGGCAGGAATCCATGGGCAATGACGCCAAGGCGCTGGACGCCCGCTGGCAGGACTGGTTCGACCATCCGGTCGAGCTGGACCAGGCCCGGGCGCTGGTCGACGACACGCGCGCCTTCATCAAGAGCGTGCCCGAGAAGACCCAGGCGTCCCAGAACAACCTGATGGACATCATCATGGCCCAGGATTTCCAGGACCTGACCGGCCAGGTGATCATGAAGATGCTGGGCGTGATCGGCGCCATCGAGTCCGAGCTCGTGCAGGTCCTGATCGACAACGCGCCCGTCGAAAGGCGCGAAGAGACCCAGACGCTGCTCAACGGCCCGGTCGTCAACGCGCAGGGCAAGGCCGACGTCGTCACCAACCAGGACCAAGTGGACGACCTCCTGGCCAGCTTGGGATTCTGACGGACTTACGACAGTCCCCTGCGGACTGTCGTAAGCCGTCAGAATCGGAGCCACCTGCAGGTGGCGACGTGGGCATCGGAGCCGCCTGCAGGTGGCTGCCTGGGGTTTTCCCGGGTGAGTGTGATATCGGCGCAGTGTGTAAGATCCGCGTAAGCTCTGAAACTCAATATAAACGAGGACCGGGTCGGGAGCCGATGCACGTCCGGCCCCGAGTCCACGAAATCCAGCAATCCTGACAGCCGGTCGACAGGCTGCTTTGGCGGAGACAAGACATGGACACACGTCGTTCGCGGTTCTTCGGTCTGGGGCGTCTGCTGCGCCAGTTGCGCCGGGGGCGCGCCACGCTGCACGACCGGGCATGGACGCTGAATCCCCTGTCATGGTCGGTCGGCCCCTTCCTGTCCACCTTGCGCGAGCGCCTGGTGACCATGCGCCAGTCCAGCATCCGCATCGCCATCAATGCCGCGCGCTTGCAGGCCCATACCCAGGAATGCGAGACCATGGCGCAGGCCCAGGCCGCCGAGGCCGAAAGCCTGGCCGCCCAGGGCGTGCAGATCGCCGGCCTGTCGCAGCAGACCAGCGACACCGTGGCGCAGGCCACGGGCGTCTTCCGCGCCCAGCTCGACAGCCTGAAGACCACCCAGGACCAGCTGGCCGACCTGCAGCGCCGCGTGGCGCGCGTCACCGAACGCATGCAGGCCTTTTCCCAGGTGGTCACCCAGCTCAGCCACCGCGCCCGTTCCGTCGAGGACACCAGCCGCCTGATCAAGGACATCGCCCTGCAGACGCACCTGCTGGCGCTCAATGCCGGGGTGGAGGCCGCCCGCGCGGGCAAGGCCGGCCAGGGCTTTGCCGTGGTGGCCACCGAGGTCGGCAAGCTCGCCGAGCGCGTCAACGCCGCGACGGGCGACATCGTCCACCAGACCGGAGAGATCCTCGGGCTGGTGTCCGATTCGGAACAGCAAAGCGGCGTGATCTACGCCGACATGCAGGCCTCCGACCGTCTGGTGGGCGATTTCGCGGGGCAGTTCGGCAGCCTGGTCCGCGAACTCGGCGGGGTCGGGGCGCGGCTGGACGACGTCACGCGCCAGGTGTCGCAGGTCAATGACACCAACCAGGCCATGAGCGCGTCCATCGAACTGATCGCGGATCACAGCTCGGTGCTGCGCCAGCGCATGCAGTCCATGCGCGAGCAGGTGCTGGGTGTGCGCAACCAGACCGAAAGCCTGCAGGAAATGCTCGCGGCCTGGCGTACCGGCGCCACGCCCTTCGACCACCTGGAAGGCTGTCTCGGGCAGCTGCGCGACCGGTGCGTGGCGCTGCTGGGCCGGGTGCGCAGCGAGGGCCTGGACGTCTTCGACACCGCCTACCGGCAGATTCCCGGCAGCCAGCCGCCGCGCTATCGCGTGGCCTACGATGACAAGATCGACCGGGCGCTGCAACGGGTCCTCGACGAGGTGCTGGACCAGATTCCGCACGGATCCTACGCGATCCTGATCGACATGAACGGCTATGCGCCCACGCACAACCGGCGTTATTCCCAGCCGCCCACGGGCGACGTGGCGCACGACACGGCCCACTGCCGGGACAAGCGCCTGTTCGACGACCAGATCAGCCGGGCCGCCATCGCCAACCGCGGCGGCGTCCTGTGCCAGACCTACATGCGCGATACGGGCGAGATCATCACCGACGTGTCCATGCCCGTGGAATTCGGTGGCGCCCGCTGGGGGGCGGTGCGCATCGGCCTGGACTACCAGCGTTTCGAGCAGGACCTCCAGCCGCAGGCCCGCGCGGTGGCCGTCGCCCAGCTGGCAAGCTCTTGAATTGCCGCGCCTATTGCGCTTTGATCCGCCGTTCCGTCCCGGGGGCAGCCGACTACAATCCAGGCTGTTTTAACATCGCCGGACGCCTGCCCGCATGGCCGAGGATAGCGATCTCGAAAAAACCGAACCAGCCTCGCCCCGGCGCCTGGAAAAGGCGCGCGAGGAAGGGCAGGTCGCGCGCTCGCGGGAACTGGGCACCTTTCTTGCGTTGATCAGCGGGATCGGCGCCTTGTGGTTCGCCGGCGACGAGTTCTTCCGCACGCTCGAGGGTGTGCTGCGCAGCGGCCTGTGGTTCGACGCGCGCATCACGCGGGATCCGCAGATCATGCTCAACGTGGCCGGCATGTCGGCCTGGCAGGGCCTGCTGATCCTGCTGCCGATCTTCGGCCTGCTGCTGATCGTCGGCATTTTCTCGTCCGTGGCGCTGGGGGGGTTCCTGCTCTCGCCCAAGGCGCTCGAGCCCAAGTTCGAGCGCCTCAATCCCCTGAAGGGCATGAAGCGCTTCGTCCAGGCGCAGACGCTGGTGGAACTGCTCAAGACGCTGGCCAAGGCCACGCTGATCGGCATTGTCGCCGTCAAGGTGATCTGGTCCTACCTGTCCGACATGCTGGCGCTGTCCCACATGAGCATCAGCGATGCGCTGGCCCGCGGACTCAGCCTGGTCGCCATGAGCTGCCTGCTGATTGCCTCCTCCCTGGTCATCCTGGTGCTGATCGACGTGCCCTGGCAGATGTGGAATCACGCCAAGCAATTGCGCATGTCGCGCCAGGACGTCAAGCAGGAACACAAGGACAGCGAGGGCGACCCGCACGTCAAGGGCCGCATCCGCCAGCAGCAGCGGTCCATGGCCCGCCGGCGCATGATGAGCGCCGTGCCCGAGGCCGACGTGGTGGTCACCAACCCGACCCACTACGCGGTGGCCCTGCGCTACCGCGAAGGGCAGGGCGGGGCGCCGGTGGTGGTCGCCAAGGGCGCGGGCCTGATCGCCGCCCAGATCCGCCAGCTCGCGCAGGAGCACGGTGTGGCGCAGCTCGAGGCGCCGCCGTTGGCGCGCGCCCTGTATCATCACGTGGACCTGGATCGGGAGATCCCGACGGCGCTGTACGCCGCCGTGGCCGAGGTCCTGGCCTGGGTGTATCAGGTCCGCACCTGGCAGCAGGGCTCGGGTACACTGCCGCAGGCGCCGCAGGGTTTGCCGGTCCCACCCGAACTCGATCCACACCGGCCTGAACCGGCTCACGCATTCGTCTCATGAACAGTTTTCTGGATTTCCTCAAGACCCAAGGCTCCGGGCATGCCCGCCTGATGGCCGGGCCGGTGCTGATCCTCATGGTGCTCGCCATGATGATCCTGCCCCTGCCGCCCTTCATCCTGGATCTGCTGTTCACCTTCAATATCTCCCTGTCGGTCATGATCCTGCTGGTGGCCATGTTCACCCGCAAGCCGCTGGATTTCGCCGCCTTTCCCTCAGTGCTGCTGTTCGCCACGCTGCTGCGCCTGTCCCTGAACGTCGCTTCCACCCGGGTGGTGCTGCTGAACGGCCACAAGGGCCCGGCCGCCGCCGGGCACGTGATCGAGGCCTTCGGACATTTCCTGGTCGGCGGCAATTTCGCCGTCGGGATCGTGGTCTTCATCATCCTGGTGATCATCAACTTCATTGTCATCACCAAGGGCGCCGGCCGGATCGCCGAGGTCGGCGCGCGCTTCACCCTGGACGCCATGCCCGGCAAGCAGATGGCCATCGACGCCGACCTGAACGCGGGGCTGATCGGCGAGGACGAGGCCCGTCGGCGCCGTTCCGAGGTCTCCCAGGAGGCCGAGTTCTACGGCGCCATGGACGGCGCCAGCAAGTTCGTGCGCGGCGATGCGGTCGCGGGCCTGCTCATCATGGTGATCAACATCATCGGCGGCCTGATCGTGGGCGTGGCACAGCACGACATGTCCGTGGGCGACGCCGGCAACGTCTACACCCTGCTGACCATCGGCGACGGCCTGGTGGCCCAGATCCCGGCGCTGGTGATCTCCACGGCGGCCGGCGTCGTGGTCTCGCGCGTGGCCACCGACGAGGATGTCGGCCAGCAGATGCTGGGCCAGCTGTTCGCCAACCCCAATGTGCTCTTCATCACGGCCGGCATCCTGACCCTGATGGGTCTGATCCCCAACATGCCCCACGTGGCGTTCCTGCTGCTGGCCGCCGTCCTGGGCGGCGGCGGCTGGGCGCTGTACCAGCGCCAGCGGCGGGACCTCCAGGCCGCGGCCGGGCTCCCCGACCAGGAACAGGCCGCCGCCGTGGCTGCCGCGGCCGAGGCCAGCTGGGACGACGTCTCGCCCGTCGACCCCCTGGGCCTCGAGGTCGGCTACCGGCTGATTTCCCTGGTGGACCACCAGCAAAGCGGCGAGCTGCTGCACCGCATCCGCAGCCTGCGCAAGAAATTCGCGGGGGAAATGGGTTTCCTGCCGCCGGTGGTCCACATCCGCGACAATCTCGAGATCAAGCCCACCGATTACCGCATCCTGCTCTTTGGCGTCGAGATCGGCCGCGGCGTGGCGCAGACCGGCCAATGGCTCGCCATCGATCCGGGCGGGGTGACCGGCACGGTGCAGGGCACCCCCACCAAGGATCCCGCCTTCGGCCTGCCGGCCGTCTGGATCGATCCGTCGCTGCGCGAGCAGGCGCAGATCAACGGCTACACCGTGGTGGACGCCGCCACGGTCGTGGCCACGCACCTGAATCACCTGATGCACCGCCACGGCGCCAAGCTGCTCGGCCGCCAGGAGACCCAGCAACTGCTGGACCACGTGGCGCGCGAGGTGCCCAAGCTCGTCGAGGATCTCGTCCCCAAGACCATCTCCCTGCCGCAGTTGCAGAACCTCCTGCGCAGCCTGCTGGATGAGGACGTGCCCATCCGCGACATGCGCACCATCCTCGAGGTCATCACCGAACACGCGCCGCGCCTGGCCAGCCTAAATCCGGCCGGCACCGGCCCGAACCTCGACGAGCTGCTGGCCCAGGTGCGGGTCGGGCTGGGCCGCGCCATCGTCCAGCACTGGTTCTCCGGCGAGGAAGAACTGCGCGTCATCGGCCTGGATTCCCGCCTGGAGCGCGTGCTGATGCAGGCCCTGGGCAGCAGCAGCGGGGCGCTGGAGCCGGGCCTGGCCGAGAACCTGCTCAACGAGACCCAGCGCCTGGCGCAGGAACAGGAAGACCGGGGCGATGCGCCGGTCCTGGTCGTGCCGCCGGTCCTGCGGGCCTCGCTATCGCGCTTCCTGCGCCATCACCTGCCGCACATGGCCGTGCTCTCCAGCGCCGAGATCCCTGAAGAGCGTATGATTCGGGTCACTGCGGTCATCGGTGGAGGATCGGCGTGAACATCAGTCGCTTCTTCGGCGCCACGAATCGCGAAGCCATGCGACAGGTCCGCCTGGCGCTGGGTTCCGAGGCCCTGATCATTTCCAACAAGCGGGTCAATGGCGGGGTGGAGATCCTCGCCACGGACCAGACATCCCTGCCCGAGGACGCCCAGGCGGCGGCGGACGCCGCGCCGGCGCCCGCGCAGCCGGCGGCCGCCGATGCGCCGCGCGCGTCCGCCGCGGGCAGCCCCGCCGCGGCGCCGGCGCCCGTCCCGCGGCCTGCCGCTCCGGCCGTCCCGGCCGTCGAGGGCCTGGCGGACGCCATCGGCGAACTGAAGGGCTCTCTCGAAAGCCGCATCGACGAATTGCTGTGGGGCACCCAGCTGCGCCGGTCTCCCCAGGCGGCCGTCCTGTTCCAGAACCTGCTGCGCTTCGGCTTCAGCACCACCTTGCTGCGGGCCATGCTCAAGACGCTGCCCGAGCTCTCGGGCGAGCGGGCGGCCATCCACTGGGCCCGCGGCGAACTCGTCCGGCACCTGCCCGTCCTGACGTCCGAGGACGCCCTCTGGCAGCCCGGCCTCGCGCTGGCCCTGGTCGGCCCCACCGGGGTCGGCAAGACTACGACGATCGCCAAGCTGGCCGCGCGCTGCGTGCGCCGCGGCGGCCCCGGCAGCCTGGTGCTGCTGACCACCGATACCTATCGGATCGGTGCGCACGAGCAGTTGAAGATCTACGGCCAGATGATGCGCGTGCCGGTGCACGTCGTCCAGGACGTGCACGAACTGCGCCGCGTGCTGCAGACCGTCAGGCCGGACCAGACGGTCCTCATCGACAACGTCGGCATCAGCCAGCGGGACCGCTACGTGGCAGATCAGGCGGCGCTGCTGGCCGGCGCCGGCCGCCGGGTGGAGCGCCTGCTGGCCCTGAACGCCTCCAGCCACGGCGACACCCTGGACGAGGTGGCCCGTTCCTACGCGCGGGACGGCGGCACGCCTCTGCGCGGCTGCGTCATCACCAAGATCGACGAGGCCGCCTGCCTGGGCGCCTCGCTGGACACGGCGATCCGCTATCGCCTGCCCATCCACTACGTGTCCAACGGCCAGAAGGTCCCCGAGAACCTGCTGTTCCTGACGGCGGCCGAACTCGTCGACCGCGCGCTGGCGCCGGTGCAGTCGGTCCGCGCGCAGTTTGCGCCCACCGAGGCCGATCTGGCCGCGCTGCTGTCCATCACCCAGCCCCAGGAAAGTGTCGAGACCGCCGCCCAGCGGCGCCGCCAGCAGGTCCTGCTGCCGCAGCTGCTGACGCAGTCGGCGCGCGGGGATTCGCTCGGGCTCGACGAATTGCGCGCCGCCGTGGCGGCGCTCGACGATGACCCTGTGCTCTCCGAGG
This sequence comes from Castellaniella sp., assembly GCA_035707805.1. Taxonomy (GTDB): domain Bacteria; phylum Pseudomonadota; class Gammaproteobacteria; order Burkholderiales; family Burkholderiaceae_B; genus Castellaniella. The sequence continues at coordinate 19,898 of DASSTS010000024.1, read as the reverse complement.
GCTACGATCTCTGGCAGAGCCGGGCGGCCGGCGATCTGCCGGCGGCTGCCGATGCCATCGACCACCTGCGCCGCGTGGCGCAGGCAGCGCTGGGCGACCTAGGCGCTGCGCTGGTGATCCACGACCGCCAGCCGTTTTCCGGCCAGGGCCGCCGGGGCGTCTGGTCGGGTTCGGCCTGGTTCGACGACCGCTGCCGGCCGCTGGCGGCGGCCGCGCAGCAGGTCGGCATGGCCGACGGCTGGTATTCCCCCCAGGGCGCGTCGGCCGTGGCGCCGGCGCCGGCCGACGCGCTGCTCGATCAGATCCGGCTGGAATCCGAGGCGCGGGATGCCGCGCCCTGGCATGTTTTCGAGGGCGGCAGCCAGGCCGTGATGCGCGCGCTCAGCACCGCGGGTCACGCCTGGGTGTCGGCGTGCGGCGCGCGCACGCGGGTGTTTCGCGACGGCGAGGCGCACGTCGTGTCCGCGGCGGCGCAGCAGCTTGCGCTGCAGCCGCTGCCCGACGACCTGTTCGCGGCCTTGCGGACGCCTGCCGGCATCGACGGCGATCCCGTCGCCTGGTGGGCGGGGGTAGGGGACGTGCAATTGCAGGCGCGTGGCGAGCCGCCCCTGCCGGTGCGCCTGTTCTGCCTGCGCGCGGTGGGCGCCCGGGACGGCAAGGTCGTGCGGGTCTGGCATGCCCTGCTGGGCGCCGCCCAGCAGCCCGAACTGTCCCGGCTGGCGGCGGCGCTGGTGCTGCGCCAGGAATGCCACGCCGCCTGGCGCCTAGCGACCCCGTGGCTGGCGGACGCCCGCAGCCGCGAGCCCCTGGTGGACCGGGCCGTGCTGGCGGCGCAGCTGGGCCTGGCGGCCTGGCACCTGGTCCAGGACTCGGCGCTCGCGCCCGCGGCTCAGGTCGCAGCCCGCATGCTGGGCGGCGACCATTTGTCGGCCCGGCAATCGCCCGCCGGTCTGCTGAAGCTCTATACGCTGAAGGAATTGCTGGCAGCCTGACGGGCCGCCCGGCTGTGCGTGCCGCGGCGCCGCGCGATGCGGCGGCCGCGCTTATTTCTTGGACAGGCGTCCGCGCGCGTCGTACAGGTCCTGGCCCATCAGGCCGCGCAGCGTGTCCAGCGCCTGCTGGTTGTGATCCATGAAGGTCTTCAGGATCTGGCCATTGGTCTGGTTCAGGGCGCTGGCCTGTTCCACGCGCTCGAACAGGGTGTCGAACGCGGCATGCAGGTCCGGCCGGTCGGCGCAGGCGGCCTCGATGCCCGCGCGGTCGTCGGCATGCCCGAGCCCCGCGAGGGCGGCGGCGCGCGCCTGGTCCAGCTCGGCCAGTCGGCGGGCGTAGTCGTTCTTGCGCGTGGTCAGCGCCGCCAGCGCCTCATCGGAGGGCGTCTCCAGCAGCAGCGCGCCTTCGGCCTCCAGGGTCTGGATGAAGTCGTTCAGCAGGGCGGATTGTTCGTCCACGCATTGCAGCAGCGCGTCGATGTGGCTCATGGGGGAATCCTGTCGGGCCGGAAGATCGGTGTGCCGGATTATATCAAGCCGGGGTCGGACTCCAGGGTCCGTGCCAGGTGGGCGAGCTTGTCGGGATTGCGCTGCGCGTAGATCCGGACGATCTGCGTACCGTCGATCTGCAGCTGCTGCGCCGACTCCAGCGCGCCATCCACGAATCTCAGCAGGCCCCATTCGCCGTTCAGCCGCGCGAGGCGGTACTGCACCCGGCCCGGATAGCGCAGCGACGTGGCCAGGTAAAGCTGGGCGATCCGCGTGCCGCCTTCCAGGGGCTTGCCGAAACTGGGCACCTTGCCGCCGCCGTCGCCGATCAGCTGCGCATCCGCGGCCAGCGCCGCCTTCAGGGCCGAGAAATCGCCCGTGGACGCCGCCCGCGAGAATTCCTGCAGCAGCCGCGCCTGGGTTGCCGGGTCGACCGGGCTGTGCCGGTGGTCCTCGCGCACGCGCTTGCGGGCCCGGGTGACCAGTTGGCGGCAGGCAGCCTCGGTCTTTCCCAGCACGGCTGCGATGTCGGAGTAGTCCTCGTCCAGCAGGTCGCGCAGGATGTAGGCGGCCCGCGCCTCGGGGGACAGGCGCTCCAGCACGCTGAGAAAGGCGAGGGATACGTCCTCGGACCGGTCGACGATCTGCTCCGGCGTCCGGATGTCGTCGGACAGGAATGGCTCGGGCAGCCAGATCCCCTCGTAGTGGGCGCGGCGTGTCCGCGCGGCCCGCAGCCGGTCGATGGACAGGCGCGTGGCCGTCGAGACCAGCCAGGCCTCGGTGTTGTCGATGCCGTCGCGGTCCGAGCCGTGCCAGCGCAGCCAGGCATCCTGGGCGACTTCTTCGGCCTCGGCCCAGGACCCCAGCATCCGGTAGGCGAGATGTTTCAGGCGCGGCTGGTGACGCAGGAAGATCTGGGTGTCGTCGGCCATGACGGTTCTCCGGAATGATAAGGGAGCTTACACCGGCTGGAGAGCCTCGCGGAATCCGGCTCGCGGAATCCGTTTGGTGCGCGCCATGCAACACCGTGGGTCCACCCGCGGATCTACCGCGCCCCGCCGCGACTGCCTAGAATTTTCCTGTACCGATTTTCAACAGGAGAAACCCCCATGACCCAACGTCTCAATTACATGCAGCAGTCGCCGGAACTGTTCAAGAAGTTCATGGAATTCAGCAATGCCCTGGTGTCGGGCAGCACCGTCGAACACAGCCTGCGCGACCTGGTGGTCTTGCGCGCCTCGCAGATGAACGGCTGCGGGTTCTGCGTGGACATGCACGTGAAGGAGGCACGCATCCACGGTGAACGGGAATTGCGGCTCCATCACGTGATCATCTGGCGCGAATCGCCGCTGTTCGACGCGCGCGAACGCGCCGCCCTGGAATGGGCCGAGGTCCTGACCCGCCTGCCGGCGCACGGCGTGTCCGACGAAGTCTATGAGCGGGTCCGCGCCCAGCTCAGCGAAAAGGAACTCTCCGACCTGACCTTCGAGATCATGGCCATCAATGGCTGGAACCGTGCCGGCGTCGCATTCCGGTCCGTGCCGGGATCGGCGGACAAGGCGTTCGGTCTCGACAAGGCGAATCTCGTCTGAGGAGAACGGGCCGTCCGCATCCGGCGGACGGCCGGCACCGATCCTTGACAGGAGTCCACCATGTCCATCCTGAAATCCCTTGCCGCGATGCTGCTGGCCGCCTCTGCCGCGCCGGCGGTCGCGGCCCCCGCGGCCCCGCCGCAGGCGATCGTGACCCCCGTGATGTCCGTGCCTCTGCCCGACTATCCGGGCAAGGAGGCGCTGATGATCACCGTCGAGTATCCGCCGGGCGCGGCGGACCCTGTCCACCGGCACCATGCCCACGGCTTCATCTACGTGCTGGAAGGCTCGATCGTGATGCAGGTCGCCGGCGGCAAGGCGGTCACCCTGAAGCCCGGGCAAGGCTTCCACGAAGGCCCCGACGACGTCCACACGGTCGGGCGCAATGCCAGCCAGACGGAACCGGCGAAATTCCTGGTCCTGCTGCTCAAGGACAAGGGAGCGCCCATCCTCGTTCCCGAGCCCTGATCGGCCGAGGCGAGCGCCGGCGCCCGCCGGTGCTCGCGGGCGCGCGCAAATATTTTTCGCCCCGGGCTGTCACAGAACCCGCGCCCGCCTCGTCTTGGGGGTATGAACGCGATCTTTCATTCCTCCGCGCCGGACGCGCGGCCGCGTGCGGCCGATTCCTGGGCGAACAGCTTTGCCACCAGCTATGCCGGCGTCCTCGCCTTCCTGGCGGTGGCCGATGCCGGCAGTTTCTCCCGGGCGGGAGACCGTCTGGGCATCGGCCGCTCGGCGGTCAGCCGCAGCGTGCAGAAACTGGAGGCCCAGCTCGATGCGCGCCTGTTCCACCGCACGACACGCAGCACCTCTCTGACCCGCGAAGGCGAACTGTTCTACGAGAATTGCCGTCCCGGGGTGGAGCGCATCGTCCGCGCCCTGGACGAGATGCGGGAACTGCGCGACGGGCCGCCCCGGGGACATCTGCGCATCCAGGCCGCTCCGGGGTTCGGGCGCAACGTGATCGCGCCGCTGCTGCGGCGTTTCCATGCTGATTATCCGGAAATCACGACGGAACTGCTGCTGAGCCAGGCGCCAGCCGACCTCGCGGGCGATCGCATCGACATCGCCTTTCGCGACGGCAGGCTGGAGGACAGCGACATCGTCGCCAGGCAGCTGATCCCCATGCAGCGCATCTTGTGCGCGTCGCCGGCCTATCTCGCGACCCACGGGACGCCGCGGACGCTGGGCGAGCTGGACGGCCACGAATGCATTGCGTTTCGCGCGGCCTCGGGCCGGCTGAGTGACTGGGAGTTCAAGGTGGACGGCGTCGCCCGCGCGCACCGCGTGGCCGCCCGGCACGTCTTCAATGACCCGGACCTGATCGCCCAGGCGGTGCTGGAGGGGCGCGGCCTGGCGCAATTGCCGGGCTACCTGGCCTGCGGCCCCCTGCGGGAAGGCCGGCTGAGCGCCTGCCTGGCGCAACACGCGCCCGACGAGGGCGGCCACTATCTCTGCTATCTCAGCCGCAAGCACCTGCCCGCCCGGATCCGGGTGTTCGCCGACTATGCCACCCAGGAAATCCGCGCGCTGGACCTGGATTGCCTCACCGGCGTCCTGGCGCGCAGGACCGACGCCTGATTGGTGCGTTCCGGGCAACGCCGTGGAGACGCCCGCATGGCTTCCGGGCCCGCGCCGCTTGTCCCAGAATCCGGACTGTGTACTGACAACCAGGAGAATTTCATGAAAATCGTCGTGATCGGCGGCACAGGCCTGATCGGCAGCAAGGTCGTCGCCCGGCTGGCCGCAAAAGGGCACGAGGTCGTGGCGGCGTCGCCCGCAACCGGTGTCAATGCCGTGACGGGAGAGGGGCTGGCCCAGGCGCTGGCGGGGGCCCGCGTGGTGGTGGACCTGGCCAACTCGCCCTCATTCCAGGACGAGGACGTCCTCGCCTTCTTCCAGGCGTCGGGTCGCAATCTCGCCGCCGCCGAGCGCGCCGCGGGCGTCGGCCACCATGTGGCCCTGTCCGTGGTCGGCACGGACCGCCTGGCGCAGAGCGGCTATTTCCGCGGCAAGATCGCGCAGGAAAAGCTGATCCGTGAATCCGGCATCCCCTACACCATCGTCCATTCGACGCAGTTCTTCGAATTCCTGGGTGGCATCGCCCAATCCGGCGGCGACGGCGACACGATCCGCCTCTCGCCCGCGCTCTTTCAGCCGATCGCCTCCGACGACGTCGCCGATGCCGTGGCGTGCCAGGCCCTGGGCGAGCCCCGCAACGGCGTGGTCGAGATCGCGGGGCCGGAGAGGGTGCGCATGTCCGATCTCGTGCGGCGCTACCTGGAAGCCCGGCAAGATCCGCGCCGGGTGGTGGCCGATGAGGACGCCTTGTACTTCGGCGCGGCCATCACGGACCGGACTCTCGTGCCCGATGCGGGGGCGTGGCTGGGCGGCATCGGCTTCGAAGCCTGGATGGCCGCGGCGGCCGCCGCCGCGGTGAACTGACGCGTTCCGGTGTCCCGCGCCATGCCGCCTCTGGAGCCGCCGCCCCTGACGCTGCTCGACAAGTATCGCGGCCGGGATGTCCAGACCCTGTATGCGGCGACCGTGACCGTGACCGGAGGCGGCGCCGGGCACGGCCGCGCCTCCGGCATCGCGCGCTCGGACGACGGCAATCTGGATCTTGCGCTGCGGCTGCCCGGCGAGCTGGGCGGCCCCGGCGGCGGCACAAACCCCGAACAGCTGTTCGCCGCCGGCTATGCGGCCTGCTTTCACGGCGCCCTCAGCTTGCTCGCCGCCCAGGCCGGTTTCCAGGTCTCGGGAAGTACCGTGACCGTGACGGTCGAGTTCTGCCGCGACCCCGTGGACGGCCTGTTCCTCTTGAAGGCTCACACGCGGGTGCGCCTGCCCGGCGTCGACCGGGCGGTCGCCGAGGAACTGGTGCGCAATACGGAAAGGTTCTGTCCCTATGCCAAGATGGCGCGGCAGGGCATCGAGAACATCGTGGCGCTGGATGTCTCGGAAATGTCCGGAACGGAATCGGACGGCGCGGACGAAGGCCGGTGAATTATTTCAGCAGTTCGCGCACGCTGGCCAGCAGGCCGTCGGCGATGCGGGCCGGATCGATCTTCAGTTCGCCGGACGCCAGCGCATCGCGGATCTGCTGGACCCGGGCGGTCTGGACGTCAGCGCCGCTGTCGTTCAGGGCGGCCAGCTGGCGCGCGGCGGGGCTGAGATCGACTTCGGAGCGGCTGCTGCCGGCCGGGCCGGTCGAGGCGTGACTGGTGCTGTCGCTGCGCGAATTCCCGGCGACCCCGTTCAGCAAGGGGTTGGACGATGTGGAATTGACTTTCAAGGCTCGTCTCCGGGTGTAAGGACAGGGATCAATTGGTGCACCCCAGGTTACGGCAGCGCGTGGCGGATCTTTAGGGTTACATCATAACCTGGACCGTATGGGCGTCCAGCACCGTGCCGGTGATGATCTGTCCATTGGGCGTGCGCACCTGGATCCGGGCGCCCGGCCCGCCCGATTCCAGGGCCTGGCCCTCGCCCGAGGCGACGAAGCCCCGGCCTCGCGCCACCGTGCGCACCTGCTGGCCGCGTTCGATGGAATTCGGATCGCGCAGGGCGCTGTCCTCGAGGGGGCCGCCGGCGCGGATGCGCCGGGTGACGATCCATCCCACGGCGCGGGCCGGGTCGCTGATGGCGCGGCGCATCCGCAGCAGGTCCCCCTCGCGGGTTTCCAGGTCGTCGGCCCCGATGACCTCGCCCTTGTTCAGGACGTGGCTGGCCACGAAATAGGGGCCGATGATGCGCACGCCGGCCTGCACGTACAGGGTCCAGGGCTGCGGCGCGAGGCAGCGCACCCGGACCGAGGTGCGCGACTGCAGGCCGCCCGATCCCGCCAGCGCGGCATCCAGCTGGCTGCAGGCGGCTTGGTTGGTGATGCGCGGAGGCTCGACGGTGATGGTCGGGGTCCCCGGGTAGGAGGCGGCGCGGTCGCGCAGCAGGGCCTCGACCTGCGCGGCGACGGCCGCCGGATCCTGCAGGGCGGGGGCGGCGGCCTGCGCCGGCGCGAGGCCGGGCAGGGCGGCGCAGCCCAGCGCGGCCAGGCCGGCCGCCAGGGCGCGGCGGCCGGCGGAGGGTGACGGGAGGCTCGGCATCCGGATCAGAATCATTCTGGCATTGTACAAAGACGGCCCCGGTCCGGACGGCCCCGCCGCATTGTCCGAATAGCCCTTCAATCCCTGGTTTGTTTGCCCCTTTGTGCCGGTGGCGCGGGTCTTACTATGCCACTGTGCGCTAAAGCCGCGAATGGTCAAGGATCATTTGGTGCCCGGTGGATGCGCGCTTCATTCACCCGATTGCACTGCATGCCATGATCGACCGAATCGGCAAGGACTTCGAGTTCTATCAGAAAGCCCTGGCCCTGCGTCAGCAGCGGCAAGAGCTTCTGGCGACCAATATCGCCAACTCCGACACGCCCAACTACAAGGCGCGGGACATCGATTTCAACGCCACGCTGCGCGAGGCCATGGGCGAGGGCGGCCTGCCGCGTCTGCCGGACACCGCGCTGACCCTGACCTCGCCCCGGCACATTCCCGCCCAGGCGCGTTCCACGCGTCCGGCGCAGGAACTCTACCGGGTGCCCCTGCAGCCCAGCCTGGACGGCAATACGGTCGACATGAACGTCGAACGGGTGCAGTTCGCAGACAATACCGCCAAATACCAGACCGATCTGCAGGTGCTCAACACCCAGATCAAGCAGTTGCTGGCGTCCATGCAGCAGTAACCGGGGGCCTACGGGATCACCTATGTCCACCTTCAGCATCTTCCAGATCGCCGGCTCCGCCCTGGCGGCCCAGTCCGAGCGCATGAACGTCTCGGCCAGCAACATCGCCAACGCCGACAGCGCGGTCGGCCCCGATGGCCAGCCCTACAAGGCGCGCCAGGTGGTCTTCCAGATGACGCCGTCGGCGCAATCCGAGGCGGTCGGCGGCGTGCGCGTGGCCTCGGTGCTGGAAAGCAACGCGGCGCCCCGCATCCAGTACGATCCGGGCAACCCGCTGGCCGACGCCCGCGGTTACGTCACCCTGCCCAACGTCGACGTGGTGGCCGAGACGGTCAACATGATTTCCGCCTCGCGCTCGTACCAGGCCAACGTCGAGGTCATCAACACGGCCAAGTCCTTGATGGCCAAGACCCTGACCATCGGTCAATAAGGAATCCGATCATGAGCACCGTCAACGACGTCTATGGCTCGAACGCCGCCTCCGCGATGGCCAATGCGCAGGCCAACAGCATGATGGGCGACACCCAGGACCGTTTCCTGACTCTGCTGGTGACCCAGTTGCAGAACCAGGATCCGCTGAACCCCATGGACAACGCCGAGGTCACCTCGCAGATCGCACAGCTGTCCACAGTCAACGGCATCCAGCAATTGAACAGCACCCTTCTGGCCCTGTCGGGTCAGATGGACATGTCGCAGTCGCTGCAGGCCGCCGGCCTGATCGGCAAGGACATCCTCTATCCGGGCGAAAAGGTCTCCCTGGGCAGCGATCCGGTCTCCGGGGCCAAGACGGCCACGCCCTTCGGCATCGACCTAATGTCGGGCGCGGCCAAGACCACGATCTCCATCACGGACGCCGCCGGCAAGGTCGTGCGCAAGATCGAGCTCGACGCCCAGGACGCCGGCGTCTACCCGCTCAGCTGGGACGGCCTGGACGATGCCGGCGCGCCGGTGCCCGACGGCGCCTACACCGTGCAGGTGGCCGCATCGGACGACAAGGGCCAGCCGGTGTCCGTCGCGGCGCTCACCTCCGGCCACATCAACAGCGTCGCCTACACCACCGAAGGCCTCAAGCTCAATCTGGCCCTCGGCGACAAGATTTCCCTGCTGGACATCCGGCAGGTCATGTAATGCCACGCAGCGGCCGCAGGGCCGCCGCGATCCGAATCAACGCATCAACGCAGCACGCACCAATAGAGGTCAATCATGGGTTTCGGTCAAGGTCTCAGCGGTCTGAACGCCGCCTCGCAAAACCTGGATGTCATCGGCAACAATATCGCCAACTCGGGCACCGTGGGTTTCAAGTCCGGGACGGCCACCTTCGCCGACGTCTACGCCAGCTCGCGGGTCGGCCTGGGCGTGCAGGTCGCCTCGATCAACCAGCGCTTCACCACGGGCATCGTGTCCACCTCGGGCAACCAGTTCGACATGGCCATCGACGGGGCCAAGGGCCTGTTCGTCGTGACCCAGCCCAACGGCGCCACGCTCTACACCCGCAACGGCCAGTTCCTGGCCGACAAGGACCACAAGATCGTCAACGCCCAGGGCCAGCAGCTCATGGGCTACGCGCCGGGCGGCACCAACCTGATCGGCATGACCGTCCCGATCGGCAACATCGCGCCGCAGGCGACCAGCACCATCACCAACAAGGTGAATCTGGATGCGAATGCGGACGTGGTGCCCCCCACCGCCGAGGTTCTGGCCAAGGTTCTATTGACGGATACCGCCACCAGCACGACAGCAACTTATTATTATCGGCCTGCCACCAACCAGTGGTATAGCGATCTTGCCGGTACCACGGTGGACACGCCCGCAGACGGCGCATATACCACTGGGACCCCGGCGACGGCAGTGAATATTGCTGCTGGCGTTCCGGATGTCACGATACCCTCGACGGGCGGCAATGTCGCCTACGCTCCTGCGGTGGCTGCAGTTGCCTTCGATCCTACCAATTCGGACTCCTACTCGAACATGGTGCCTCTGACGGTCTACGACTCCCTGGGGAATGCGCACCGCGTTGAGCAGTACTACACCAAGCGCGAGCCGGTGGGCACCAACAGCGTCTGGGAGGTCAACTACGTCGTCGACGGCAATTATGACCCTGCCAATACCGCGACTCTGACCTTCGACAGCGCGGGCCGTCTGGCCTCCGGCTCTCCGGCCGCGATCAACTTCACCCCCGGCGGCACGACCTCGCCGGCCGACCCGGTGTCGATCCAGGTCGCCTACGACGGCTCCACGCAGTTTGGCGGCAGCTACTCGCAGGATTTCGTCCAGAACGGCTACGCCACCGGCGAATACGCCAGCATGTCCATCGGTGCCAACGGCGAACTGATCGCCAACTACACCAACGGCGCCAAGCAGACGATGGGCACGATTGCCCTGGCCGACTTCGCCAACCTGCAGGGCCTGCAGCCGGTGGGCGGCAACGCCTGGGCCGAGACCGCCAATTCCGGCCAGCCGATCGTCGGCACCCCCGGCAGCAACGGCCTGGCCACCATCAAGGGTCAGTCGGTCGAGGAATCCAACGTGGACATGAGCCAGGAGCTGGTCAACATGATCATCGCCCAGCGCACCTACCAGGCCAATGCCCAGACCATCAAGACGCAGGATCAGATCCTGCAGACCCTGATCACCATGCGTTGAACGGTTAGCACGGCATGGATCGCATCCTCTACACGGCGTCCAACGGCGCCGCCCGCGTCCTGGAACAGCAGTCGGCCATTGCCAACAACATGGCCAACATCTCCACGACCGGGTTCCGCGAACAGCTGGCCATCTACCGGTCCGTGCCGGTGGTGCCGCAGGCGGGCGAGCTGCCCACCCGCGTCAGCACCGTGGCGTCCACCCCGGGCAGCCAGTTCGGCCAGGGCGCCATGGTCGAGACCGGCCATGCCCTGGATGCGGCCATCGCGGGCGATGGCTGGTTCGTCGTGCGCACGCCCGAGGGCGAGGCCTACACCCGCGCCGGCGAATTCGCCGTCAACCAGGACAACCAGCTGGTCACGCAAAGCGGCCTGCCGGTGCTGTCCAACGACGGCGGCCCCATCGAGATCCCGGAACGGGGCAGCGTCACCTTTGCCACCGACGGCCAGATCAGCGCTCTGGGCGCGGGCGACAATCCGCGCGACATCCAGTTGCTGGCCCAGTTGAAACTGGTCAATCCGCCCCGCGACCAGCTCGTGCGCGGCGACGACGGCCTGTTTCGCGTGGCCGGCGGCCAGCCCGTCCAGCCGGACGAGACCGTGAAGATCGCCCCCGGCTTCATCGAAAAGAGCAACGTCAATCCGGCGGCCGCCATGGTGGCCATGATTTCCAATTCCCGCCAGTTCGAATTGCAGATGCAGGTGATCAAGAACGCCAGCACCAACGAAGAACGCGGCAACTCGATACTCTCCGCGGCGGGCTGAGCCCGCCTGCCTGAACAGGACCCCCCGACATGATACGTTCCCTGTGGATCGCCAAGACCGGTCTGGAAACCCAGCAGACCAGCATGGACGTGATTTCCAACAACCTGGCCAACGTCAACACCACGGGCTTCAAGCGCGGCCGGGCGGTGTTCGAGGACCTGATGTACCAGACGATCCGCCAGCCCGGCGCCAGCGTCGGCGCGGCCAACCAGCTGCCCTCCGGCCTGCAGCTGGGCACGGGCGCGCGCACCGTGGCGACCGAGCGCATCCACACCCAGGGTGACCTGAAGCAGACCGGCAACGATCTGGACGTGGCCATCCAGGGGCAGGGCTTCCTGCAGGTCGAGATGCCCGACGGCTCCTTCGCCTACACCCGCGACGGCAGCATCCAGCGCGACCAGAACGGCATGCTGGTGACGGCGGGCGGCTACACGATCCAGCCGGGCATCAACATCCCCGACAATGCGCTCACCATCACCATCGCCCGCGACGGCACAGTCTCGGTGACGCAGCCGGGCGCCACCGGCACCAACGTGGAAGTCGGCCAACTGCAGCTGGCGACCTTCATCAATCCCACGGGCCTGCAGAGCCTGGGCGAGAACCTGTACGCGGAAACCGACGCGTCGGGCCCGGCCAACCTGCTGCAGCCAGGGCTGGACGGCGCGGGCGTCCTGCTGCAAAAATACGTGGAAACCTCCAACGTCAACGTCGCCGAGGAACTGGTCAACATGATCACGACCCAGCGCGCCTACGAAATGAACAGCAAGGCGGTGCAGACCTCCGATCAGATGCTGGCCCGTCTGACCCAGCTGTAACCAGGATGTCCATGAAGGGTTTGCGTCGTCTTGCGGGATCTTTGGGGGCCGTCCTGGCCCTCGTGCTGTCCGGGTGCGCCCTGGTGCCGCCCGAGCCCGTCGTCACCGGGCCGCTGACGGCGCCCCCGCCGCCGGCCGTGCCGCCGGCCGCCGAGGCCAACGGCTCCATCTACCAGCCCACCGCGTATGGCAACTATCCGCTGTTCGAGGACCGCCGGCCGCGCAACGTCGGCGACATCGTCACCATCGTGATCCAGGAAAAGACCAACGCCGCCAAGAGCGTGGGCACCAGCACCGACCGCAGCGGCAGCGCCAGCATGAACATCGGCCTGGCCCCCGCTATCCTGCCCACGGACCTGGGCGCCAAGCAGAATTTCGAGACCGGCAGCGGCAACAAGTCCGACGGCAAGGGCTCCAGCAGCGCCACCAACGTCTTCACGGGCACGCTGACCACCACCGTCATCGGCGTGCTGCCCAACGGCAACCTGCAGATCGCCGGCGAAAAGCAGATCGCCATCAACCGCGGCAGCGAATACGTGCGCTTTTCGGGCGTGGTGGATCCGCGCTCGATCACCGGCAGCAACACGGTGTCCTCGACCCAGGTGGCCGATGCCCGCATCGAATACCGCAGCAAGGGCGTGATGGACGAGGTCCAGACCATGGGCTGGCTGCAGCGTTTCTTCCTGAACATCGCCCCGTTCTGATGTCATGATCCAAGGGATTTCCGTGCTTATTTCCATCCACCGCCAGACGCCCCATGCGCGGACCCGCCCGGCGCGCGGGCCGGCGGCAGCCGCCCGCCCGCGCGCCGGGCGCTGGCTGGCCGCCCTGATGGTGGCCTGCGTGGCCGGCCTGGGTCCCTGGGCGGCCGCCCAGGCCGAGCGGATCAAGGACTTGGCGTCCTTTACCGGCGTGCGCGAGAACCAGCTGATCGGCTATGGCCTGGTCGTGGGCCTGGACGGCAGCGGCGACCAGGTGCGCCAGACCCCGTTCACCCAGCAGAGCCTGACCAACATGCTGTCGCAGCTGGGCGTCACCGTGCCCCAGGGGACCAATATGCAGGTCAAGAACGTCGCCGCCGTGATGGTGACGACGCGCCTGCCGGCCTTCGCGCAGCCCGGCCAGAGCCTGGACGTGGTCGTCTCGTCCATGGGCAATGCCAAGAGCCTGCGCGGCGGCACTCTGCTGATGACCCCGCTGAAGGGCGCCAACGGACAGGTCTACGCCCTGGCGCAGGGCAACCTGCTGGTGGGCGGCGCGGGCGCCTCGCAGGGCGGGGCCAGCGTCCAGGTCAATCAATTGAACGGCGGCATCATCCCCGACGGCGCCATCGTCGAGCGCGGCGTGCCCACCACCTACGCGCAAAACGGCGTGGTGCGGCTGGAACTCAATACCAGCGACTTCGCCGTGGCGCAGAACGTCGTGGCGGCGCTCAACCGGCGCTTTGGCGGGCAGACCGCCACCGCCCTGAACGGCCGCACCATCGAGCTGCGGGCCCCCATGGATCCCAAGGGGCAGCTCGCCTTCCTGTCCCAGGTCGAGAACCTGCAGGTGTCGCTGCCGCCGGCGCGCGCCCGGGTCGTGATCAACGCCCGCACGGGCTCGGTGGTGATGAACCGCACCGTGATGATCGACGAGGCCGCGATCGCCTACGGCAACCTGTCGGTCACCATCAGCCCGCAGCAGCAGGTCAGCCAGCCCACCACGCCCTTCGGCGGCGGGCAGACGGTGGTGACCAACAACACCCAGATCGAGATGCGCACGGACAACGGCTCGCTGAAACGCGTCAATACCAGCGCCAATCTGGCCGACGTCGTGCGGGCGCTGAACGCCCTGGGCGCCACGCCGCAGGACCTGCTGTCCATCCTGCAGAACCTCAAGAGCGCCGGCGCCCTGCGCGCGGACCTCGACGTGATCTAGGAGGCCTCATGGGATTCGTTGCCAACACGCCCTTGCCCAGTGCTCAGTCGACGCCGTCCGTCCTGGATTTCGGCGGCCTGAACACGCTCAAGCGCGGCGTCCAGACGAATCCGGCCTCGGAGGACCAGCAGCGCGAGGTGGCCCGGCAGTTCGAGGCCATGTTCATCCAGATGCTGCTCAAGCAGGCGCGGCAGACGTCCAGCCAGATGCCGTCGCTCTTCGATTCCCAGGCCACGCGCATGGCGCAGAGCCTCAGCGACGAACAGGCCTCGCTGGCCATGGCCGATCCGGGGATCGGCCTGGCCGACGCCCTGATGGCCCAGATGCGCGGCGGCGTCCTGAGCCAGCCGCTGGATCCCCTGGCCAGCCCGCCGGAGGCCGCCCGTTCGCGTCTGCCGGGCCTGCAGTCCAGCATCGGCGACGGGCGCCGCCAGGTGGCCGACTCGATTTCCTCGCTGCTCGACCTGCTGAGCCGCAAGAACCTCGGCCAGAAGGTCAGCAGCGCCATCCAGGGTGCGCCCGACCACATCCGCACCTTCGTCGACCAGATGGCGGCAGCCGCCGACGTGGCGGCGCAGCGCAGCGGCGTACCGGCCAAGCTGATCCTCAGCCAGGCGGCCCTGGAATCCGGCTGGGGCCAGCGCGAGATCCTGCGCCCGGACGGCACGAGCAGCCACAATCTCTTCGGCATCAAGGCTGGCGGCGGCTGGCGCGGCGATGTGGTGCACGTCATGACGACCGAATACGTGGACGGCGCGCCCCGCAAGATGACGCAGCCCTTCCGCGCCTACGATTCCTACGCGGATTCCTTCACGGACTATGCCAATCTGATCAGCAACAGCGAACGCTACAGCGAGGTCATGAGCGCCCGCAACGCCGAGGACGCCGCGCGCAAGGTGCAGGCGGCGGGCTATGCCACCGATCCTTCCTATGCCGACAAGCTGATCAGCATCATGGGGTATTTCAACGCCCGGTGATCGCGGTTAAATTTTCCGCCGCCGCTGCCGTTACCAGGAAAGACGAATTCTCGCGGACGCCCCCAGGGCGTCCGCCCAACCGACAGGATTGCAGCATATGAATCTGGCGAATCTGGGCAAGGCCGGCCTGCTGGTCGCTCAAAACCGTCTTCAGACGGCGGGGCACAACATCAACAATGCCGCCACGGAAGGCTACAACCGCCAGACGGTGCTGGCCCAGACCGCCGGCGCCACCCCGACCTCGGCCGGCTGGATCGGCCGCGGCGTGCAGGCCGTCAGCGTACAGCGTTCGTACGACAATTTCCTGTACCACCAGCTGACCTCTTCGCAGACGCGCGGCGCGGCCCTGAAGACCTACGGCGACCAGATCAGCCAGGTCAACAATCTGGTGGCCGACCGCACCGTGGGCATCTCGCCCAACATCCAGAAATTCTTCGATGGCCTGGACGCGGTCGCCTCCGCGCCGGCCGACGTGGCCGGCCGCCAGGAACTGCTGGGCCGCGCCAACAGCCTGGCCTCGCAGATCCGCGACGCCAACGCCTTCCTCGACGAACAGCGCCAGAACGTCAATACCCAGATCGACACCACGGTCACGCAGGTCAACAGCTACCTGGACCGCATCCAGGACCTGAACCGCCAGATCACCACGGCCAAGGCCACCAATCCCGGCCAGCCGCCCAACGACCTGCTGGACCAGCGCGACCAGCTGGCCAGCGAACTGGGCCAGCTGGTGGACATCAAGGTCTACGAGCAGGACGACCGCTTCAGCATCACCATCGGCAACGGCCAGACCGTGCTGGGCGGCGACTCGGTCTATTACCTGCAGGCCAACCCCTCGGCGGCCGACCCCGGTCGCCTGGCGGTGAATTACACCGTGACCGACGCGAGCGGCCAGCCCAAGCCGGTCGAGATGAAGGACAGCCTGATCACCGGCGGCAAGCTCGGCGGTCTGCTGACCTTCCGGTCCGACGTGCTGGACACCACGCAGAACGACCTGGGCCGCCTGGCGCTGGGCATCTCCATGGCCGTCAATGCGCAGCACATCCAGGGTTACGATCCCTCGGGCGCGCAGGGCGGGGATTTCTTCACGGTCTCCAGCCCCAAGATCATCAAGAACGCCGACAATGCGGCCACGGCCGATCCGGCCGCGTCCATCACCGACGTGTCCAAGCTCACCAACCAGGACTATCGCCTGGATTACGACGGCACCAGCTACACCGTGACGCGCGTGCCCGACGGCACGGTCATGGGGCCGGTCACGGTCGGCGGCAACGAAACCTATGACGGCGTGACGTTCGACATTACGGACATCGATACCGCAGGCGATGCCGCGGCGGGCGATTCCTGGCTGATCCAGCCGACCCGCAGCGCGGCCGCCGGCATGGACGTGGCCATCACCGATCCGGCCAAGATCGCGGCGGCGGGTGCGTATGACGACGACAACGACCCGCTGACCCCGGACGTGCCGGCGGGTTCCGCCAACGGCGACAATGCCCTGGCCCTGGCGCAGCTGCGCTCCAAGAAGATCCTGGGCGGCCTGCCGGGCGGCGCGCCCGGGCAGGGCACCATGGGCTTGAACGAGGCCTATTCCCAGCTGGTCAACAACGTCGCCGTCAAGACCCAGTCCAACACCACGGCGCAAAAGGCCCAGAACTCCCTGATCCAGCAGAACTACGCCGCGCAGCAGGCGGTATCCGGCGTCAATATGGACGAGGAATACATCAACCTGCAGCAGTACCAGGAACAATATCGCGCCGCCGCGCGGCTGATCGACACGGCCTCGACCCTGTTCGACACCTTGCTCAGCCTGCGCAACTGACCGGCGCGCGCCTCACCAGGAATCCATCATGCGTATCAGCTCCAGCCTCGTATTCCAGACCGGCCTGAACACCATCAACGCCCAGCAGTCCGATCTGATGCACCTGTACCAGCAGATCGGATCGGGCCAGCGCATGGTCACGCCGGCCGACGACCCGCTGGCCGCCGCGCAGGCGATCAACCTGTCGCAGTCGCAGGCGCAGAATTCCCGCTACGCCTCCAACCGCGCCGTGGCCAACCAGAACCTCGGCGTCGAGGAAGACGCGCTCAATTCCCTGACCCTGCTGCTGCAGGACGTGCGCACCCGACTGGTCGAGGCCGGCAACGGCACCATGTCCGACGCCGACCGTCAGACCCTGGCCGGAGTGCTGCAGAACGCGCGCAATACGGCCCTGGGCATTGCCAACACCACCGACGGCAACGGCCAGTACGTGTTTTCGGGGTCGCTGGGCAGCGTGCCGGCGTTTGCGCAGGACGGCACCTACAACGGCGACACCCTGCAGCGCAACATCCAGGCCGACGCCACCCGCCAGATCGCGGGCAGCGACATCGGCTCCGACATCTTCCAGCGGGCGCAGCCGGGCACGCTGGCCTATACCAGCGCGGCGGACACCGGCAACACCGGCACGGCCATCGTCTCGGGGCCGTACATCTCGGACCGCAGCGCCCCACCGGCCGGCAATCCGGACGCCCGTTATTCGTATGAGGTCACCTTCACCGCCACGGGTTACGACGTCACGGTGACGGACAATTCGACGAACCCGCCGACCATCGGCGCGCCGGTCAGCCATCCTCCCCTGGCGGCCGACGCCACCGAGATGGACCTGGGCAACGGCACCAAGGTGCAGATCTCCGGCACCCCGGCCACGGGCGACACTTTCACCGTCGAACCCCTGAAGACCCAGAACGCCAACATCTTCCAGACCCTGGACACGCTGGTGGCCGCCCTGAATTCGCCGTCCGATGGCGATGCCCAGTCCACCGCGGCGCTGCGCAATGTCCTGAACACCGGCATGCAGCAGCTGGCCAGCAGCTACGACAACGTCCTGACCGTGCGCGCCTCGATCGGCGCCCGCATGAACGAATTGCAGGCCCTGGACGACAGTGGCGGCCAGCGCGGCCTGGGCTTCACGAAGGCGCTCTCCGGCCTCGAGGACCTGGATTATTACCAGGCCAGCACGCAGCTCAGCCTGCGCAAGATCGCCCTGGAGGGCGCCGGCCTGGCGTTCCAGACCATCCAGGGGCTCAGCCTCTTCAATCTGGGCGGCAAATGACGGTAGTGGTCCTGTCCGGCGCGTGAACAGCGGGTCGGGCGTGTTTCCAGCGAATAGGGCCTACAAGGCCCTATTTTCTTAGGAAGAAAAGCGGCGTGCGTATGGCATGCTGACAATACTCAGAAGAGAGGTGACATGAAAATCCGTTTTCTGAAGTGGCGCCCCCGCAGCCTGTCGCTGCGGGCGCGGCTGACCCTCGTGGTCGGCCTGCTGTCCCTGTTGACCTTCGTCGCGATCGGCAGCGCCTGGTTCGTCCAGCAGCAAAGCCGCCAGACCATCGCCCACCTGTCCGCGGTCGGGGTGCAGGCCAACTCCGACGTCAAGAACGCGCTGATCTACGCGCAGCAGGCGGCCACGCAGGTCGAAGGCGGTCTGGGCATCGCCAACGAGAAACAGCGCCTCTGGGAACTCGGGCAGGCGGACCAGCTGCTCAAGCGCTCGAAAGACCACATCCAGGCCTTCCAGGATGCCGCCGCCCTGCCGGGCGCGCAGGGCGAGTCCCTGCAGCACATCCTGGACACCACGTTCAAGGATTACTGGGCGCAGGTCGAAAAGCTGCGGGATTTCGCCGCCCGCCAGGACGCCAAGGGCTTCGAGGCCCTGAAGCGCGGCCGGCTGCGCAGCGCCGCGCGCGGCATGGACCGCGCGTTCGGCCAGTTCGACGAATACATCCAGAACAGCAGCCGCGAATCCCGGCAGGCGCTGGCGCAGCAGTTCAGCTGGGCGAACTACGGTTTCCTGGCAGTGGCGGTCCTGGCGCTCGTGCTGGCGCTGCTGGCCTACCGTACCCTGATCCGCACGGTGCTGCGGCCCCTGCAGGCGGTGGGGCGCTATCTGCAGAAGATGGCCGGGGGCAATCTGGACCTCGTCGTGCAGCCGCGCTCGCGTGACGAGATCGGGCAGCTTCTCCACGGGCTCAAGGACATGCGCGACGGCCTGGAATCCCTGATCTTCGGGGTGCGCGCCCGCATGGTGCGGATGACCGCCGGCGCGCAGCGCATCGCGGCCGGCAGCCAGGATCTCAGCAGCCGTACCGACCAGCAGGCGGCGGCCCTGCAGCAGACTGCGGCCAGCATGGAAGAGCTGGCCAGCACCGTCAAGCAGAACGCCGACCATGCCCGGCAGGCCAATCAGCTGGCGGGCACCGCATCGCAGGTGGCCTCGCGCGGCGGCCAGGTGGTCGACGAGGTCGTGCAGACCATGCAGGGCATTTCGGGCAGCTCGCAAAAGATCGCCGATATCGTCGGGGTCATCGACTCGATCGCTTTCCAGACCAATATCCTGGCCTTGAACGCCGCCGTCGAGGCAGCCCGCGCCGGCGAGCAGGGCCGCGGCTTTGCCGTGGTCGCCGCCGAGGTCCGCGCCCTGGCCCAGCGATCCGCCGGCGCCGCCAAGGAAATCAAGGCCCTCATCGACACCTCCGTGGCCGCCACCGCCAAGGGCAACGAGCAGGCCGCCCACGCCGGCAACACCATGCAGGAGATCGTCGACAGCATCAACCGCGTCACCGACATCATGGGCGAGATCAGCGCCGCCAACCGCGAGCAGACCACCGGCATCGAGGAAATCAATTCCGCCATCACCCAGATGGACGACGTCACCCGCCAGAACGCCAGCCTGGTCGAGGAATCCGCCGCCGCAGCCACCAGTCTGCGGTCCCAGGCCGACACGCTCGCCCAGCTCGTCGCCACCTTCAATCTGGGCGACCAGGACGAGGCGGCCGCCGCGGCTGCGGCCCAGACCGCCGCGCAGGCCGGCGCCGCCCCGCGGGACGGCGAGACCGCCGCCCGCGCGGGCGCCCAGGCGCCGCGCCTGCCGGCCGCGCCGGAAAAAGTCGTCAGCCCCGCGCCGCAGCGCCCCCGGCGCGAGGCCAAGCCGGCCG